>CAZURK010000137.1:3854-38958 GCA_964623055.1 uncultured Pirellulaceae bacterium
ACGGCAACGGTACCGACGACTTGGGCATGTTCAACGAGGGGTTCTTCTACCTGGATACAACGGGTAACGGGGTTTGGGACAAGGTCGCCGGCGGCGACACGTTCCGTGACTTCGGCATCAATTCGATTCGCAGCACGGGTAGGCCCGTGATCGGCGACTGGGATGGCAATGGCACGGACGATCTGGGTATGTTCAACGAGGGGTTCTTCTACCTGGACACAACGGGTAACGGGGTTTGGGACAAGGTCGCCGGCGGCGACACGTTCCGCGACTTCGACATCAATTCAATCCGCAGTACGGGTAGGCCCGCGATCGGCGACTGGTACGGCAATGGAATCGACAATCTTGGGATGTACAACGAAGGGTACTTCTATCTGGACACAACCGGTAACGGGGTTTGGGACAAGGTCGCCGGTGGCGACACGTTCCGCGACTTCGGCATCAATTCAATCCGCAGTACGGCCAGGCCCGTGATCGGCCATTGGGCTTTTGCGACGCCGTTGCTGGCCGCCGGGGGGCTCGCGGCGGGGGCAACGCACGAGGAAGTGACCCCGGAGGCCCTGACGCCGATCGTCGATCAGGCAATCGCGTTGTGGGCGAGTGCCGGCCTCGATCAAGCGGAAGTTCAGCGGCTGGAAAGCGTTGAAGTGCGGATTGCCGATTTGCATGGCGCTCGACTGGGTGAGGCGCTGGGCACGACGATCACGCTGGACATCAATGCAGCGGGCTATGGCTGGTTCGTCGATGCGACGCCCTGGGCGAGCGAGGAATTCGGACAGTCATCAGCGCAAGGACTTGTAGCGGACCCGAGCGGACCGGCGGCAGATCGAATGGATCTGCTGACCGTAGTCCTTCATGAGTTGGGCCATGTGTTGGGGCACGTAGATCTGGACGACCTCCTTTCAGACGACGTCATGAACGGCTGGCTGCCTGCCGGAGTTCGGAGGATGTGACACGCAGCTACTGTGCGATTGCCGTGGTACCGAGCCCGTCCAACCAGGTTCTCGATTGACTCCAACCCCGTTCGACATTGGCGATGCGGTTGTTCAGAACTCGAGCGGCGGGTAGTGGTGGAATTGGGATATGATGTCCCACGCCTCCTGCGGCGTTTCGGCGTAGTCGATCAGATCCAGGTGATCGTCGGCGATCACGCCTTCGTCCGCCAAGAACTGAAAATCGACAACGCGGGCCCAGTAGTCTCGCCCGAACAGGATAATCGGGATTTGCTGCATGCGTTGAGTCTGACGCAGCGTGAGTGCATCGAACAACTCGTCCAGGGTGCCAAAGCCGCCGGGGAACACGACGAGCCCCTTGGCGCGCATCAGGAAGTGCATTTTGCGCAAAGCGAAATAGTGGAATTGGAAGCACAATCCCGGAGTGATGTAGGGGTTTGGCATTTGCTCTGCCGGCAGGGTGATGTTCAGGCCGATCGACTTTGCACCTGCGTCGTATGCGCCGCGATTTGCCGCCTCCATGATTCCCGGCCCTCCGCCGGTCACAACCACATAGTCGCCGGGGCTCTCGTCCTGGCAGGCGGTGGAGACCAAGTGGCAGAACTCGCGAGCCGCGTCGTAGTACTCGCTCTTGGCGACGATCCTTTCGGCGCGTGCCACCGCTCGCTGCCGTTCGGTATCGTCCGGGCTGCCGGCCAACGCGTCCTTGGCCGCCTGCAGCCGCTCGAGTGCGGGTTCGCGTTCCACAACCTGTGTTCCGCCGAAGACCACGATGGTCGAGTTGATCTTCTGGTTCTTGAGCCCTAACTCGCACTTGAGCAGTTCCAACTGCACGCGTGTCGGACGCAGTTCGTCGCGCTGCAACAGTTCGACGTCCTCCTCTGCCAGGCGATAGCTGGGGGACGCGAGAATGGCTTCCAGACGTTCCTGAAGCGATGTGTTCACGAGGGACCCTTCCCAGAGAGACTCAGAATCGGCGTCAATCGGACGTGGTGTTTTACCCTGCGTGCGGGCCCAAAGACAAGACAGAATTCACTTGGACCGTGATGACTGATCGCCGAACAGCATGGCCCCTGCGATGCCCACCAGCAGGAAGAGAAACACGGTTATGCACACAACGCCCAATAGTGCCTCCATCGCCACACCTCCCAGCGAGCCTGAATCGCCCAAAAACACAACATTCCCCAGAAGAACAAGTTCTCGATGGCTTCGCAACCGTAGACAGCGGTTTCCCAATCCGACAATTCACGCTATTCTGACATGTGGAATTCACTCGGCAGCCATGATGACAGGAACATATGGCGTCTTATCCCCTGACACGGTGGAGCCGCAACCAAGGTAGGTCGGGCTTCCGTGTTCGACCGTGGACGGACTTGGAGGTCCATCCTACATAGTGCGCATGGTGGCGTTGGATGCACTGATGATTGATATAAGAATGGCCACACAGCCCTCGGCGACATCAGAGAACGAATCAATAGACGGCGGCGAGCCGGACAAGCCTTTCCAGGTGCAGTTGGCGTCGCGTGTGTGTCGACTGCCTCCGTACATGTTCGGGCGGATCAACAACCTCCTATACGAGAAACGTGTTGCCAATTTCGACGTGATCGACCTGGGAATGGGCAACCCGTCCGAACCGCCGGATCCGATTGTGATCGAGAAACTGGACGAAGCCGCCGCGGACCCGCGCAACCACGGCTACAGTAAGTCAAATGGCATTCTGAACTTGCGCCGCGAGGTAGCCGCCAAATACCTGACGCGATACGGAGTCAGATTGGACCCGGAGAGCGAGGCCATGGTATGCCTCGGCTCGAAGGAAGGGTTCAGCCACATGTGCCTCGCGCTGATGGGCCCTGGCGATACGGCGATGGTGCCCAACCCCTATTTTCCCGTACACATGTACGCCGTCGCGCTGGCTGCCGGCAACGTGATCGCGTTGGAGGTGGCAGACAATGAGAGGTTCCTTTCGAACATCGCCTACACCTGCCAGCATCTGTACCCGGCACCCAAGCTGCTGATCATCAACTATCCGCATAACCCGTCCACGGTGACGGTCGAGCCCGAGTTCTACGTCGAAGTCGTTAAGCTTGCCAAGCGCTACGGATTCATGGTGATCAGCGATTTCGCTTATGCCGACGTGGCTTTCGACGGGTACCGGCCGCCCAGCTTTTTGGCGGCACCCGGTGCCATCGACGTGGGCGTCGAATTCACGACGATGAGCAAAGGCTACAACATGGCCGGTTGGCGAGTCGGCTTTTGCTGCGGTAACGCCGAAATGCTGCGTGGTCTTGGCATCATCAAAGGCTACTACGACTACGGGATGTTTCAGGCCATCCAAATCGCCGCGATCGTGGCTTTGCGTCACACAGAGGCCGCTGTCGAAGCTCAGTCCATTATCTATCAGCGGCGTCGCGATGTTCTGGCCGAGGGCCTACGGCGCATCGGCTGGGACGTCGATGTGCCGAAAGCGGGCATGTTCCTTTGGACGAAAGTGCCCGAACCGTGGGCGAGCGAGATGGATACCATGGACTTTGCCATGATGCTGCTGGAGAAAGGCGACGTGGCCGTCAGCCCCGGCAGCGGTTTCGGCGAGGCCGGAAATGGCTATGTGCGGTTGGCTCTGGTAGAAAACGAAAACCGCCTGCGTCAAGCAGTCCGCCAGATCGGCCGCTGCCTGGAGAGGGAGGCCAAGGGGTCATCCTAGTTGGATAGCGCCACTCTGGCGGGCTGAGCGTGGGAATGGAAGACTGAAGCGCAAGCGAAGATCGAACGGCGCAACTCGTCGCTTCGCTTGCGCTTCAGGCTTCAATCGATCACCGAAGTGGCGCCATCCGGCTATGCTCGGATCGGCGTGCGAAAACGAAAACGCCCGGCCGCTTTGCGCGACCGGGCGAACAGTAGGATGTATGATGATGAGGTTCCGTGCCTAAGATCGAGTCGTTAGGCACTCATTTCGGCCGCCTCTGCAAACGCTGCGTCCACAGCCGCAGCGTACTGGGCCGCATCGCCGGCGGCAGCCAGCATCTCGACGGTTTGGTCCTCGGTGATTGCTTCGCCTTCGCCTCCAGGCGTTGCTGCACTGTACACATCCAGGCCAAAATCATCCGCCGCACCGAAAATACGATATACGGTGCTGGTTCCCGCGGCTTTCCAGCGAACGCGGTCACCCAAAGTGATGACGTGAACCTGCCCCGTCTTGGTGTCGGTGATCCGCAACGACTTTCCGTTGGTCGCCGTAACCGCGGCATTCTCGTAAACGCCCGAGGCGGATACGACGCCCGGACTTTGATACTTCCAGCCACCAACGTTGACCTTCCACTGGAGATTACCGTTCGCATCGACCGCGAACATGAGCCCCATGTCCATGATTCCGTTTTGTTGTCCGTCCGAATTCAGCAGATCCCGGTAGTCCACCGAGGACAATTCGGACACGAGCCCCATTTCGCCGAAGTTGTTATTGTCGTTGCCGCCGTCTTGGTAGCCCAGCAACGGAAGCGCGACGCTTATCTCGTCATTCGCGGGGATGGCGTCCGTCGCCTCCTCCACGTCATTCGCGTCCTGGGGATCGGCCCATGCCCACTCGTCTCCATCGGCGAATTGCGCTGGCTGCCATTCGGTAATCGTATAGCTGAAGCCAGCCATATTCGGCAGGACACCGCGGAATTCGTAGTAGCCGTTCTCGTCGGTCAACGTCTCCTCGTGAACGAGCGGGCTGTTGGGAACCAGGCTCTGTCCGTCGAGTTCGATCTTGACGCCCCCGATACCCGGCTCGCCAGCGTCTTTCCGGCCGTTCCCGTTCAGATCATCGAAGACGTAGCCCGTAACATTGCTGGGCACCACGTCGCGGACGGTCACCGTCGCTTGGTTGGTCTTCTCGTCCAGTTGTCCCGCGGTAGTCCCATTGTCGCTGATCGTGACGGTGAAGTCGTCCACGTGGTCGAACCCGGCCGGCACCGTGTACACGATTTCGTCGTCGGTAAAGTCATTCGGCGTGCCTTTGTCATCCAACCACACATTGACACCCTTGGTCGAGACGCCCACAGCGATCACACGCAAGGTCTGGCCGTTCTCGTTCGGCGGTCCGGGCAAGTCGTTGATCAGCACGTCGCCCACGGGGAACCGGTGCTCCTCACCCTGCTGGGGGAACGGCGGTATCAACTGCAAATCGTCCGCGGCCACGGGATTGTCGTTCACCTCCGTGACCGTGATCGTCACAGTTGCGTCGTCTGTCTTGAAGTCGTCTTGAATGACGCCGTTGATGCGCGACTGGCCATCGTCCTGAATCGTGTAAATGAACGTCGTCTGGCCGAAGAAGTCACTATCCGGCGGCGTGTAACTGAATTCGCCCGTCTCGGCGTTCAGCAACTGCACCGTGCCCACCGTGCCCGTTGTGTCGAACCCAACCACGTCGATGTCCTGGAAAGCGTTCTCGTTCGGGCCCGCCGAATCGGCTCCGGCGCCGGCAATAACGTTGAAAGTAGTCGCCGCGCCCTCGGCTGTTGTGACATTGTCGTCTACGGCATCCGGCGGATCGTTGAACGGCGCGACCGTGATGGTCAGCGAATCCGTGTCGGTCTTTTCGCCACCCGCACCCGATGCACCGCCGTCACGGGTCGTGATCGTCAACACCCCTTCGCCGATGAAATTGGGTGTCGGACTGTAGACCAATGCATCAAGCGTATCATTGATCTCGGCAACCGTGCAGGTGATTCGCAGGTGGGTGCCATCACCGTTCACATCGGTCACGGTCACGCCGGCCGGGGGCGTGCCAAGACTGAGCGTGCCGTTGGTGATCATCAGGTCGGTCTGATAGGTATCGGCGCCGTTGTGGTCTACGTCAGTCACCGTCAGCAAGTTGCCGTTCTGGGCATTGAGGGGAAGGTCCACATTGTCGTCGGTCGACTGGTCGTTAGCCGAAAAGTCGTGATCGCCGTTGATCAAGTTCACGGGCGCGTCGTTAACCGAATTGACCGTCAGCGTAAACGTCTGGTTGGGTGATGTATCGGAACCGCCGAAAGGCGTGCCACCGTCGTCTTGCACGGCCACCGTGAACTTCGCCTCGCCGTATTGATGCAGCGCGGTCTCGTAACTCAACGTCCCGTTCGTTGCCACCGTGGGCCCGGTGGCAAACAGCCCCGGATTCTCCACAACGTTGACGTTGTACTGCAGCACTTGCTGCGAGTTCTCGTTGGCCGGGCCGGGGTCGAAATTGCTCGCCCAATTGGCAATCGACTGCGGTCCCGCGTCCTCGTTCACGGCCGCAGGATCGTTGGCCGTGAAGGCCGGAGTATCGTTCACCGGGTTAACCGTGATGGTAACACTATGGACCGCCGAGGTATCAACACCGCCGAGAGCCGTGCCACCGTCGTCCTGCGCGGTCAACTCGAACGTTGAAGTCCCATTGGCCTCGGGTGCCGGTGTGTACGTGAGCGTCCCATCCAGTGCGACGGCCGGACCTGCCGCAAACAGTCCGGGGTTGCTTACATTGGCGACGGTGTAGCCGACAAGGCTTTGAGGCTCGTTCTCCTCGTCATCCGGCCCCGGATCGAAATTCGTGGCCAATGCAACCGATTGCGCCCCAGAGTCCTCGTTTACGGCCGCAGGTTGGCTGACCGTGAAGGTCGGTGCATCGTTCACTGCGTTGACAGTAATGGTGAATTCCTGGGCAGTCGAGGTATCATTGCCGCCAAAATCGGTGCCGCCATCGTCTTGCACGAGCACATCGAACGTCGAACTACCATTGGCATCGGCTGCCGGTGTATAGGTCAGCGTTCCGTCGGTTGCGACCAACGGACCCGCCGCAAACAGATTGGGGTTGCTCACGTTCTGGACGGTATACTGCAGGGCGGATTGGCCGGCTTCGTGCGGCGCCCCAGCATTAAACGCGGCCCAGGCCACAGATTGGGGGCCGGCGTCCTCGTTCACCTGCGGTGGGTCAACGGCTGCGAAAGTCGGCGCGTCGTTCACCTGATTGACCGTCACGGTCACTGTGCCGATGCTCGGTCCGTCGTTGGGCGTAATCGTGTCTTCGATCGTATACGTGAAAGTGGTCGTGCCGTTGAAGTCCTGGTCGGTCGTATAGGTGACCGATCTCTCGTCCGGTGCTATCGTCACCGTTCCTTCGCCGGCCGGCGGTTGGACGACGCCCTTGATCGTCACGGTGGGGCCGGGCGGCTGGCTGCTGTTGACATCGTAGTCATTAGCCAGGACATCAATCACGGTGGCGCCGCTGTCCTCGTTGACCGTCTCCTGATCGCCGCTGGCAAAGGGCCGTGTCGGTGGCACAACGTTGATCGCGACTGTATCCGTGTCGGTCAGGAAAGCGCTGGCGCCGTTCTTGTCCTCGTTGCCCAAATCGTCAGTCGTGACGGTCAATGTGTCCGGCCCTACCGGTCCCGTGTACTCGAGGCTGGATGCCAGGGTCGTGTTGACCGCCGCAGTCGTACCTCTGATCGTGACAGTCGGCGAGTTGTTGTTGGTGACACTGTCCAGACCGCCGGTGTTGGTGACTGTCAGAGTCCCAAAATCCACCGAGAATTTGACTTCAACTGTGACGTCACCGCCGGGAGCGTGCGGTTTGTCCTCTGGATCATCGACAGAGATCTCGTTCCCGTTGGCCGTCGAGAAAACCAACGGCAGATTGTCCGTGTCAACCGTCTGAGCACCTGGAACGGAATTGACCGGTGCATCATTGATCGGATCCACCGTTATAGTCAACGTATGCGCCGCGGACGTGTCCACACCGCCGTTGGCGGTCCCGCCATCGTCGCTTAGTGTGATTGCGACAACGGCCTCGCCATTCACGTTTGGCGCCACCTCGAACGTCAGGGCACCGGTGGTTTCGTCGACGGACGGCAGGGACACAAAATCAGCCGCCTGTAAATTGCCTCCGCCGGGGACAAGCGTTTCGTTGAACGTCAAAACCTGCTGGGCTTCGTCGACCGCAGTCGCTGGACCAGGCCGGATTCCCGTTGCCCAGTTGTTGACGGTCTGCGCCCCGGCGTCTTCGTCAATCGTAATCGTACTGCTTTGAGGCGTGAATTCCGGGGCGTCGTTCACCGGCGTGACGTCGACGGTCACGGTGCCATTGTCTGTATTGACTCCACCGTCGCTCATTTGATAAACGAACGTGGTCTGGCCGGCGAAGTTCGCACTTGTCTGATAGGCAGCTTGGGAACCGACTACACCTGCCGTTCCCTCCCCTGGCGCCGGCTGGGTGACGATGCTCTCAAGGGTTGGCGTGCCGCTGGCGACCGTGTCATTGGCCAGCACGTTGATGAACGTCTGTCCCGAATCCTCCAGAATCAGAGCCGGCGGTGTAGGCGCAGTGTCGTCCACGGCCGTGGCAAGTTCGACAATGTCCAGGTCAAGCGCAACCGGGAACTCTACCTCGCCCATGCGCAGCGGGAACAGGTTCAGTTGGGCGCCCTGTTGAGCCTGTGGCGAAGGCCAGACCGTTACCTCGTCCGGAGTGTCGTTATCGCCTGGGGCGGCTACGGGTGGTCCCAACGTAAAGGTTAATCTGCCTGCATTGTCGGCCATGAACCGCACGGCGTAGATCAGATGGGTACTGCCGGGGCCCCATCCAGGTGCCCAGTCGATTTCAAACGTGTTGCCCACCTGAATCAGCCTCGCGGTGGCTCCGATGTTATTCAGCCCAGGTGTCGGCCCCTGCTTGTCCAAGAAACCCTGGAATGCAAACGTATAAGTTCGGTTTTCCGCCCCAATCGCCAGATTAGCGGCGCTATTCGCCGCCGACAGGAAAGAGGGGTTGCTGTCGGGATCTGCAGCAATCCGTTCGATTACGTTAACCGGGTTCCCCGGAATGTCCGTGCCTACACCGTCAATATCCATCCCGGACCGGAGTTCTTTCCCCGCGACCTCCTGGGCCACCATATTCGTGACGTCCCCGTTCGCAAGGTTTCCCGTGAACGTAATGTCGTACGTGAGATACGCGGTCTGGGCGACCTCGACGTTGGTTGCGTCAAGGCCGGTAATCGATTCTACCGCGGCTTGCACCATAGCGGCACGCTCGCCACTGGACACGCTCAGCAGACCTGCTTGGGCCTTCCATTCCTGCGTCTGTTGATTGAATTGATAGTCGGATCCAACATCGATTTCGGATGAGACACTGCCCGGACCAGCTCCCCACTGCAGTGTGAAACTACCGCCATTCGCAGCCGCGTTAATGGTAGCGGTCTGCACCTCTTGGTAGGCGGTGGTAATCAGCCCCTGGACAAAGTCCAGATTCAAATAGGACGAAAAAATGCCAAACCGGGGGCTGCGCGAGTCCCTGCCCCGTAGCTGATAAATACCCTCCTGACCAGCTATGATCTCCGGAATACCATCGTTATCCAGGTCCGGAAGGGGGTCGCCGTTCAGGTCCGTCAGTGAATGCAGAAAGGTAATCGTCTGGCCCTCGCCCTCCGCATTGTTGATCGTGTTGATGACATCCAGTACATCAAGCGGAGTAAGGAAGCTGTCGCCGTTCACATCCATAAATTGCGAGTTCGTACCGGTTTCGCCTTCACTGTCGCCACCGGACAGCCCCGCGCCAACCGAGGTGGACGCCAAGCTGTGCGAGCCCGATTGGTTGAGGCTGTTGATCAGAATCAGAGCATCCAATGCTGTGGTTTCAAGGTCGTAATTGACGTCCGTCGGGAGAAAAGGATTCTGCCACGGAGTCATGCCGCTCGCCAATAGATCACCGGCCAGCAGCGTCCTTTCCTCAAGCCGCTCGGGGGACAGCAAGCGTGAGCGTCCATTGGACTTGCGTCGTTTACCCTGGGTCTTCCGACGGCGAACAAGACTGCGGCGTTTCTGACTCATTGCTTTTTTCCTGATTCGCGTACGACTTGAACGGGATCAGATCCCCGATTTGATGTCTGGGAAAGATGCACCAAAAACGTAAATGCCTAGATACAGCGTACTTACAGGCTGCAGGAATTTCAAACAATTTGCACCCAGACGGAATAGACCGCTTCCGGTGTGTTCTGACGCTGCAAATCGCAAAAAGTTCCTACAATCTCCCCGAATATGCGACATCCTCCCTGATATATCCTACATTCCCTGCGTTGCTTGCATACCCCAGGATACCCCTTTTAATCGACGGGCCGCCAAATGATAGCGTATACGTTACCCGGCATTTCCAGTCGATTTCCTCATTCAAGCCGGAATCATCCAGAAACTTGTCGTGACCGGTGTAACCGTTACAGGCGAAGTTGCCGATACATACCAGAGAAGCAGACCGCCCAAGAAATGGGACCGCTGCGGCACCAAATGCCTCACGATAGACCGCACGGCGACGCTCGCTGGCAAGGAGCTGCCATCAGCCCGGACTCTGCCTCCGGTCATCTTCAATATACGCGGCACTATCACCGAGCAAACGCACTTAGTCCCAGGCAAACACCTTGTCGCATTGCACGTGACATCTTTTTGGGACGATGCGGCCCAACGCGCATCTTCCTTTGTTGTTGGAAACCGCTTATAATCCCTAACTTGTTTGGGCGGACTCTGTAGGCTGGAATGTAGGCTGGGAATCACCGCCTCCATTGCATTTCGAAGTTGAAAGGTGTCAACCGGAACGGCTTAGCCGCATTAGTGGATTGTCAGAACAGGTTCGACATGCTGGGTCTGGATCCCCCGCCTGTCGCCGTAGGCCAGAGGCCGAATAGGAAG
The DNA here is from genome assembly GCA_964623055.1 of uncultured Pirellulaceae bacterium. Classification (GTDB taxonomy): domain Bacteria; phylum Planctomycetota; class Planctomycetia; order Pirellulales; family Pirellulaceae; genus JADHUC01. The sequence goes on from CAZURK010000137.1 coordinate 14,483, forward strand.
CCTGCTGTCTTCGGTTTGACGGACCACTAGTACCTGCGCCGGTCTCCCTACGGTGAGAACCTGTTATGGATCGGAAACAGCAACTGGCTCTCTACCGAGCGATGCTCGCCGCCCGATGCATTGACGATATGGAGTTGGCCATCACCAATCGCGGCGAGGCTTTCTTTACCGTCGCAACCAGCGGCCACGAATCCACGGCAAGTCTGGCGCCGCACTTGATCGCCGAAGACTGGCTACACTGCCACTATCGCGACAAGGCCCTGCTTCTCGCTCGCGGCGTTCCTCCTCGTGCGTTTTTCGACAACTTTTACTGCAAAAACAACTCCTCCTCACACGGCCGGCGGATGTCCGGATTCTGTAGCGACCCATCGCTGCATGTGCTGAGCATGACAACCCCCGTAGGGAATGGCCCATTGCAGGCCGTCGGCGTGGCGGCAGCGGTCAAGGACCAGGACGCCGCGCCCATCGTGTATTGCGGCGTCGGGGATGGCACGACGCAACAGGGAGAATTCCTCGAGGCTTGCGCCGAGGCGGTCCGCAACTCGTTGCCCGTACTGTTCGTGGTCCAGAACAACCGTTTCGCCATTTCTACCGAGACGACAGGACGCACTTTCTTTTCGCTCCCAGACGGACAGGGCGATCAGTTGTTCGGCATGCCCGTCCGCTTTGTCGACGGGCGTCATGTCGACGTGGCCTTCGAGGCTTTCGGAAGCATTACAGCGCAGATCCGGCACGATCGTCGACCGGCTGTCGTCGTGTACGACATCGAGCGTCTTACCAGTCACACCAACGCCGATGATCATTCGATCTATCGTGACCAGGCCGACATCGAGCAGTCGCGTCAGACGGGCGACCCGATTCCCTTGTTCGAAGAATGGCTGCTGGAACACGGATGGTCCCGAGAGGAATTGGATGAAGTCCGCTGCCAAGTGAAAGCCGAGGTCGAAGCGGCCGAGGAGGAATCCGCGAACGGACCGGAGCCGGAACCCGTCTTCGACGCCAAACGCCCGCTGAAGGTCGAACTGACACACCCATCGCGCGAGCGGCGAGGCACGAAGGATGGGCTGCAGCTCATCATGCGCGATGCCATGCGCGAGGTCCTGCGCGATCGACTGGCTCGCGACCCGCGACTTGTCCTGTTCGGCGAGGATATCGAGGATCCGAAGGGCGATGTCTTCGGCGTGACCAAGGGCCTCAGCACCCAGTACCCCGGCCGCGTCATGAATTCGGCTCTGACCGAATCGACAATCATCGGCACGGCGATTGGTCGAGCTTTGGCGGGGCAGCGACCGGTGGCGTTCATCCAGTTCGCCGATTTCCTGCCACTGGGATATAACCAGCTTGTGTCGGAGCTATCCATGCTTCACTGGCGCACGGCCGGCCAGTGGAATGCTCCGGTTATCGTGATGATTGCGTGCGGGGGCTATCGCCCCGGGCTGGGCCCGTATCACGCGCAGACCCAGGAGTCCGTGATCGCTCATGCTCCCGGGTTGGATGTCTTCATGCCATCGACGGCGGCGGACGCAGCAGGTCTGCTGAATGCGGCGTTCGATTCGGAACGTCCAACTGTCTTCCTTTATCCGAAAAGCCTCTTGAACAACCAGGACCTGACAACGTCGGCCGACGTGGATCGCCAGTTTGTTCCCATCGGAACGGCCCGCAAGGTTCGAGCTGGTCGCGACATCACCCTGGTTGGCTGGGGCAATACGGTGCTGCTCTGTACGCGTGTGGCGGAGGCCCTGGACAAGGCAGGTGTCGAAGCCGAATTGCTGGACCTGCGATGCATTTCGCCTTGGGACGACCACGCGGTGCTGGCTTCGGCCGAGAAGACCGCGCGTTTGGTGGTCGTCCACGAGGACAATCACACCTGCGGCTTGGGCGGCGAGATCCTGGCAACCGTCGCCCAGCAGACACGTGTCCCGGTCGCCATGCGGCGAGTGACCCGCCCCGATACGCACATCCCGTGTAATTTCGCCAATCAAATCGAGGTCATGCCGTCGTTCAGTCGTGTGCTGAGCACGGCCGCCGAGTTGCTGAATCTGGACATTAGCTGGATTCCTCCCGAGAAGGGCGAAGAGGGCATTCACTTGGTCGAGGCGATCGGATCGGGGCCGTCCGACGACACGGTGACGGTCGTCGAATTCTTCGTACAGTCCGGTGCCGAAGTTGAACGAGGCGATCCGCTGGGATCGCTCGAAGCCACCAAGAGCGTGTTCGAGATCACCTCGCCCGTATCGGGCGTGCTGGAAGAGATTCTTGTTTCCGAAGGCGACGTTGTCGATGTTGGGGCGCCTATCATGCGCATCAACACCGGCACCCAGTCGAAACGCCCAAAGCCGATCACGCAAGAGCAATGTGGAACTCCGGTCCTGTCGCGCAAGACAACCAGCGAGACGCTCCACATCCCTCACGAGTACGCAGAACGTCGCCCGTTTGGCGTCGGCGTGTCTTCCGTGGCGACCGTGACCGGCAGCCGCCTGATGACCAACAATGAACTCATCCGAACGGGCGCAATCCGGAATGCCAACGGAATGTCGGTGGACGACATCGTGCGACGAACAGGGATCGAGACTCGCATGTGGGCCCAAAACGGCGAAAATGCCGTCGAGATGGCCGCCCGAGCATGCTGGAAACTGCTCGATTCGGAAGACCTGATCGTCGATGACCTGGACCTGCTGATCTGTAGCACCACGAGCCCCACGTCCGTAACACCATCGATGGCCTGTCAGATCCTGAACGCGTTGTCAAACGGCAAAGGCGAATCGATGGCGCAGGCATTTGACATTAATGCCGCCTGCTCCGGATACCTGTACGCCCTCCAGGCGGGCTACGACTATCTTCAAAGCATGCCACACGGCCGAGTTCTGCTGGTTACGGCCGAAGTGCTCTCGCCGCTGCTGGATCCAGCCGATTTCGACACGGCCATTCTGTTCGGGGACGCGTCGTCGGCGACCGTTCTCTATGGTGAAGGTCATTTCGACAAGGCCAAGGCTCGCTTGTATCGGCCGGAGGTTTCTGCAAAGGGCGAGGACGGCAGCACGCTATCGGTGCCCTTGCTGCATGACGGCTATATCCAGATGAAAGGCCGCAAGGTCTTCAGCGAGGCGGTGCGCACGATGGTGGCCAGCCTGAATCGCGTCTGCGACCGAGAAGGAATCCGAGTCGAAGACCTCAAACTGGTCGTGCCTCACCAAGCCAACCAGCGCATCATCGACGCCATTCAGGGCCGAGTGGGCGTCGAGGTATTCAGCAATATCAGCAAATACGGCAACACGTCATCGACCAGCATCCCGCTATGTTTGAACGACCTACTGCCGGACGCAAAGAAAGGCGAACTGTTCGGCCTCTGCGCGTTCGGCGGCGGTTTCACCTTCGGCGCCAGTATCCTGGAAACGAGTTAGTCCGGATTATTCAAGCCTGAAGCGCAAGCGCGGGGAACCGCGGCGATTCGTTAGCATCGCCGATCTCCGAGCACGGACGCCGAGAGTCGACATATCCGTGTGCTTCAATCCGTGTGCGTTTCGCCGACTTGAATCCCTGAAGCGGAGATTAACGATGATTGTGCAAGGCACCACGCCCCGACGACTGTCGGGCAAGCGCCGATTGGCCGTCCTTGCCATTGCCATCTGTTCGCTGTCGCTCTGGCCGATAATCGCTCAGGAGCAAACAGAGGAATCGCCGGTCGCCGAAGGCAGACGGTCTGATGTGGTTGTGGACACGGCCCGGTTGACCGCGGACAGCAGAACCGAAGATGCTGGGCGGGAATCAGAAACCGGCGGGCAGGTTCTGGCGGGGACACCTCCCGAGCCGACCAGGTTCGAGAAGGTGCCGCGGTCCCTTAGCCTGAAACCGAAGACGATTCGTTCGGTCGTCTTCTCCGACGACGGACACATCTTGGCAGTGGGCCACGGGGATTATCGTGCGGAGGGGACCGTCAGAATCTGGGACATGCAGCAGAACGAGGATATCGCGACCTGGGACGAGCCGAATGGAGTCTACTCTGTCCACATCTCAGCCGACGGTCGCCTTGTTGCCTACTCCACGCAAAAGGAAAACCTGGTAAGAATCCGCGCCATCGAGTCCGGAGAAGAGATCGTCCAGATCACCACGGGAGCCAGACCCGCCCGAGTTCGATTCTCGCCGGACGGCAAAACGTTGGTCACGGCGTCCACGGGCGGCGAGTTGAAACTGTGGAGTGTTGAGGATGGGAAGGAGCTGAAAAGCCTGGCCTCGCTTTCGTTCAATCTGCAGTGCGTGGCTTTCTCTCGTGACGGTACTCGCGTTGTCGCGGGCGGCGGGCCGTTCCAGGAAGACAGCTTCGGCTGGGCGGGAGTCTGGGAAGTTTCGTCCGGTAAACGGATCGCTGAGATGAAGGACATGCCCGATCCCGTCTTGGGCATCGCGATATCGCCGAATGGCAAACTGGTGGCAACGGCAGGTCGTGACGCCGTGGCGAGGTTGTGGGAGACGGAAACCGGCAAACTCGTGTCAACGTTGTCTGGGCATCAGACGGCGCTGGAATGGGTCGATTTTTCGCCCGACGGCAAGATGCTGGCCACCGGCAGTTACGACACCACCGCAAAGTTGTGGAACGTCGATTCGGGGGAAGAAGCGGCGACCCTACGGGGCCACGATGGCGCTGTAATGGCCGTGAGATTCTCGCCGGACGGGAAGACATTGGTCACAGCCGGTAGAGGAGGGATTGCGCGGGTTTGGAGCGTCGAAACGCAGGAACAAACGGCTGTGCTCGAACCGGCGGCGTTGCGTCTTGACGAGCCGTCTCCCATCCTCTCCATCGCGTGTTCGCCTGATGGAACAATGATCGCATCGGCTCACCAGGACAAGACCGTCCGGCTACGCGATTCCCGTACTGGAGGTGTGCAGCGGGTCCTTGGCGGCGACGGTGCCGAGGTCTCATGCGTTGCCTTTTCTCCCGACGGGCAGACTGTGGCTGTAGCGAGTTGCGACAACACCGTGAAACTGTGGAAGGTTGCCGGCGACGACGAACCGAGGTCCCTTAAAGGACACACAGATTGGCTGCTCGCCATCGCATTCTCACCGGATGGGAAAACGCTCGCCTCGGCTGGTTCTGACAAGACGGTTCGGCTGTGGGATGTCGAAACGGGCAACGAGAAGGCTGTTTTGGAGGGGCACGACGAGATGGTCCGCTGCTTGGCCTTCGCGCCGGACGGGAAGCTGCTGGCCTCCGGTGGCACCGATAAGACGGTGAGGCTGTGGGACGTGTCCTCTGAGACCGAAGCCGCCGTGTTGGAGGGACGACGCGGCGGTGCCCTGGCGTTCTCGCCGGACGGCAAAACGTTGACCAGTGTCGGTGAAGATGGTGCGATTATCCTGCGAGACATGAAGACTGGTGACGAACGACGGATAGCTAATCGGCATCCTGGCGCGGTATGGTGTCTGGCTTTCTCGCCCAAGGGTGGGACGCTGGCCAGCGCCAACTCGGACGCCACCATCGCGTTGTGGGACCCCGAATCCGCGTCCGAGCGAGACTCGCTCCGAGGCCATACGGAGTACGTCACGACGCTCGCGTTCACTCCGGATGCCAGCGACTTGATCAGCGGCAGCACGGACCGGACCATCAAGCTCTGGAAGTCGCGGCAGCCACCCGTTCCACCAATCGCGACGCTGCCAATGACAGACGATGGCGCCGGTTGTCGTTTCGTCGTCTTCTCGCCCGACGGACGAGTGATGGTCACTGCTGGCGACGACAAAGTCATCAGGGTCTGGGACGTGCAGACCGGCCGGCTGTTGCGAAAGGACAGATATCGTGGTGGGACGCCCATCTGCGGGGATCTCTCGCCCGACGGTAAACTGCTGGCCACCGGAACTTTCGGTGACACCATTCACCTGTGGGATGTGGCAGCCGGCCGGCGGGTCGGCGAACTCACCACCGGCGAGAACAAACTGCTCGGTGTCGACTTCTCGCCCGACGGAGCGCGATTGGCCGTGGCGAGTGGGAGCAAAACCGTGTCGGTGTGGGATGTCCAGTCGCGGCAGAAGCTATGGGCGTCGGCCGAACAATCCCTTCCGGTGACCAGCGTCACCTTTTCGCCCGATGGCAAGACACTCGCCACCGCAACGGGCAACCGGAAGAAACGGGAAGAACCTGGCGAGGTAAAACTGTGGGACGCCGAAAGCGGTAAGGAGTTAACATCGCTTCCTGGACTGATCGACGTCATCGCCCGCGTCTGCTTCAGTCCCCACGGTAGACTACTAGCCACCGGCGGTGCGGACGCGACACTGAGAATCTGGGACGCGGAATCACGGCAGCTCAACTTGACCATTTCGACAACGGGCGCAATTCAGCGTGTGACGTTCCTGCCGGACGGCAAATCGGTTCTGACCGCTCATTACGGCGGCCGCGTATCGCAATGGGATGTCGACTCGGCTGAACTCTTGGCCGAGTACGAAGGTCCAACCGAAAGGATAACCGTCTTGGAGATATCATATTCCCCTGACGGTTCGCTGTTGGCCACGTCCTCGACGGACGGTGCCGTCCGACTCTGGCCGGCAATGCCCGCTGAAGCCCTTGGGCCGGGCACTTCGGCCGCCTTGGTGCGCGGATGGAACGCCGATGCGAACAGCGTGGAGAAGTAGCTGAGTATGCACGGGATTCCGATAGGCGAGAATCCGCGGTTTACGGGAGGGCGGGCTCCTGCCGAGCCGGAGGCGCGGACCGCGGCAAGACTCGGCTCAGCAGGAGCTTCGCCCTCTCAATCTCCCACACCCCGAGTAGCTCCAACGCTTGCGGCTGGAATGCTATACTCCTGAACATCGCATGAACTGGGAAATACCGAGAAAACGGAAAGACCATGATTCGCAAACCATCGCGTCGAGAATTCCTTGGAACGTGCGGCCCCGCTGCTGCACTCACACTGGCTGCAACCAGCGCACGATGCGAGACGACGTCAACGACCACCACAACATCGTCCCGGAAGGACTTGACACTTCTCCGCGCGAAGGTGCTGGACGGTGAAGTCCATCTGACCGCCTACAAATCCACGCCCGCGTTTCAGAGCAAGAACGGGCAAGAACGTTTTCGCACCCTACGGATCTATCGGCGTGAAGAGCCGTCCTTCACGTTCGGCCAAGACTACGCAGAGTATTTCGACGGGCTTTCCCACCAGGCCGCCGAAGTGGTTTTCCAGGGACCGCTGAAGGCCACGAACAACCGCAAGTTCACCTATGTCGACAATACGGCGAAGACGGGCGCGACTTATGCCTACTGGATGGCCCCGACCGACGGAGAACCGACCGGTCCGGTAGCCGTCAAGGTGCGCGATCCTGAAGTGTGGTGGACGCCGGAGAAGCTCGAACAGGCCATCGCCGCGCTGCAGAAGGACTACCCAGACGTGATTACCGTGGACGAAATCGGCCGGACGGTCCGTGGCCAGAAAATGCATGGAATTCAAATCGGAAAGGGAAGCCGCCGCATCGCCATCATCGGCACCGTCCACGCCGGTGAATCGGGCCCAGAACTGATGATTCCTGCCTTCGAACGTATCCTTGCCAAGCACAAAGATCTGCTCGCACAGGTCTCAATTGCGGCGGTTCCTTCGGTCAACCTTGACGAACGTCGCAGGCTGGCCGAGGGTGTGCCATGGTATCTACGCACGAACGCGAACGGCGTCGACCTGAACCGCAACTATCCCGTCGATTGGGACACCGTGGACTACGGCTATGGGTTGGACACGTCCGATCCGGACTCGATGACCTATCGCGGGCCGTTCCCGGCCAGCGAGCTGGAGACTCGTGCCGTGATGGACTTCCTTCGCGCCGATCCCGTCGATGTGGTCTACTCGTTCCATTGCCTTGCCAGCATCTGTGGAGCGCATCTACTTGGCCCGAAATGCGCCGCGCAAGACGAGGCTTACACGAAGAAGTGCATACAATTCGCTACTGCGTACGGCCTTGGCATGGATCACTCGCATCCGGCCAGCAGCGTGTTTCGCCACGGCACGTCCGCGGGTAGCCTGCCGGCATGGTGTTACCGCGAGCTGAACGTGCCGGCCTTTGACCTGGAGATATCTTCGCGCGAGACCGAGGCTCGGGCGAAATGCGTCGTCGATCAAACCGATCGCCCGCTTCTGAAGGAATACCAACGACGCCACGCGGACGGTCTGCGTGCCGTGCTCGAAGCCATGATCGCCGGGAAACTCTGATACTGACGTCTAGCGATTTCCCCGCATCCGTGCCCGTTTTTCTCTTGCAGCGAATCCGCATCTGTACGGCGGGAACCGATCCGTTACAATCAGGTTCCAATGGTGACGTTGGCCGTTCCCTCGGCCGGTGATTTGTTTGACTCTGTTTGAATCAGGAGTTCTGGCGATGGCTGAACAGTGGCAGATTGGTGTTTGTAGTTGGTCCCTCCAGGTCCAGAGCATCCCGGAACTCGAGAGTCTGCTCGAACAGATCGGAGTGTCTCACGTCCATCTGGCGCTCGGCGATCCGCACCACGCTTCGTGGGAGGAGGACGATGCCACCTTTATCGAACGTGTCGAGAAAGCCTCATTCACATCCTCGGCAGCGATGCTCGCGTTTCCGGGCGAGGACTACACGACGCCAGCGACGATCCAAAAGACGGGCGGATTCGCCGATCCGGCTCTTCGAGAGGAGAGGTTGGAACTGGTTGCGTGGGGCGCCAAGAAGGCGAAAGCCCTGGACCTTTCGATCATGACAGTCCATGCGGGGTTCCTTCCCGAGGTGGGCAGCCCCGAACGACCGGACTTCATCGATTGCCTGCGACGAGCACTCGACATCTCGGCCGAGCAAGGGGTTACGCTTGCATTCGAGACAGGGCAGGAAACGGCATCGCTGCTCCGCGCGACACTCGACGAACTCGACCACCCGGGTGCAAAGGTGAACTTCGATCCCGCCAACATGCTGCTGTACAACAAGGGCAATCCAATCGAAGCGGTCCGCATCCTTGGCCCCGATATCGTCCACGTCCACGTCAAGGACGCCAAAGTGCCCGCCCAAGAAGGCGAATGGGGCGCCGAAGTGCCGCTGGGCGAAGGCGAAGTGAACATGGCCGCCTACTTGGACGTTCTGGCCGAGGTCGGCTACACGGGAGCGCTTCCGATCGAGCGTGAGGTGGGCGATCAGGCGGCGCGGGTGCGCGACGTTCAAGGCGGCGCGGATCTGCTGAAGCGGTTGATCGCGGAACGGTAGGACCGTTCGAGAAACAAACGTCGTAGCCGGAGTGGCAACAGTTCGGGCGGAAGCGACGAATTCCGAAGTCTTGCGACTCCGGCTACACTCCTGACGCTCACGCCATCCCGCGTTTCTTGAGTTCGCCTACGACGCCTTGTACGATACGGGCAACTTCGTCGGGGTCGACCTCCTGGCCGGCCGGGCAGCCGCCGATCGGTTCGTCGGTGAAGCCTTCGGCGGCGAGCAGACATTGCAGTTGGCGGCTGAGTGCGTTCAGTTCCAGTTTCTGGCTTTCCGATTTCGGCTGTCGGCCGATGCCGGCGTCGATGCCTCGTAGTCGCAAGGCCGCTCGAAAACCTTCCGGGAATTCGGCCGAGTAGATCATCGAATCGAACAGCGTCAGTAGGCGATACTGCAGATCGCGCGCCTCGTCCAACCGGCCAGCCACGGTCAAATCGTACAGCTTGCGAGTGATCTCGGGCACAATGCCGCTGGTGGCGTTCGTGCCGCCGTCGCAGCCGACCAACAGCATCGGCATCAGCGCGGCGTCCCAGCCGGTCAGGAAGCTGAACTCGGGCCGAATCGGCCGGACCGCGGCAATCATCCGCATCATGTTGGGCAGATCCCCGGAGGAATCTTTGATCCCGACAACACGCGGGCACTCTTCGGCCAAACGCTTCACGGTCGGCACGTCGATTGGCGAAGCGAACATCGGGATGTTGTACAGAGTGACGTCGATGGGCGAGTTGTCGGCGATTTCTCTGAAGTAGGCGTAGACGCCCGCCGCTGTCAGCTTGTAGTAGAACGGCGACACAATGGCCACGGCCCGCACGCCAAGTCGGTGATAATGTTCGCACGCTTTGATCGTCTCGCGCGAGTTGGCTTCCGCCGCACCAGCCAGAATCGGCACACGGCCAGCCGCCTGGTCAGCCATGATATCAACGATGCGGCGGCGTTCTTCCGCGGTGAACCGAGTGAATTCGCCCGTCGAACCGTTTGGATACAGCCCATGCACGCCCCGTTCGATTAGCCAATCCACGTACTTGCGCAATTCCGGCTCGTTGATCTCCCCCGAATGGTCCAGGGGTACGACATTGGGTGTGAATATACCGGTCAGCCGTTTTGTATCGGACATCGAACGCAGTTGCTCTCAGGAGTTCAAAACTCATCAGCTACGACAAAGCAGGAAAAAGCGGCGAGTTTCGCCGGTTAGCCCCTCAAAGATAGCTCAGAGTCCCGCCTCGTGCTATGTGCCTGTCGATCGAGGCCGCACTGGCAGCATCCCCCAAAAGGGCTGTGAGAGTGAATGGCGTCTCAGAAACTCGTGGAGTATTGGATGCGGGTGTCAGGGAACGTCGGGGGAAAGATAGTGTGAAAGTAGCCGGGCAACGGCGGTTGGATTCTTGTTGAGCCGAAGTGGCGAATCCCGAAGTCTTGCGACTCCGGCTACATTCAAATTGGACAGTTGTTTCTCGAATGATGTTGACGCACTCCGGGCCCCCTGCGATCGAGACGCGTCGGAGGTCCAGGGATCGTCATTTCTTGCAGACTGTGTTAGCATCAGTCTTGCTGGATCACTTTTGCTGACCGTGCTGGTATCGTGACTGAACTTTGCACCTTTCTTACTGCACTGAACGGCTCCCGTTCCGGATCAAGCTTCCTGCTGGACTCGACGGCCGAGAGCCTGATTGGGCGCGGAACGGACTGTCATATCGTGCTGTCCGACCCGTTGTGCTCGCGAGTCCACGCGCGCATCGAGCGATATGAAGACGCGTGGTGGTTGCACGATGCGCACAGCCGCAACGGGACTTACGTAAACCGGCAGAAGATCGACGACGCGCGGCTCGTCGATGGGTGTCTAGTTCGTTTTGGCTCAGCCGAATTCTCTTTCCACGAAGATGCTCCGAAACCGGATGATATCGCTCAACCGAATCCCAGCCTGTCCAAGACTGCTGTTCTGGAGGAACCGATCGATCTTGGAGAGACGACAATCACTCCTGCCGTCCAACCCTCGGCATTGCTGCAGGAAACTGAAGGGTCACATGATTTCCTGGTCTTGTACCAATTGAGTATTCGTCTGCTTGGCTGCTGCGATCCGGACGAGGTGATAAGGATCTCGCTGGAGGTATTGAGCGGGATGACCGGCGCGACGGCGGCCGGGTTTCTGTGGATGAGTGACGATGGTCAGATGAAGCTGAAACTGGCCATACCGGACAAAGCCGCGGACCTGATCGTCACGAGCGAGACCCTGACAGGGATCGTCTGCAGGCAGGGCCAGGCCGTATGGATGAATCATCCCACATCCCCGCTCAAGCCCCCGTGTTTGACACAATTCGCCGATGCGATTTGTGTCCCGTTGCTGCACGATCAGACGACGCCAGCGGCCATTCACTTGATCCGCGAACGAGGGACGTTCGACCGAAGCCAATTTCAGTTTTCCCAGTCGCTGGCCCGTATCGTGATGGCGGCATTGGTCAAGGCCCGCCAGCAGGCAACGCTCGAAGCCGACCACCAGCGGTTGATCGTCAAGTCCGCGGATTTTGCCGAGTTGATCGGGGAAAGCGAGCCGATGCGGCGGCTGAAGGAGAGAAGCAAACGCGTGGCCCGAGCGACCGGGTGCCTGCTGATCCGCGGCGAAAGCGGCGTGGGCAAAGAGCTCGTTGCACGCGCCGTTCACCGGCTTGGTGCGCGCGCGGATCGTCCGCTGCTGTCGGTCAACTGTGCAGCCATACCGCGCGACCTGATGGAAAGCCAGTTGTTCGGCCACAAGAAAGGCTCGTTTACCGGTGCGGACTCGGACCACATCGGCTGGTTCGAGCAGGCGGACTCCGGCACGCTGTTCCTGGACGAAGTGGGCGAAATGACGCTGGAGGGCCAAGCCAAGCTGCTTCGCATCCTGGACGGGCACCCTTTCTTGCCGGTCGGAGGAACCAAAGAGCGAACCGTCGATGTTCGCGTTATTGCCGCGACGAATCGCGACCTCCATGAGTTTGTGCGCGAAGGGAAGTTTCGCGAGGACCTGTACTACCGCCTTACCGTATTCGAACTGTACATCCCACCGTTGCGCGAACGCGGTGGCGACATCGACCTGTTGGCCAACTACTTCCTGGACCGTTTCAGGGGCGAGCACGGTCGTCCTCGGTTGACCCTGTCGGATTCGGCGCGGCACAAACTGCTGTCCTACGGATGGCCTGGTAACGTGCGCCAGTTGCGCAACGTGATCGACAGTGCCGTCGTGATGGCCGAAGACGACGTGATTCAGCCGGAGGATTTTGGGTTGCACGATGCCGGTGATGGCATGTTCGATTCGCTGCGTCTCGATGTGTGGGAGCAGCGTTTGATCCTCGAAGCGCTGAAACGCACTAGCAACAGCGTGCCGGAAGCAGCAAAGCTACTAGGGATCGGCCGGGCTACGGTGTACCGGAAGATCGACGAGTACGGAATCGAGCGTTAGTTCGAGAGCCACTCAGCCACCGCTCTTTTCGGCTGCATCCAGCTCCGCCTGCAGATCGCGCACGGTCGCGGGATCCAGAAATTTCGACAGAAGCTGGGTTGTATCCTTGAACAACTGGTCTATTTTCATTTGCACTCGTGGGTTCGGCGATGTGGTGCGCTGCTCTTCATCGCGCAACTGCCGGAACAGATCCGCACGCGTTTCCAAAACGCGGAACTTCTCCAGCAGCTCATCCGCCTTGTCCAACTCGTTCCTACCCAGATGGCGTCGGATACGAGCTTCGTACAGGTGGCGCCGGGCCACCAAATCCATGACCTTCGTCTGTAGTCCCTTAATGAAACCCTCTGCCTCCAAACGCAGATCGTCGTTGCGGACCTGAGCGGTCGACTCCTTCTCCAGCCCTGGCACCATCGGCAGCCGAGCCAGCAGCAGCCCTCCATTTCGAACGTACAGAACTCGCAACGGGTGCTCAGCCTTCGGCACTTCGAGCATCCCGCGCCAGTCGGTCATACCGACCACTTCCGACTTCTCCGTCACTGGATCCTTCGAGCGGATTTCGTATCCACCAAGCGGCAGGCGAGATTCGTCACGTGACTCCAGCCGGAGAAACGTCGTTTCGCCTCTCGGTTTGACAGCCAACGCCAGCTTGACCGTACGCGAGCTGCTGCGTCCACGAAGGGAGGACAACGTGATGGAATGGACAGTACACTGCAGGACGGCCCCCTGACGCCCGTCGATCGTCAGAAAGGTCCAGGGCACCACCTGAATCCCGCCCTCCTCCGGTTCGCCAAGGCGGTCGTTGCGGCGGATGACGGGCATCAGAACGTCGTCGTCGTGAATCTGGGCCGGCGACGAGTCGATAGTGATCAACCCGCCGGCGCGAATGCGCACCTGGGCTGTCTTTCCCTTGGGTACCTCGATTCGTACGAGTGCCGAGAAAGCATCCGCCAACGCAGCGAAAGCCTCGCGTGAAAGCCTGTCCGGTTGAACGACGCGACGCGAGAGGATTGGCCGCCAAATACGCGAACGACAGTCCAATTCCCGGACCGTGATCACAAAACGGGCCATTTCCGCCTGAATACCCAGCAGGAGCAGTTTGTCGTCCTTCTTCAGCACCGACTCCTCGACCGCCTTTACATCGTCGACGGTGACCGATTCGATGCTCGTCGCGACGGCGCTTCGCAATTCGGCCGGACACCGAACCGTTTCCACGGACCAAGTGGCGCCCGTCACCACGTACGCTCGCTGGTACACCGTGTCGGCGATCTGCTCCATAAGACGATCCGTCAACTCGGCGGAATGCCCGAAGGCGACCCAGACTTTGACGGAGTAGGGCGAGTATTCCCAGTTGACCTGCGCGTGAGCCGCGGAAGGAACGAGGCATGCGGCCCCCAGGAGAACGGCACATATCGAGCGGTGAATGAAGACGCGCGCGACGCGTGCGGCAGGCGTCTCAGGCGGGACCTGAGCCGATTTCTTCTCCAATCCATCAACCCTGATGAAGCCCATTCCCTATTCCTTCAGCTCCGGCGGCACGACTCGCCACTGGTCAACGTCTTGATACAGGAAAACGGGATTATCCTGCACACCTCGAAGCCCCCTGTGGTAGACGAAATGGTCGACCATCTGCCACAGCGGAATCACAGTGACCTCTTCGCGGATTTGCCGATGCAGCTTGTGCAACAATTCGCGAGCATCCTTCCAACTCTCCGCCTCGTCCAGTTGGCGCAACGTCAAGCCTACGTAGGGATCCGTCGACGGTGCGGTGCCGCCGGGCCCAAAGATGCGGCGAACGTCTACCAGTGGTTCACGCATGGTCAGCTCGAGATACAGCAAATCGTATTCGCCGTTCGGAAGCCTGGTTCGCCCTGGCGGCAATTCGGCAAGCGTGCACTCGATACCCACGATTTTCAGTTGCGTTTGGATCTCCCTGCAAACAAAACGCGGCATCTCGAACGGTGGATGTGCGATCACCAATTCGCCCAGTTCCGGCGCCTCCTCCTTTCGCATATCCGCAACGGCGCCTAGTTCCTTTTCGGCCAGGCTAATCAGGATCGCTGCCATCACAGGATCATATGCGAATGGTTTGATCCCTTCGTCGTAGGCATACGCCGAAGCATCGTTCTCTATCACACCTGCAGGGAAAGGCACGCTCAGCACGCGGCACCCCGGGATCTCCTTCCTATTCAGAAGCCCCTTTGACAAGATGACGTCGCGATTGATCCCGTACACCAACGCACGGCGAAACGTGCGATTGTTCAGGTGGGGGTTTTCCGTATTCGGCACCAGAACGTGGATCGTTGGAAAGGCGTAGCGGCCGACGACCAGCGTGGGATCGTCGCGCAAACGCAAGGCGTCGTTTGGCAAAACGCAATCGATCATGTCGATCTTGCCTTTGCGCAAAGCCGCTATCGCTTCGCGCGGCGCCGGATAGAATCGCTCGACAATGACCGGTCTTAGATCCTCGTCATCCGTTTCGCTGCCGGTCGGCTCGAAACGCATTGCCGTCTCGTCCTGCGACGCCTTGCTGTATCGAGTCGAGAGCCCATTGTCGGAGGTCGGTCGCGATTGCAGCAACGCGTGTGGCAACACGTGAGGTCGTCGCAGTTCCACGCGCACACGGTTGACTCCTTCCGTCCTGAGCCCCTTCATCAAACTGGCCCAAGCCGACTGGTAGTGCCTGCCGGCCGGATCGGCCAAGGCCGCCAAATGCCTGGAGAGATCGTAGCCGGTAAGCCTGCCTCCGGTGCTCTCCTCGCGCAGGTCGAATGTCAGCCGTTTGCGATCCTCAGTTTGAGTAACGATTCCCCACGGACACGCGTACCTGCCGCCTTCGGTTCCACGCGCTTTGAATTGGAGCAATGTGCGGTACATCAAGTTGCCGGTTCGACGTGACGGCGTGCTGTCCAGACTACTCGGATCGTGGCCCTCGAAGGCCGGCTGCGATACGGCGACGACCACCAGCGGATACTGGTCAGCGATTTCCAGTACCAACTCGCGTCCACCTTCCAGTTTCGGCCAAATCTTCAGCATTTCGCCGGCAAGCTCGTGTGCCTGTTGGAAACGCTTGGCTGCCAGATGCGTTTTCGCTTCGTCGCGCCGCTCGGCCGCTATACCCACCAGTTTGTCTTGCCAAGTCGTCCCAACGTCCAGCCGGTTCCCATAGTCCTCCTCTAGCCTCTCCAAGAGCACACGGGCCGAGTGGAAGTCCTGCCGGTTGACGTAGCTGGCAATCAAACGGCCGCCGACACTTTCCATCGCCTCCTTCACCGTTCGCGAGCCGGCTTGAGGTTGATACTGACGGTCGCGGCTGTACAGTTCCTCCAGAACCGAGAATGCCTCGGCGACGCGCTCCTGATTGAACAACGCCCCGGCGTTGATATACAGGTAGGCGTCTATTGATTCCTTCAAACCTAGTGTGGTGGAATATCCGTTTCTCCGGTCGAGAAGGTGTTGATAGTACTCATACGCTTCGTCAAACTGGCGTTCAGCTTCCTTGGCCTTGCCTGCCCGGCTCAATTGGGCCGCCCTGCCAACGATCTTCTCTGTTTCGCGAAGGATCAGATCGCCGAAGAACTCGATCTTGACGATGTGTCGCCACATCACTTCGTAATCTCCGTTCTGCTTGTCGAACAGCCGCACCGTCAGCTTGCCAACGCGCTCCGATTCGGGGGGCATACGTTGGTCTGTAAACGGTAGCGGCAGGACTTTCAACACGGCATCATTGTTGACCGCGTCCAACGTGATCAAGTCGTACCGTTCCAGTTCAAAGAACTTCTTTGGCACTGGTTTGGGTTTGGCGGGCTTGCTTTTGGGCTTGGCTTTCGGCTCCGCAGCCTTGTCCGCCGCGTCCGATTTCGGCTTGGGAGAATCGGCCGGCGGGTCTTGGGCCAGCGCCGTGACCAGCACGATCGTGAACAGAAATGCGCAAGTCCACGCCGCTAATGCCAGCCTGGCAATCGAGGCTGGCCATCGACGTGCTTCCTCCGATTTGGGGTCGTTGGCCATATTGCGATTCGCGAGATCTACAATGATCGGGGACAGAACGTCCTTTTTGGTGATAATGCCGAAAACAATAGTTTACTTGCCAAGCGGACAAAGCGAAATACTGGGGAGCCCCCGTTATCATGCCTCTTCGATAACCTCCAACCCAAGGGCCTTCCCGAATTCGGCCAACGGCTCCAGGATGTCGCCATACACGGTAACGCGATGCCACCCGAACTGGTCCCATTGGTCGAACAACTTGCCAATGTCGCCGCGGACTTCGCCGATCAGTTTGGTCCGGCACGCGTGTTCTGTATCCAACGCACCCAACGCTTTGGCCTGATGGATGATCAACTGCTTCCGCCCAACACTCGTGCGGAAGGTCGTGGTCATGTAGCCGGCCGGCATCAGCGATTCGGCACATGCGCCCCGCGGATCGCGGTTGTGGAGCGTACGGATGCGGAAGCCGTTCGATTCGCCCTCGGGCCCGAATACCTTGGTTGTGCCAACGCAATGAGCATAAACGACTTGGTTCTTTGACGTATCAATCGCCGGGTCGGACACGAAACCGGGCCGACCCGTGAGAATCCGCGCCATCAGCATGCTCAGCGTGTCGTCCGGCTGGGCCTCGCAAACGCCCTGGCCGCCATCGTTCAGGATCTCCATGAACCCCAGGCACGGATAGGCCGGCAGCTTGCCAGCCGCAAAACCGCCCAGGCAATTCATGGTCACCGTGTCGGTTCCGTGTTTTTCGAGCAGCTTGCGCGTAGCCAAGTAAACGCCACCCGCCTTGTGGACGGCGTCAGGCGCGGGTTGGCTCGGCTCGACGTAGTCTCCCGCCGGCAGATCCGTTGCCCGCTGGGACCATCGGCTGGCCCACTCGGCCGCCTGGTCGCGATCGACCTTTTCGTAATAAGACTTCAACTCGTCGAAGTCGGCGTAACGTCCCTTCACACCCAGGAAGTCCTGCTCCTGGCCGCCCCGCCCGCGGCCGACGATCAAGAATCGCGACTGGCGGAAACGCTTGACGCATTCCCCGATGTCAGTCAGCGATATCGGATCATCAACACATTGTATCTCCCCCGCCGAAGGAAAAGTCTCGCGATACGCCTTCTCGCACTGCCGAGCGAACGACATGGGCGTGGTACCAGGCTGGCGCACGCTGGCGAATTGCTGCGCCACCGTCACCAAGTCGCTGAGTCGCGTGGTGGATACCGCCGCCGCCGGAATCCCGCGAGTGCACAGTTGACCGTAGCCGGTCAAGAACCCACCGCAGCCACCGAGGAATTCGTTGGCCACGGCCATCGGCTTGCCCAATTTGCCAATGTCGACGATCGCCGCGCGCAACACCCACGACAGCGTTGCCACATAGACCAAGTAGCCATCCACCTCGTCCTTCAGTCCGATCGCTTTCTGTACGTCGCCTGGGGTTGCGACCGTCAGCGGCACGAACTCTACTTCCGGACAGCCCTCCCCTAATGCCGCGAGGATCTCACGTTGGCGGCCATCGGCGTCATAGCCCGGATACGGCCACGACTTTCTCACCTGAGCCAGAAAGACCGCCGCAACGCGAACCTTGCCGCCACCTTTCTCATCCGCAACCGCACCAGCACCCAGCGTCAGCGAACCGGCCGCCGCAACCGCAGCCGCCCCGCAACCTTGGAGAAAACGCCGCCGATCAACCGCGTGGCAACAACCATGACACGAACCGTGAGTGTGGCATCGTAACATCGCTTCTCTCCTGTCACGTAGTCGTATTCACGTCTTTCTGCGAGCCGACAAGACAATAGCCTAACGGAATTTGGCGCCAATCTCCACATTGAGATGCGCCAAGTGCCGTGCGATAATCCTTGGGAAAGGCAAAGACTGTGCGTTGAACGCGCGTGGCCAAGTAGATAACGGAAAGGGAGCTATGACCGTTCGCTTCATGATTGTCATGACTTCTCTCGCATGGTGTTGCATCTGCGTGCCAATCTCGGCGCCGGCCCAGGAATCGGGCAAGCAGTCGAAAGCCACGGAGACGCTTCGGCAAGACTGGCTGTTTCAGGCGGATGGTTCTCCGGATATGGACCGGACCATCGCGGAACTGCTGTGGACAGAACAACTCGCCGACCGCCTTCAGACCCGGGAGAATCCACCCGATTTGGCGGTGGATGTGGCTGCGTTGAAGACCATTCGCAAGAGAGTTGCGGCAGTGACTGTCATTCCGGACAAACCTCCGGTCGGCGGGGGCGACGCATCGGCGTTCTTGGTCACGAGAACTGAGGAATCGCTTTCGACCGCCGGACCTGTTGAATATACCGTCTGTTGCTGGGTTCGCACTCGCGGACAGGTGATGGACGTACTGGGCACGGGGGTCTCGCCAGGCGATCTTCTCTTGGTCGTCAATCGCGGACCGGTTCGAGCCCATCACTTCACCGACAAAGCGCCGAATGCACTCGACGGCAAGCTGCCGGTGAACGACGGCCGTTGGCATCACATTGCACAAACGGTTGTCGACGGCCGGCTTTCCCTCTACGTCGACGGCCGGCTTGACATTTCGGCCGATATCGTCGGCAAGCCGACCAGCTCCGGCAAGCCGATCTTCCTGGGCTCCGCCGATGGCAG
The DNA here is from genome assembly GCA_964623055.1 of uncultured Pirellulaceae bacterium. Lineage (GTDB taxonomy): Bacteria > Planctomycetota > Planctomycetia > Pirellulales > Pirellulaceae > JADHUC01. The sequence goes on from CAZURK010000137.1 coordinate 33,702, forward strand.
CGGCGCGAGAAGTCGCTATCGCTTCCGCGGCCAGTTGGAGGGGATGGAACTGGTCCCTCGCGCGTTGTCGACGGAGGAAATCCGACGTGTTCATGAACGAGACGCCGAGAAATACCAGAATGATCAGCAGCCCAAGATTGATGATGGGCTTGACGTCCAGGACGTCTATCTTGCCATCCGCCAGATCAAGCGCAGCATCTTCATGAAGGACCCGCTGATAGACTTCGCCAAGCTGCTGTTTGTTGACGTTCCCTGCTACGACGCACTGAACCACGAATCGATGCACCGGGTTTTTCCCCAGGCACAAAACAACGAAGGACGTCTCATGACCCTGGACGGTCTGGACCCGGGCGGGAGTCTGAAGGATCTGACGGGGCAACGCGGCATGTTTTGGCGGCCCGATCTGTCGTCCGACGCCCAGAAGGTGCTGTTCTGCATGCGCCCGGAGGGCGAACGAACGTTCCATCTTTACGAAACGGGCATCGACGGCGTTCCCATTCGGCAGATTACCCGCGGACTGTACGACGATTTGGACCCGATCTACTTGCCTAATGGCAACATCACGTTCTTGTCGAACCGTGGCAACAGCTATGCGCGGTGCGCCGTCGCGCATCCGAGTTACGTCGTTTCGCGGTGCGACCCGGACGGCACGGATATCTACGTTGTCAGCATGAGCAACGAACCGGAATACACACCGTGCCTGTTGCCGGACGGCCGCGTCATGTACACGCGATGGGAATACACCGACAAGGAACTGATGCGGATCCAGAGCCTCTGGACAATGAACCCCGACGGAACTAGCGTGTCGACGCTGTGGGGGAATCAAAGCACATGGCCCGATATGTTGGTCGAGGCGCGGCCGATACCTGGGTCGCCGCGGATCATCTTCTCCGGCCAGGGCCACCACGACATCGTGCACGGATGCATTGGGAAGATCGATCCGACCGAAGGATTCAACTACCCGCACGGGCTGACGCGAGTCACGTGGGAGCGACCGTGGGCCGAGGTCGGCAACGGACCGGCGGAGAAACCGGAGAACCCTGACTACCACGTTTCGGGAAGGTTTGACGGTTACCGTTGCCCGTTTCCTTTGAGCGAAGAACTCTTCCTGGTATCCGCCCGGCGATCGGGCGATGCGAGGTTCTCTCTGTATTTGATGGACGTTTGGGGCAACCGCGAGCTTATCCATCGTGGCCAATACGACATTCTCTACGCCATGCCGGTGCGCCCGCGCGAGCAACCAAACGCGATCCCCGATCAAGTCGATTGGCCCGGCTCGCAAAGTGAAGGGCGAACTCCCGAGCCCGGCGTGCTGTTCAGCAACAACGTGTTTGAGGGCCTGCCCGATGCTCTGCGCGAGCAGGCGAAATACGTCCGCGTGATCCATCAGGACTATACAACCTTCACCTACGGACTGAAGTGCCAGATGCCCAACCAGAAGGGAGATCGTAACCGGTCCTTCCATCAGCATGCCGGTCCGCCGTTGACGATCACGGGCAACGACGGGATTAAACGCATTCTGGGCACCGTACCGATCGAAAGCGACGGCTCTATCACCGTCGAGGTGCCGCCTAGCATTCAGGTCCACTTCCAACTTCTGGACCGGGACTACCGGGCTCTGCACATCATGCGATCTTTCACCGGAGTGATGCCAGGCGAGCGGCGCGGCTGTATCGGCTGCCACGAGTCGCACACGACGGCACCAATCGGTGAATCGTCGATCGCGATGAAGAACGACCCGGTTCAGCCAACGCCACCGCCTTGGGGCTCGCGATATCACCTCGGCTACTGCGCCGACATCCAACCGATCCTTGACCGCTATTGCGGTCGTTGCCATCAAGGCGATGGCGAGGGCCGCGAACATCTGGACCTGACCTTCCGCCCCAGCGCCGACTCGGGTTCGTACACCGAACCGTACGTGACATTGACGCTGGGCGCAGAGCGGACTCACTCGGGCGGCTTCACTCGTGGCTGCGAGGGTGGTGTGGCCGGATCATTGTTGCCGATGGTCTATCCGCTGCGCCCCGAAGATGATCGCACGCTGCCGCCAATGACTACGATGTCGTACAAGAGCACGCTGATCGAGAACGCGACCAGCGGCAAGCACCATGAGGTCGAAGTCGATCCTCTGAGTGCACGCAAACTGATCGCGTGGGTGGATCTGCTGTGCCCCTACTGGAACGAGGACGACATCCGTTCGATTCCCGATCCTGATCCATCCGATGCTTTCTTCGCCGAGTCGCGTTACCCACCACGAACGCCGGGCGTGCAGCCCTTCGCCGACTCGCCCTATCCGCCAAGGATGCAAAACGCGCCGGTCGTCAATCGCGCGTTTTGCCAAGACGAATTCCCGACGCAAGCGGATCGATTGAGAAACGTCGCAAATCAATCGCCGTAATTGAGCGTTATCGACTCGGGTATGCCGCCAAGTCTTCTTTGAAGAAACGGGAGGGCGAGGCTCCTGCCGAGCCGGTGCGTCGGAACCAGACATCCGGCTCAGCAGGAGCTTCGCCCTCCCAATGAAACTCGCCAATCGAACTTCAGCAGGCGGCTAACCCGCCAGCTCCATGGCGAGGTCTTTCTTGGCGTCGTCGCCGGTCAACCGCAGGTCGAACTGCTCCTGAAGGACCTTGAACACGTTCGGCGTGACGAAACCCGGCGGGTTGGGGCCGATGGAAACGCCCTTGACGCCCAGCGCCAGCAGCGTCAGCAGCACGGCCACCGCCTTCTGTTCGAACCAGGACACGACGAGCGTCAGCGGCAGATCGTTGACCGTGCACCCGAACGCTTCGGCCAAGGCGACAGCCACTTTGATCGCGCTGTAGGCATTGTTGCACTGTCCCATGTCCAACAGTCGCGGCAACCCCAACAACTCGCCATAATCGTAGTCGCGGATGCGGAATTTGCCGCAACCGAGTGTCAGGATGAACGAGTCGGCCGGTGTGGCCTGTGCGTAGTCGCTGAAGTAGTTGCGCCCCGGTTCCGCACCGTCGCAGCCGCCGATGAGGAAGAAGCGACTGATCTTGCCGTCCTTGACCGCCTGGACGATCGTGTCGGCCAAGCCGAGGACAACGTTCTGGTGAAATCCGATGGTCGACTGCTTCCCTTCGCTCTCCTCCAGCGGCGGGCATTCCTTCGCCTTGGCGATCACCGCCGAGAAATCGTCATCTTTGATTATCGTGCAACCGGGGACGGCCGTGCATCGGGTCGTGAACAGGCGATCGGCATAGGTTTCCCTCGGAATCAGCACACAATTCGTTGTGCCGACGGTTGGCCCGGGGAAAGCCTCGAATTCACGCTTCTGCTTCTGCCATGCGCCTCCGTAGTTTCCCGCCAGATTTGGATGTTCGCGCAGCTTCGGATACATGTGGCCAGGCAGCATTTCGCCGTGTGTGTAGACCTTGACGTCGGTGCCTTCGCACTGTTTGAGCAAGTTGTGCAGATCCAACAAATCGTGACCCGTCATCAGAATGCCAGGGCCGGCCTGAGTTCCTTCGCGCACGCTGGCGGGCGAGGGTTCCCCGAACAATTCGATGTGCCCTTCGTCCAGCAGCTCCATGACGCGAAGATTCTGGCGCCCACATTCCAACGCCATCTCCAGCAGCGAGGGGATATCGAAGTTGACGTTGGTCATGGTGGCAAACAATGCCTCTTCGATAAACGCGCTGACGTTTTCGTCCGACTTCCCTAACCGCCGAGCGTGATGGGCATAAGCCGCCATGCCCTTCAGGCCATAGAGCAGCGTTTCCTGCAGCGACTGAACATCTTCGCTCTTACCGCAAACACCAGGACTCTTCTCGCAGCCGGTGCAATGGGCCGTCTGTTCACATTGGTTGCAGAACATAGTTCCTGTTTCCTTTCTTGAATTGAGTGTCACCTATCGAATCAGACGCCACGTCGTGACGCCATCGCACTTGCGCCAGTGAGGACCGGCCAACGACCCTGGCTGGCCTCTGCGTACGACCATATAATAGGCGTTTAACCGATGCCACGCCTTGACCTGGATCAATTCCGCCCAAATCGCAAACGAGGTGACCGTGTCTGCAACGATCGAGCAGGTCTTGAACCGTTGTCAGCTTTTTGCTCAAGTCGATGCTGCACGCTGCCGCCGGCTTGCCGAATTCGCCTCGATTCGCAAGTTTACCAAAGGGCAGTTAGTATTTCGCCAGGGAGAAGAATGCCCAGGCATCTACGTGGTTGACACCGGCATGGTACGAGTCTTCAAGACCGGGCCCAGCGGCAAGGAACACGTGCTGCACATGGTTGGCCCCGACCATACTTTCGCCGAAGTAGCCGCGATTGGCGGTTTCGAGTGCCCGGCCAACGCCGAGGCGGTTGTACCCACCACTTGCGCGCTACTACCGCTGGAAGCGTTCCGCAGGGAGATGGCCACGGATCATCAGTTGTGCCTGGAAATGATGACTGGTCTTTGTTTTTGGGTCCGTCACCTGATCTCGCTGATGGAAGACCTGGTACTGCGCGACGCCGTGGGTCGGATCGCCCGATTCCTGCTCGAATCGGAGACGGAACGCGACGGGACAGTGAAGCTGCCAGGGCTGAAACGACATATTGCCAGCCACCTGAACCTGACCAGCGAGGCATTCTCGCGCACCTTTGGCCGCCTGATCGAAGCCGGCCTGATCGCCGAGATGGACAACAACCGCGTCGAGTTACGCGATGCTGACGGCCTGCGTTCGATCGCCGAAGGTTTGTTTCCGAAAATCTAGCACCCCATTTGGCGAGATTGATTACGAACCAGCCGTCCCAATCCACCCTCTACGTCCCGTCGCCGCCGGATAACATCGGTCCCCCTGTCGCGACGCGGCAATCCCGGATTGCTCACCAAATTGAGAAACTGCGACAGTGTGTTGACACAAGCCCGACGCGCCAGCGAGGCTGAACCGGCTGCCGTCCCTCGCTAACGCGTCGGGCTTGCGTGACTCCTGAGAAATGCGAACTTTCCGAATCCGCCAAGAATCCTGCGTAAGCCCCTGCCGAAAAGGCACGAAATAGTTGACATGCGATCACGTGTACATTAGAACACTTTCCTGTATGGCATGCCGAACCACAGGGAGGCAGACAAAATGATCGCCGAATCGACGCAAGCCAGATCCAGGCAACTCTCGACGTACAACAATGACAAGCCATACGCCCCGGCGCGAGGCCGATACGCTCCCCGGGGCGGCGTCGAGGACCGACTTCGCTCGACTGCGCCGGTGGTGGAGGGATGCCCGACGGCAGGCGAGTTCCTGCGGAA
>CAZURK010000138.1:0-38730 GCA_964623055.1 uncultured Pirellulaceae bacterium
AGTCCACTTCATGACTTTGCATCGTTTAGTCTCCCAGTCGAGTAGGGCCGGTTCCTACCGGCCAGCGCTTGATCGTCGTCTGATCGGCCGGTAGGAACCGGCCCTACGCCCAATTTGCGTTCCCGGAACTCAGTGAAGAATCTCTGTTCTGTCTCGCGACCTCTGCTCTATATTCTGCCTTTAACGAATAGTATTCGCTATGACTTCACCAATCTTTGAGCGGCGTCACCCGACGATCCGGCTGATGTCGATCAGGTGGAGTTGCCGGCCTTGGCCGGTGTGTGCGGTGTCGATCACAACGGTCCGGCCGTCCGGGCTGAAACGGGGGTGAGTGTCGCAGCGCCATTCGCCGCGATATTCAGGCGGAAGATGGAAATGCCCCAGCCAGATCTGCTTGCCGGTCTCGACGTGGTAGAGGTACGGGCTCTGCTCTCGGTTCTCGCCGCGCGGGTAGGTGTCGTTCAGGATCCAATCGTTGCCCGGTAGATACGTGCAGTGGCCGTTGACCGTCATCACGTCCTTGCCGACAACCTCTACCTTTCCGCCCGTTTTGTCCTCGAACAAGTAGAAGGCACTTTTGTGCGACGGATGCCACGCCCATGCGAGGATGTGGTGCGGGTCGCGCCAGATGAAGTGCGACGTCTTGCCGTGAGGATCGACCATGCGAATGTCTGAGCCGTCCGGCGCGGCAGTCAGCATGCGCGTGGCGCCGCGCCAATTGGGAAACCCCCAGCGATGCAGGAACTCGAAGCGGCTCCCGTCAGGGCTGATCAGCAGATGGTTGAAGTAGCTCTTGGCCTTCGGCAAATCGACGCCCGGCATGGGGATCTTGAGCATGTCGGCCAGTGAGACAACCAGTTTCGATTTGCCCGTTTCCAGGTTGATGTTGAAAATGCCCGAGTCTTCGGGGGCGAGCACGTCGCCGTTCGGATCAGGCAGGCCGGGATAGCCGTAACCGGGCCGCATGTCCTGAACGCGGCGGAAATCGGGCGAGACGGCCCACTTGCCGCACGGACTGACCGTGTAGACGGCGTGCGGGATGGTCCGCTTCTTGCGAGTGAACACGTCGAGGATATGACACACGAAGCGGTCGCCCTGCCGGTCGTTCCAAAGGACCTCGGACTTCGACCCTGGCCGCCACTGCAGCATGCACCCCTGCTGCCAGCCCCAGGCAACGCTCTGGCCCAATTCGATCCATTTATCGTCCTCTTTAAGGTCGACCATTCCGATTTTGATCACGTCGTCGGGCCGGGGGCTTCGATGTTCATATTCGACTTCCATGCCCAAGCAGTATCGACCGCTGGGGTCAAACTCCAATTTGTCGTAGTAGGCGAACCAGTGATGCTTTGGGCCGCGAGTGATCGTCCGCTGAGGTGGGTATTCGTCGTTGGGCTCTGAATCGGCAGCCCGAACGACCAGCGGCGTCACCGAAGTCGCTGCCGCTGCCGCAAGTGATTGCTTCAACAAGTCGCGTCTGGTAATTCCCGTCCTCATGATGCGTCTCCAATTAGGTGCGTGATTTGCTCTCTTGGTAGGACGGATTGCCAATCCGTCCCACTTCGGTTACTGCCTCCTCCGGTAGACCTTGCACGCGGCGTCGGTCGATAGCTCGGGCACTTCGATCCACAAAGTGCCGTCTTGTGCTTCGGTATCGGCGCGACGCATGACTTTCCCTTCGCGTGTATCCCACCACTCGATTTCGTAGTCGCCGTCCGCAAGACTTTCCAGTTCGATGCGACTCTCAGGTATCGTGCGGAATGCCTCGCCGCGACTGTGATTGTACCAGTTGTAGCGCTCGTTTTTGACCCACACGATAGCCACCGGAGCCGACTCTATGGTACGCTCGGCCACCAGAGCCCACGCCTGAAGGCCCGGATCGGTGCGTCGCCTATATTCGGTCAGTCGGTAGCTGACGAACATCCAATCGTTTCCGTCGTTCACAACCCGGATTTCGTGCTTTCCTCCGGGAACTTCGATTGCGTAATTGCCGTTGTACTTGTCAAGCGTTTTCGTGCTGTCATCGTCGTCCACGAAATCGCGTTCGAGCTTCTGGTCCCCGTCCAGATACACTTTCAGTCGCGCCCCGCCGTGCCCCGACACTCCATCAATCTGAACGATAAACTTGCCCGGTTTGTGGTAGTCGACCTTGAACGTGGCCGGGTTGTGCAGCGTCGGATGGTTCCGCACCCCGTGCAGGACGTGCGTCAGCCGATCCGCTGGATCGAGTTTGCCATCGGTACCAACGGTGAATGTCGTCGATCGATTGTGCGGCGCCGGCTTCCACGAACCTCGCTGCGTGCTCAGTACCAGTTCTTCGTATCGCGGTGGCGGCTGTGTTCCCGCGTACGTTACGCGGCTGATGCGAGCCGGACGGTACTCGGTGGCGTTGAACGGAATTCCAGCGACGAAGTTCGCGACGGGCCGGAAATGATGATACAAGTCGAACGGTTCCACGTAGCTGTCCCACCACCACAGCATCGCCGTGCCCGCTGCGCCGGAAACCACGCCCGACCACAGACCGTTGTGCAGGTGGATGCCGTCCACGTCGCCTCTGGTCGATCGGGCCATTGCGTCCGTGCCGAATTCGCCGAAGTAGTGCGGTTTGCGGTAGCGTTCGCGTTTGTCGTGGCAAACGTCGATCATCATCGAAGCCGCATCGCGAGCGCCATACTGATGGCTCTGGACGTAGTCCAACTCGGGCAGCCCATCCACCGCTGGATCACCTTCAGGACCGGCCCAACTCGTCGTCAGCAGATGATTGTGTGGATCAAGCCCCCGCAGATAGCCGGCCATCTCCCTGTGCCAGGCGGCCACGTCTTCGCTCACGTAGCGTTCGACGATATTGACCTCGTTCCAGAATTCCCATGACAGAATCGCTGGGCTGTACGACCAGCGAGCGACGATGTATCGGAGGCGCCGCTTGAACAGGCGACGAGCCGTTTCGTCCGCAAAAAACTGCTCGGGCCGTTTGATCGGACCGCCGTTGGCCGCGTTGTACGGACACTCATTCCAGCGAGCGTACTGCGGACGAATACGCAGTGAATTGAACGATTCGATGCAGTACATGATCTTCAGGCCATGCTTCTCGGCCGAGTCGATCACGTAGTCGATCCGCCAACTGCCGGCCGGGTCGTACCTTCCCAGGCCAACCGGCTCCTGATCGTTGCGGGCGACGCGTTCCAATGTGAATACGTCGAACGGCCCGATCCATAGCCGGGCATAGTTGGCTCCATGCGCAGACAACTTCGCCCAGTAGTTGTCGTAATCGTACGTGCCGCCGCCACCGGGCCAGCAGACGTTTTCGCCAATCGCGAAGTACGGCGAGCCGTCGTCGAATTCGAAAGCATAGGGGTTCTTCTTGGCGACTCGGACAAAGCCGTGATGTCGCGATTCGGTGACCTGGAAATTCGCCTCATCGCTGCGGTCTTCCTGATCGCCGTCACGCAGTGTCAGCCAGTATCGGTATTGCCCGACCTCCGTTGGACAGTACCGAATCCGCCAGGCGTATTCGCCGGTGGGCGCGAGGCGTTCACTGCCACCGATTCGTTTGCGTTCGAAGCCGTGCCACAAAAAGCCGGGAACCACATGTGTCTTGCCCGACGGCGTCACAAAATGGGCGTCCAGGGCCACATCGTCGGGGTCAAACGGATTCGAGTATTCAGCCTGCAGTCGCACCGCCAATTCCAGTCTCTCGCAGGCGGCAATCTGTTGTTGATTTGGTCGGATATCGAGCAGTTTGGGCGGACCGTGGCACGTCATACTGTCGGTCAGCGATCTGCGCGCTTCCGCTGCCCTTCGCCAATTCGTCTCGATCTCGTCTTGGCCAGCGCAACCGAGCGTGAAGGCAAACTCGTAGCGTTTTCCCTTGCGTAACGTTGCTGGCAGACTCGCGTATATCTGTGCCTCGAAGCAGTCCAGCCCAAACCTGCGGTTGTCCTGCACCTGGACGCGGCTAACGGTCTCCCAGTCGGGGCGAATCGTCCAGCAATTATCTGTCTTGCCGGGCGTCTGAAATGCCAGAGCGTCAAAACCGGCGGACCGTAGGAACGTGTAGTCTGTCGGTAGCCGCTTTGGAAGTTCGCCCCGGCGCGCGTCGAAACGGTCCAATACGAACCAGCGTCGGCCTTGATAGGCATCCAAAGGAAGGCTCAACTGGACGGTCGTGGCGGCGGTCTCAGTATCGCGGTGTGGGGATAATACGTAACGAAACGCCAACGCGTCTGGGGAGTATTCGATCTCGCGTCGAATCTCCAGAACGGCATCGCCGCGACCGGGGGCGACTGCCACCAGCACATCCGAATCGGCAGTGTGGCTCTGCTCGATTACTCGGATATCAGACGTGGTTGCGACGCTCCCTTGCCAGTCCGGCCGCGCGACGAACAGCCTGATGGACTCTGCCACAAGCGTGTCTTTCACTTTCAGGTCACGGATCTGGCCGACCGCGTCGACGCTTAACTCGAGATCACCGCCCTTTAGATCATCGGCAGTGACGTCGGGGACGAGCATGGCCAGAAGACAGACCGCAACCAGTGGCGACACTTTCATGGGCGAGGGATCCTAACGAAGCTGGCGCTGACAGCGAGTTGGGTAACCGCGGCGTTCAGAAACCGACGATGACCATTATCGCGAGCGCACACTGCGTCGCAAGCGGCGGCAACCATCTTCGGAACCTCAGAAGAGCGCCGCGGCGCATCGGCCTGATCCGTAGCCGGATTCGCAAGAATTCGGGCTCGCGGCTAATCCCGTTTTCCTTCGAGGCTCGTTACAGGCACGTTACGAAAGCGGATGGCTGATCGGCTAGAATAGAAGGCCGATCCAATGGGGGCCCAAGTCAGGGCCCCGCGTGCTACCGAGCGATGACATACAAACGAATAGCGAACGAAAGGGAGAGAACAATGAGAACGTGCACTCTGTTGGCGATGTCAGGACTGTTCCTCGTGACGACAGGCGGGGTCTTGGGTGACGAAGGCGAAGATGCACGCACGATTTCCGTATCGGGCACGGCCGTAATGAAGGCTGCGCCGGATCAGGTCGTTTGGCGAATCGAACTAAGCGACTTCGACAAAGACATGCGCGCAGCCAAGCAACGCAACGACGCGAAGGTCCAGGCTGTACTTGCGCTGCGCGACGAGTTGGATATCGGCGAACAGGAGTTGGAGACGGGCCATTTGAGCATTAGCCGCGAGTATGAACGAGGCAAGTACGGCGAGCGAAACGCATTCAAACACTATGCTGTTCGCCGCAGCGTTACCATCCGGCAGACGGATCTGAAACGATTTGACGAGTACCTGGATAAGCTGGTGGCGAGTTCAGAGATGGAAGTCAACTTCAGCTTTGAAACCTCCAAGATGCATGAGTTACGTGCGGACACTCGCCTGAAGGCATTGGCTGCGGCGAAAGAGAAAGCGGCGGCAATGGCCGAAGTAGTTGGCGCAGAATTGGGGCGGATCAGGACCATCCAAGAGCACTCACCAAACAGGTCGTTCTCGTCGCCCCTGTCCAACGCTGCCTTTACGCACAGCCCACCGCCCGTGGACGTCGCCTCTGACAGGTTCGTCCCGGGCGCCATCAGCTTGCAGGTGAGTGTGTACGCCACCTTCGAATTAGACTAATCGAACTGGCCGCGAGAGGTGATTTCGTTCGCTGGATTGGAGTCCGATTGGGACGGAATGCCGTCCGGCAAGTAGCGGGCCCGGGTGTCGCACAACCGGCGCGCGAGGCTTATGAGACCTCGCTGGGCACTGGCCCGCCCGCGTCAACTTGGTGTGGCCTGTCAGTTGGCTCACTCTACATAGAAGAGAGCCTCATTCCCTGGGAGATGTTCGCGCTGCCGACTGGAAAAGTCGCCCTCATTTGCAGGCCTACTCGGTGTACGATGTAGTCTGGTGGCCCGGCGGCCCGCGGTCCCTGGCAGACGCCGAGCGATCCGTTTAGAATGGCCAGCGGCGTTTGGCGGGTCTTCGAACGCCGCGACTGACGTTACCTAATTGACCGAGGGTGTCCGGGAATTCGTTGTAGCCGAATTCGTGAGAATTCGGGCGAGTTGGCAATTCCCCGAAGTCTCACGACTTCGGCTACAGCTAGCAACCGCTGTGTTTCGCGATCCGAATTCCCAGACACGCTCAACTAACCCAAACACAGGGAAACGCCATGATTCAATCAAACGATGCTCCGGACACTACTCGTCGCCAGTTCCTCCAGCAGACCAGTTGCGCAGCGGCTGGCGCTGCCGTGTTGGGCCTTTCCGTGCCAGCGGTTCATGCAGCCGAAGACAACACAATTCGTTTGGCATTGATCGGCTGTGGCGGTCGCGGCAATGGAGCCGTGGGCAACGCTCTGAATACAAGGGAACAGGGCCCGATCAAGTTGTACGCCATGGCGGACCTCAACAAGGAAAAGATGGACAGCTCGGCCAAAACGTTGGCAAGGCGGTACGGCGATCAAGTCGATGTCACGGAGGACCGTAAGTTCGTCGGTTTCGACGCCTACAAAAAAGCCATCGACATACTTCGCCCCGGCGACGTTGCTATGTGTACCACACGGGCCTATATCCGCTCGTTGCATGTCGAATACGCGGTCAAGAAGGGCATCAACGTCTTCATGGAAAAGCCCTTTGCGTCGGATCCGATGGGCTTGCACCGGATGCTCCGCGCTGGCGAGGAAGCTGAGAAGAAAGGGCTAAAGGTCGCCGCAGGTCTCCAATGCCGCCATTCGCCGGCGCGGGCAGCGCTGATCGACAGAATCAACGACGGCGTAATGGGGGAGATCTCCTATATTCGTGCGAACCGTTTGACCGGCCGGCGTGGGATGGGCAGCCAGGGGGAGAAGTCCAATGATTTGGCGGCACAACTGCAGTTCGGCAAGATCAATCTGCTATGGGTCGGTTCCGGGCACATGGTCGATAACTTGATCCATCAGATCGACGAGTGCTGCTGGTTGATGGACGACTGGCCGGTCTCCTGCCATGGCATGGGCGGACGCGAAGTCGGCAGCGACGATCACGGCCAGAATATCGACAGCTACTCGATGGAGTTCACCTTCCCGAACGGCAAGAAGGCGTTTTGCGGGTTCCGCCGCGCGCACAAGGGTTTCACCGACTTTGCCACGTTTGTCCACGGCACCCAGAAGGCCGGACAGTTCTCCGGAAAAGTCCACAAGGCCACGGTCCACTTGTTCAAGGACCACAGAATCTCGGAGGACAACATCGAGTGGTCGCCCACGCCCGACGCCCATAGCCCGTGGGACTACGAGTGGATTGCCTTGATCGACGCCATCCGCAACGACAAGCCCCATAACGAGGCCATGCGGGCCGTGTACGCCGACTACGCCTCGCTGATGGGCCGCGCCGCCGCCCACTACAACCGGATCGTGACGTGGGACGAGGTGACCAGCTCGAAGTTCCAGTTCTGCGACTACCTAGACGATCTGAACTACGATAGCCCGGCACCGGTCCAAGCCGATGCCGACGGCTACTTCCCCGCTCCGGTCGCGGGCAAGTGGACGGAACTCTGAGCCGCACTGCACGGCGCGTGGCAAAAGACTGCTTGGCCCACTTCACACACAGCCCTCGACCAGGGATCGAGGGCTGATCGCGGAATCGCCAAGTTCCAATTGGCGGAAGGTGGAGGCGGTCGACGTAGTAGCTCATCCCCGCACGATCCATACGAACACGCCGACGATTGCGGCTACGCATGCCCATCCGGCCACAAAGCCGAGGATTGCTTGCCGGGAAGGTGCGGGGATTTCCAATCCCCACGCTGAAGCGAGCAGCCGCCGTGGCGGGACTTGGGCGCCGTCGGGCAACGTGCAGGGCGCGGGAAGGACTTCGCCTGATCGGATGGGGGTGCAGAGCAGGGTGTGATATCGCTGCAGCTTGATCGGATCGACTGGTTTGGTGATCAGCGATAATATCACGCCCAGCGCCAGCCCCGTAGACAAATAGAAGATCATTTGCCAAGGCAGGTACAGGGACACGTCACGGCACCTGGTGATGTCGTGGATGAAAGTCTCTTCAATTAATGCGGCATTGACTTTGAACAACGCTTCGCCGTTATCGTCCTCTTCGGCCAGCTTCACCGTGCCGTGCATTGTGATCACTTCGGCGAATCGGTCCTTGGTGTAGATCGAGGGGCCGCTGGCGATCCGGTTCAGTTCGGCGGTCAGCGCCGAAGGCCGTTCGTCTTCGCTGCTTGCAGGACTGGCGATCAGCTCGCGCGTCTCATCCGATAGTTGATCTCGGACATACGTCTGCGCCGCGTTGACCGGTTTGTCGAGCCGGCCGATTAGCCGGTTCGGTCGGTCGATGTCGCCAGGATGGAACTGCCAATACGGGCGAATGACACCGGTGAACGAATCGTCGAGCAGGCGGCGTTTGCGCTTGGCCAGCGCGTCCCCCTCCAACCGACGGAGTTCCACTTCGCCCGTCTTGGCGTTCGTTCGGTACAACAGTTCCCGCGTACCTTCACTCAGCACCACATCAGCGAAACGTTCCTCATTCCACAAGAATGTGTCAGACTTGGGCACGGCATCCTCATCGTCGCTTTCGTCTGTGCCTTGGGACGAAGACTCCCGGGCCTTTTCATTCTCGCCTGTGATTAGCTCGTTCAAGTCCTTCACAATCGCGTCGACCAGCATGGCAGGAGGTGCAGATTGGCTGTCCCAAGAGGCTAATTGCCGGATCGTGTCGTCCGCGAGGACCGCATTCAGGTAATGGTCCAGCGGCTTGTTTCGGCTCTTCAACCGCGCGGCCAGTGCCGTGGAGTCAACGATCTGATCGGTGCCTAGAAGCGGTGATCGCATTTGCTCCTTGATGAACACGAAACGCGCCGTCTTCGCTCCGGGCAGTTCGCTTGCCAATTCGATGGTGGCCGGCTGAGTTGTCGCAAACCACATGGCCAGCGCTCCCAGGGTCGACGCCCAGGCTCCGGCCGATGTCATCCGCCGCCAGAACAGACCTAGCCAGAAGGCGATGCCCAACATAGGTGCGATCTTCCAGAAGATTTCAAGCCCTTCGACCACGTCTTTCACCCAATATGCAAAGACTACTCCGCCCACGACCACGCCCAGCGATGAAAGCCGCGCGATCCACAAATAGTGCCTCGGCGAACGGCCCGGCAATAACGGCTTGTACAGGTTTTCGGCGAACAGGCCTGCCGAGGACACCATAAAGGCGTCGCACGAACTCATCACCGAAGCCAACAGACCGGCGATGAACAACCCCAACATGCCCGGCATGACACCCGGAAGTATGTCACGTGCCACTTGGCCGAAAACCTTGTCCGGGTGAATGTCGGTTCCTGCAAAGTGCGCCACCGCGGCCAGCCCCGTCAAACACCAGGCGATCGTGCATACCCGCTTGATCAGGCTTCCGCACATGAAGCCGACTTGGCCGTCCAACTCGGTCCGGCCGGCGGCGCAATTGCCCATGGTGTGCGGCTGAGTGACAATGCCCACTAGTGCATTCAGCGCGATCACGATGATGTAGAACAGGCCGATGTCTTCCGGTGCCACAAGGGAAAGCATGTTGCGATCGGGGGCCACCTCGGGCACCGATTGCCGCAGGCCTTCCATTCCCCCGACGGCGTGGAAGATGAAGGGCAGGAGCAGGAACGAGAAGAAGATCGTCAAGACTCCCTGAAGGAAGTCTGTGACGATTGCCGCGCCTAGGCCTCCAGCTACGCCATAGGCCACGAACAGAATGGTCATCAGCGCGATGGCCCACTCGGCATTGACCGAGCCACCAGTGGTGGCGTCGATCACCGCGCTGGAGCCTTTGAGCATTACGCCGATGTTCACCGAGAACAACGCCAGACTCAGCACCGCGTACAGCATCGCCACGGACCGATTAAACCTCAGTTCGAAAACGTCAGCGGTGGTCAACGCGCGGAACCGTCGCATCATGGGGGCGATCAGCCAGTAGAAGGGCGATGCAAACAGCCACAGCCATTGATACCAAATGCCTGACACACCGTTGGTATACGTCTTGGACGCGACGCTGACGGCCTGATCCGAGTGCGTCCCTGCGCCGAAGGTGAAGAAGATCATGAAAATCTTGCCGAAACGGCGAGGCATGACGAAGTCGTCCATGCCGGTAACTCGCCGCGCCGACCACACGCCGACCGCCACGATGATCGCGAAATATAGCCCCAAGGTGATCAGATCAGCGTAATGCAGTCCCGCCACGTCGTTACCTCCTGATTGACGGTCGCCACGGCCGGGCTTGTCCCGGTCCAGCGATGTTCACGACCAGACGTTGGTGGAACGTCGCGGTATTCGCCACCATGCGGCTTGCCCGCGTGGAGCAGTGTTTCCTTGGGAATATTGCTCCACGGAGACGAACTCCGCGGTGATCAGAGAAGGGGTGATTTCGACCTGTCTGGTCAAGAACAAGTTCCCACGGCGGCAAGCGCCGTGGTGAACGAAAAAGAACGCCAGAACCGTTCCCAAGCTCAGCTAGGGAAGCAATTGCCCGTTTGCTCCGTTCAGTTAGCGTTCTCACGATTATTCTTCACTCTCGAAGTCCTTGACATATCGCTGCCAGAGATCGTCCAGGGTCCCTTCGAACAAGTACACTCGCCCGCGGGCCGTGGCCTGCTCGCCGGGCTTGAGTAGCGGCCAGCTAGGGTTCGAGTGGATGCACGAGGTACGCTTTTGGAAGTTGAACGATAGCGATCCGGCTCGGTCCACGGCAAGTCCCAGGACGCATTTCCCGTCTGCGGAGACCTTGGCCGCAAGCCGTGATACCGTTTGATCACCATCTCGGCTCACTGAGACGCCGCACATGCGGTGCGAGGCGAATTCCCCGTTCACGATCTCGTTCATGGTGACGAAGCCCTGGCCACGACGAACGAAAGTGCGATGGGCTTCGTAGTCGACAAACGGCGGCGCACCGCCACTGATCAGGCAGACCAGTGACAGCGGGGTTCGGTCCCAAACCTCTGTGCCGACGTTCTTGCCGGTGATGGTGAAATCCAGGTGGTCGCCGTGGGCCTTGTACTCGCCCCAGAAGTCCAAGCCAACCTCCCGCTTGAGATCGTCGGACGCCTCCCATCGAAATTCGGCTGACTTGTGATTGGGGTCGATGGTCCATGCAACGTTGCGGGCGGATATGTTTCTTCTCAGCTCGGAGTCGTAGTAAGCGTATTCGGTGACTCGCAATATCCAACTCGATTCAGGCAAGACGCTGTGCCAAAAGCCCATGAAAGGCGTATCGCCTCTCGGCCGGAGCCAGAATCCGGTCCACTCGGTCGGTCCCGGAGCGGGCAGGGGAGCGGATCGCGACGCCAATGCAGCGATGTCTTCGGGACTAAAGGCTCGCTCAAAGATTGCCAGTTCATCCACCGATCCCTGAAACGGTCCACCCAGCGAATGCCCGATGATCAGCGTGCCGTACGGATGGTTTGACCGAACGTCGTCCGTGCCGTCCGCTTCCCCGTTCACGTACAACTTCGCCGTACCTTCCCGTGTGTCAATGACGGCTGCGACATGGGTCCAGGCATCGACGGGCGCCTTCGCACGGCTGCGAGCTTCTCGCTTAGGCGACTTGGCGTTCGCGTTGTCGTAGATTTGAAATGCAACGGTGCCGTCGGTGTGCCGTACCAGCGACCATCGCCACGAACTCTGCCCCGGTTTCTCCTGGCTGCCGACGATGCCTTCCAGCTTGCCGTCGCGTTCCGGTCGTATCCACACGGAGATCGTCTGCTGAGGGAAACTGTAGCCTTGGTGAAGGAATTGTCCGCCATCCACGTATGCGGTCTGGCCGTTTAAGCGCACGGCGCGGCCGAATTTGCCCTCTGCCGCCTGCGCTCCATGGTTGTGTATCGACTGGACTAACGAGGCCGTCGAGCCCCATGCCGATTCGCCGTCGCCATGCAGCAGGAATACGCACGACGTGTCGGTATCCGCAGCGATCAACACACAACAAGCAGCTATTACGTTCGTCATGGTTCACCGAACCTCCGATTCTTGTTGCCTCGGCTGCAGCTTGGGGCAAAGTGGGGCACGTTTCCAACGTGTCAATGTCCGAAGCTGGAGAGGTACGGCACGTTAGAAACGTGCCCCACGTCCTGCCGCGGCGATCGTCTGCCAGAGCTATGATCATAGCCGATTTCTGCGAGCTGACTGATCCCTGACTTTTGATCGGTCCTGTTTCAATCAGCAGTCTTTTTACGCCATAATGTCCATGGACGCTACATCGCGAGGCAGAAAACGACATTGAGCAGGGGGAAATTCTCATGTACGCGCAAAGACGACCAGTCTCGGTTCTTTCGGCATTGACCGCAGTTTTGATATGTGCTGCAGCGGCTTCGGCCCTTGCGAACAAATCGTTCGCCGCAGAAAAGACTCTGCGTGCCGGTGCGTTCGCCATCGACATCACGCCGACGAAGTTCCCCGTACCGATCAGCGGAGGCATCCTGCCGCGGTTCACTTCCAACGTGAACGATCCGCTGCACGCCCGTTGTCTGGTGCTGGACGATGGACGAGGGCAGATAGCCATTGCCATCGTAGACAGCCTAATCATCTCGCGCGAGCAGGCGGACAAGGCGAAAGAGTCTGCCAGCCAGACGACGGGCATTCCGACGAATCGAGTGTTGATCGCAGCAACGCATACACATTCTGCGCCGGCGGTGATGGCCGCGCACGCAACCGATCCCGACGAAGGATACGCAGAATACATGGTCGGACGGATCGCCAAAGGGATCGCTCAAGCGCAGAAGAACCTCCGACCCGCACGAATCGGCTGGGCCATGGGCAAGGACGATAAGAACGTGTTTTGCCGACGATACTTGATGAAGCCGGGAACGGCCGCTACCAATCCGTTTAGCGGAAAGGTGAACGACCGAGCCCAGATGAACCCGGGCCACAAGAATCCGAACAAGATCCGACGGACGGGGCCGGCTGACACCGACGTGGCGGTTCTGTCTGTGCAAACGTTGGACGGGCAACCGATCGCGCTGCTGTCCAACTACTCGACACACTATGTTGGCGCACCGCCAATCTCGGCCGACTACTTCGCGGTGTTCTGTGAGAAGATCGCCGAGAAGATTGGTGCCGAAGACGTCTCGCCGCCCTTTGTTGGTATGCTCTCGAACGGGACCAGCGGCGATGCAAATTGCCTGGACTTCGACAGTTCCGAGCGTCGCAAGTTCGATCGGTTTGCGGTCGCTGAAGATGTCGCCAATGCTGCATTTGAGGCGTACAAGACGATCAAGTACTACGACTGGGTGCCGTTGGTGATGGAGGAGCGGATGTTGACACTTGGCGTACGGATGCCCAGTGAGGAAGAAGTGGCCAAAGCCAAGGCCGTAGTGGACACGCTTCCGGAGGGGCGTCCGCGGAATACCACCGAGTCGTATGCACGCGAGACGGTCTTGCTCGCCCAGATGCCACCGACGCGCGAAATGAAGCTGCAAGCGATCCGCATCGGCGAGTTGGGTATTACGGCTCTACCGTACGAGGCATTCGGCAGCACGGGCTTGGAGATCAAGAAGAGAAGCTCGCTGAAGCCGACGTTCAACATCGACTTGGCCAATGGCTACTTCGGATATTTGCCGCCGCCGGACCAGCACAAACTGGGCGGCTACACGACTTGGCGTGCCCGCACAAGTATGCTGGAATTCGACGCCGAGCCAAAGGTTGTGGCCGCGTTGCTGGAGCTTCTCGTCAGCGTGGCCAAGCAGCGTGCCAAGGAGAAGCCGCGGGCGTCGAAAGATTAGATGAACGGCGCCATTCTGCCGTCCACACTAGCCCGACGCGCCAGCGAGGGAACACGTTGCGGAAGATCCCTCGCTGGCGCTTCGGGCTAGTGATTTTACAGGCTTCGCGCCAAAGTGGCGCCGTCCAATTAGGCTCTGTCGGGAAGCCTGCCAGGCTGTTTCCTGGAATCACGTATTACCACTAAGATTTCGGGCGCCCGGTTGTGGAGACCCCTCGAAACCCGTTATGGTGGGTGTAGATCAGAGCGTCGGGAGTTTGACGGCGGGCCGAGGCAGTGCCGGCCCGAGTCCGGTCATTCACCCCTTGATCGAGTGGATGGAGACGAACGATGCCGGGTAAGCTGCTTCGTCGACCAACGCTGATCCTTAACCGGAACTGGCAGCCGGTGAACGTTGCCACGGTGGCCAGGGCGCTGGTGATGCTGTGGAACGAGGTAGCTCGTGTGGTCGATCCCAGCGACTATCAACTCTATACATGGGATGACTGGTCGAAGCTGAAGCCGGAACCTGACGAGCCCTTTATTCAGGCAGTGCGTTTTAGGCTTCGCGCGCCGGAGGTCGTAACACTGAATAGGTACGACCGCGTACCGGCCTGCACCGTCTCGTTCAGTCGTCGCAATATCTTCAAACGCGACAAGTACACGTGTCAGTACTGCGGTATTCAACCAGATGTCGAGGAGTTGACGGTCGACCACGTCGTCCCTCGATCGAAAGGGGGCGTATCCAGTTGGGGCAATTGCGTGCTTGCGTGCATTGGCTGCAACAAGCGAAAGGCAGATCGTACGCCGGAGCAGGCGCGAATGAAGCTTCGCAAATCGCCTGTCCGCCCAAGGTGGAATCTGTTGTACGCGGCGCACGACATGCGGATCGAAAGCTGGTCCAAGTTCATCAGCGAAGCGTACTGGAACGCGGAACTGGAGAAGTAGGTCCCGCTGGCCGAGAGTTCCTGCCTAGACTTCGAAAACCTCGGATGCCTCGTAGCGGCTCGCGACGTACAGCAGGACTCGTTTGCCGAGGATTTCTTCGTGGGTGCGACGCGCCAATTCCGGGGCGTTGTTCTGCTCGGACAGGTGGGCCAAGCAAGCCCATTTGAGTCGGCCGTTCGCCGCCGATGCCAGTAAGCTGGCTGATTCGTCGTTCGAGAGATGCCCGCGGCGACCGCGAATTCGCTGTTTGAGGAACTCGGGATAGGGCCCGTTGGCCAGTAACTCTGGATCATAGTTGCTTTCGAGAAGCACTGCGTCGAGAGATTGCACAACGGCGCTCAATCCGTCGAACGCATGGCCCAAATCCGTCAGGATGCCGACGCGCCGGCTCCCATCATCGACGACGAACGCGACTCCATCGACGCCGTCATGAGGCGTGGGAACCGTCTCGACGCGCACGTCGCCAAATCGGATCGTTGCCCCTGATCGGAAGTGGTGAATGTCTGATAGCTTGCCCAGGCTCTTGTATGCCTCGGCAGCAGCGAGAGTGTTCTTCGTGACGTAGGCGGGCAGGCCGAATTTCCGCTGGTAGATCCCTAGCGAGCGTGCGTGGTCGCTGTGATTGTGAGAAATCAGCAGGGCATCCAATTCCGTAATGTCACGGCCGTGTTCCGAAAGCCGCAGTTGCGCCTGCAGGCCGCTGATCCCGGCATCGAAGAGGAGGCGGACGCCGCGGGATTCCACGTAGATGCAATTGCCATTGCTTCCGGATTGCAGCGAGATGATCTTCATGCCGACATTGTAGCGTCGGCGAGCAAAGTCTGAAATGAGCCGATGGTCTCAAGTCTGCCCGTAGCCCGCAGCCGATGGCTGCGGAAGCAGTAGGTCCCGCTTGCCGAGTGGGACCTTCTTCGTGGATAGGTGGTCGTTCGTGGGTGGATCGTTGTTTCACGATTCCAGGTCCCTTCCGGCAGAAGGGACCTACCTTTCGCCGCGATGGCGACTTCTCAGCAGCCTGCTCCGGCTATGGGTAAACGAGACATGCGGACATTTCCAGCCTGCCGCGGCACAGCTAGCGGATTCTCCACACGTGTACGAGCGATTTGTCTTCGTCTCCGCGGAACTCGGTGATGTAAAGCATGCCTCGCTCTCGGTCGAACGCGGCCGCTCGGACGCGGATGATCTGGCTGTTTGATCGCACGTTGAACAGACAGTCGTCGATGGTCAGCGACGCGTACGGTTGAGGCTCGTGTGCGGCCTTCCTGCCTTTGCCCACAGCAGCCAAGTCGGAGGGATCGTAGAAGATGATCTGGGCCTCGAATCGCGTTGACCAGAAGCCGCGTTGATCGTTCGGCGGGGGTGGGATTTCGGGGAACGGCGCTTCGTCCGGCCAGACTGTGCCGTCGGCGAATCCGTACCAGCATTTGCCGATGCCTTTCGTGCCCACAAAGACGACGGCCGAACGGTCGTCTCTGTTCAGCCACGCGCCGCCTGTCCACTGATCGCTGTGATGGTAGTCACGAAGCGTAGCTCCGTCGGTTTCGTCGACGGATGTGTAATGCAGCAGGGGCAGGCATTCGAGGCGAGTTCCAGCAGCAGGCGGATTACCATCGGTGGCTGGAGCGTACGCGATCAAAGAGGGGCCGCGGGCGCATTGGCCGCCTTCGCGAAAACGGCCTGTCGCCAGACGCATTCCCGGCGCGTTTGCCGCCGCCCATTCAGAGGGAATCTCGAAGAGGTAGTTGTTCGTGCTGTAGTTCGCACATTCGCCAATTCGCCAAAGACCAGCCACGTTGGGAGTCGCCAAATCCAGATCGCACGAACCGTGCGACGGACCGGTCTCGCCTTCCTGGCAGTGCTGTCCCCAGCAGAAATGCAGCTTGCCTGACATTTGTCGGCCGCTTCCTGACAGGTACTCCAAGCCGGCGCACGGCATCTCGGGTTCTGATAGAAGGTCACCGCGAATGTCCCGGAACGACTGCAGGGTGCGGGCCGTGTTCAACTCGCTCACGTCCTTCGTCTTCGAGACGACCGGAGCAGGGATTGTGATTTCCGACACATACTGTTTCCAGTCGTGACCGAGGCCAAACAACGAGCCGGGAAAACCATCGGCCGCTCCATCGCGGTCGCCTACCGGGCAATATGCGAGGGCCTCTCCGCTCCAATTCCAGCTTTCCTCGTAGACAGCGCAATCCGGCAGACGAAACGCCCCAAGGTAGATGAGGTCGCTGGGCTGAATGCGCCGGTTGGACGATGCCCTGTCGGAGGTGGTTGTCGCAGTCCGGTCGTCTGTTGCAGATAGCGGATACTCAAGCCCAGCAAATCCAACAATCGCGACCACCAACGTAGCAAACAGCAGATGACTGAATTTCATCGTAGACCTCCTTTCTTGGCTCCCAAGCGGAAGGCTTGGGAGCCAGCGACAAGCGGACAAGTCGTGCGCGGAAGGGTTTCGTCACTTTACCTGAGCCCCGGCATCGCCCGAAACGTTCGTAGATTGAGTTGAGACGATGCGGGTCGGTGCAACTGCCCGTGGCTCTGGCCGCCGGTGCTGGATCGGTCCTCGCGAACGCGATGCTCCCATTCGGGGGCGCGGTACCTTTTCTGCAGATTCTGCAATGCGGCGTACGCCTGTGAGCGGTTGCGGTACTCGGCGAATCTCCTCCACGCCGACCTTGTCTTTCGCTGTCGGTATTCCACGATGTAGAGAGTCTGTTGGCTGCTCGCGGAAGTCGGTTTCCGGCCCGAAGACGCGGCCGAGTGCGACGGACGGTTATCCGTCGAGAACCGATTGAGCAGTTGCGGCGTCACTCGGTTCAGCGGCTGCACATGTTGGCTGGATGACCCGCCTCGCGGCGGTTTCATCTCGCTCTGAGAAACGACGGGGACCAATGTGAAGCTAAGAGGCGTCTTCGACCGGACGGGGACCGCCACGGTGGCCGTCGCCGGTTTGTATCCTCGGGCCGAGACGGCCACTCGATAAGTGCCCGTTCGCAACTGGTCCAACGCGAATTGGCCGCCAGGGCCACTGACCGTCTTCCTTGTGCCTCTCGAGCCGGTGCAAAGGACGGACGCACCTTTGTAGGGAATCAGTTTGCCACCGGACATGGCACGGACATAGCCCACGACACGGGCGGTCTGAGGCTGCGGGTCAGCCGAATCGCCGCCGTTCGGACGGCCCGAATCCGGATCGATTGGTCGCACGCCGCGGGACAGCAGGAAGTTCTTCTCGCTCATGCCTCGACGGACGACGACGATTTCACTGTCGCGTGTCGCGCGATATCCCTGCGGCGGGATAATCTGGGCCTGATAGCGGCCCTCGGGCAAGCGGATGCTGTACCTGCCGGACGAACCGGACGTTGTGGATGCACTCGAACTTCGCAGCGGGACGCGGTATCCAACGCGCAGTCCGGACATCGCGGACTTGCTGGACGGCACGCTGGAATCGAGTCGCCTCCAGATGAGTTTCACACCAGGAACACCGACCGGACTTGGTTTCGTCGTCATGCCCCCAATGCCGGGGCGTCTCAGGCTCAAACTTCCGCTGGTGGACATGTAGTACACACGGCCGCTGACCGTGACTATCGCATCGGTCGGGTTGGGGTCACGCTCGTCAGTCGGCGGGCTCACTTGCTCGTCCGTTCCAGGCGTTGGCCGTGGCTGGTTTCGCATAGCGATCGAGATGCGGTACTTGCGAGGGTCGAGCGTCATTCGTTGGTTCCACGGCAAGTAACCATTGCGGCTGGCTGACACGTCGTAAGCGCCGCCGGGAATCTCCAACTGAACCTCGCCTCGCAGATCGGTTGTGCGACGCACTGCCACACCGGACAGCATTCCGCCGGTTGGCCGGTGGATCAGTTGCACGGACGTCTTGGGCAGTGGCTTACGAGTCTTCGCATCGTACACGGTGATCTCGAATGGTCGCCGCGTGGGCGTTGGATCCCTTTCGGTATCCGTCCCGCCGGGTTGCGGGTCTGCCGGTGGCTGGACCGATGATGGCGAGAGTGGGATGTTGGCCCGGTTCAGGCCCTGTGCCAAACGCAGCTTAACGCCACCGGGGCGATAGCCGTTGGCCTGTGCCAGCACGGCGCAGTCGCCCGCACCATTGACTTTCAGGCCCAACTCACCCTGGGCATTCGTGACACCTCGGACAGCGGCGGCGAGCGATTGGCCTGGTCTGCGGAGAAGCACCTTGGCGTTCGGCAGCGGGCGCTTCTTCGCAGCGTCATACACGCGAACAAGGACTTCAATCGGTTTCGGGGCATCGGACTCTTGCTCGTCCACCATCACGTCTGGCTCGTCCGGTGTCACCTGCTGGTCATCCACTTCGGCGATTTGCACGTCCGGCTGGACGCGTTCTGTGATCGGTTTGAGCGTCAGGTTCACTCGACTGTACCGGCCGCGGAAGACGAAGGTCACTGGGCTCTTTGCCGTTTTGTATCCGGGGGCCTTGGCAATTACCCGATAGCGACCTTTGGGAAGTTCTTGTGTGAAGCCGCCAGCGTTGTCCGGTGCAGTCGACTCCGAGATTTCTTTACCGCTCGGCAGCGATAGGATCTGGAGTTGAACGTTCGGCGCCCGCACTGTTTTCCCATCTTGGTTCAGGGCTCGGACCATGCCTTTGATCCCTTGATCGGTGGGCGTTTCGGGCTGGTGGCGAGTGAGGACGAAGTCTCGCTTCGCATCGCCGTCGGCGACGATTACGATCGCTTCCGCTTTGTTGTTCGTGTCTGGCAGCAACGGCTGGTAACCGCGTGCAGAGACAGACGCCCACCACACGCCTTCCTCCAGGACCACTTCATAGCCTCCCGTGTTGTCGTCCGTCTTGCCGCGCCCCCGCGTAACGACGCGGACCAGCTCGGACGAGCCCTCCTTCCGCAGCGTCACCAGTGCTTTCGCGATTCCGATTGGGCCGTTGGGTGTCCTCTCGAACACTCGACCATGCAACCGGCCGACGCCAACGGGGTCTTGCTCTGCAGGTTGACTTTCGTCGCGGTTCGGTTCGTTCTCCCCTCTAGTCAACGAGAAGTGCAGCACCGAATAGCCTTCGCTCAGCTTCAGTCGCACGCCGCGGCCTGCGTCTTCGTCCTTATAGCCGTCGGCCTTTACGGAGAAGAAATACTGTCCAGGCGGCAGATCGACTTTGTAGTAGCCGTGCGGGCTGGCCGCGGTTCTGGCAACGACATTGCCAGCTTGGTTCTTGAATTCGATGTTAGCCCCTCCCACCAGGCCGGCAAATCCCCCGTCCTGGTCGCGTCCCATAACGCGGCCATGGACGCCTGGTCCGGCTGCGTGTGCCACTGGCACCAGCAGGAACGTCAGGATCGAAGCAGTAACCAGGGAAACGTATGACCTCGAAAACGGTTGACGTGATACTTGATATACGGGAGTCATTGTTCTATCTCCTAAACTTAAAGATGTGTGGCCTTGCAGTCTTGTAGGGTGGGCCAAGTCTTCGCGGGCCCACCGATCGGTGGTGTGCGTTCATATCCCGGTGGGCCCGCGAAGACTTGGCCCACCCTACGACCAGGGACGTACCCTCAGCGTTCAATGAACCTCATTCCGAAGAAGGCAGGTGGACTGGTCATGTCGAAGATCGGGGCGTCAACGCCTACCGATGGCCGGACTCGATAGGGTGGCGCAATGCCCAGATCGGGATGCGTCTCGGTGTCTATGTCGATTCTCAGAACTCTCAGAGGCTGAGGATCCGCGGCGTGTGTCTCCACCACCTCAGAGACGTTGAGAGGAGGGTCAGTCTCGACTCCCGGGGCGAACATGTGCTGGACCGTGCACTCGGCCTCGACATGGGCCACGTTCTCGGTATCCAGGTCGCCAACAAAGCCGGCGTGGGTAACCAGACTCCACCTTGGCGGCAAGATCGGGATTTCGTCGAAACTCACGGTCATCGATTCGAGTTCCGGACCGGGCCTCGCGACCAGGTTGGTGGCGGAACTGCCCATCGAGTCGAATGCAAATCCGATGTGGCTGTTCAACGGGCCCTCCGTCCAGGCCGCCGAATCCGAATGTGGCGGCTCGCCAGCCGGATCCACATCGCGCATCAGTATCCCGCCACCTAATTGCGGCCCACGAAAGACTGTCGGACGGAGAGTTCTGTCGGACAACTGCAGCGGTTGAGCCGGCCCCGGCTGCATTGGCTCTGGGATTGCCGGATCAGGTTCGTGGAATTGTGCACTTACCAGAGGCAGCACGTATGCAATGAACAGATCCGCTCCAGCGTCGGCACGCGCGTCATCGAACGCACCCGCATCGACCAATGCGTGGTCGGCACCGGCGGCCAGATCGGCTTCGAAAACGGCTCCGCCGATCGGATCCAGCCTGTGTGGGTAGAACATCAGCAATTCGACGTGATAGCTCGCCACATTGCCTTCGTCGCCGGTCACTTCCCAGCGAATCAATCGGTCCGCTCCGTCGGCGACGAGCCGAACATTGGTGATCTGAAGCGGTTCGCCCACGGGATCGGGTTCGATGGCGTCGTCGATGATGTCGTCCAAGCCCGGTATGCCGTCCCCGTCGCCGAGGCCGAGCAGATCGTGCAGGAGGTCTGCCAGCAGATCGCCCCAGCCGTAACCTGGCCCGTATCCGCCCATGCCGTCACCCCAGTAGTCCATTCCTCCGCCCCAGCCGTCTTCCCAATAGCCGTCATCCCAGTAGCCGAAGTCATCGCCGTAGCCTCCGTACCAGTCGTCGCCGTAGAACTCCTCGCCGGCGAACGGCGGGCAGTAGTCTTCGAAGCCGGCGTACATTTCGCCATCAAGGGAGTCGACCGCCTCGTCGGGAACGAGGCCAGGTTCAGCATCGGGATACAATGGCGAGTCTTCTTCGGGCAACTCGGCAACACCGCCGGTGGCCAGGTCCAGGCCCGCACCTCTGCCCGCTTCCCAGACAAAGGTCTCACGAGCACAGGGCGCGTTTTCCACACAGTTACCGGCTTCATCAAGGTGCGCCGGCGGGATTATGCGAATCGCTTCGAGCGACAGGCGATCAACATCGTTATCGTCGCTGTCGTATACGGCGGAACCATCCACCTCGATCATCAACCGCTGTGGGTGCCAGCGGTCCGGGGCGTCACCGAAGGGCTCGCCGTGAGCGATCATGCCCAACGCCTTCCCCCGAAGGTCTGCCGCCGTCAGCGGAGCGCCCACGAGGTCCAGGCTAAACACCTGCGGACCGTGCTCGGGGGCAAGCGGGTTGTCCGGCGAGCCGAGCAAGTACTTATGGCCGCCCGTGCGGAAGTAGACGTAGTTCCGCGTGTCGGCACCGCTGTGGGGATAAGTCAGCAGGGTGATCCGGATGCCATTGATATCTGCCCCTTCACGCCACGGCGAGCGGAATCCGGTCTCCTCGAACCACGGGTAACTGCCTCGGAGCTGCCGCTCCAGGCGGTTTTGTTCGGTCACGAGCGGCACCAGCCCCTCGCCGATATCCTCCAGTCGCTGCCGGTCTTCGTCCGTCGCCAATCCGGCCTCGATCAACGCCCGCAAATCATCCGCTTCTTCCGCTATGGGCGTGATCTCTGGTTCGAGTTCGGCGAGCCGATTTCGTGCCGTTTCCTGTATGTGACTGATTGCCGCGTTAACCTCGTCGTTCGCGGCGAACGGCCTTCCGTTGATTCGGATATCGTATGCCCGAAGGACCCAGTTCGTGGCTCCCTGCCCGGCGAAGCCGATCCGGGAGATGTCCGAGACTCGGACGCCGGCCAGCAACTGCGACGATGTTCGCAGCGGATCCTGTCCCAACTCGCCGTCGAGGTTGAACGTGAAACTGGCATCCGTCCCGGCAGTGACCGTGCGCGAAGCGGTGGTCAACTGCGGGACGGCGCCAAACGGTGCGGTTTCGTCGTCGGCCCGGCCCACCGGGTGTAGCCGGAAGGGAAAACCGAGGCCCAGATCCAACGCGATCGGTTCTTGAAGGTCTTCACCGTCCGCGCCGACTGTGATTTGCACGGTGAGTGACTCGACGGCCTCGTCAGCCTCGAAGTCCTCCGACAACGTCAATTCGGCACCCGCTTGGGAAGCACCTAACACAAGGATGGTCGGCAACGTCAAACAAATGGACCAGAGTGTTTTGCCAGGATTCATCGTTTGCTCCTTTTCGTTTTGATCATGTCACGTGGCCCGTCGCTATGGGCCGTCATTCAGTACACTGTTCGTTGCCACCGTAGATTCCGACAGGTTGTTCGGAAAATGTCCCAAATCGCCGCGGGCGACGTTTCGTCAGGCAGGTGCCCGTTCCTGCCACGTGCGGCGGATTCGCCCCAGCTTTCGCTCGACCGTCCGCCGGACGCAGCCGAGCATCTCCGCGATTTCGTCGTTGGTGTAGCCAGCCAAACGCAATCGCGCAATACGCTGCAGCGTTTCGTCTGACAGGTCATCGAGAAGCTGCTCCGCCTCTTCAAGCAGCATGGTCAGTTGTGCCGGACATGGATCTTCCCCGTGCATCTCTTGAATCCCGTTGGGCATCGAGCTGGTATCGTCATCCGACTGGAAGACGGAATCCCCACGGACTTTCCCGCCGCCCCTCTTCTCCCGCATTTCCCGTCGTTGGTGGGCGGACACCTTGCGGGCAGTGATTGTCAGCAGGAGTTGCCACAACTCGCCACCGCTTTGCCAGCGATAGAAACGACCCTTCTGGGCTCTTGCCATGAAGGTACGAAGCGCCGACAGGGCAACGTCCTCTTCGTCAAAGGCTCGGCGAGGAGCGCCGTTCAGCTTCTGCCTTGCGACCTGGACTAACCGGTCGTAATACTGTTCCCACACGGCGATAGCCGCTTGCGAATCGCCGACGCAAAGATCGTCGTAAAGACCGGCTATGTCGTCGTTTGTCGCCATTGTCCATCCCCAGCTTGCCAGCCTGCCGAGCCGCATCTGATTTCCCGCCTCAATATGCGAATTGCCGTCGGAGAGAATGAGCGGCCAGAAAAAGAGGAGATAATTCTGCGGTTCTTCAGGGAATACCGGTGGGGACGCAATGGACGGCCATTTGTGGCAGTTTTTCGCCGAAGGCGATAATAGACCCGTCGTTTGCGGCGGGGCAGGGATTTCTCGCCCCGAAGGGGCGCCGTGGGATTCGTCGGACCCGAGTTGGTACGTCAGCGTCTTGGACAACGACGAGTATTCAGAAACCTTGAACGCGGTCAAAGAGGACGACCCGACAAACGGCACAGTGACGCTCGACCAGGCCAGTGGAACCTTTGTTTACACGCCTGACCCAGGGTATGTAGGTGCCGACAGTTTCACATATCGGGCCTGTGATGCGTCAGAGCCAGACTACTGCAGCGACGATCCGGCCACCGTTAGTATCGTGGTCGAGGACGACGCGGAACCCTCCATCTCCATCAACGACGCGACAGGCACGGAAATCGACGGCTACGTCGAGTTCACGGTGACGCTTTCCAACGCGAGCGCCAGCGAGGTAAGCGTCGACGTCACCACGGCCGACGGCACGGCGATTTCGCCGGACGATTACGCCGCTGCCAGTGGGACCATCACATTTCCGCCTGGAGAACCGTACCAGGGACTTGACGTCAATTTGGTTGACGATGGGATCGACGAGTACGACGAACAGTTCATCGTCAACTTGTCGAACGCCACCGAGGCAACGATCGGCAACTCGCAAGCCTACGGTGGGATCTACGGTGAACAGTATCTGACGCTCGACCTGCCGCCCAAGGAGCTGGCCGAACCGATCGCGCCGTTGACGTTGGCCGAGGTCAAGCCGCTGGTACCGGAGGCCGTGGCACGATGGGTGGCGGGCAGCGATGGGCGACAGTTGCGGACGACGCTGGAAAACGTCCAGTTCGTTATCATGGACCTTCCTGATTCTCGTTTGGCGGCCGCGCACACCGGACACATTCTGTTGGACGTGGACGCCGCGGGGTACGGTTGGTTCGTCGACGCGACGTCAAGCGGTGACGACGAGTTCCAACGAGTCATCTCGCCTTCGGAGCGTCAAGCCGGAAAAGGAAGCCCGGCCGCCGGCCACGTCGACCTGCTGACGGCGATCACTCATGAGCTGGGGCACGTCCTCGGCCTGCCCGATCTGCCCGTCGAACTGGTTCCGCACAACATCATGACCGACACGATCGGCCTGGGCACGCGCCGGTCGCCGATTCGGCATCACGTGGCACGAGACCATGCTGACACTCGTTCTGAATCGCGATCGGCCACGGACGTGGTCTTCCAGGAGGTTGGCAGGCGCGAAGAGCTTCGCTCGAACCGCGGAGAACGCGAAACCGGCCCGGCGCTTGCCAAGCGTTTGTTGACGGAAGAGGAATTCGTATGGTTCCTGTATGAGTTGCTGAGATACGACCACGTCCGATAACGCGTTGCTGCGACAATGGCTGGATCGCAACAATTGAGGCGCTTTAGACAGAATCCCAAGTCACCTACCGGCTGCGCCAGAAACCGGGCGCGAACAGCACGAGGATCGAGAACAACTCCAGGCGGCCCAGCATCATCAACCACAGGAATAGAGATTTGCTCCACCAACTGAAATGGGCATAGTTTTGCGTCGCGCCAACGGTCCCCAATCCCGGTCCAATGTTATTCAACGTGGCCGCGACAGCGCTTGCGCTGTCAATCAGCTTGTGCCGTGCGGGAGGACTCGATTTTTCTTGGTCTGCCTGGGACGCGACGCTGCTGTCGCCGTCCACCAGCATGTGCTGGCTCTCGTCTTCGTCTCCCCATGTCGTATCCGGTTCGAATGTAATTACGAACATCCAACTGAACATGAAGATGGCCAGGATCAAGGCAAAGTAGACCAGGATGTTCTTTCGTAAATCGGCATCTTCCAGTGCCTTTCCACCAAGTCGCAGCGGCCGAACCACAGACGGATGATACGCCTGTTCCACCTCCAGGTGGAGGATTTTGACGAACAAAATGTGGCGGATCACTTTCATGCCCCCGCCGGTACTACCGGCACACCCGCCGACGAACATCAGCAAGAACAGCACCCCTCGGCCGAAGTGACTCCACTGGTCGAAATCGTCGGTGCAGTAGCCGGTGGTCGTCGTGATCGACACGACTTGAAACAAGCCGTCGCGGAGGGCCTCGAAGGGATCGGCAAACGTCGGCTCCTCGTTGGAGCCTCCATCCGTCAAGCCGACAACGATTACCAACGCTGTGACTCCCGCCAGGATTCCCATGTAGACGCGCCATTCGATGTCGCCGACCACTTTCTTTGGACGAAGGCAGACCAGGTAGAACAGCAAGGTGAAATTGGTGCCTGCCAGAATCATGAACGCGATGATGACAGAGTCGATGGCGGCGCTGTCGAAGTGCCCGACGCTGAGGTTGTACGTGCTGAAACCGCCGGTAGCCATCGTCCCAAAGGCGTGGCAGAGGGCGTCGAATGACGACAGGCCCATGAGCCACAAGATGATGGCCAAGACCAAGTTCAGCCCAAAGTAGGTGCAGGCAAACAGCCATGCCGTGTCCTGCATACGCGCTGTCGAGCCCTCTTTCGTCGGACCGGGCATCTCGGCTCGCATCAGCGCTTTGCCGGCCGAGCCTTGCCCCAGGATCACAACGAACAAAACGATGATCCCCAATCCGCCCAGGAAGTGTGTCGTGCTGCGCCAGAACAGGATACAGTGCGGCACCAGTTTCGGGTCCTCCAACTGGGTCAGGACCGTTGCACCGGTTGTGCTGAAGCCGGACTGTGATTCGAAAAGGCAGTCAACGATGTGCATCCTTACAGGTTCTGCACCGTCCACTCCGCCGTAGCCTCGGCAAGTGCCGCTGAAATAGTAGGGCAACGCTCCTAGTACCGTCGCCAGCACCCAGCTCATGCCAACAATCGCCATCGCCTCTTTGCGAAACAGCTTCCCCTCGGCATCTCGTCCCATGTACCGCAGCAAGCCGCCGACCAAGCCGCAAACGGCGATGCTGATCAAGAGGGCCACGAAGCCGCGAGTCTCGAAGACCGGTTGAGTCTGGTAGACCAGGTGCTTGCGATACCCCAACGCCGGAAACGCCCACGGCAGGGCAAAAATCATGGCGCCGCCAATCAACAAAGCGACGATGCCTAATTGTTTGCTCAGCAGGCGAAAATTCATCGGCTAGCTCACACGAAACTGATCCAAAGCGGCATCCAATTCCGATTCGTCGATCAACGCGATCACAATATCGCCCGCTTTCAGCCGGTCGTCGGCGCCCGGCACTTTCGCATAGTCTTCGCGCATCACCGCCGCGATGAGACATTGGTCCGGAAACGGCACATTGGCCAACACGTGTTCGGTGGCTGGCGCTCCATCCAGCACCTCGACTTCGTACGCACTGATCGCGCCGCCGCGCAAGGGCATGCGCGAGACGACAGGCCCCGACTGTAGGAAGCTTAGGACCTGCTTCGCCATCACGTCCCTGGGGCTGACGGCCACATCGACGCCCAGCCTGCCCACGATGTCGGCATAATCGGGACGCCCTACGACGGCCATGATCGTTTTGACCCCGATGTCGCGTGCCTCGACTCCGGCCATGATGTTGCTTTCGTCGTCGCCGGTACAGGCCACAAACACGTCGGCGCTTCCGACGCGTTCTTCCTCCAACACTGCGCGGCGCGTGGCATCGGCCTGTACCACCGTGACATGAGGTAGGTTGTTGGCCAAGAACTCGCAGCGGCTTTCCTCTTCCTCCATAAGAACGACGGAGAAACGGTCGCGTTGCAGCAGCCTGGCCAGATGGTACCCGGTCTCGCCGCCGCCGGCGATCACAACTCCCTGTTTCGGGCCAGGATCGACGCGAAAACGGTCCTTCACTTCGTCTATGTCTTCGTGTCGGCCGATCACGGTCAGCCGGTCTCCGAGCTGGATGCGGTCCTCGGCGCCGGCAATCCACAGTGTTTTGTCGCGGTAGATGGAGCCGATGCGCACTCCTTTGGGTAGCCCCAGATCCTTCAGCGGTGTATCCAAAACGTTCGTCTTGTCCTTGATTTCGATCTCCTGGACTTCGATCGCGCCGCGAGCAAACGTCTCGACAATGAACGCATCGGGATTGCGGATATTGCGAGCGAATTCCATGGCCGACAGATGCTCCAGGCTGAGCATTCTATCGATGCGGAAATGACGCTGGTAGTCGAACGTGCTCAGGTCGCGAAATACCGGGGCAAAGACTCGCGCGATCGAACGCCGGGTGCCCATCGCCTTGGCCATGCTGGCCGCTACGATGTTCACTTCGTCATCGCGCGTCACGGCCAGGCACAGGTCGGATCCCAGGATATCGGCCTGAAACAGAACGCTGGCGTGAGACGCCTCGCCGGTGACGGCCCGCACGTCCAACTCTTCATTGATCCGCCGCGTTTGGGCTGGATCGATATCGACGACGGTAATGCTATGGCGATCCCGGCACAGCAAGTCGGCAATCCACGTGCCGACCGTGCCGGCTCCAAGTACGACAATCTTCATCGGCGGTGTTGCCTATGGCTCGGTGCGCGGTTGAAAGAACTTCTCGTCCAACTGCCTTTGTCCCCGCTGAACGTAGAATCTTACCAGCGCGATGCGCAACTCGCGAGCCGAGATTCGGGTCGCGCTCCATTGCTCGAACAACTCTGCGTGACGCTCGCGATACGATTTGTTACGCTGGAGGACCTCAGGCGGCAATTGCTGGCCGGCGTCTGCGTCCGTCGGCTCGGCCATGATCGCAGCGCATGCCTCGACAAATTCCGTCATATTGCCCTCGGCGATCTCGTCCAGCGCTGCTACGACGGCCGCTGTTTTGGCCGCGGCCGCCAAGTCCATCTCTTCGCTAACGTCGGTCGCACGCGCTAGAGCACGCGCCAACCACGGCAGATTCTTCGATAACTCCGCTGCCTTTTGGAGCAGCCAATCGTCGATATCAGGCGAGGGCGTAAGGGTCTTTTGGGCCATGCAATTGGCGAAATAGTCATAGATCGCTTCCTGCACCTCGCGAGCCGGGTCATACATGGGTTCGCGCCGACCGGCGATCTGCAGCCGCGGTGAGAAAATCGCGCCGGTCGGCGAGACGAAATCTTGGCCGATCGACAATCCCAGCCGCCCGAGGTTCTCCAGCGTATTGCCTTCGGTTGGCGTCTCTGTGAAAGGGAAGAACTCATGGCGGGGCGCAGAAGTCTGTTGGGCACAGAGCAGCAGAAAGCCTGCACAGTAGGTGTGAATCGGCGCACCCTTCAGCGGCTTGCCCTTCATCGTCAGCACACGGCTTGTATCGAACGCCAAGTCGAATTGAGCTTCGTTTCCAATCATGTCCTGGGCGGCTTGGCCCATTTGGGCGCACACCACGGGATCTTCATGACGCACGAAGAAATAGTGCAGCGTGCGGGTGTTGGGCAAATACACGTCCAGGTTCGTCGCCGGTATATGGGCGCCGCGTTCGGGCAGATCCACGATCACGAACCGCCGAATTCCATCCGAACCTTCCTCCACGGCAACGACGCCCACATGGGTGAAAAGACCGGGCGCCAAGTCCGTGAATTGGTTGTACGGCGACGGATTGCGCATCAGCAGCCAATCGCCGGCCTGAACCTCCAGTCGGCCCAAACGAAAGCTGTCGCCCACAACGCCCTTCTCGACCCGTTGCTTGAACCAGGCAAGGAGCTTTCGGCGATACTCGACGAGGTTTTTGGATAGTCGCCCTTCGTCGATTCGCTCCAGGATCTCGCATAACTCTTCAGCCGTGATCGCCGGTGCCGACACGCCCGCATCGCTCCCCGGTCGCGGTTTCTGTGGCACGCCGACAATCCGTATGGCTGCTACGCCGATAACAATCAGCGCTGGGTCTTTTTCCTCGCGAACAAAGTTGGCCAGCACCGGCAACAGATCCGCCTCGCGCGTCTGGGTGATCAGTTGCAGCGCCTTGTACTTTTCTTTCGCAGAGAACGGTTCCACGCCGACATCGGCTGGCGGATCGAACAACATGAAACACATGACCACTGCACCGATAGAGACGCGCCGTTCGATCAGCAGGTCGAGTAGATCGTTCAGTTGTTTTGGATGAAGGTCCAGGTAGTAGGCGGCGTTTTGGATGACGACGTGCAACCGATACCGCAACCATCCGGTCAGATCGATCACTTCGGAAGTTGTTTTCAAATAGTTGCGCAGCGCCGCTCGTCGCCGATCGCCGGGCGACAGTTCGGCAAACCGCGTTCGCAATTCCAGCGTCTCGGCCAGCGCCCGGTCGACCTGAGCTTTGACGTCAATCAGCCGCCGAGCCGTGGCCACGATTTCGTCCGGGTCGTCGCCGGTCCACCATTGCTGCGCGACCCATTCTTCAAGTTCTTCTGCGGCTTGCCTCAGGTCCCGAGTCTGCTGATCAGACACGTCGTCCGTCGTCTTTGGGATGCTGGCGAGCAACCGCTGCAGCGGCGCGGGGGCGGCCTTTGGTGCGCTCGAATCGGCGGAACTCAGTGCGCACGTGGCAAGAACAGCAAACAGAACACCGTGCATTGCGGATCACACCAGCAAAGAAACCACCCAGAGAATGACGAAAATCACCGCCATGAACCCGACAATCCAGACGACAGTGCGATACGCATTGTGCAGAATAGGCCCCACCAATTCGTGCCGCGTAGCTCCGTAGACCAGGCTGATGGCAAGAATGACAGGAATGGCATGCAGGAGAAGACTGGTAGAACTGGCCAATAGGTAGCTGAACACTGTTAGACTCCGTCGTGCAATCAAGTACTCAATGAATTGTCGTTCGAAGGATCGGAAGAATCAAGGCCATCTATGGTCATCAACGGTAGACTTGCTAAGATCTTGAGGAATAGGTATCGGGTCACGAAGGTCGCTCGTTTAACCGCAAACCGGAGGCGTGCGCGAAGAAAGGCCCATGCCGTCACGCCTCCGGCTTGCGGTTAGACGCGCATGGGACGTCGCGCCAAATGTCGTCTTTCGAGCGGATCAGGCCCTGAAGCAGGCGTTTTTCCGATCCTGGGACGCCATTCCAGTCATTTGGTCCACGCTAGCAGAAAGGAACTGACCGTTGCCCCATTTTGCCGACCGACTGATCGCCGCTGTGCGTCGTTGCGGAAATCCGGTCCTGGTAGGGCTAGATCCGCGCGCCGGCAGCCTGCCGACGGCTCTTCAGGTCGAGGACACGTCGGACTGTTCTGCGGTGGCCGAGGCATACCGTACCTTCTGCTACGGCGTGATTGACGTGGTGGCTCCTCTGGTGGCGATCGTCAAACCGCAGGCGGCTTTTTTCGAGCAGATCGGGCCCGCCGGCATGTCTGCGTTGGCCGACGTGATCCGTTACGCCAAGGAAAAAGGGCTACTGGTCATCCTTGACGGTAAGCGAAACGACATTGGATCCACCGCCACAGCGTACGCACAAGGCTATCTGGGCGAAGAACCGGCAAGCGTTTGGGGCGCCGATTCCCTGACCGTCAGCCCGTACCTGGGAGACGACAGCCTGGAACCGTTCGTCACGATTGCCAAAGATCGAGGTGCCGGCATCTTTGTGTTGGTCAAGACTTCGAACAAGGGAGGCAAGCTCTTCCAGGATTTGCAGTGCGAAGGCCGGCCTCTCTATCGGCATGTTGCCGATTTCGTAGAGGATCTGGCGGCGCAGACGGTGGGCCAAAACGGCTACGGTGCGGTCGGTGCAGTAGCAGGTGCAACGTATCCCGAGCAACTGGTCGAGCTACGATCCGCCATGCCACGCTGTTGGTTTCTCGTTCCCGGATTCGGTGCGCAAGGTGCCGGAGCCGCAGAAGTGGCCGGCGCGTTTGATGACGATGGTCTGGGCGCCGTGATCAACAGCTCGCGCGGCATCATCTTCGCGCACGCTCGCCCCGAATACAAAGACCGGTTCGGCGATGCTCGTTGGCAGGAGGCCGTCGAGGCCGCAACGCTGGACATGATCGCCCAGTTGCGCGACGAGACGCCCGCCGGCAAACTTGCCGATGCCTCGGAGTAGCCGCCACCGCGATTCAGAAATCTTTTCGTCTGGCGGAAAATCCGCGCATCTTTGGCGTCATAATGGTAGGAATTCTGATGAGACTGCCTGATGTCGAAAGCGATGAGCCCCGAGCTGTTGGAGCGGCTGCTGACTGAACACGGTGCGGCACTTGAGCTGTTTGCCATGCAGTGGACTCATGCGCCGGATGACTGCGTGCAAGATGCATTTCTGCAACTGGTTCGCCAGCCAAAACTTCCTAGAAGCATCGTATCCTGGCTGTACCGGGTGGTTCGCAACCGCGCAATCAGTATGCGACGCATGACGGAACGGCGCCGTCGGCACGAATCACTGGCCGCAACCGATGATGCGGCTTGGTTCGAACCGGCAAGAGGGGCCGCGGTCGACAAGGAGGATGTGGTCAAGGCCCTACAGGCACTCGACGACCGTTTTCGTGAGGTTGTCGTTGCACGCATATGGGGCGAATTGTCCTTTGAAGAAATCGCAGAAGTCGTTGGTACCAGCATCAGCACCGCCCATCGCCGTTACGAAGCGGCTCTGCGACAAGTACGTGAAAGGCTGGGACTGTCATGCCCGACGAAGAAGAGTACGCCGAAGGCCTGAATGAGACCGAGGCACTGTTGTCCGAATTCACGCCACGAGTTGGACGAGTTAACCCTCTGCGCCTGATGTACCTGGCTGGACAAGAGGCCACGAAGCCAAATCGAGGTACCGCATGGTACTGGCCAGCGACAACGGTGCTGACCACCGTGGCTGCAATTGGTTTGGCCGTTGCGCTGGCCTGCAGTCCAGCCACGCAGATCGTCTACGTCGAGAAACCAGCCGGTCCGATCGAACAGGAACAGCCGGGGCGACTGCAGGAGTACGAAACGCCGGCGCGAGATGGCGCCCTCGTCGCGTCGGACAATTCCTCGCTCCGAAACAACTACATTCGACAGCGGGAACTGGCGTTGCTTCACGGCATCGACTCGTTCCCGGCTGTGGCGTTCGAGAATCGAGACTCGGCGACTACACCCGCAATGTCGCGGAGCCTGCTGTCCGATCTGCTGGACGGCGACACCGAATCCCGCGACCGCTGGAACAACTGAAACTGGAGACTAGTTGATGAGCAATGCACGTACCCACCTGAACGTGTCCGGTAGTTGGGAGAGCGAAGCTCCTGCTGAGCCGGATTCCTGGCACCAACGCGCGGCTCGGCAGGAGCCGCGCTCTCCCCAAGAACGTGGATATCAGGGTGTCCCATCGCCGGGCACCTTGACTTACCTATCGTCGTTTGCCCTTGTGTTCGTCTTGGCAGGCAGTTCAGTTGTCAACTCGGTTTTGTGGGGCGGCGAGTCGAAGAAACCGTCCGGCGACGACGAACCGCCAGTGTTCAAAGTGAGCTTGGAGCCGCAGGCGGAACCACAGCCGCCGCTGAAGTACAGACTGCTGCCAGCACACGCGCAGACCACCGCGGGTGATGCATCGTTGTTCTACCATCGCGCCATCATCCTGCTGACGACCCTGCCGAAGGAATTGGAGGACGAGTATGACGAGAGGTCCGAGGAGTGGCTGAAATCGGCTCTTGTGGATATCCCGAGAGACGAGATTCGAAGTTGGCTGGACAATTACGAGGCCGTGCTGGAGGAAGTGGAGCGGGCGGCGTATTGCGACACGTGCAACTGGGATCTTCGTATCCACGAATTGAAGGGTACCAAACCGATCGAGGTGCAATTGCCCGAACTGCAGCGGGCACGGTGGTTGGCCAGAATCCTGCAAGTGAAAGCCCGCTATGAAATTGCCGGCGGGCAATACGACGACGCAGTGCAGACCCTGTGCGTCGGCTACAAGCTCGGTTTCGACGTGGCCGAACCGCGGACGCTAATAAACGACTTGGTTGGTATCGCCATTTGCGAGTTGATGAACGATCTGCTTCAGGAATTGATCGACGCTCCCGGGGCGCCCAACCTGTATTGGGCGTTGGCCGGACTGCCACGGCCGATGATCGACATGCGTCCGGCCATGGAATACGAATTGAATATGCCAATGCAGATCTTTCCATTTCTAGGCGATGCGGAAACCGCCAACCGATCACCCGCCGAATGGGAACGCCAGTTGACCGACGCCGCCCGTTTGATCAACAAGCTCTGCTCGGAAGATTCCGGAGAACCAGAGGTCGGCCCTGAGTTGCGAACGACCAAGGCAGTTCTGGACGGCTATGCGACAGCAAAGAAGGAATTGATCCGAGCTGGCTACGACCGCGAGCGTGTGGAAGCAATGCCGGTGGGGCAGGTTATCGCGATTCAATCGGCGCGGGCCTATCGCTACAGTTACCAACAGGCGATGAAATGGATTCTGCTTCCCTATTGGCAGGGCAGCGAGCAGTTGGGGGAGACGTATCGTCGTCTGGAAAGTGAAGACTATTTCGGTGAAGCGGCAGCGTCTCGCGGTATCTTCCCCGTCGCCGGACTACTGATGCCGGCAACTGACAAGGCGATACTGGCCGGCGTCAAGCTCGATCGCCAGATTGCCGCGCTGCAAACGATCGAGGCGATTCGCATCCACGCCGCCGCACACGACGGTCAGCTACCGAAATCCCTGGTCGGCCTCCGCTCCGCCCCCGCACCGATCGACCCGGTTACCGGCAAACCGTTCTCATATCAAGTCGACGGGAAAACCGCCATCCTCGAAGTCCCGGCACCTCCCGGTCGGCTGGCGAGTCACTATGGTCGCCGGTACGAGATAACGATCGCACAACCGGAATAGAGCGATTCGCGATCGCTGAATCGCTGTGCACGAACCTCCGCTATGCTCGGCGCAGCAGAGCAGGTTGAAGTGGTGACGAGGGCCTATCCGCATCTGTCTACGGACGAGCGGGCGAGGATACAAGGGCGTTCACGCCCTTTTTTTCGCGCAGCGGTACTGGCCCCGGCATTAATGCCGGGGTGGACGCACGAATCAAGTCAACCAACATCAGGCCCGTTCACGGGTCTTCTCGCTGGTTGGTCTAAAACGTCCAGCCAGCGGTCAAACGTGGCCGTTCGTCGGCGCTCCGCTTCCAGCCTTTCTCGTCTCGACCAAACAACGTGATGCGCACAGCAAACCAGGGCGCTGTTCGATAGGGCTCAAGGCAAGCGCCGAGACTCCGGTATCACCGGATTGATGCAGTTGCGCGGCGGGACAATGATGAGTAGAATGGATTGCACTCGAGCCTACTCGAACGGAACGGTCCAGACCTGGAACAAAGGTGTACAGGTGAGCCAGATTCGGCGTTTTCAGATGGAGCACCATCTTCCGGCAGCCTGATTCTGTCCGTTAGCCTCAGCAGTCCACAAATGGTGATGTGATGCGAACTCTTTTCATTCTTCTTTCTGTGTTTCCGGTCGATCAGCCCACGATCGCCGAGGAGATACCGAAGGCAGACGAAATTGGGGAGTCACTTGTGGAGGCGGTCGTCTCCAATGATGTTGTCGGATACTCTCAGTGCTGGATTTCGTCGCGAAGGATGGCCGCTATCATGATGGACCTCGGTGTCGACGAAATCCCTGTGCCGGAACTGAGGAAATACCATTCGCTACGAAACAAGAGCATTGCCGAGTCGTTCAGTAAAATACAGAAGCTGATAAGCGACGCAAAGATCGACAGAGAGTCGATTCGGCTCAAATCCTGCAAGGCAAGCGGCGTTGGCGTGAAGAAAGCGCCGGGGGGATCGATTACGACCGCCAATCAATTCACTCTCCTTGTCTTGGTCGGCGACGACGAGTGGCGGTTTGTAATTGATGATGGTCTGATGGATCGCGGCATGTGGCATTTCTCTGACTCACCAATCAACCTTTTCGCGGGCGACGTCATACTAAGCTTTCGAGATCATCGAAAGGAGCAACGCGAATAGCCGACAGCATCTACGTCCCGCTTTCGCTGACTGCTCGCTTTGCCATTGGGCTGCACTGCTTCGCGCGCTATTGTGCAAAAATGGGCCTCGTGCATAGCCACATCGATGCGTTGCTGGATGATCTCTGGGATCTTCCGCTGACACTGGGCTCAGACGCATTCGACGAATGGGAGGCATATCACCCGATGTTGGTTGATACCGGGCTTGGCGATGACTTCCCTGATGGATTCGAGGAGTTCTTGCGGACACACGGCGTATCAACTGAGGAATTCCGGGACGTCCTGGAGAGCCTGGTCGAGATTGCCTTTGGCAGTTTCTACTGCGACGCGGAAGACGCAAATTCACTCAGGTACCTGGACAACCTTATTCGCATGGTCCGTCGTCGAGGCGTTTCGCCTCCGCCCATTGATACGTTTTCGGCGTCGCGATTCAGTGATCGACATGGCTGGGGCGACAGACTGTCGATCGAGGAAAGAGATGCGTGGAGGTCTCTGACTGGTTGACGATGACCCGGCTCGACAGACGGCCACCGCATCGCGTCAACGCCCCAGTTGGCGAGACCTGTTCAACGATTTCGTGACCTGTCCGATCTGGCACGGCTTCCGCCTATCGTGGCATGGACGCAGTGGCCGACGACCTCGCGAGCCCGACGACTAGACAGGGAGGCCAATTGTCCCAACGATGGCTTGTCGAACCGGCACCGAAGCACGGTCGCGTTGGAGGTCCGCGCGGACGGTCCCAAACGGGCTGTTCCTGGCATAATGGGCCAGAGAACGAGCACGGCCAACCTCTATCCCGCCGGTCCAACTGGCAAACACGACGCCCCGTGCTTCCAACGTTGACACCACAAAGACACCGGGATCGGCGGGATCGATCGCTATTCGTTAGGCGACATCGAGAGGTTTCCGTGATTGCCTACCTTTGCGAAAAGTAGTTGACCTCACGGGCGAATCGGATAGCTTCTCGCGTATGGAATACAGCATTCACGACGATATGACGCGAGGCGAAGCCGACTACGTCGAGCGAAAGCTGGTCGAATTCGCAGACCAATTCACTGAACCTCGAAACTATCGCGAGTTTGGCGTCGTTCTCCGTGACGACCAAGGCAACGCCGTTGGCGGGATTACAGGCAACACGGTTTGGGATTGGCTTCAGATAAGCGTTTTGTGGATTCCTGACGAATTGCGCGGCCAAGGGCTCGGGCACCAACTCTTGGAACGGGCCGAGGAATTGGGGAGAGCGCGGGGGTGCAGATTCGCAAGGTTGAACACCTTCGAGTTCGAGGCCAGAGGGTTTTACGAATCGCACGGCTATACCATCCGTTCTCAGACAGATGATTTCCCAACGGGACACACGCAGTACCACCTGGCAAAAGAACTCTAAAACGTTCGGCACGGAGTCCAAAATGTCGCCTGACAAATCCGTTGCACACGGAGCCGCGGGCCGCGCGGTTTAGTGAGATCAATGTCGTTCGCCGCGGCCCGGTGAACGGGGGCGTTGAACTAAGCCGCTTCGCGGGGCGCTTCGACGTTTGTCCCGTACGACACGTCGTCTGTTGCTCGTCGTCGATCTCTTCCGAGTTTTCTGGTCTCCGGGAAGTGTCTGTCTCCTTTCCGGCTGCAGTTCCGTGTTCGGACGCTCTGATGGAGGGGCCGGTTGTAGCGGTCGTTCTGACTAAAGGGACTTGCGCTTTCTCCAATGGCAAGTATGCCGAGCATCTGGAAAGCGGTACGTTACAGACTGGCGGCCACAGGCGACGATGCGATGGTCGCTGATCGCCACGCGATGCACGCCGAGCCTCCGAGGGCGCGTTTTCCGTTACTGCAGCCGGGAAAGCGAACTACCGAAACAAGCACGGGATCATTCCTGCCTGACCTACTCTGATGGCCAACCTCGGCGTGATCTACTTCTCGGCATACCCCTTGCCGGTCTTCTGCGCGATCAGCTTCGCGGCATGGACGTCGGCAGCGTCGGTGTCGGCAAATCCTTTGACTTTCGTCGTGCCTGACGAGCCGATGCGACCGTATCGAACCGTCACGCTGCAACCGTCGACGGAGATCTCCCAGAACTTGTTCGACTTGCCCTCAACGAACTCGAAATAACGTTTGCTTGCCGCCGCGGCCGACGGTTTCTTCTTACCGGCACTCTTTTTCGGAGCGACTTTGGCTGCTTTCTTGGTCGCCTTCTTGTCGTCGGCCGTCACTTCCGCTGCCCGCTTGCGGACGCGGACGAAAGACGGAAAACGCGGTACACCGGCGTCGGAGAGTTCCTGGTATCGGAAGGTGATTATGCTTCCGACCGGTGGCGGCGAGCCTCGTTGGGCGTCGGAGAATCCCGTGCCGACAAAGAACTCCGTACCGTCTTCCATCTGCACGGCCAGTGCGCCCATCTTGCCCTTGAACTTCCCCTTGCCGGCTTGGTGGTCCAGGACAACCGCCTCTGCGTCGTGGAAATTCTTGACTTTCAGTAGTGTTGACGAGCGGCCTATCTCGTAGATCGAGCCGGGTTGCCGGAGCATCAGGCCCTCGCCACCGATGACCTCGATTTGGGCGAGCTCATCGCGAAGATGCTTCAGTCCTTCGCACCGCGATTGATCGAGCAGGTTGGCGTGCTCCAGTTCCCTCTGACGGAACACATCCTGGAGGAACTCCAGCCGGCTCTCGAATTCGCCGTCTGCCCCAGGAGCATCGAAGACGACAAAGCGGATTTCTTTCCAGTGATCGCTTCTGTCCTGGCGCCGGACAATACTGACAGTGCGTTGAAACTTGCGGCGATCCATCCACAACTCGCCGTCCAGCGGCGTGCTCGGCAGTCCGGCGGTGAACCAGTCGGGGGCATGGTACTGGTTGCCCTGTCGAGACAAGAACTGCTGGCCGTCCCAGTACGCTCGCACGCCGTCCAGCTTTTCGCTCATCCACCAGTCGGTCAAGTCTGTGGTGTTGTCCCAAGCTTGAGCCAGCAGGAGCGGGGGTCCGTCCTTCTTCTTGGCCTTGGCTGACTTGGCCGGGAGTTCCCCGCCGATCCGATCCGTTTCGGCGTTGTCGCCACGAAGTCGGCGGATGTGTTTGCAGGTTCGCCGCTCGATCGGCTGCGATTGATTTCGCCAGGCCGGGCAACTGCAGGAATAGACGCCGCCCACATTCTTGATCACGTAGGGCTTGGCGGCCGAGCCTTTGACTTCGGTTGTTTCGCCGTCTGCCAGGTCGGTCATAGTCCACCTCGATTCAGCGGTTGGTTCCTGGTGGGCCCGCGAAGACTTGGCCCATCTATGACAAAGGCGTTGTCAACCCGGTAGCTCTCAGATTCTT
>CAZURK010000139.1:0-38368 GCA_964623055.1 uncultured Pirellulaceae bacterium
GCGCGTTTTGCCTCTTGAGCAGAAAGGCGGGCGGACTAGCGGACCGCTTCGGCCCAGACGATCTGGTACGGCCCCAAATCGACAATGCCACGACCGCCCACCGGCTCGCCGGAAATCAAATCTCTATCGTAGCGGCTCTGCGTGTGATCGGAATACCGAAATTGCTTGGGTTGGCCGCTGAAATTAGCGGCCACAAGAATCGCTTGACCCTCGTCAACGTCGCCACGCAAGAATGCCACGATGGCCGGATCGCTCGTTTCGACCACAGTCTGATCGGCATCCGGATGGAAGGCCGGCTGCTGGACAC
Source organism: uncultured Pirellulaceae bacterium (assembly GCA_964623055.1). Lineage (GTDB taxonomy): Bacteria > Planctomycetota > Planctomycetia > Pirellulales > Pirellulaceae > JADHUC01. The sequence goes on from CAZURK010000139.1 coordinate 308, forward strand.
GGGTCCGTAGCAGGTGTTGATATCCCCGAAATACCAGTTCCTGAACCGATCCATCCGCCGACAACGCGTCCGACAATTCACTGAGCCTGTATTTCCGCCGATTGATCCGCCGTGCGTGACCGCTGGATTCGACCCCGGCAAGATCGTTGGGCGTGCCCACGAGACTGTGGAAATAGACCCCTGGAATTCCGCGCAGCGACAACATCATCGCCTGTGAAGTCAGGAAACGACGCACATGCATCTGGGGATTGGCGCCATCTGTTGCACTCAGGGCATCCAGGTACGTGGTATTCAGCTCATACGGCGTATCGGTCCCGTCCGAGTTTCGTTTGGTGCTGACCAGTCCGCCGCGTCGTCGGATTTGGTCGACCAGTCGATCAAAGCGGTCTTGGCTTACCAGACCCTCCAGCGGCCGCACTCCGATGCCGTCGTGCGAGGCCGTGAAATTGAAGTACGTGGTTCCGTGTTGGGTCGCCTCCAGGCAAGACAGCCAGCATTTGAGCGGCTCGGCATCCTGCCCAAGCATCGCCTCCAGAAGCAGCGGTGGCAGGCTGAACTGGTACACCATGTGCGCTTCGTCGCCCTGCCCGAAGTAGCTGACGTTCTCGTCGTGGGGAACGTTCGTTTCCGTGAGCAAGACCACATGCGGCGCGACTGCGTCCAGCACGTCGCGCATCAGCTTGACCACCTCGTGGGTCTGGGGCAAATGAATGCAGTTTGTTCCGAGCTCCTTCCACAAATATGCGATCGCATCCAGCCGAACGAAGCGAGCGCCTTGTCGCACGTAGAACAGCAGGACGTCCAGCATCTGGATCAACACATCCGGTTCTGCAAAGTTCAGGTCGATCTGATCGGGGCTGAACGTTGTCCACAAGTGACGCGTGCCGCGACTCGTCCGAAACGGCGTCAGCAGCGGCAGGCTGCGGGGGCGAGTGACCATCGACAGGTCGTGACTCGGATCGACTTCGATGAAATACCGCGAGAACGGCTCTACGCCCGCGAGATAATCCTGAAACCAGCGACTCTGTTGCGATGCGTGATTCAGAACCAAGTCGAACATTAGGTCGACGCGTTCGTTCAACCGCCGGACGTCGCCCCAGTCCCCCACGGCTGGGTCTACGGCCCGGTAGTCAATGACCGAGAAGCCGTCGTCGGAGGAATACGGGTAGAAGGGCAGAATGTGGAGCGTGTTGATGCACTCGTCCAACCGGTGAGCGGCGAGAAATGCCCCCAATTCGGAAAGAGGCGTTTGGCTGGCGTCGGTCACCTGATCCGCGTACGCGATCAGCACGACATCACGCTGGTCCCATCGTGACGTTTGGCGGCCCGACGACGAGAAGTCGTGCCCTGCCACAAGGTCGAGCACACGGGGCAGCACAGCCTGCGCTTGATCGCCATAGATGGCGACCAGGCGGTCGTGGACGCGCTCGGCAAAAGCAGGGTCCGTTGTCATCCTGGCAACTTCTTACAGGTCGTCCACGCCGGTCACATTTGTGATCAATGCCCGCAATCTGCGCCGCAGCACGGAGTAGCTGAAAAACGCTTTGCTCAGCTCGTAGTTGTGCTCCACCATCTCGCGGCGGTAGGCTTCGTTCCGTATCACCTTGCGAACGTGCTCGATCACGTCCCGCGTGACAAGCCCGTTCATCGCGATCACTTTGTACCCCTTGGGTTCGATGTCGGTGATGAAGATCGAGTAGCGGTTGACCAGGACCGGCTTTCGGTAGTAGAAGGCTTCCAACAACGCGTTCCCAAAGCCTTCGTACATACTAGGATACGTAATGAAGTCAGCTTGGGAATAGGCATCTGCCAGAGTGTAGGTACGCTCGCCCTCCTCATTAGTGGCACGAATCTCGCCGACACGGGTGCTCGCGAACCGTAGATCCACGCCATCCTGATCGGCCAGTTCCTGCAAAGCCATCATGTAATCGTGTCCCTCGTCACCCGATTCGTGCGACACAACCAGTTTGCACTTCGGGTCCTTCAAGGCTGCCACAAGCGCAATCGAATGCTCGATGCCTTTACGGGGGACCACGCGCGTGGGTTGCAGGAAGATGATGTCATTGGGCTCGAGACCGAGGTCTACCCGAAATTTCTGGCAATACTCGTCCGGTTCTGGGGGCGGATTCTCGAAATCCAGAACGTTGGGCACCAGGGTCGACGATTCCCCCTTGCGGCGCGACAACTGAGATTGCCCGAACGAGTTGATAGTCACGTGTTGGATGGACGGCAGCGAGGGCGGAAATGCCATGTCCAGGAAATCTTGCACGGCGTTCACCGAAAACCGGTCGCGTTCCCAGTAGAAATCGTGGTGATGGGCGATCGTGGGAAAACCGGTCTCGGCGATGTATTGCGTTATCGCGACGCCCAACGGGATGTTCATGGGAATGCACAGAGCGTTTTCCACAACGAAAATCTCGATATCGAACCGCTTCTTGAATTCGTACAACGTCGTTTTCAGAAACTCGCTGTACGACCAGATGCGTTGTGTCACATCCGGGTTCCGTTCGCAACACCCAAAAACCCGATCGTTGACCCACTGGATGTCCGGATGCCCGAAATTCGCGTACGGAACGGTCATGCTGATCGACTCGTCGCGCTCCATCACGCCCCCGTACCAGTAACTCACATGCTTGTGGTCCCACAGCAACTGCGCCCACTTGGCGCTTTCCAGCGATACGCCGTCGGTTCCAGAAAACCTCGTGCCCACAAAGCCGATGCGGTGTCCCATGATGTCCCAAGTCTATACGCTTCGAGAAATGTTCAAACTGCCAGCGAAGGAGGTAACCGAGGGTGTCCGCGAATTCGACGCTCGACAATTCACGGTTTCCGGGCACCCTCAAACAACTAAGAAATGCAAACACTTAAAGATCTCAGATCGGTGAGCACGACATCGGGCTGCGATTCTCCTACCCGAGGCTCGCCAGCTCGCCAGCGGAGGCTCCGACGATCTCCCGCGTACAGCGCCGTGCGAAAGCCGACGCTCGCTGCAGCCTGGACGTCGTTCAGCATGTCGTTACCAACATAAAGTACTTTTTCGGCAAGGATTCCCCGTTTGGCAAGGGCTTTTGACGCCAGTTGATACAAAAATGGGTCAGGTTTCGCTCGCAGATGGTGGAACGAGTAGAACTGCAGATCGGAATCAAAGCCTAGATCTGCCAACGTTCGGTCCACAAGACCCGAAAACATGTGCAATGTGTAGAATTGGGCGTTGCTGATGATCCCCATGGCCAGATCCGCCGCGCGGATTTGCCCCAGACACTCCAGCAACTCCGGCATCGGCCACGTGGGGTTAATACGCACCTCGTACTCGACCGCCAATCGCCTTACGTCAAAGTCTGCGCCGACGGGCTCCCCCCAGTCGCATCGTGCCATCTCCTCCAAACACTCGGACCAGACATCAACGATATTTACCTCCGGATATTCAATGCCGCTAGCACGTGCCCTTTCATGGTGTGCTTGGATGATCTCGAACAGGCACTGGACGCATCGCTCCGCGTCTAGCCAGCCGTGATACCCGCTTGCCGCGAACGCTGCTATCAACGCGTTTGCTTCGCCGGACTCCTGGGCCACGCCGATGTCACCACTGCCGCTAATGAACATGGTGCCATAGACATCGAATAGCACAGCCCGGACGTCGGGCAGCGAGCGCAGCACGGGCCGCTCGCCCGTCGGGATAACCTCAAGCGGACGGCAATTGGCCCGAAAGACATCGTGATAGCTGCTCGTCATTCTTCAATACGTAACGGTTGCAGGCGGTGAAGGCGGAGAAAGGCAGAGAGTACTGTCTGTGCGTCGCCGAGAGCGGTGAGCCGATCCTCTTTCGGACTAGAGCAAACGGTCTCGTAAAGTTGCTGAAGTCGGCACCCCGCGGCCTTCAGCGAGAATCCGGCTCGCACGGCCTCGGCGTTGTTGGCAACCAGATCGCCACCCGCTCGTCCGACTGTTCCCAGCGATTCTGCCAGTTGCGGGTTGAGGTTCAGTAGGGCTTCACGTCTGTGAGCGTCGTCGGCTACCGATCGGATGACTTCCTGTTGGAGTGATGTAGTGAGGTACGCGAAATCCACCGATCCGTCTTCGGCTAGCAAGTCGATCTGGCGGGTCAAAGTCTCTTCGGTCGGCAGCGGCTGGCCGAAGTCTGCCATTACCTTGCTGTAGGTGTCCCGCATGCCTCGCCGGAAAGCATGTCTGCCGATCCACTCCAGAGGAATCCCCAAACGCTCATACAGGGCGTTCAGATTCACTCCAGCGTTAACGTAGTCTCCCGTGATCTCCGGCAAGTTGCGGCCAACAAGTGGGCGGTCAGCCAGCCAAGCCTCCAAGAACACCATCCCAAAACCTTCGGCGACGCTGGTTGTGATGAAAGCGTCCGCAGCGGCTACATTGTCAGGGAAGGTCAGCCCCTGGGCATCCCCCACTTCGAAAACGATGCGCAACGACAACTCGGACGCCAGTTTCCTCCAGGTCTGGTAGCTGGGTTGCTCGATTGGATTAAGCGGCGGCTTGGTCACAGCGATGTGTGCTCTACCGTTAGCCGCAGCGGCCCACAGAAGTGCCTCACCCAGGTTCTTGCGTCTTATCCCACGGACCGGATAGAGGATGTAAGGTCCATTCGCGATCGTTGGAAAGTGTTTCTGCAGTCTGTCGCGAGCTTGGCCTTGTGGCCGCAATTCGCCGAATTCGGCTACGGGATTGGGCAACGAGTGCAGCCGCGACGTCGGCACGCCGGCAGACCGAAGAACCTGGAGGTCCCGCCCGTTCAGAACGGCGTAGTGCACATTAGCGGCCTGAGGATACAAGGCCGCGGACAGTCGCTTCGCATCCCCGCCGCCGACGGATCGCAGCAATCGACGGAAGTTTTCGGGCCGGAAGTCCTCGGGGAAATCATGGATGTGCAACAGCAACGCATAGCCATCGCGCGCCAATTGGCCCAGCGCTCCCGGCAGCGAGACGTTCTTGCCCAAGGAATGGTTGTGGATGTGCAACACGGTGTCCTCGGGGCAGAAACCGGCTTGTTCCATCGCCGCTGCCAGTCGCTTGGCCAGATGGTTCGGCCGCGGTTCGAGCGACACGTCGGTGTCGTAGTCGATCTCGGGCACGACGTGCAGCGACAGTTCCACGCCCGCAAGGCGCGATGTCAAGTCGGCTGGCCACTCCTCCTGGCGACCACCGAAGATGATGCCAACTCGACAAGGCTCGCACTCGTCCACCACTTCGCTCAACGCTCGCAGATGGTTGACGATCACCTGCGTCACACCGCCACGATTCAAATGATAATGCAAGATAACAATATTCATCGGGCCCTGGTGTTGCCCATGTCGATGCGAGTCGTCAGACTTCAGCTCTATATTCGCGACGGTATTCTGACCGTCTGTTCAGTGAATGTTAACGCATGGACGACTTTTCCGTAAGGCTTGATGAAAGGCGAACAAAGTGACCGACGAACAATTGGTCGCCGTGGGGCTGGATATGGGGACCAGCGGGGCTCGCGCGGTGGCGATGGATTTCGGTGGGCGATTGGTGGCCGAGGGACAGGCGAACTTGTCGCCCGAGGCAACAATGGTGGAGGGCCCGTGTGTTGAGCAGGATCCGGATGCGTGGACCGCGGTCGCGGAATCGGCGTTCCGGCAGTTGTCCGAAGACTTGCCGGGAGGATGCCGGATCGTTGGAGTCGCGGTGGACGCGACTTCCGGCACGTTTCTTCTTGCCGACGAAAGCCATCAGCCGCTGACCCGCGGGCTGATGTACAACGATTTGCGTGCCGCGGACGAGGCGCCACTGGTTGCCGAGGCGTTGCGTGAGGATCTTGAACCCTATGGGATAAGAATCGCCCCGGCGTTCGCTCTGGCTAAGATCGTCCATCTGGCTCGAGTTGATCCGCAAGTGTTCCAACGTTGCCGTCGCATCGTCCATCAGACGGACTGGATCGCAGGAATGTTGTGCGGCCGCTTTGACGTGACGGACGTTTCGACGGCCCTGAAGACGGGTTGCGATCCAGGTAGGCTTGTTTGGCCGGCCGCGATCGGTCAACGGCTTGGGATTTCGCCCGAACTACTGCCGGGAATTGTGCAACCCGGCACCCAGATCGGGGAAGTCACCGCCGGCGCGGCCGATGCGACGGGATTGCCGCCTGGCGTACCGGTAGTGGCAGGCTGTACTGACGGGACGGCCGGCTGCTTGGCGTCGGGCGCTAGTCGATCGGGCGACCTTAATGTCACGCTTGGGACAACTTTGGTGTTCAAGGCAGTGGCCGAACGGCCACTGATCGACCCTGATGGAGCCGTGTATAATCACCGCCATCCGGCGGGTGGCTATTTGCCGGGTGCAGCCTCTAGCACTGGCGGAGACTGGATCAGCAAGTGCTTCCCAGCCGCCGACCTGAACGTGCTGGGGCGGAACGCGAGCAAGTTAGTTCCCACGCGGCGCATTGTGTACCCCCTGGTGAAGACCGGGGAACGTTTTCCCTTTGCGTGTGGTACGGCAACCGGTTTTGGCCTGGACGATATCCAGGACTCGAAGGTGCGGTTCGCAGCCGGCCTGGAAGGCGTTGCTTTGTTGGAGCGGATGGGCATCGAACGACTGGAAGACTTGGGACTGGAAATCGGCCCTACGGTCTATGCAACCGGTGGCGGCACGGCGAGCGAGACGTGGTTGACGATTCGAGCTTCCGTCAATCGCCGGACTTACTCGGTGCCGGATCGACCCGAATGTGCGGTCGGGGCTGCGGCGCTCGCCGCGATGCCCCACGTGGGCAGCTTTGAGGAAGCCGCCCGCGCGATAGTGCGGGCCGGACACTGTGTGGAACCAGATGATCGGTTGGCATTGGCGTACGACGAAACGTTTGAGCAGTTTCAAGTCGCCTTGGAAGAGCGAGACTACGTGTGAGCATCTTCAAGGCGTGTGACATCCGAGGTCTGGTCGGGGGCGAGCTAGATACGGCCGTCTCGCGTCGCATCGGCCGCTCCCTCGGTCAGATGATCAGCCGCCGCGGTGGTACGTCGATCTGTGTCGGTGGTGATTTCCGCGCCAGTACACCGTCGCTCAAGTCGGCGCTGATCGACGGCCTGATAGATGCGGGTATCGGCGTACACGACGTGGGCCAGTTGCCCACACCTGTCGTGTGCTTCGCCGCACGACACCTGAAGCTGGACAGCTTCGCCATCGTCACTGCGTCTCATAACCCTAGCCAGTACAACGGAATCAAGTTCTCGGTTGCGGGCCGGCCGGCCGTGCCAGAGTTGATAGGCGAATTGCGAGACGGACTGGATGCACCGATCGAAGGCGGCTGTTCCGGCAACGTCGAGTCGACGGACGTGTCAAACAAGTACGAAGCTTGGCTCGTACGAGAGGCGCAAGGCTTCCTCTCCTCCAACACCGGGTCACCGTCCCCTGTCGAGCACAACGATGCTCCGCGCTGTGAGCCGCCGCGAGTGAATCGCCTGCACATCGTGCTAGATACCATGAATGGTGCGTTTACAGATATCGCGCCGCGCGTTCTCACGTCGGTGGGCCACCGAGTGACGTCGCTATGCGATCGAATTGACCCCGATTTCTCAGGACGCGAGCCCAATCCGGCTTGCGATTCGAATCTCTGGCCTCTTGTCGAACGCGTCGCACAGGCGCACGCCGATATTGGCATCGCACTAGACGGCGATGGTGACCGTGTGATATTCGTCGACCACGCGGGTATCATCGTGCGTCCTGAACAAGTTGCTGCCGTCCTGGCCAAACGCTGCTTCGATCGCCCGACCGTCGTATACGATCTGAAGTGTGCTTCGGTTCTGCCTCGCGCCGTCCAATCCGCAAATGGTACAGGGATCGTGCGGCCCAGCGGCTACGGTTTCATCAAGACAATGATGATCGAGCGCGGGGCCGAAATGGGCATTGAAGTCAGCGGGCATCATTTCTTCGGAGCCCTCGGCGGCGGTGACGACGGGCTATTCACCGCACTGGTCGTGCTGGGATTGATGAAAATGACCGGATTGGCGTTGGCTGATTTGGTCAAACCGATCGGCTGGCCGGAGATTACACGGGACTTGCGAGTACCATTTCACGGCGATGCGGCCGAGGCCGTCGAGGCGATTGCGAGCAGTTGTGGAGGACAACTCACTCGGCTCGACGGCGTTCGAGCCGAATACGACGACGGATGGGCATTGGCGCGCCCTTCGATAACCGAGCCGGCAATCACGTTTCGCTTCGAGGGTCGCGACAGAGCACATCTGCGTGAGATCGCTTCTCGATTTCTCGCCGCTGTGCCGGAACTGGCCAGTCGAGTGACGGAGATGATTGAGGAGTGAACATTCGTCGACCGTCGGGCAGACTTGGCAAAACTCGTCCTGCGACCGCTCAACGCTTGCGTCGAATCTTCTTCTTGCCCATCCAGCCGAGAAAGTTCGTGAGTTCCGGTGTAATACCGACCGCTTCGGGAGACACGGCGTCCGCGTCCTTTGGCTGTTTCTCTTGAACCCAGCGAAGATACTCGTCACTGACCGGCACGACACTTACGGCTTCGGGTCCCGTATCGGGATCCACGAACGGTTCCAACGCGTACACGATCTCTTCGGCCGTTTGAAAACGGTCGTCGGGCGACTTCGCCAGCATTCCCGCCACCGTCTCGTCGATCTGCGAGGGGATGCCTTCCGCCACAGTGCTCGGCGGCTCCGGTTGTTCCGTCGCATGCTTCAACACCAATCTGACCGGATTCTTCTCCACAAACGGCCCATGTCCAATCAGACATTGATAGAACATGCAACCCAGCGCATAGATATCGCTTCGTCCGTCGGCGCTTCGTGCATCTTCCGCTTGCTCGGGCGGCATGTAGGCGTAGTCGCCGATGATCGTCTCGTCCGTGGTTACATCGACTCCTTCGGCCGAATCAACAAAAGACAAAGCATCACGTGCCCCGCTGAAATCGAAGATTTTCGGCACACCGGCCTCGGTCATCCAAATTACCTCCGGCCGTACGTCGCGGTGAATCACTTCACTGTCGTGCAGGTGGCTCAGCCCTTTAGCCACGTCGCGGACGACTCGGCACGCTTCCTTGAACGGCAGTCGCTCGTCATGATCCAAACGCGCAGCAAGCGTTTCACCGTGCAGATCCTCCATTGCCAGGTAGTGGACACCGCCAATTCTGCCTGCTTGATACGAGCGAACAACATTGGGATGGTCCAATTCGATAAGAATCCGTACTTCACGGCCCATACGTGCCAGTTTCTCAGGGTCTTCTTCGACTGATCCAGAAAACACCTTCAAGCCCACCGGCTGGTCAAACTCTCTGTGAAGCGCCCGAAACACGCCGCCGAACTTGCCTGCCGCCAAGTGCTCGTGCACCTCGTACGGTCCCAGCATGAACGGCCCCGCGTGGCCCGCCAACAGTGCTTCGCCCTGAAACTCCGTCACCAAGTCGCGTTCGACAAGCCATTCGACGAATTCCACCGCGGAGTTCCCGTCCCCTGCCTGCTCTCGCCATTGGGCAAGGCTGGAATCGGCCGCATCAGCCGTGGCAAGTTCGCTTTCAATCAACCGCTGGCGAATCTCATCAACCATGCTCATCTTCACCGCTCCCGCGTCAACTGCGTGCAACGAAAGACACTGTCAGGTAACACCTCGTTGGTGTAGTTGGTTTTTAGCAGGCGCGGGCCGTCCCTGCAACCAACCTGAGGGGCAGCACAAGCGAATTGACGACAGCATGAGCGCTGCCCGCAAATGTATCTGTCTTGAATATCACTCGGGCTGGCGATCACCTAGAATACGTCACGTTCTGCAATCAAGTAACGGCCCGTCTTGCTCAGAGAGAGTGGAGGAGGCATATGGCGAAACAGAAGTTCAACCGAAGGCAGATCCTTAAGGCCTCTGGGGCGGCAAGCGCTGTCCTTGGCAGTGCGGGCTTGGGGTTGTTTGGCTACGAATCCGGAAAGGATCCGGAAACGTACACGGGATGCGAGGTCCTGGAAGGCGCCTGCCAGACCTTCGACCGAAAGGCTCACGAGGTCGATCAACCTCACTATCAGAAAACCGGTCCGACGAGTCGCCCCGATGCACGGACGGAAGTTGTATTCCAGCGGCGTCCCGCCTTGATGCGGCAGTGGGATGACGAAACGGGCATCGACGGCTTGGACGAACATCTTCAGGAATTCTACCGAACGCATCCCGATGCTCTGGAGTTGGATCTTCACCTCAAGAACGAGATCCAACCCAAGCGGGAGGTCGATGCTCCCAAGTACAAGGACGATTATCTGCTTGCCGAGGCTTGGTCCAAGGCGATGGGCGCGGTGTCGCCCCCTGCCGTGCGCAAACCGCCCGAAGAGTCGGATTTTCCCAGCGGTGATCGCGAGCCGCTGAAAATGAAGAACCCCAACAGGACGTCCCGCTTGATCAAGAAGATTGCCCACGAACTGGGATCCGTGCTGGCGGGAATTGCCCGGCTGAATCCCGATTGGGTTTACGAGTATCCAATGCGAGGGCGAGGTTTCGAGCCCAACGAGCCCGTCGAGGTTCCCGAACACTGGCAGTTTGCTATCGTGGTAGGGACTCCCATGTCGTGGGACGCCATGCTGGCAAATCCCACGTACGGAACCTCCCACGACGCCTACTCCAAAAGCCGGATCGCGGCTTACAGGCTAACGTCCTTTATCAAAACCCTCGGCTACGCGGCACGTCCACACACGCCGGGAGCCAGCTACGACTTGATGGTGCCGCCCATCATGGTCGACGCCGGGCTGGGCGAGCAAGGACGGCACTCGATCGTCATTACGCCTGAGTTAGGATGCAATTTCCGGCCCGCGGTCGTTACCACTAATCTGCCTTTGGTGCCCGACAAGCCGATCGACTTCGGTGTGCAGGATTTCTGCAAGACATGCAAGATCTGTGCAGAGAATTGCCCCAGCGGTGCAATCACGATGGGCGAAAAGGAAGAAGTGCGTGGCTACTTGAGATACCCGGTCTGCTCCGAGAAATGTCACAACTTCTGGAGTTCATGCTTGGGCAACACAGGCTGCCGCCTTTGCATCGCCGTCTGCCCTTACACGAGAAAGGCGAACTGGCTGCATAGAACGGCGTTGAAAGTGACCGCGAACGATCCCACTGGAATCTCTCATGAAGCTTTGGCCGGTTTGCAGAAACGGCTGTACCCCGGCCCCGATCCAGAAGAGTACTTCATGCCGTCGCTGGGCGGAAAGAACGCGACCTATCGGGAACCTCCCTGGTGGCTACGCACCGAGGATTTTGTCGAGACAGAAAGCACTTCGGTAGACGGTGAGACCGAGGACAAGGAATCTTCCGAAGATTCCAAGATCTGAACACGTGGCTTAGGCATCTTGCCTGAGAAAAAAGAATGACAGGCAGGATGCCTATTCCACTTTGGAATTCAACAGAGTAGCAGGCACATCATGCACGCTTTCTTCACGAGCGGTTTGTTCTGGTTCATCGAGGGAATCTTGGCCTGTTTGGTCGCGATCGGTCTCAAGTTGTGGATGGAAGACCGCGGTATTCCCATGCCATTCTGGAAATGGACCCTCGTGGCGGGCTGGTTCCTTGGCCTCGGAGTTACCGTTGCGTTCGTGGGCACTTGTCTTGGCGAAAACGAGCCCCATGCAGCGACACAAGGTGGGATGATCTTCGGGACGATTGTGATCATTACTGGTGTCGCCTTATGGCGGTTGCTTCGAATCGGCTCCCGTGCCAAAAAGACGCAATGACCGATGAAAGTTTGGGAACGAAGGCTGGCGGTACTGGCTCTGGTGACGGTTGTTGCGGCCTGGGCGGTGGGATGGTTTCAACGCCAACAGGATCTCGCGCCGTTCTTGAGGCAAGCACTTCCCGAAGCAGACCGATTTGGAGAATGCCACACCGGTATTTTCGCAGGTTGGGGAACCGTCGAAGATGAGCAGCGGATCGTCGGCTACGTGGCAGTCGGACAGGCCGACGGCTATGGAGGCCCGATGCGCGTTGCTGTCGGTGTCGATTCAGACGGCGCCATTGAAGGGATTGCCGTCGTCGACCACCAGGAGACGGCGGCCTACTTTCAAAGAGTAACCCAGACCAATCTCCCTAAAAGCCTGTTGGGCAAGAAGTACTCCGCCCCGTTCTCGCCGGGTCGGGATGTCGACACCGTCACCGGCGCGACGATGACCGTTATGGCCCTGGCGGAATCCGTCAGATCCGGCGCTCGTCGTGTGGCCGGCACACAATTGAACTTGCCATTGCCGCCAGAGCATATCGCGCCCGTAAAGTTCGGTTTGCCGGAGATTACACTACTCTGTCTTTTCTTGGCCGCACTGCTCAACCAAACAGTTGGGATCAAGCGAAAGAAGCTGATCCGCTGGGTTTGTCTCCTGACCGGGTTGCTCGTCCTGGGCTGGATGTTCAATGCCCAGTTGACACTGACCAACGTGAACTCGCTGATAATCGGTTACTGGCCTCATTGGCAGTCTCACCTCTACTGGTACCTGCTGATCGCTGGCGTGTTAATCGTTCCGCTCGTAACCGGCAAGAATCCCTACTGCCGCGCAATTTGCCCCTTCGGAGCGGCTCAAGAGTGTTTGGCCGCGATCGGTGACGCCAAGCCACGCTTTTCACCGCGATGGCGGAGGTATCTCCGCTGGGCGCCGCGGATCCTCGCCTGGGCAGCGGTCCTTCTCGCTGTGACCCATCGGAACCCGGCCCTGGCTAACTACGAAATCTACGGCGCGCTCTTCGATCTGATCGGATCGCATTTCCAGTTCGGCCTGCTCGCGGTCGTCCTGGTAGCCTCACTATTCATCACCCGCCCCTGGTGCAACTACCTGTGTCCCATCCGCCCCGTGACCGACTACTTGCACTTGGGCAGAAACGTGGCACGACGCACGGTCAGGGGTAGGCCAGGACCAGTCCTGGGAAATAGCGACCATGAGAAATCCGAACGGTAGATCGCATTCCGCCACGTTGAAGAAGCTCTTCCCGTCGTCGCTGCCGGACTGTCCACCATTTCTGTTGCGATCGATCGGCATTCAGTCCGCGCGCACTTCTTTCTGGGCAGCATCGTCGTCGATGGCTGAGCCGCTTTTCCCTCGAGCGGCCGCCAAGATTTTGAAGACGGCGAAATCTCCGTGCGCGGCGTTCCACAAACGGGATTGCTCGTGGGTGTCGTAGGTCCAGTAGAGCCAGCCGTTCCAGTGGCGATTGAGTTCGGGTAGCCATTCGTCTCCCAGAAACCGGCAGGCGGCCTCGAAGTCGCCGCCGGACTGGTTTTTGAACACACCGAACTCGCCCACGATCAGCGGTTTCCCCGCGGCCGCCGCAGTCCGCTCGAGCTGGTCGAATTCGATGGACGCCAAGTCTTGCCGATATCTCTCCAGGGTGCCCGAGTAGAAGTGTACGTCCACCATATCCGCCTTGCTGCGGGCGATGGCCAGCGGCCGAAACGGCACGCGATTGCGCCAGCCGGCCTTTTCCAGATGGAAATCGCCCGCACCGGTGCGACCGACGGCTGCGAACGTGAATACATTGACGTTGATCAGGACGCCGGGAAACACCTCATGGATGGCGTCCGCACAAGTGTTGATATGATGGACTGCGCACTCGTCAGCCAACTCGGTCTTCTGCGTCGCAAGGTCATACGAACGGCCGTTGGGAGCCGTGAATACTCCTTCGGACAGGCTGAAGGGCTTCTGGCCGGGATAGAAGCACACTTCGTTTTGGATGTCTACCGCAAACACCGCCCCCAGGGCATCCGGGTTCCGCCGGAGGATCGCCGACAGAAAATCTTGCATGTACTGCGTTTTGGCTCGAATCCAGCCGGCATGCAGGAAGCGTTGGTTCTCGCCGGTCACCATGGGGTCCGGCTTCCCGCGGTACTGCCCGTAACGGCGAATCTCAGGGAATCGCCGCATGGACAGCATGACATACACGCCGCGCAACTTTGCCCGAGCCAGGAAATCGGTCACGTTGTCCAAATAGATGGACGACAGCTCCGTGCTGTCGCGGCTTGCGATCACCTCGCCCGGCTGGAAATTGATGAAGACGCGCACCGTATTGAAACCGGCCGCCGCCATCCGTCGCAGCATCGCCTCATGCTCGGACGAGTCGTAGCCTGTTCGGCTGAAGTTATCGTGATCCGCTGTCCGCCGATCGTTGAACAGCCGAATGAAGTTGAATCCCACGGGCCGGAATGGTTCTCCGCTTTCACGCACCACAAACCGCCCGTCTCGAACGATCACACCCGGTGCTGGTGCCGTATCCCCGCCGCACACCGACCAAGCGAACGCCGTTAGTAGCACCTCACACGCACTCATGTAGCTCTTCCTCTCGTGCACAAACTGTTCAGCCTTCCACCGATCACCCTACCACCTGTGGCCTCGCGAGCCAAGCTGTGCGGTGCTGAAGCGCAAGCGAAGGAACGAGTCGCTCCGTTGAATCTTCGCTTGCGCTTCAGGCTTTCACTTCAAAACAGCGAGCGAACGCCCCGCCGGTGGGAGCCGGCCCTACTCGCTCACGCTCTGGCCGCGCGGTCGCCCGAGAAGACGGTAATCAGGCTGTCGAATGCGTCTGCCCCTCTTCTTCGTTTGATAGACAGCCTCGATAATCTATGGTGAGTCGGGTATACGGAGGTGCTGACGGAGAGGAATCACTGGAATTGCACAGAGGTTAGGCCATGCTGAAGAAACAGGGAATTGCTGAAGTGTTTCTGGGTGCCGTGCTTCCGGCGGTGGGGCTCACAATGCTGCTCACTCATCAAACTAGCGCGCAGACTGCGGTGCTGGTGGATGATTTTGCACGGGCGGATTCGCTCTATCATGGGCACGGCTGGGAGACACTCAATCCCGGCTGTTGGAAGATCGAGAACAATGCACTTCGCCGCCGCTTGCGGAATCGGGGCGATTGGGGAGACAAGCCCGAGTTTCCTTTCCGCACGCTTCTGGACGGGCACAGGCCGGCGATATCTGGACCTCCCCTGCCAAGGCCCTATGCACCGGCCTTGCCGATCGGCATGATCTGGCGCCGCGACTGGAGGCTGCAGGGGAACTATACCATCCAGATAGAAGCAACCGTCCGGGCATTGCCACCACTGATCGAGGAACGCAGGAACGACCCCGATTACGCGCCAGCGTATTCGTTGATGGGAATTTGTTTCGGCGGTCGCAGCCTGCTCGAATCGTGGAGTGTCGGCAGATCGAAGGCCAGAACGGCGGCATGGATGGCCCTTTGGCGCGGTGACGGGCGGTTCGGTCTTTACAGTCATGCTACCGATGCAATCGATCCGGTAACACCGACTTCCCAAAAGGCATCTCTCGCACTGCGTTCGGGTGAGACCGTCTATATGGAACTTGAAGTCAGCGGCGATGACTCTGAAAGAGCCACAGTGACAACTCGTTTGCGTGCGCGCTCCGTGGAGACGGTTGTCCAACAGAACAATGTCGACCGGAGGGAGCACACCGACGGTTACTTCGGATTGGCCGGGCGCGGAGCACTCGATTTCGAGGTCAATCGCGTCACACTGGCCCCGCTGGAGAACCAACCGATCCAGGCCCCGGTCAACGACCTGCGCGTTTGCTATCCCTTGGGTGACACGCTGCGCAAGATCAACGATACCTGGGCATGCACGTTTATCGCGATGTTCCGCAGCGACGGTAAGCAGGTGGAGATTCGCGTTGCTGATTCGCCAGACCCACAAGGCGGATGGACGAGCATTCCTGTGGCTGGCTCCGCCTCCATCATCTCCAGCCATTTTCGGCTCAACACGGCAAGCGTAACCGTCAAACTGCCTCATAGTCCGGCGGAAAAGACCATGTACTACACCGTGTGGAAGGACGGATCAGACGTAACGGCTGACCCGCGGGCCGGCTGGCTCGGCAAGAAGGATTACGTCGGTCGCCTGCCGCAACTGACCGCGCCTTATCGTTTGTGCGGCCTGGGTGGCCACGCCATCACGGGAGGGGCAAACGTGCCCGAAACGTACAGGTTCGGCGCCAACTGGGTTCGCACCCAGCCGACGCCCGACGCTTACAAGTACTTCGAGGAGTACGATTTCCAGATTCTCAACTGGGAGGACGACGTTTGGTACCTCGAAGTTCCATTTGCGCCAACGAGCGTCGACGATGCCTACAAAATCATCAACCTGACAATCGGCAATCCGACCACTCGCTGGCAGATGATGCTACACTGGAACACGATCAATCCGGGCGATCATGACTACGGCATGAACGACCTTCATGGTCCCGAACAGCACGTCGTCCGCAAGTGGAATAATCTCGGCCAGGACCCTGAGTACATGCGGCGCAACTATCAGATTGTCCTGCACATCACAAGCGGCGACGAGAATCCTTCGGGCACCGACAACCCCAAGAACTGGCGCCGGTGGAAGATGCCGGACGGCGATTTCACCTTCCTGCTTCTCAACGCCCGCTCGTGGCGCGACAGCCTTGATACTGCCCTCTGGGTCAACTACGGGTGGGGGCATAACGAACTGGTGTACGAACGGACCGATCCGATGCGCGTGTTGCTGGGCGAAGAGCAATTCGCCTGGCTTCAGGAGATCATCCGCACGGACACGTCCCCGCTGATCGCCGTAACGGGACTGAACGGACTGCACACGGTCTGGCAAGGCAGCAACAGTTTCGATCCAACGACCGGTCTACACTTCAACCAGCGCGGCCGGGGCGCGGGTGACTATGCAGGCTGGGTCAAGGCCGGGGCCGACCGAGTTCTTGAAGTGCTCGGCAGCCGGGACGGCATCATTACCGTTTACGGCGACGTCCACATTGCCAGCATTATGAAGAACCTTCGGCACCGGATATACGAATGTTCGTTCGGCCCGATCGGGCGCAGCGGCAGCAGGGAGGTCAAGAGAGGCTTCGCACGTCGGATGAGCGACTTCGACCGGCGCCCGCTCGAGATGATCGCGCTCTACCACACCAAGTACGATTCTCCGGAGCTGACACCGATTGAAGGCCCCAGGCACTGGAATTTTCTCGATATGCATTGCGACCCAAGAGGGGTTGATCCGAGCTTTCTACTGAAGATCCGCAACATCATCGATCCGCCGAGCGCCCCAGCACGCGGCGGCGGCCTGGTGGAAGATCAAGCGTCCGGCACGGGCCGACCGCACACCTGTCTGCTACCGCAAATCAGGACCCTGCCCAACGCGGATGTGCTTTTCAGCACAATTGACGGGCGACCCATTCGAGGCACGCGCAGCCTGGCCGACGGGACAGTGCCTCTCGAGGGACTTGTCGAAATCGACGGCAAAGACATCGGACCGGGCACCCTTGTGCGCATGACCGCATTCGACGGCACGAGTATGGACGCCCGCATGGTCAAAACGAAACCCGTCGATCTGGAGGCTCTGCGCACGTATCGTGCGAACATCGCCCGGTTGGAACAACAAGCGGAGACCCAGTATCAGGGCTGGATCAGAGACTATCAGAAATCGAAAGCCACCACTTCGTCAGGGGCCAAATGACGAGGCGATATTGCTGTCAGTCGATCCCGACCACTTGGCTGTCAGCCCAGTCGAAGCGGATCACGACGACGCGGCGGTTGACGCTGTCGGTAACGTAGAGCTTGCCATCGAACCGACGGACGTGGCTGCCAGCAGGTAGCCTTCCGGATGCCAAGCCATCGTCTGGCCGGGCAGACTTGCCACGAACGGGTAGATCGTGTGTGCCCGTCCGTTGAAGACCAGCGGCTGGCGCCGCCCGTCGATCATCACCTGACCCACTTTTCCGTAGGCAGCAGGAATGACGATGTGGTTCCGGTCATGGGTGCCCTAACCCCTGGCCTTGTCCCCACGCGTTGCCTCCAGCAGACGTCTGCGATCCGCTTTGGGAAACCGCTCGATGGCGTAGCGCACAGTAGTTCGGGGTATCTTCGGGCCGTTCTTGAGGAGAAAGCGTTCGAGGCGGTTAGCATCCGGTTTTCCCGCCTCCCTCAGCAACCACCCCATGGCCTTGCGCATCAAGTCCTCTTTGTCGTCGAAAAGGCGTGATACGATGCGGTATGCGGTGTCCCGATAGGTGTTTTTCTTTGGCACAAGGGGCACGAAGGCGACGACCGCTCCCCGACGCACCCACTGGTTGGGCGAATCGGTCCAGGAGACGACCTCTGGAATCAGCTTTGGGTACTGGTCCAGAAGCGGTGCGAGCACCGAGGGCGCCAGGTTGTCGACAAGCGCCCAGTTACCGCAAGTTCGCTCCAACCAACGCTTGACGTCCACGAGAAGCTCGGGCGACGCCTCGGGCACGAAGTGGGCGACGATCTGGTAGCCGGTTCCCCTGGACTCCATGTGCGGATCGCGAATCATGGCTTTACAGAAGTTGACGGCGTCCTTCGCGTTCCAGGTCCCCTCGACCCGTTCGAGCAACTCCTCCCGGATCCGACGAGATTGTTCAGTGCCGAGCCCAAAGAAATCGACCGGCTCTTTGAAATACCGCTGGTACGACTCGGCTTTGGCCTTGTTCGCTTTGCTTCTGAGAAGCTCCAGAGTTTCGTTAGCAGCTTGACGGGGGCTGAGCTTGCGTTGCTTTGTCATGACGCCTTTTCCGAGGGATCATCGAACTGGAAGAGCTTTCTGAACCTGGTAGCTTCTGCTACTCACGGGGATAGAGGTCGTCTAAATCGAAAGCGATTTGCTGACCGCTGTCAAGCGTGACAGTAACAGCGGCGCCACTGCCCTTGATGTGCTTGACGCGCGATTTGCCGCGGTGGGGTTCCAACACGGTGGCAAACTCCACCTGGGTCCCA
The DNA here is from genome assembly GCA_964623055.1 of uncultured Pirellulaceae bacterium. Taxonomy (GTDB): domain Bacteria; phylum Planctomycetota; class Planctomycetia; order Pirellulales; family Pirellulaceae; genus JADHUC01. Next base: position 19,025 of record CAZURK010000139.1, read on the forward strand.
CGAACGCGATGCAGCACGGATGGCGCCGCGTCCGGCATCGTGGCTGTTTGAGGATTGTTCAAGCCGGTCAGGCCGGTGAAGACCTGGCCGCCGGCGATGGGAAGCTGCCATAGGTCGAGCATCAGGGGCGGGAGCGTTTCGTTGCGGCGCTTTGCTTCCTCTCGCTGACGCGGCGTGACCTGTTCGGCCAGGTCCCACTGCAGTCGCACTGGGCCGCTGCCAGCAAGCTGTTCCAGATCCACAATGTTCTCGTAGTTGGCGGTTTTCGCCAGCGGGCGGCCGTGCGGTTTGGCGGTCCACCCGTCGCCAAGCGAGAGGGTACCGAAGTTGTGATAGACAAAGTCGTAGGTGTGTTCCTCGTCGGAGACCATGCGGTCGAGCACCACGACAAGGCCCTCCGTGTGGACCAACCCGCGCATGTGCGACACGCCGGGCTGAATACCGTCCACGCGGCTGACCGCCACTTGGAAGTCGGGCTTTTCGGAGAAAGCCAACAGTTTGCCGATTGCGGGCATTTGGTCCTGGGCATCGACGACCACCACGTTCTGCCCCAATGAGCCGTGCGAGACAAACGAGCCGAGCCGCGGATCGTCGCCGCGGGTGATACCGCCGGAACCAACGTTGTACGACGAACCGGGGCCGTGTGAGAAAACCTTGCCAAATGCATAAAGCGTGAACTGATTGCGGTCCAACGCACCGTGCATCACATTCCGCCCATAGTCGAGCGTAGCCATGATCTGCTCGTCGGGCGTATCGCCGCTGCGGAGGATGGCCATGCCAGCGGCCGGGAACAGCCGCGGACGCGATTCGAGCAATTCTCGCCAGCCGTCCGGATCGAACTCTCGGCCGGCCAAATGCAACCGCACCTGGGCCCCGCTGACGTCGTACAACCACGACTCGCGGAGAAAGATCGGGATCAGGTGTTCCGCGTGCCGGTTCCGCACGGCTCGCTGGCCGCGGCCGCAGTCGCCGGTGCTGGGCACCGTCCCGTCGAGCGTGGCTCGTAGAAACGGCATACGCACTGCGGCCAGCAAACGCTCCTTGGGGTAGCGGATTGGCAGCCCGGAGTTGTTCAGGAATGCGATCGACGGAAGGTACTCCGCCATGCCGGCCAGGTGGTAATTCAGCGGCCGCCCTTCGGACGAGAAACCGTCGGCGTCGATGTCTCGAAGGCGGGAAACCACACCGGCGTCGGTCTGCGTGGCCCAGCGGACCAGGTGGGCGTCGTCGAATACGATCCCGAGCAGCAGCACGTTGTGGTTTGTGATGTCAGTCATGTTGTTGATGCCGCCGGGGAACTTCATCAACTCGGTGGCATACGGCACGACGAAGCCCTCGTACACCTCGCGGCGGACCTCGTCCGTCCAGCCGGGCGAATCGGCCGTCATCGAGATCAATCGGCAGTGTCCACGGAAGAGCATGTTCGTACCGTACGTGCTGGCGGCAGAAACCCGCGAGTCACACAGCAGAGTGGCCCCACCACGGTTCCACGGCGGATTGAATGCTCCGCCCCAGAGCAATTCCCGGTAGTCCCGGGCGTAGAGCCGGAACAGTTCGACCGATTTGTTCGCGTATCGCTCGTCGCCCGTGTAGAGGTACGCCTTGCCGAGCGTCTCGCAGGCGTGGCCTGGGTTCGCCATGTAAGCCTGCCACGTGGCCGAGGCGAGTCCTGTACCGAATTCCCGCTCGCCCGTCTTCAGGTTGACGGCCTCGGGCATCGTGTCGCCGACCCGCCAGTCGCCGCGGTAGTTGTTCGTGCAGCGGGCGTGGCCGGTTGGGATGTGCAGCAGTTTCTTTTCGGCAAACGCGTCGGCCGTCTTCGTCACGCGATGGTAGTCCAGCAATCGCAGTGCCTGCTCGTCACCCTTATCAATCGCCGCGCGAATTTGCTGCAACTCATCCGTCGGCACGATCACCTGACGACGAGCCAAACCGGTCAACGGTCGAACCAGGACGCTTTGCCACAGGCACGCGGCTTCGGGCGCATCGGGCACGGCGAACTGCAGCCGTACCGATTCCTCGTACAATTCCGGCGTAGCAGCCAAGTCTTGTTTGGTCATCACGGCAGTCAGCGTGAAGTCGGCAATCTTCGCGGACTTCACCTCCACGACAGCCGGCTCCAGACTCAGCTTGAATCGGCGATGCGCCGAAAGCACGTCGCCGCGGATCGTGGTCGGGGCACCGCTGGCATTGAGCACGCGGTACTTCAAGGTGTAGATAACGCTCCCGTCCGGGCCCTGCGTCTTGATCGGCCAAGTAATGGGCAACTCGTAGTCGGGCTTCAGAATCAAGAGCGAACGGGTCAAGCGGACGCCACGCAACTCGATCACCGTATCGGGCGCAATGGCCAATGCGCTGAAGCGGAAGAATCCGTCGCGGCTCAGCCCGTCGGGATCGTCCCAAGGAAACCAACTCGGCCGGGCCAGGTCAAGCTGGCGGCGGTGCCACACGCCCGGCGCGGTAGTCCGCACGGCCAGTCCCGACTGGTGCACCTTGTACTGCCGCGCGCCGGAAACGTGCCCCAACGCCTCTAGGCCAAAGTCGCTGATCTCGCCACCGGCGATGCGATACTCAAGGTCCAGCCGGTCGTAGTAGCGAAGCCGATCAAAGATCGCGTGGTCCGCGCGAAGCGCCAACTTCGAGGTCTGCCCCGTGTTGATCCGCCAGCGGAGCACACCTTCGCCGGCCTGTTCCAAGGTGCCGTTGGTCACCGCAAAAAGTTCCGCCGGATCGTGTTCGAGGAGTTGCTCGGCCGGCGGCGGGGCGGCCGCCGCGGTCAATGCCTCGGCGGATAGAATCGACGCCCAAACGACAATACAAACCGTGGTTCGCGACAAACATGTCATCGGCTGGATTCCTTTCGAACAACGGTAGAAAGCTGGTGATTCGCCTCAAACAACCTCGCCGGTTTGTCCGACGGGATTTGCGTACCACTCCGAAAACCATGTCAAATGGGGCTCGTACTATTTCGGTCTTGCAGACTTTCCACGACATTCCCAAACCGGTGCCGGCTTGAAGTGCAGGTGGTCCTTGAAGTCATGCAGAGCTTCGATCATCTCCGCGCTAGTGAGCGGGTCTGTCAAACCACGCCGCCAGTGCTTTCGCTCCACGGTACCAATGATTAGATAGTCATTGTCAACTGCCTGCGGCGCCATCTGTGCGAGTACGTCAGCCAAGTGCGTTTCGATTTCGTCCTGGTGAGCGATCAATAGGTCGCAGTATGGACAAAAGCGGCAGGTCTTGTTCAGGATGACCATTCCCCAATCATCCACGTGAATGGCCAATGGCAGTTTCCGCTGTTTGGTTTTCCCAGCGCAACCGGGACAAGACGTGGTGAAGCGAACGTCTCTGTAGGGGTTGAGAAAGAACTTGTACTGGCACGGCAGTTTGCCTAAACGCGGCAGTTCCTTGGTCTTCCGTGCCATCGGATAGCTCCTCAAGACAAGCGTTTCCTTGGGGAAGTGATGTATGCCGCATCCGCGGAGATTTCAATTGTACCGGACCGCCACCGACGGCCAAGTGGTGTCCTGGCAGCAGTTGCGATGCCCGTCGCCATCGTGGGCAAACGTGGAAGGGCACCGCGAGCAGAGCCTCGGCACCTTTGCGGATGTGAATTCCCAGAACCCTCAATACGTTGCCGGGAGTTCGCCACGTTCACGGAGCGCGAAGTAGCAATTTCCAGCCCCTTCGGGCTTTGTATTCCTGGGGACGCGTTTACTCGGCCAACGCAGGTCTGGTAGATCGTCAGGAAAGCCCATGTATTCCTGGTAGAGTTCCAGACGGGTTTCCTGAAGTGCGGCGAGCGTTCGCATCCATCTTGCACGCTGCTCGACGTTCTGTCGATTGTTCAAACGCAAAGCGTCGCACAGCTTCTCTCCGTGCTTGTTGAGCGCCTTAACTTCGCCGTTCGACTTGACGCGGAGACAATCAGCGAACGGTAGTTGACACGGGTCAGGAACACCAAGGATATCGCTCTTCGCAAGATTGCAGGTCGCACATGCGTAAAGCAGATTGCGAGTCTCCGCCCCATTAGGACTGCCGACTCGGAATCTGAAAATGGAAAGACTTTGTCGGGGAAGGTGGAGATCTCGCGCAGTTCGAAATTCTCGACGATAAAACGCCGTGCATCCTCTGCGAAGGCTCCGTGCAAAGTTGTCAGCGGAACAACGACCCCAAACACACTTCCAGGCTCCAGCTCTGGAAGCGTCAACCGTAGCATCTCAGCCGCCTTGTTCTTGATGACGATCTCGGTATCCGCCCTCGCATACTTCCTGAGTTCGCGATCTTCAAAGTGTGCAAACGGCGGATTGGCAAGAAGGATGGTGTTCCGTCGTGCCTGTTCTCTGAGGCGATCGCCGATAAACATATCTTCGACGCGCAGGTCCCAGCCATCGGGATTCGGGATATCGGTCAGCGTTAGCGACAATCGCGCGAGTTCAAGAGCAAACGCATCAATGTCGGTACCATGCAATCGACTCCGTAGATACGGTCCGCGCCTGCTTGGGATCGCCTTTTCTGCCGGGAGGAGCTGCGTTAGCAGCCGCATCGCGGAGACCAGGAAGGCGGCGTGGCCACACGCCGGCTCAAAGACGCTTCGGTCGCTCTCTGGAATCTCTTCAATCCAGTCCGCGAGATGCCCAAGCACGTAGTCGACGAGATACGATGGTGTGCTGTGCGTGCCAAGCTGCGATCGCGTCCTTTTCGAGATTAGCGTGTTCTCGTAGACGAAGGCGAGTGATTCCGTCGTTGTCAGACCCAGGCTGGTGAAGCGGTCGATTGTCCGAGCGGACTCACGAAGGGCTTCGAGTTTCCGCCTTGAGCCCGCCTCGAACGGTTCCGAACCGTAGTGTGTGGCAACGCGATGGAACACGTCCTCAACGTCTTCAAGATCAACGTCCTCGAAAGTCGGAACTTGCTTGTCGCGCAGAATCTTGCCGGAGACGAGCCAGAAAATCGTCTGCAGAAGCCACTGTCCCTGCTTGCTGGTGACCTCGTCCCAGCCGAGTCGCTTCTTTAGGCCAGTCACGTTTCGCGCAATGAGACGGCTGAGCGCGGTACCGACTTCTTCCTCGACAAGTGGCATGACGCCGACGTCGACGAACGTTAGTTGATACTCGCTACGAATCCTGCCGAGGGTCTTTGCCCTGTAGACCGCTTCAGGTGAGAATTCGTCCTGATGCGCGCGAAAGAAACTCTCGATCTTGTTGCCTGGAACGCTTTCGAGCCACTCGGCCGATGTCGTCCCCTGTTTCCACCACTGCAGCGTGCCCTTGTGGCAGACAAAGACGAGCGGAGCACCAAGCGGCCTGCAGGCTTCGACGGCTTTGCGCGGCTCCGGAGATTCGCACAGGACTGCAACGCATGCTGAGCGGGAGTCTATGGGAAACTGAGCGAATCCAACGAGCGGCAGCGTGTGGTCGTGGACCGTGAAGTCGCTGCGCAGCAAATTAGGTCGGTACCCGCATGAACGCAGCGGCCCTTTGAGAGTCTCGGGTTTCAGCGTAACAGCGATGGCGTCAATTCCTCGGTGAGTAGTCCAGAGATTGATCTAGCACGAGTTCTTCCTCGGAGCCGACGAAAACGACAATGTGACTATTCTAGTGACACGTTTGGTCCAAGGCATCGCCAGATAGCCACATTGTGCTGCAAAACACCCCATTTTCTCTCGGTCGATGATTCGTTTTTGCAGGAGTGACTCTTCTTGATTCGCGATTTGGCCTAGTACTCCGCTGATCACCGACACGAACCTTGGAATCGAGTCCGCACGAAGGACATGTTGGGTCGGCGTCCAGCCCCTAAAGCACTCCTTCTCCAAGACTCATCGGTCCGACACGCCGACGAGTTTGACCCGAATCGCAACCCCTAACAGCAGGCGCGTCGTTGTCGGTCCAACCCATGCAGCAAAGATGTCTCAAATACTCGGCGTCAATGAGGAAACAGCCATCCCATATCGTTTGTCGCGTTTTCTGCCGATTGTGGCTATAATCTGCACGTGCCCAGCCGTCGATGATGATACTCGACTGCCGCACGCTATGGGGAGATGTACTTCGAATGCCGCTTCCGCACGGCGGATACACTTGCTCCGGACTGCCTCTGCCTACAAAAGGAACTCGCCATGTCACGTTTCCTCGCTGCCGTCTTACTCTCTCCCCTTTTGCTCGCCGCTACGTCGGCGCTGGCCGCGCCGCGACTGCCTAAGGAGAATCCTGAGTGGTATTCGCGCCAGGATACGTGGCAGGAGACGGTTCGGGTGTCGCGCGAAGCGCTTGTCGAGTACCTAGACAAGGCGGTGGATTCGCCAATCGCTGGTGTTCCCAATGGCGTGCGGTTTGGTCCTTGGCATTCGATCGGGCCGTTCAATCTGCCCGGCGGAAAGGACGGGTTCGACCATGCCTACCCACCGGAACGGGAAATCGAGCTTACGAAGAAGTATGACAAGCTCAGTTGGAAGCGAGAACTGCGAGCCGATGGAATCTATCACAAGGACATCGACCTGCCGAATCATGCGTCGATGTATTTGCACCGCACCGTCACCTCCCAGACGCCGGAAACGCTTACCGTCTACATCGGATGCGACGACCGGGCTAAGGTGTGGCTCAACGGCCGGCAGGTGGGTTTGGTACCAGGTTGTTCGCGCGGTACGCCGGTCATGCTGCCGCTTGACGTGGGTGAGAACGATCTGCTGGTCAAGTACCACAACAACACGGGCGACAAGGGCTACTCGTTCTCGCTGACGAAGAACACGCAGAACAACCAGCAGGACAATAGCCCGGAGGCGATCTTGTGGGGACTCGTAGGGCGAGACTTCCGTGGCGCACCCCAGCAACGGCAGATGCGGTGGGAGCGCGAGGACGCGATTTGGGACGCCGATTGGCAAGCCGGCGACTTCCGTGAACTCGCCGGCCGTTATGCCGCCGCGGTCCGTCCGCACTCGGGGCTCGACGCCAAGGCCCGCCAGCGCGCCGGCCGGGCGAAGACGTCCAGCGACCTGGTCGCCATCCGCGACGTCTATTACCAGTCCCGTGCAATTGACGCCGCGGTCCAAACCGCCAGCGCGATCGACTTCGCCCCCTTGCGCCGTGCAATCGACGACCTGATGGAAACGTTCGGCGACAAGTACCCAAAGGGCAAGGTCTACCTCGACCGGCTCGCGAAAATCGAAAAGATCCGCGACACCGCGCTGACGCAGGGTGCCGCCGGAGCCGACAGACTCCTCCAGGCGACGGATGACTTCGGGACGCTCCGCAACGAGGCTCTGTTGGCCAACCCGCTGCTGGACTTCGACAAGCTGCTGGTGATCCGGCGCCGAGGCAATCTCGGCCTGCCGCAGAACTGGCAGGGCAACTGCGTGATGAAGGGCTCGTACGACAACGAGATCGCGGTCCTCTCGCCGGTGCGGCCCGACGGCGAACTGACGACCGTCTACCGCCCCGAAAACAACAGCTTCGTCGGCGACGTAGACCTGCACTGGGACGCCGAGAGAATGCTCATCTCGCAGAAGCGCGACGGGAACCGCTACGAGGTCTTCGAGATCGGCGTCGACGGCACCGACTTGCGGCAGGTAACGCCCTCGGAGCCTGACGTGGACAACTACGACGCCTGCTACCTTCCCGACGAGCGGATCATCTACGACTCGACCGCCTGTCTCCAGGGCGTGCCGTGTGTGGGCGGCAGTAACCAAGTCGCCAACCTGCACATCATGAACCCGGACGGCACCGGCATCCGCCGCCTGTGCTTCGACCAGGACCACGACTGGTGTCCAACCGTGATGAACGACGGCCGCGTGATGTTTGCTCGCTGGGAATACAGCGACACGCCGCACTACTTCACCCGGGTCATGATGCGGATGAACCCCGATGGCACCGGCCAGACCGCGCTGTACGGGAGCAACTCGCTGTGGCCCAACTCGACGTTCTATGCCCGGCCGATTCCCGGCCACCCGACGAAGTTCGTGGGTGTCATCTCCGGCCACCACGGCGTGCCGCGGATGGGCGAACTGATCATCTTCGACCCCGCCCTCGGCCAACACGAGGCCGACGGCGTCGTGCAACGAATCCCCGGCTACGGCGAAAAGGTCGAGCCGATCATCCGGGACCAGCTCGTCAACGCATCGTGGCCCAAGTTCCTACACCCGTTCCCGCTCAGTGAGAAGTACTTCATCACCGCGTGCCAACTCGACCAGCAATCGCCGTGGGGCGTGTACCTGGTGGACGTGTTTGACAACATCGTGCCCATCTGCGTCGAGCCGGGTGTGGCGACGCTTGAACCGGTGCCGCTCCGCAAGACCAAGCGGCCAAGAAGCATCGTCGATAAGGTTGATACCTCGCGCAAGGACGCGGTGGTTTACATGAACGACGTGTACAGCGGCGGCGGGCTTGACGGCGTGCCCCGCGGCACGGTCAAGCGGTTGCGGCTGTTCGCATTCGATTACGGCTACCACGGCTTGGCCAACCATACATATATCGGCATCGAGGGGCCCTGGGATGTCCACCGCATCGTGGGCACGGTCGATGTCGAGCCGGACGGTTCCGCCGCGTTCCGCGTCCCGGCCAACACGCCGCTAGCCGTGCAGCCGTTGGATGAAGACGGCAAGGCCCTGCAACTGATGCGGAGCTGGTTCGTAGCCATGCCGGGCGAGAATCTCGCATGCATCGGCTGTCACGAGAACACTACCAGTGTACCAATCATCCAACAAACCTTGGCCACCAAGCAGAAGCCGCAGAACATCACGCCGTGGTTCGGCCCGGCCCGCGGGTTCGCCTTCGACCGCGAGGTGCAGCCGATGCTCGACAAGTACTGTGTCGGCTGCCACAGCGACAAGCCATACGAGGGACTGAAGCTCGTCGATCTGCGACAGGACGACGTGCAAACCTTCAGCCGCGCGTACAAGGAGCTACAGAAGCACGTCCGCCGCCCTGGCCCGGAAAGCGATTACCACATGTTCCCCGCCGCCGAGTACCACGCCGACACCAGCCCGCTGGTCCAGATGCTGCACAAGGGGCACCACGGCGTGAAGCTTGACCGCGAGGCATACGAGCGGCTCTACACGTGGATCGACCTGAACGTACCTTACTACGGCACTTGGGGCGAGTTCCGCGAGATCCCCCAGGGCCAACGAGAGCGGCGAGCGGAACTGCGGCAACTCCACGCCGGCATCGAGGAGGACTATGAGGAGATTCCCGAACTACCCGCCAGCCCGGTGAAACCGATCATCCCGGATCCGCCGGAACCGCGGATGGTGGCTAAGGTCGAAAGCCCTGACTGGCCGATCAGCGACGCCGTGGCTCGCGAGCGCCAGGGCGAGGTCCGCGAGCGGACGATCACACTGGGCACGGTCGACGATCGCCCCGTGCAGATCACGTTGGTCCGCGTACCGGCCGGCGAATTCGTCATGGGCAACGCTGACGGCCGCGACGACGAAGGCCCGCCGTGTCGGATCCGCCTCGACCGACCGTTCTGGCTCTCGAAGACCATCATCACCAACCAGCAGTTCAATCTGTTCGATCCCGCTCACGACAGCCGCTATCTTGATCGCGGCGGCAAGGACCACTCGAACCGTGGAAATCCGCTGAACCGGCCCGAACAACCGGTCGTCCGCGTCTCGTGGGACCGGGCCAAGGCGTTTTGCGACTGGCTTTCTAGCGAAACCGGCCGCAGCTACTCGCTGCCGACCGAAGCCCAATGGGAGTACACTTGCCGCGCCGGCGCGGGCAACGGTCGAGCCTGGGGCGCGGAACAGATGCCCGGCAACGTCGCCGAGTGGACCCGCACGACGTATCGCCCCTACCCGTACGAACCCAGCGACGGCCGCGACGATGTATCCGTCCCAGGTCGCAAAGTCGTCCGCGGCGCCAAGACGCTCGGCGCACCCGGCAGCAAACGCGATACGTACCGGCTGAGCTACAACTGGTGGCACGGCGTCTGGGACGTCGGCTTCCGCATTATCTGCGAAGACGAAGTGCCCACCCCCGAACAAGTCGCCGCAACAGAGTGAGATAGTTGGAGTTCACGCTTCAGCGTGCTTTCGAAGACACGCTGAAGCGTGAACTCCAACGGTTCTTTCACAGCCTCGGAGTGAGAAGTCCGAAATGAGTAAGAGCCTCGATATTCACCGCCCGACACGCCGGACACGTCGCCGGTTCCTCAAGCACGCGGCCGGTATGGGCGCCGCGGCCATTGCGGCTCCGTATCTGGTGCCCGCTTCCGCTCTGGGTGCGGACGGGAAGGTAGCCGCCAACGATCGGATCAATGTCGGAATGATCGGCACCGGCAATCAGGGTTCCGGCGATATGGGCGCGTTTCTTGGCGACAACCGCGTGCAGGTGGTCGCCGTTTGCGACGTGAATCGCGAGAGCCCCGGTTATTGGGGCGGTAGCGTGCGCGGCCGCGAACCGGCAAGGCAGCGGGTCGAGCAGCGCTACGCCGACGACAAACGCTCGGGCATATACAAGGGCTGCGCCGCCTACATCGATTTCCGCGAACTGTTGGGCCGCGAAGACATCGACGCGGTGGAAATCGCCACACCCGATCATTGGCACGCCGCGCTGACCGTCGCCGCCTGCCGAGCGGGCAAGGACATCTACTGCCAAAAGCCGCTCTCGTTGACAGTCGTCGAGGGGCGAATCATGGCCGACGCGGTAGAGCGGTACGGTGTCGTCTTTCAGACGGGCAGCCAGCAGCGTAGCGATCACAACTTCCGCCGCGCCGCGGAGCTGGTCCTTAACGGCCGGATCGGCAAGCTCGAGAGGGTCGAGTGTGGCTTACCCGGCGGCCGGCCCGATTACGGAAAGACGGGCAGTCGCAAGCAGCCCGAGAAAGTGCCCGAAGGGTTCGACTATGATATGTGGCTCGGCCCGGCGCCCGAAGCGTATTACTGCCCGGCCCGCTGCCATGTTAACTTCCGTTGGGTGCTGGACTACTCGGGCGGCCAGTTGACCGACTGGGGCGGCCATCATCCCGACTGTGCCCAATGGGGCATGGGCACCGAACGAACGGGGCCGGTGAAGATCCAGGCGGCCCAGGGAACCTTCCCGCCCGATCCGGTCTGGGACACAGCCACAGACTACTACTTCGAAGCCGTCTACCGTAACCGCGCGACACTGGCCATTTCCAATCGGCTCCGCGGCGGCGTGACTTGGAAAGGGACCGAGGGTGAAATCTGGGCCAACCGCGGCCGCCACGACGCCAACCCCAAGTCGATACTCGACAGCAAGATTAGCCCCAACGAAATTCATCTGTACGAAAGCAACAACCACTTTCGCAATTTCCTCGATTGCGTGATCTCGCGCGACGAGCCGGTCGCGCCAGTCGAGGTGGCACACCGCTCGATTACCATTTGCCACCTGGGCAACATCGCCATGCAACTCGGAATCGACGGCTTTGAGTGGAACCCCGACACCGAACAGATCGTAGGCAACGACGAAGCCACCCGTCTGCTCCGCCGCGCCTACCGCGAACCATGGGGGCTGCCGGGTAGCCCGGATACGTCACGCCCCTGGGAACAGCGTGACACACCGTCGTAGCTACGTTCGCCAGAACGTGGTCGCAAACCCAAAGCCGCGTCCCACGTTCTGGCGAACGTGGCTACAAACGGATGAAATGTCCGGACTAGTGCTAGTCGCACGTGGCTGCGCACGGGGTCATGGCAATCATCTCTTGGCTGAATGGTTGTCAGCCTCTGGCACGTCCTTCGACACGTCGATGACGGAGAAGAACACGGCCATCTGCATCTTGTGACGCACCATGCCGAAGACCTTCATGTCCTCATCGGTGACGTACCAGCGTCCGACCATGTAGACGGTTCCTCGCCCGTCGGTGATGAGATCACCGGCCCACATCGGCCGGCGCCCGCCGTCGACGATTTCGCCGTGGTCGATGGCATTGCTGGGGTCTTTGACGGATGCACTCATCAGGTGAAGCGATGCCTTGCGGTCCTTTCCACGATACGTCCAAAAGAATCGTCCACCGCCGCAAGCGAAGCACTCGACAAGGCCGGATGGGTCGATGCCGTCGCGGATCGGTGTGAACGTATCCCTACCGCGCGGCGCCTTGCGTGAATCAAATGTCCACATCCTTCCGGCCATGTGGACCAGCGCGCGGTGTTCGTCCAACGCCCGCAGACCCCGCCAAGGATCCCGTGAGGCGTACGTTAGGACTTCCTCCGGCAGCGCGTCAGCGTGTGCCTCGATCTTTCCCGTGGCTGCGCGGGCCACGTATAGCGTGCGCTCGTATCGCGTGGTCAACCAGCAGTCACCTTGGGCGTCTACGAAACAGTGGTAAGCCGGTGGGCCGTGGTCGCGGCGGTTCTCCCACCGGGCGACCAGGCCGAGGTCTTCCTTCTTGCCCGTCGCAATGTCCACACAGTACAGTCGCGATCCCTCCCCCTCATAGAACGGCGTGACGTAAAAGTAGATCTTGCCGCGGGGCGCGTCGAGGCCGAGGGCGGAATAGTTAGTGAAGTTCCTGTGGATCACACCAAAATCGCGCCACCGCCCAGTCGCCAGATGATAACCCAGCAAATGAGCGCCAGTGTATGCTTTGCGGCCTTCTTCCGTATAGTTGGCCAGGTGCGTGCCCAGATAGATCCACCCTTCGTGCTCGACGATCGGGCTGTGCAGTTTGCCTTGGGGCGGCGTTTTGGATTGGTCCTCGCCACAAATGGGCGTGATATTCTCGACTAGCATTTTCAGGTCACGGGTCTCTGGTTCGTAGCGGAAGAGCGCCGCGCCGAGGTTAGGATTGTGCGAACCGCCTCCGACGTAGACGTTCCCGTCCGACGCGAGGAACGTACCTTGCCACTGCCCGTCCAGCATGCGGATATGGTGGTTCAAAGAGTAGTTGGCCAACTTGACACGCTCGGCCACACGCCGCGTCTCTCCGGCCAAAACCAGCCCAGCCGTGTTGCACACCGCCACGGCAGCGGTGACGACGGCCGCTGCGAACGAGGCGATTTGTTTGGATCTCATTGTCCGCTCCTCTCATGTCTCAGGGGCGCCCAACTGCATAGCTCGACTCTAATACTTCGACAACGAAGGTAACAAGTTACTTCATCACTTGTTAAGTCTGCCATCACGTGCAGACAAGTAGCGGCACCCCATCCGTGTACGAAAGCAAAGTCGGCGAAACGCACACGGATGGAGACACACGGATATCTCGACTCTCGGCGTCCTTGCTCGAAGGTCAGCGATGCTAGTGAGGTCAATCGTGTTCGCCATACGGGATTAGGTTCGTTTCGGAACTTTTGCAGTCGAAGTAGGTCTCCCGCAAATACGTTCCAGATCTCAGTTGCCTCCCGGCGAGAGCTTGTGTTCCACAGCATTGGGATCTTCTCCGTTGGTTCGAACGGACGGCTCCAAGGATTTCTCGGTCGACGTCAACTGTTTCACGCTCATTTTTCGTCAGCATTTCGAGTTAGGTCCAAAACGATCCGTTCATAGATCTGATACTGCTCCTCGTAAGCCAGTTCCTGCTCCAATGTCGATGGCTGCCGCCCGTGGGGCAGAGTTCGAGACAGATCCCAGCCCACGTAGATGAAACGCCCCTTCCCAACAGGGACATCCGCAAGAACCGAGCGAGAGGTTGCTGGATCGCCGATCAGGTTGTCGCCTTTGCCCAGACGAATCGGTGCCATGCTTGGATGACCGATCCAGTCGGTCCATCCCAAATGTTCGAGCCAGGGGTGGTCCGGTTTGAGTATCCGCAGTCTCGACTTTCGCGCGTCTGGGGCGGTGCCGATCAGGGATTCCACGAATCGCTGTCCGTCGGGGCCGGGAAACGCCTGTGTTATCAGCTCGCGGCCGATGAGCAACGTTCCGCCGCCCTCCAGGAACTTGCGAATGATCTCATGATCGGCGACGACAAAGCCGCTAGGCTGCATTTTCGCGCGCAACGTGCTGCCTAGCATCGCTACGCACTGGTACTCGAAAAACCGTTCCGGCGGCAGCCATGTTCGGTCGAAGGCGTCCACGTCGTTGTTCGCTTTCTGAAACGCGAATTCCAGCAGCGGTGCATCGAAGGCCGGGTAGCCGAGAACCAGAGCCACTCGAACGTTGGAGAACTCTCGTGGCGGATGCTTGAAGGGGCGCAGGGGCGATCCGTCTGTCGATCGAAGGGACGGATCAGGGGTATGTCCCGTGTTCGCCGCACCATAAAGAGTCAGTCGCCCGTGGGTGCCGACGGCCACGTCCACTCCCGCGCCGACGTCAGCCGGCGCTTCTTCCGGCGAGGCGTAAACGTCGCCACTGGTCCAATCCGTCTGGGCGAAAAGCGGTGAGTTGCGGAAACGCTGGAGAAACATCCCATTTGCGGTCGCTCCCGCTTCGTGGGACCAGTGCAGGTTCCCGCGTGCTTCGAGATCGACTTCCTTCTCTGGCAAGACCTGACCCGGTAGACCGAGTTCATGTACGAACATGTTGCTCAGAATCCGCCGCCGTGTTCCCTTGCCCATCGCCTTGCCCAAACCGGCGGCGTAGTAGTTTCTCCAGGGCGAACTGTGCGAGTAAACCGTGTTCTGAATGAAGTCGATCGGTTCCCAGGCGGGGCTGCCGTGATCGCCGGCAATGCGTCCGAAGGTCGTGATCGGACCTTCGATCGGCTGTTGATAGAGCACCGGTTCCCGCAGGTCGAAGACGTTATGGCGAATCACCGTTGGTCGACCCAACTGCTTGTCACCGCGCTGGTTGATCGTGCGCTGGCGGCCGTGCCCGACTCCGAAAGCAAACGCGGTCAACGCGCGCGAGATCCGATTGTGGCCAAACTCGAAATCACCGCCCGGCGTCGTGCCGTCGTACGCCGTGCGACAAGTGATGAAGAAGCCATCGTCGCTAAGGTTGTCGAGCAGACAGTGGTGAATCGACACGTTTTCCACGTTGCCGATGAAGACGCCGTCCACGCAGTCGGTGAATTCGCAATATGCAAACTCGAAGTCGCGATTGCCGCGTGCCGGCGGGTTCCAGCGACTGGCCGAGATGATGCGAGCTTCGATCGAGCGGTACTTCAGACTCCACCGCCACAGCCACGGCGCAGCGATTCCGCGAAAGGCCGTGTTGATACACCGAAGCCCGCTGGTTCTTTCGACGCGCAATGCTGACGAGCCGCCGTAGCTGGTCACTCCATCCAGCGTTATGTTCGAGCACTCGGTCAGGTTGATCGTCGCATTTCGCGAACCGCGAATGACCAGGTCCTGCAACACCACGTGAACTGCACGGTTCAACTCCAGCGGCGAGGAGTCATGAACAGCCACAATCAGCGGCATCTTGCGCGGATCGGTTTCGCCGCGATAGTTGGTGGCCGGGCCAAGGCTCGGCTGATCGGTCGGAGCCAATCGCACATGGATGCGTTGCGTTTCCCCGTGGTAGAACAATCCCGGCCCGCAATACAGACCCTTGCCCTGGGCGGTCTTGCTTCCTTCGAGTTTATGAAAGCTGTGATTGTCGCTCCGCAGATCCGTGAGGAATCGGTAACCGTGCAGCGGAACCATCGATTCGCCGAAGTTGCCCAGCACGTTCGTCGAGTCCGGACGTGCGGTAGGAATCGCATAGCGTTTCGTGGATCGGAATTCATCGGCTGCACCGTCGAGCACCAGTTCCCATGCCGATTCCGGCGACTCGTAGAACTCGCTTATGCCGCCGTCGATGATGGCCAGTTCTCCGGGAAAGCTGCGAATCGTGACGGGCTTCAAGCGTGTACCACGCACGTCCGCCTTGACTCGCTCGTAGTACGTCCCGGCGCGCAGGTAGAGCGTATCTCCGGGCAACAGTTGTGAAACCGCATGCTGGAGTGTTCTCCACGGTCGCGACCGGCTGCCGTCCTGCTGATCACTTCCTCGCCGAACATCGACAAACCGCGCGGGACCATCTGGCATCGTTCGATTCGAAGGCGAGGGCAATGGCCGCATCGGCGAATGCGACCGCTCTGCTCGGAGGCTGGTTGCCAATGAAGCAACGAAAAACACCAACAGCAAAGCGCATACCCGATCGCTTACCGTCTGAAAAAAGACCAGCATGCACGAAACGCGCAAACCGACAACCGCTCGTGCTTTCGTTTTGACGTGCATCAGTTTCGGGCTCCTATCGTCTCGAGCCATTGCCTTTTTGAAATCCCGTGCTCCCCGTTTCACGGCGGGAGATCGTTGTTGGCGACACCCTGGCTTCCGGAGTGAAACAGATTGCCGGAGAAATGCAGGCCGCGCGGTGTGTTGGGGCCGCCGGCGATGATCACGGCGTACTGGTAGCGCGGCTTGCCGATACATTGGACGATATTCCCCTGCACGATGACATCGCTCAGCGGCGGGTCGTCGGGCTGCTGGCCGGTGTCGAACTTGAAGGGTGATCGATCGCTGCCCCAAATCCAGTGCGCGTCACCGTGACCGAAATCGGAGATGATGTTGTTCGCAATGATCGATCCTCCGTCGAAGTTTTCGGCGTTTGCTGCTGCACCGGGCATGAGGCCGATCGCCCACAGGCTGTTCCGCGTGAACTGGTTGCCGCTGATCAGTATGTTGCGAGAACCGTGCATCGCCTTCATGCCGATGAACGCGTTCGCGACGATGTTTTGCGAAACGATCGCGTGATCGCAGTGTAGGTCGATGCCCTGTGCGGCGTTCTCGATGTGATTGCCGAGGATGCGGGTCAGATCGCTCACCGCCGGCGAAGTGACGATGATGCCAGAGCCCTGCTGCCAGTTGTCCGTGTAGCCCGCATCCCAGAGTTGCTGGCTGATGATCGCGCCCTTCTGCGGATTGCGCTTCACGAAATCGCCGAGCTTGTACTTCGCTTTGATTCCCGGCGTGGGGGCAAGATTCTCCTCGATGACACGATTGCCCTCGATCAACGTCCCTGTGCTGTGGCTTACGCTGATGCCCGTGCCATCGGTGCAGTTGAATGCGTACCCCCAGTCTTTGGCGCCGGTGCGGTCATCAATGCTTACTCGCATGTAGTTGCGCACGAGGCAGCGGCTTACACGCGAATCCCGGCACTCGCGCAGCGTAATCGCGCCGGAGCGAGTGCAATTATCGACTACGCGAACACAATCGATCACCAAGTCGTGGCATCGGATGGCCAGGATGCCTTCGCAGCGCGTTTCCATCCTTCCCGCGGGCCGCGTGAGCGTCAGACCACGGATCTCGGCGCTCGATGCGTCCTCGATCTCGATGATCGGCTGGTTCGGGTTCTGCTGGACGATGCACCCGGAGCCGAACAATCCCGCGCGCTTACCACGAATGCGAATCTTCTCGGTGATCGTGTATTCGCCCGCCGGGACAAGGATCATCCGTCCCGGGTTCGCATCCAATGCCTCCTGGATCGACATATAGCTCGTTACTGACAGATCGGCTGCGGCGGCGGACGTCAGAAGACAAAGGGACGAAAATGAGAATGTTAAGCTGGGCTTCATACAGCGTGCCCTCGATTGGTGAGGTCAGACACTCAGAACTCCCTCTTCGTATTGAGCCCCGGCATTGGGATCGGATACCTGCCGTCGGCATCGGCCAACAGCGGGGCGGGAGAATCCATCGAGAGCTTGTCCACGTTTGGGGCGAACTCATGATCGCCGTTGAGAATCTCGTCGAATTTGACCGTTCTGCCGGTGTGCGCGGCCATTCGGCCCATCGAGGTTACCAGACTGGCCTCCGCACCACGTTTCGCTTCGTTGTAGGGCAGATCCTGGCGGATTGCCTCGATCAAGTCTTGCCACTCCGATTCCTTGTTCTTCGGCGCGGGCTGGGGGAAAGACCAAACAGGATCAGTGTTCTTTATGTCGTGTGTCTCGTGGATGCGGATTCCTCTCGGACCGTGACCTGAGGCCGAGATGACGCCCACGCCCTTGGTGCCGTGGGCGTAGCTGGCAAACCCTCGATCGGCGCCGCTCATGTTCCTGCCGAAGTAGAAGAGCTTGGTGCCGTCGGGATAGGTGTATTCGACCGAGTACGTATCGAAGTTCTGGTCGACCGACTCGCCCCGGTAGTGACGGCCGCCTAGTGCTTGGGCCTCGACCGGCCAAGCGTCTTTCATCCAGGAGCACTCGTCGATCTGGTGAATGTAGTAGTCGCTGAACACGCCGCCCGAGGCCCAGAGGAAGCTGTGGAACCGCCTAACTTGGTAGAGCAGCTCGCTCAGGTCCCGCTGATCGTCGGCCGTGCGGGCAGGCGCGTACGCGTTCATCGACTGCGAACCCAATCGATAGGCTCGCATGGCGATGATGTCGCCGATCTGGCCCGATTCGATCCGATCCTTCAGCGCCATCCGGGCCCGGCAATGGCGGATCATCAGGCCGACGCCCACCTTGAGGTTCTTCCTGGTGGCCTCCTCAGCCAGTTCGATCATCCTGCAGGTGGTTGGCCCGTCGACGGTTACCGGCTTCTCCATAAAGACATGAATGCCCTTCTGAATGGCGTAGCCGAAATGGACCCAGCGGAAGGCCGGTGGCGTGGCGAAGATCACGACATCGCCCGGGCTAAGGCAGTCGATCGCCTTCTTGTACCCGTCGAAACCGACGAACTTGCGATCCTCGGGCACGTCGACGTCGTCGGGAAACAGCTTCATCAGGTTCGCATAGCTGCTTGAGAGGCGGTTCTCGAAGACGTCGGACATGGCCACCAGTTTCACCGGTCCGGTCTCGGCCTTTATCGCGTCCTTCACCGCGCCGGTACCCCGGCCACCGCAGCCGACCAGCGCCAATTGGATCGTGTTGTTCTCCGCGGCGTGGACGTGCGGAACAGCCGCGCTGGCCAGTGCCGAAGCGGCGGCAATCCGACCGGTGTTCTTCAAGAATCCGCGACGCGATGCGAGGCGTTTTGAGATTTCGCTCATGACATACCTTCTCCCATTGATTGGCGTTTACTCGGGAACCTCAGTTGAGAAACCCCATTTGACGGTCAACCTGAAAACGATCCAGGTCTTTTGGTGGCGACTATTGTAGCATCGCGCGTCCCCACCGCACCCAGCACTTGGGCGGCAGATGAGAATTTACCAAGTAGCCGCCGCGCGCGGTTTCGGTCGTTTCTCAACGCGATTCTTCCTGCAGTACCTGGGCGACCGCCGCTGACAGACTATTTCTTCGGACTAGATGGGGCAGGCACCGGTTGCGCGTCGGGCAGGCTAGGCGGCGTTTCGGCCTCACGGACCGAGAGATCGGCGTAGATGACTCGGTACTGCTTCGCATCCTTCGGGCGGTACCAGAAGATCGGCGTGTCGGCCGCGCCGAGCGAGACGCCTTTGCCCGCGTAATGTGCGTTGGCTTCCGGCGGCAGTCTGTTGATAAACATCGTGCCGGGCAAGAACTTCAACGAGATCTCCGCAATCTCCCGCGTCTGCTTCGCATTGGGC
Source organism: uncultured Pirellulaceae bacterium (assembly GCA_964623055.1). Classification (GTDB taxonomy): domain Bacteria; phylum Planctomycetota; class Planctomycetia; order Pirellulales; family Pirellulaceae; genus JADHUC01. The sequence continues at coordinate 38,347 of CAZURK010000139.1, forward strand.
TTCTGCCCCTTCTCTAGAGAGA
>CAZURK010000140.1:0-33009 GCA_964623055.1 uncultured Pirellulaceae bacterium
AACCGCTTCCCGTTCGGCCTAATCGCTTACATGTGGATCTGGGCAAACCCGGATGTTTGAAACCTTCGGTTCGTCACACCGCGTGTCGCCAAAAGTCAGGCGGCTGCCGTCCGGCAGTGGAACGGTCTTGCAGATCCTCTCATGATGAAAGCGGGCTTCTTCCGCCGCCAAACGCAGACGGGCCTGGTAGATAACAGCAGCAATCGCCACGGCGCCGGCCGGATTCGACAACTCGGCTGCAATCTGGTCAATTTCGCCGTCTGAGAGCACTTCGACGAGTGAAACCACGTAGGCGTCATCGCATCGGAGATGCTCTCTGATGGCCTTCTGTGCGGCTTCTCGGGGCGTCATGGTCGCTCGCTACACTCCATCTACACTCCACGCCACGGCTACGTTCACGCTCGCAAGACACCCCATGCCAGATACAAAAAACGGGAAACCCTTGTCAATAGAGGGTTTCCCGTCGTGTACCGTCGCGGACCGTAGACTACGTTCAAGATCCTAAATCCAGCGCGTCTGCCAATTCCGCCACTCTCGCGCGCTCTCGCGAGTTGTTTCAACAGTGTAACATCCGCCGCCTGACGTGTTCCAGTGGGGAATGAGATGCTCGGTTATACCGGGGACGACGATCGCTCTGGGCCCAGCGGCGGCTTGGCTGTGGTCGGCGGCCGGCTATGGTATCATGCAGGCTAGTTGCCCGCACTACGAAAGGTCGATCATGAACTACCGATCCATGTTCTCGGCATTGTTGAGCTTCATCCTCTGCGCTTCGGCCGCGGTGGGGGCGGAGATGCGATTCAGGCACCACTTCGGCGACCGCAACCTGTCGGGCGGCGCCTGGGGGCAGACGGCATTGGCCGACCTGGACGGCGACGGTGACCTGGATTTCGTCACCGGCCGAAGCGGTGGGGACGTGATCTGGTACGAGTATGACGCGGCGGACCGTTGGACGCGACACCTTCTCGGCCGCGATTCCCCGTCCGAAGTGGGTGGGGCCGTGATGGACGTCAACCGGGACGGTCGGCCCGACTTCGTCGCTGGCGGCGCCTGGTACGAGAACCCGAGCGATCCAACGAAGATGACCTTCACACGACACGTCTTCGACGCCAAGTTGACTAGGGTGCACGATGTGCGGATTGCCGATCTCGATGGCGACGCCGTACCGGACGTGGTGACCATGTCGGACCGCAACGATGTGCGATGGTACAAGGTCGCTGCCGATCCGATGGCCGCATGGGAGGTGACCACGATCGGCCCGCCGGTCCATTCGGGAATCTGCACCGGCGACATCGACGCCGACGGCGACGTGGACGTGATCCGCAGTAACATATGGTTCGAGAATCTCCAGGCGGGCCGAAAGTGGGTATCGCACCGCATGACGGAACCGTGGGGCGACGACGCCATATCCTGGCAGGACAACGCCACGCAGACCCGCACCGGCGACCTGAACGGCGATGGCCGGTTGGACGTGGTGATCGCCGATGGCGAGAATCGCAACGCCCGAATCGGTTGGCTGGAGGCACCGTCTGATCCGAAGAAGGGGCGTTGGGTCGTCCGGTTGCTGCCCAAGACGGACACGGCCGCGCGGGGAGCGTATCACTGTCTGCACGTGGGCGACTTCAACGGCGATGGCCGCCCGGATGTCTTTTCGGCCGAGATGGAGGCGTTTTGCGGTGACCGCCCGCCACGATGGTTCGTCTGGGAGAACGTTGACGGCAAGGGTAGCTTCCGCGAGCACGTCGTGCTCGATGCCAACCTTGGTGCGCACGAGGCGGTCTGCGGCGACGTCGACGCCGACGGCGATCTAGACGTCTGCTCAAAGCTATGGCGGCCAATCAAATCCAACGCCAATGGCGGCCGCAACCATTTCGACTTTTTGGAGAACCTGACGAAGTAGGCCGCGCCGTTGCTGAGCGTTTGGTAACGGAGCCCACAGCGATTCTCGGGCGGCAGGTCGACCGGCCCAGGAAAGAACTCGCTGCAGCTAACGGCTGTCGCGAACCTATGGCTCGACAGTCACAACCACGACATTGCTGATATCGCTTCGGTTGCTGCTGTCGTCGAACGTACGCAAAGCGATGTAGACACGTTCGCCGTCAGGAATTCCAGTGACCACGATTCGTTCTTTGGCTCCTGGTTTGCCAGGGGAGGACTCGTCTTTCAGATTTATGGCACGCCACCAATTCCGCTTCGAGCCGTCGTCACGTGCAAAGTCCCACTGCTCGTAGGGAACGATCGGCAGTGTCGCCGCCTTGACCTGGTAGCGAGCGACTCGTCCGCCGCCCGCATCCGCCGGAGTTGTGAACGTTACCTCCGCTTTGCCATCGCCGAGCAATCGTGCCCGAACATCGGTGATGGCAGCCGGAGGTTGCCGGTCCTCGCGCGCACGTGCCACATGATAGAACAGTCGCGACACCTCTAGCACGGTGTCTCCCTTCGGCGGAGTGTGCCCTGCGAATCGGTTCACTTCGTTCGGGCCGCCGCTCATTGCTTTCGTGCGGTACTCACGTTTCGAACCGTAGTACCAGAACTCGCGAGCCCTCTCTAGCAGCGACAATTCCCCCGTCAACGAGTAGCCTTTCGCGCAGGCATCGGGGTAGAACCGCGTGTACCATCCCGAATGAACGCACCCCTCGCCGTCCTCGGTGTCTGTGTGTTCAAACGCCCACGGATCATAGACCATGCCCAGATCGGGCACGTCGAAGTAGGTGTAGTACCACGTTTGATGGCATTTGGGGCTGAGCATGTATCGCTCGGTGAATTTCGCAAACGCAATGACAAAGTCCCGCATGTCCTCGTCGTCGAAATAACGAGCGTACAAATCAGCACCGTTCTGGATGTATATGTGCTGCCACGTGCCACCCATCGCTCGCACCGGCCAGGTCTTTTCGCCTCTGCTGAGGCGATCCACCGTGTCGCCTTCCATGGTGACCGTGATGCCTTGGCTGTCCATCCACTTCCTGATTGGCGGCGATAGCAGCTTGGCGTTCATCCCGCCAAAACCGCCGCCGATTCGGCTACAGTGAAATCCTCGTTCGTCTAGCAGGGGGCTTCCGCACAGGGTTCGAGCGCACAGGTGAGCCAGATCGTGGATGTACTGGTTCTGAGGATCCGCCTGCAGCACCCGCATGACCACCTCGAAACCGCGTCCGAATCCGCGAATGGAACCTACGGCCGATTCGCCTGGCTTGAAGCCCTTGAAGTGGCGAAATTCGTCGTCTTTTTGTTCCACGTTGTCGATGGCCGCCGCCAGGGCGTCCGGATCGCCCGTGAGGCCGTAGTAGTCGGCCAGGCCGGATCCGTAGAAGTGGCAGTAGCAGCTCTTGGAAAGGGAATGGCGTTGCAGATCGGCGCAGTCCGGATTCCCCTTCCGCTTGCCCCACGGCGGCCCCCATTTGAAGTTCCACTGTTCGCGCACCGGACGGTTACCTTGGGGGCCGCCGCTTGGAAACCAGATTCCGCCATCTTTCCACGCCCAACCATCGGTCCGCCAGGTTTGAAGATCCATGTGGTAGCGCGCCCACGCCTCGGCCAGATCGAACCAGCCGCGTTCGCCGGTTCGCAGGTACATCAGCAGCAGTCCCTGCACACTGTCTGCCTCGCTTTCGTAATGATTGTCCTCGCCGGACACAAACGCACCGGGCCCCGGTTGTGGTGCCCGCGGTAACCGATCGTCCGAGTAGGTCCAGTCCCATTTCCGATACGCGATCTGTTCTTCCTCCAGCGTTCCAAAATGGCCGGTGCCGAGCACATCGCACTGACTGTAGTATTCGCCCGCTGCGAGCGCCCAAAGGCGGTTGTCGGCGGCTTGGGCCAGATCGCTCAGTTCATCGGCGTCCACCGGAGCAGCGAAATCGAAAAGGTACTCTGACGAATGATGCGAACAGTCGTATAACCAGAAGCCTTCGGATTTCCACGGTTCGCCCACTCGGCGATCGACGTTGAACTTCCCGTCCTTCGGCCCCTGAAATCGTTCGGCGATTCCTTCGAGCACCAGCCTGCCACCGGCGACGGCCAACCTTCGCGCAGGATTCGAGGCGAATAGCCGATCGCAAACGAAGACAGGAGTGGTTCCACTCACCGCGATCCAGCCCTGCGATCGGTCGCCTGGCCCGTCGCCGGTCCACAGCACGCGATCGCCGCTGCCGGCCTTTGCTGCTCCGGGTATGTCCTGATACGTGTCGTGTACGAATAGCCCCTGATGTAGCCAACCTTGGTTGCCTGCGATCAGAGGTTCCTTTGCGCCAAGCAACACGTTGTCAGGGCGCGAGGCAAGTTTGAGGTCGATCGACGATCGCCCGGCGAGGATAGCTGTGTACCGTTCCGAATTGGAATTGCATAGCTTGTACTTCACCCACACGCGGCTGCTGCCGGCCCACGCCGTAATCCACGTCTTGTAGCCCGCGCCCAACGGATCGCCTTCGAATCGACCAGCCACCTCGATGGTTACACGCAATGCACCGGCGTAGCGGACCTTTACTGATTCGGGCGGCCCAGCGACGAAGCGTTTTGGTTGCCACTTCGATGGGTTGTCCCAGCCGTTGCGGCCTTGCATCTGAACGTAACTGACCGTGCCGCCACTGAGGACAGGCTTGCCGTCGGCGGTGACGGAGTGAAAAAGTCCGAACGGTTCGGTCTTGCTCACATTGAGGGTGATCTCGCCTGTATCGACACCGACGTTCTGGTCACCGTCCGTGATCTTCAGTCGAACCGCCGGCTGGACCATCGCCTTGGCCGCACGCATCGTATACCGATTCGCCGCACGTTCACCGACATCATCCTGGAAGTCCAGAAGCACCCAACGCAATGTCCCGTCCGTCTCGACCACTAACGGCGAGACCTGACAAGGAAGCGACGTGCCATCGGCCCGAACAAGCGAAAACGGTTGATCCTTGCCAAAAAGCCCTTTCGGCAGCGGAACGCCGCCGGAAATCGGCTCGGCGATTCTGGCGGCGCCTCTCGTTTCCCGTACGTTCAACTCCACGCTGAACGATTCGGCCAACACGGCCGCGGCGGGCAGAGCCAAGACGGCTGCCAGCACACGGCCGAAAACAACGGTCGGCTTCGACATGATCTCGCCCCCTGATTACCTCTCAAGAGCAGACGTATGTATTAGTTCGTAGTGCCGCCTTCAGACGGTCTCGGAACAAGAGGCGGCGCGGAAGACCGCCTGAAGGCGGCACTACGAACGGTTCCACGCTCCATCTGTGCGTCAGTTCTCAAGACTTCTCCAGATACTCCGCTGGGAATTTCCACGGGTCACGGTACTCGGGCACGGCTGCTGCGGCCGCTGCGTCGTCGCCGGTGATCATTTCCGTCTCGGGATCGAATCTCAAGGATCGGCCAAGCTTGTACGACAGGTTACCCAAGGTCAACGCAAGGTCCACTTTGTAGTGATAATTGACGCTGCAACTGGGCTGCTCGCGCGACTTGATGCAGTCCAACCATTCGCGCTCGTGACCGGGCGAAGGCGGAATCGACTGCTCGGGAGGCGTGTCGTCCTCCAGCAGCTTGCCCTCGGGAACGATCTCGTACTTGCCGTAGTTGGCAAACAACGTACCGCGCAGCGCGTGGAAGTAGATTCCCAAGCGGCGAGCCGGCGTGCCTCGACCGAAGTCAAAAGCAAAACTGTTGCAGGTGCTCATCATCCAAGTCATCGTCATGTTGGGATACTGCCACAGTATCTCCTGCGTATCCGGCGCGTCCCCGTCGTGCTTGACTACGTAGCGTCCACCGGAGCAACTGGTCACCAGCGGTACGCCCAGATCCAGGGCCCAGATCGGCAAATCGATGATGTGCGGCGCCATGCCCGGGGTCCAGCCGCCCGAATAGTCCCAGAACGAGCAGTGGTTGTAGCTGTTGGCCGCCAGGATCGAGTTGTACGGTTTCTCGGGGCCTGGCCCCAGCCACATGTTCCAATCCAAGCCGTCCGGCGGGTCCTGCTTCGGTGCGAACCCCAGGCCGTCAGGTCCTTGGTTCATCACGTTGAAGGTCCGAGCCACGCTGACGGGGCCCAGCTTGCCCGAGCGAATCCATTCGACGACGCGCCGGTAGTTCGCTCCGGCGTGAATCTGCGTGCCAATTTGGCTGATGCGTTTGTGTTTGTTCACGGCGTTCCGCACCGCCAATGTCTCGGCGGGGTACAGAGTCATGGGTTTTTGCAGGTAGATATCTTTGCCCGCTTCGACCGCCTGAATCGCGATTAGCGCGTGCCAGTGCGGGGGCGTCGCGATGATAACCGCGTCGACGTCCTCGCGTGCCAGCAGTTCCTGGTAATCGTTGTGACTCTTAGCCGTGTCTTTGAACTGTTGGACGATGCGATCACGACGTTGTTTCCAGACATCGCATACGGCCGTCACCACGACATCCGGATGCTGCGCGCAGTTCCGCAGGTTGCCGTAGCCCATTCCGCCTGTGCCGACGATCCCAAGACTGATTCGCTCGCTGGGCGGCGGCTGCTCGGCATTGCCAAACGCGGCAGCCGGCAGGACATACGGCGCCGCAATTCCGGCGGCCAGGCTCGTTTCCAGGAATCGACGACGGGAGGCTGATGGCGGCGTGGGCATGGGTGGTTCCTTTCATCTTGCGAAGGTGAATTGGTAGGCCGTTGGGTTCGTCTACGACTCGATCGCGTGGTGCGCCAGTTGATGCCATCGCTTGACGGCGGTTCCGCAGACAGTACTGTAGCAGCAGCAGACGCCGATGGAAACAAGTTTACTGGGGAGCGAAAGCCAATGATCCAGTTTGAACACTTTGCACTGAATGTCGAGCAACCGCACGAGATCGCCGATTGGTACGTCCACACGCTGGGCTGCCAGATCCTGCTGAAAATGGATGCCGAGCCCCACACGGTTTTCCTTGCCGATGCAAACGGCAGGGTCTTCTGGGAACTGTATCGCAATCTGCAGGCGCCTATGACGAGCGTGTGCCACAGTGATCCTTTGGTCTTCCACTTGGCGGTGGCCGTTGACGATATTGACGAGGCAAAATCCAAGGTCTTGGAGGCCGGCGGCGCGTTCATCGAAGAAGTGCGCACCGACAGTGGATCGGTTTTACTGATGATGCGCGATCCCTGGGGAATTGCATTGCAGCTATGCAGTCGCGTACCGCCATTCATCGGGGGCGACGGTTAGGCTTTATCAGAAGCGGGAGGGCGAGGTTCCTGCCGAGCTGAAATCACGGGAGAAGACGGCTCAGCAGGAGTTTCGTCCTCCCTACCTTGCGGCCGTGAGCGTGTATTCGTCGAGTAGCCGCCGGAAGAGCCGGTACTGGTCGATCGTCACGTGCGGCGGAGTCTGATGGTCGACGCTGGGAATGAAGCCGCCGGATTTCATCAACGGCATCAATCGCTCGAACTCGTCGCGAATCGCCTTTTCGCCCTTGTCCATGACCATCTTGTCGAAATGGCCGACCATGCAGACTTCGGGATATTGCTGGCGGATCGCCATGCCGTCAACTCCAGCCTGGCGTTCTAGCGGCAATACGCCTTTGATGCCCTCGCGCAACAGCCACGGCACCATCATGGTCACGTCGCCGTCTGTATCCACGATGGGGACGACGCCCTTGTCAAGCAAACGCGGGATAATTTGGCGGTAGTACGGAGCGATGAACTCGTCGAAGTGCCGCTCGGAGATCATCGGGCCATTGTTGTACGACATATCCTCGGCGATCGTGGCGAACGTGGGGACACAGACCTTCTCGACTTGATCGAGAATCCGCAGGTTGAAATCGGTCAGATCCTGGTTGATTTGATGGAGCAGCTCCGGCTGGTCGTAAAACGCCAGGCTGATCTTCGTGAACCCCATCAGCGTACGTGGGAACCAGAAGTAGCCCTCCAACGTTATCCAAACGACTGCCTCGCCACGGGCCTGTCGTTCGGCCCAGGCAGCCATGGACTCGATCGCCCGGCTGTGGTCCGGAAAAAACTTGGGACGCCATTTCAGGTAGTCGTCCATGTTCGAGACGATCCCTTCGACGTGATGCTGGACCGCGTCGATCGTTGCATCGGTCGTCGAAAACCAGAACTGCTGATAGGGGTCCAGATCAAAATACTCGGCAATGTCGAACACCGACTCCAGTTGTTGAGGCAGGCCCTGACGCCGCCAGTTTTCGATCGTCTCGTCCCACCACATGGCCCATTCCCAACGCGGTAATCGGTCGACCGGCTGAAGATCCATGACGGCGCGAAACCGTTCGACGTGAGACATTCCGGTATGCGTGCTCATAACGCTGATATGTCTCTCAGGTAAAGGACAGGCTGATTCTAACCGGGCAGGCCACCGAGGACCAGCAGAACCACAGCGCCCCGACTGGAATCGGGTTAGACATTGCGATATTGTCTATTGAAAAGCGGACCTAAACAGTGAGGCTGACTATGACCAATCGTGAACGCATACTGGCGATTCTGGAAGGACAATTGCCGGACCGAATTCCGTGGATTCCGCGGCTTCAGATTTGGTACGACGCAAATCGCTTGAGCGGAACGTTGCCCGACGAGTACAACAGCTTGAGTCTTCGCGAGGTCGAGCGACGCGTATTCGGCGGGACGGCGGCGCGTGACGGTGTCATCTATCGCATCAAGATGGAGAACGTGGAAGTCCGCACCCGGCAAGTGGCCGAAATGGATCAGGTCACTGAATACGAAACGCCGGTGGGCGTCGTGACGACGCGGTTACGAAGCACGGAGAGACTTCGGCAGCAGGGAATCCAGGACGCCGAGGTCGAGTTCATGCTGAAACGCCGTGAGGATTATGCCGTCGTCGAGTACATCATCGAGCACACTCGGTACGAAGCTGCGTACGACGAGTATCTGGAGTACGAGCGCGAGGTCGGCGACGAGGGCTACCCCATGATCAATTGTGGGGACTGCCCGTTTCACCACTGGATGCGCGCCTTGACCGGTTACAACGAAGCCTACTTTCACCTGAACGATTTTCCCAACGAGGTCGAAAGCCTGCTGAACACGCTGACCGATCGTTTCAAAGAAACCGTCTGGCAACACATGCTCGACTCGCCGGCGAGGCTCTTGATGCACGGCCACCATCTATCCAGCTACATGACGCCGCCGCCGTTGTTCGAGCAATACATCCTGCCCTACTATCAGGAGTTGACGCCACGTTTGCGCGACGCCGGCAAGGTCGTGGCCCTGCACGGCGATAACGACACGCGACAGATTCTCGGCCACATTGAACGCGCCGGATTCGGCATGGTCGAGTGTTTCGTGACAGCCCCGATGGTCGAAACCGCAATGACCGAAGCCAGAGCGGCTTGGGGCGATCGTGTGATCATCTGGGGCGGCGTTCCGTCGGTGATTCTGGAGGAGCCCTACGCGGAGGAGCAGTTCGAGCAGTACATGGACGATCTATTTCGAACGATCGCACCCGGCGGGGCATTCATCCTCGGCATTGCCGACAACGCCATGCCCGGGTCGAAGATCGAACGAATCAAGCGCATAACGGAATTGGTCGAACAGCGCGGAGACTTACCGCTTTCGTCGACAAAGTGATGCTCCGCTTGGCGGCCACGTTGCCTGGCGAGTTACGCCTCCGTCACCTCGCGTACGACGATCCGGCTGCCTTGGAGCTTCACAATCCTCACCTGCTGGCCGCTGTCGACATACGAACCGTCTGTCATCACGTCCAGGTAGTGATCAGCGAACTTTGCCTTGCCGGCAGGACGCAGGGGGGAGACGGCCACGCCCCAATCGCCGATGCCGATTCCGAGGATGCTCTCCGGTTGACCTTGCGGGACCGGCTTGCCCTCAGAGTGTTTGGTACCCGTTTGATCGTCGCTTGCCGCCTGCGCAGGGTGTAATACCAGCCGATTGAAAATCGGCATGGCATTGAAGTACTTGCTGAGCGTCATCGCAGCCACAGCAAAGCCACCCCCGGAACAGGCCACGACCAGTAGCGAGGTGGCGAAGGTATTCAGTTGCCGGTCAGTTTGGGGTAAGACAAAATCCTGGCAGGCCATGACCACGCCGATAAGCATCAGCAATAGCCCAACGATCCCCGCCACGCCGAATCCCGGAATCACGAAGATCTCGATTCCGATGAATACGATCCCAATCAAGAACAGCAGGACTTCCAGTGCTTCTGCCGTGCCGCCAAGAAAGCGGCTCCAGAAGAACAGTGCGAAACACAACAGTGCGATCAGGCCGCCGATGCTGATTCCGGGCGAACTGAACTCGATGTACAACGCAATCAGTCCGACGACGAAAAGGAGGCCCGTGATCAATGGGGAATTCAGAATGTATACAGCGGTATCCACGCCGCTGGGCGCCAGTACAAGTAGGTCGTCCGTGATACCGAGCACTTGCTTCAATTCGTCGCGGTCCTCGGCATTGGAGTCGGCCAGCTGCAGGTCGACGGCCCGCTTGCCGTTCACTTCCAGGAAGTGTTCTTTTCGCGACTCCCGCACGGGCTGGCCTTTCTCCCAGGCGTCTGGCTCGTCGGACGATTCAATCTCCGCCTCCGACATGAACGTCTCCTCGCCGGTACGCCGATGCTTGACGCGGTAGACGATCAAATCCATATCGACCATTGCTTCCGCCAGAGCCGGCGGCCGTTGCTTGGCTTCGGCCAGATCGCGGATCTTTCGGGCCAGGTCGCTTCGTACTTTTTCCGGCGCGTGACGGTACAGGCTGTCTTCGCCCATAACGATCGGCCCCGCATCGCCGAGGACGGCATCCGGATGCATGACGATTTCATCGCAGCTCAAAGCGACAATCGCCGCACCGCTGAGCGCCTCGCGAGGCACAAATGCCACGGTGTGAGCCCAATCAAGATTGCGCAGCCGATGTGTGATGAAGAATGTCGAATCGACAAAGCCGCCGGGGCTGTCGATCTCGATAATCACCACATCGGCCCCCTTATTTTGGGCGACATCCAGTTTCCGATAGAGGAATTGTTCGGACAGCGGTGTGATGACGTCCTCGAAACGGATCAACACAGCGCGCTCGTACGCAGGCTTGGCCTGGCCATCTTCCTGAGCGCCGAGTTGGCCGGTCGACAGCCCGAACCAGACGCAAGTTGCGGCCAGAGCCGTGCAGATGGTCGGTGATAGACGTCGTTGAAACATAGCGTTTGGCTGCAGAAGCACCGAAATCGAAACAAGTGTATTATAGGGTTTTGAACTGATCGCCCGCGACCGCCGACATTGGTCACTCAGCTATTCGCCCCAACCCCGTTGCCATTGCGTAGAACCCGGCCTATTCTCACGCCGCTGGAATCAGAACTCGGCATTCCCCGGTGTCCGTGGGAAGGGGATCACGTCTCGGATATTCGCCATTCCAGTAATGAACTGAACTACTCGCTCCAATCCCAACCCAAATCCCGAGTGGGGTACCGTGCCATAGCGACGAAGGTCGAGATACCACCAGTAGTCTTCCGGGTTCAACTCCTGTTCCAACATGCGCTGTTGCAGTACGTCCAGCCGCTCCTCGCGTTGGCTGCCGCCGATGATTTCCCCCACCTTTGGTGCCAACACGTCCATTGCCCGCACCGTGCGATTGTCGTCGTTCACTCGCATGTAGAACGGTTTGATTTCACGGGGATAGCTGTACACGATTACAGGGCTGTCGAACTGTCGTTCGGTCAGAAATCGCTCGTGTTCGGAATGCAAGTCGCTGCCCCATGAGACGGGGAATTCGAACTTCTCGCCGCTCTGCTCCAGGATCTCCACCGCTTCGGTGTACGGCAGACGCACAAAGTCGCTTTGGGCGATCTTCTCCAACGTCTCGATCGCCGTCTTGTCAATGAATTGACTGAAGAACCGCATGTCCTCGTCGCACCGCTGGAGCACGTCGTGGCAAATGCGTTTCAGGAAACGTTCCGCCAAGTCCATGTTGTCATCCAGATCGAAAAACGCCATCTCGGGTTCGATCATCCAGAACTCGGCCAAATGCCGCGACGTGTTCGAGTTCTCCGCGCGAAACGTGGGGCCGAAGGTGTACACCTTGCCCAACGCGGTGGCAAAAATCTCCGCCTCCAACTGTCCACTGACTGTCAGAAAGGTGGGTTGATCAAAAAAGTCCAATGAGTAGTCGACTTCCGGCTGATCTTGGGACACGTCTTCCCGTTCCTTGGGCACATTTTTCAGGTCCAGCGCCGTGACTTTGAACATCTCGCCAGCGCCTTCACAATCGCTGGCTGTGACGATTGGCGTATGAACGTATAGAAAATCTTCCTCTTGGAAGAAATCGTGAATCGAGCGGCAGATGCAGTTCCTGACGCGGGCAACAGCACCGAAGGTGTTGGTACGAGGGCGAAGATGAGCCCACTCGCGCAGTTTCTCGAAGGAATGCCGTTTCTTCTGCAGCGGGTACGATTCCGGGTCCGACCAGCCGTGTACGGTCAGTTGAGAAGCCAGCACTTCGGTGGATTGCCCCTTGCCGCCGGACTCTTTCACCTCGCCTTCGACGGTAATGCTACAGCCCGCGGTCAGTTTCTTGACTTCCGACTCGTAGTTTGGCAGGTTCCCGTCAGCGATGATTTGCAGATTGGCGAGACACGAGCCATCGTTCAGTTCGAGAAAACTGAAGCCGCCTTTCGAATCGCGCCGTGTGCGAATCCAGCCTTGGATACAGACTCTTCGGCCAATTGCTTCCGGCTGGCGAGCGGCGACTACGGGGATTCTTTCCATTTCCATCGAAACGTCCTTTGCGAAGGGCCAACAGGGGCCAAAGGCCAAGCGGCGATTGGAGAAAGCCATTGGCCGACCGATGGCATATCGTAGTCGCTTTCCCGCGACTATTCTATTGCACTTGGGACGCTTCTTGGACTCCCATCTGGAACAACTCGCGTTTCGCGACGGCATACTCGTCTACGGCTTCCCGGACGTCCTTGGGCAAGCGATCAGCGATTCTGTCGATCCCGAGTCGCTGCGAGCCGTAGATAAGCCGTTGGGCCCAATCGTCCGGAATGGGCGGCTCGATCACCTCCAGCATCGCTCCGACTTTGTGTACGAACGTGGGGTAGAACCGCTTTTCGATTTCTCGCCGGTTCTCGGAGACCGTTTTCAGCAAGCCCGTTTCAGCGCGAGCCAAACGTTCGGCCGCTGACTTTGCCGAGGTGTCTCCGTCCGCGTAGAGCGCGATCACGAATCGCCGAGCTCCGCACACTGTCCGTTCGTCCAAGGGGGCTACTACGCCGCGACGAAACCCGATAGCCGTACAAGAGAGGTGGACGTAATCACCTCGCCATTCTTTCGGCACTCGGAAAACCAGAGTGAATTGCTTGGATCCTTCCAGGGTCGTGCTGCGCGACGGTTTGAGTTTGAAATACACGCCGTAACCTCGACGGACGGTTCCGCTGGCGGCCGCGGCAAACTTCTGCGGCAGCAATTCGTATCGTTCGACATTGTGCGACTTGCTGCCAACGTCGCCGGAACCCGTCGCCCTGATGGGCCAGTCGATTGGCCCGGTCAAAGCCATGCCGACGTGGTTCGTCTTTTCCTTCTTCTTTTCGATACTGACGTTTCCCGCGATGTCGCTGGTCAACGTAGTCTTGGGCGAATAGTCCACGATCCGGATTGTCTCTTCGGGGCTTTCGACGCGATAGAGATATTGGATCAAGTCGCCTTCGCCGCCATTGCGAATCAGCGAGGACACCGGAAAATCCGCTTGCACCAACCTCTCGTCGGGATTCGCTTCAGCGAATTCGGGCGGCGTCACGTCTCGGCAGGCGACCAATGGGTCGATGTCGAAGGAAACCCGCGGCGGCGAGGCGTCTGCGGTCGGAATCGCGAGGCATCCAAAGCATACGCCCACAAATCCAAGACGCCTAGGGAGGTGTGAGGGGAACGATCTAGGGGTGGTTGTCGGGATCCAGTCCATCAATATGTCACTCCGTCAACGATGGCACCGGCATCCCGCCTGTGCGACTCCACATGCCCGCATCCGGTAGGGCTTGCTTCAGTCAAGTGCGAACGCCACCGCATCAGATACGATCAGGCGGGGCAGCCTGTGATGGGCGTGTTATAGGAATCATAGAAAGGACCGGGAAACGGTCAAGCAACTACATGCCGGTGCTAGCACGCGGTGCCTCAGTGCTGGCGCTGGTCGTAGGTGTCTTCCGGGTCGTGGGTATCTTCATCGGATTCGTTGTGAGGGTCGGCAGTCGTCTTCACAGAACTCTCCTCGTCCGGCACGGCCTCGCCTTCATCGAACGGTTGCCCCGTAATGTCGGAGGACGACGGCGAGCCATCAAGGGTCGACGGTTCACCATCCGCAGTCGGCGGTTCGTCCGTCGAAGCCGCGTCTCCCGACGTGCCTGTGCGATCTCGCTTCTCGGTGTCGCGTTTCCTCGGAGCGAATACCAAAACCACAATGGCGCCAAGAATGACCAACGCCAAACATACGTAGAAAAGCATACTCACGTCGCCTATCGTACCTTCCGCGACAACCGTGGTCATGGTGTTCACCACGGGCGCGCCCCCGAAAACCAGCGGCATGACGTAGATCGGTTTGCCGCCAAAGTTAAATGCCATGATGATGCCTAGGGCTCCGATCGCGCCCGCGGCACCGGCTGCCAACGACCAAATAGAACCGCCCAGCGTCCAACCACCAGATTCGTCGAATACCTGTAACAAAGGAATAGGCGCAAGCACCGCGATGACAAAATACGCCAGACCGACGCACAGGAATGGACGCAGACGACTGCCCTGCATCTTCATCTGCCCTTTGTGTAGAATCGGACCGTAGCTGCCCCAGCACAACGCCGTGAACGCGATGGATGCCAGAATCTTCAACCATTGGGGTAGCGTTAGACGTTGCTTTTTCAGGTAAAGCTTGTAGGCTTCGTGCAAATCCGCATTGGTGCTCAATTCGGTCTTGTTTGCCGCGCTCCAAACGGTCGTCTTCCATTCGTTGACGCCGTTATCGCTTCGCACAATCTCCTTGAAGGTCACCTTGATCGGACCATTCGGTTTCTCAGTCACCTCGACGTTCTTTGCACTTGGCTTGAACAGCAGTACGCCGGCACCGCCGACGGCAACTGCCACAACGCCAACCAAGAACAGAACTCCGGCCTGACGGAAAGTCCTGGCCATCAACATGGTAACTAGCGTGTTGACGACGGGCGCCAAGCCAAAAACAAGTGGCATGACATAGACGGGACTACCACGGAACTTGAACGCAAGGATGATGCCCAGGGCGCCGATCGCTCCGGCGGCACCGGCGGCAAACGACCATACGAACCCAGGCAGCGTCCAGTTTCCGGTCTCGCCCCTGATCCGCAGCATAATCGCCGGCGCAAGGACGCCAATCAGGAAGTAGGCGATGCCGACGCAGATGAATGGCCGCAGGCTACTGGGCTCTAGCGGAGTACCCATCCCGTGTTGGCCCTCGTGTAGCACTGGGCCATACACCCCCCAACTAAGGAAGGTGATCGTCACGAATAGTAACACGAGAATCAGGCTGCGCATGTCAAGGCGGCTCCATCGCCTTCAAGCCGGGGACGTATGATATACAATAGACGTGCGTCAACACGAGGGAATCTAGCAAATTCGTCGCGAAGCGGGCAGGGGCCTAGAATAGCATGCTCGTTCAACGTTACTTCAGGGATCCGACGATGCTCAGATGCATTACCGCGACTTTCTTGGTGGCAATCGGAGCCGTGTTGCCGGCTGCGGAGAAGCCCGGGGCGCCGAAACGAAAGGCCAAGGATGCCATCTCTGCAGAGCAGATCACAAAGTGGGTAACGGATCTGGATTCGAAACGGTTCTTTGATCGCGAAGTGGCCACGGCAAAGCTCATTTCCGCCGGCGCGGCGGCCGTCGATCCCGTTGTGGAGGCGGTGGCCGGAGGCAACCTGGAGGTCACGCTTCGCGGCATTTACATTCTCCAGGAGTTAACGCTGAGCGTTGATCGAGAAACCGAAGAAGCCGCCCACAGTGCTTTGACGAAGATAGCCCAATCCCGCGAAACCGCGACGGCGCGTCGCGCTGCGGCGTCGCTGGCAAGACTGAATGCGATACGACATGGACGGGCTCTGGAGGAACTGACGCGATTGGGCGCCAACATTGGGACCGTTTCCTCGCATTTCGGCATTTCCATCACCCAGCGACGTTCGATCGAATTGGGCGAAGACTGGCGGGGCGAGGACAAGGATCTGGCACTAGTGGGATGGCTTCGTGATGTTGACGAGTTGATCTTTCATGGTTCGCGTGTCAGCGACGAATGGCTCAAGCACGTTCCGAAGATCTCCGGTTTGCAGAATCTGACGATAAAGCGAGCCAAGGTGACCGACGAGGGAATCAAACACCTTGCGGGGTTGAAAGGACTCAAAACGCTTGCTCTTCTGTACCTGCCCATCACCGACAGCTCAGTGCGGACTCTGAAAGGACTTCATGGCTTCGAGGTGATGAAGATCTACGGATGCAGCATGACCGCAGGCGGAGCGAACGAACTGGGGCGTGCACTTCCAGAAACCGATATCGACTTTCGCGAGGGCGGTTTCCTGGGAGTCGCTTGCCATCGCGACCTGCCACGATGTGTCGTTTACAGAGTGACCGCAAACAGCGCCGCGCAGAAGGCGGGCCTGATGGCCGAGGACGTGATCTACGAATACGAAGGCAAGGAGGTTGGCAATTTCGAAAGCCTCACGGCATTGATCGCGAAGAACCGGCCGGGCGACAAGGTCACCATGAAGATCCTTCGCAAGGACAAGAAACTGACCAAAGAACTCACACTCGGTGAATGGGAGTGAGCCACCTATGAGAATGGCACTTGTCGCACTGAATTCGTTAGTGCTGGCCACCGGAGCAGCATATGCGAAGACCGAACAATCGCTTTCGCAGTACGGTATTACATGGACCTTCAGTCGCCCGGCGGAAGTCGGCCAGTTCGTTACCGGCGATTGGTGGGTCGTAGGGCCTGTGACTGTCTCCAGCGTCACTCCGGGCAGCGCTGCTGATCGCCACGGATCCGTCGTGAATCCCCCGGCCGGGGACCGACAGGGCTACGACAGCCGCATGGCCCACTTCGACGCCTCTTTGCGAGCGAAGTTTCCGCAGACGCTCGAACCAGGGGATTCCCTGGTTAGCACAATCAGTGTCGGCCAAATCGGCGACAGGACACCGGAAACCGTGCGTGGTCAGTATTGCCGTGGGCCACTGCGCACGGCGGCCGTCTTGACGTGTCTGGCCAAGCCTCCTGCAAAGGACGCGTTCCGTCCAGCCTATGTCGGAACCTGGCGAGAGATATTCACAGCCTCGCAGTTAAGACGTGACATCCTGCCGCGGCTTAAGACACCCGAGACGGTGCCCGACGTGGGACAATACGAACGATATCTGGAACGCATTTGGCTGGACCACCAGCGCCAGTGGGTCAACCGCAAGATGCACCCCTTGGAGAATATGCCTGACTACGGCAGGGAGATAACCAACATTGTCTCCAATGTGGCTTTAATGCTTCTGCTGGACGATCAGAACCACAACACGGAAACGCTGCTTCTGCGCTTCGTGCAGAAAGGGATCGACTATTACGGCGTGGTGAAGTCCGACGACAATCTCTGGATCGCGAACGGCGGGCACAACTCGGGCCGCAAGTGGCCCATTCTATTTGCCGGCCTGATGCTGGATCACGGAGGCATGATGAGTGTGAATGCCACGTTCCAGGAGGACCAGCAGACCTATTACGGCAAGGGTTATGCTGGCCAGAAAGCACTCTGGACCATCACGCTGAACAACCCTAACGCCAGGCACGAGGAGGCGGATCCGGAAACTTGGAACGCGTTTGGCGACAACAAGGGCAACAACGGCACCAAAGCCGAGGGCTACCGAAGACTGAATGGCCCAACATGGGTTGGGCAAGCGTTGGCCGCCCGCCTGACTGGCATGGTCGACCGCTGGAACCACCCGCCGTTCTTCGACTATGTCGACCGCTGGTGGAAGGAAGAACAGATGGCCAACGATTTCGTGAAGTCCATGTGGGAGACGTATCGAGATAACGCCGACGAAATCGGCGCGGAAGTGAGGAAGAAGCTCTGACGTTGTGGCTGAACTCGGGAGGCCGCCCAACCTAGTTACTGAACCACTCGGATGTTGAATGGATATCTGTAGTACTCGCCGTTGCTGGCCTTGACGGCGCCGATGATGCCGAAGACGAGCTGAAACACAGTAACGATCAACGGGAATGGCACAAAACCGCCGATACCGCAGGTGACAAAGGAGACGACCACGTAAAGTACCACGGACGCTACGTAGCAGATCAGCAGCGTCAGTTGGAAGTTCAATGCCTCCTTGCCTTGGTCATCAACAAACGGACTCGCGTCTTTCTTCACGAGCCAAATGACCAAAGGCCCCAGAAAGCCAAGCAACGCGCCCAACAAGTGGGCCAACATGGCCATCGTGCGGGCGTCGCTCCCTCCACTCGCTACGTTGCCTGCGTTGGGCTTGCCCGGTTGTGGCTGCATGGGATCGCCCCCGCTAGCGACCGGACCTGGTGACGGCGTCGACGCGAGGGGAGGATCGCCCGACGATGCTGGCACGGTGATCATTTGGCCGCAGGCGGCGCATGGCCCCGTCTGGCCAGCGTACTCGTCGGCCACGTCCGTCTGCTTTCCGCAGTGGGGGCATTCGAATGTGATCGGCATGACAACAATTCCTCCACTTGCCTTTCAGAACGTCCTCAATGACTGCCGCCGGTCAAGTTCAAACCGATGACGCCCGCAATTATCAACACCAGCGACCCAATCTTGATTAGGTTAATCTCTTCCTTGAAATAGACAACACCGATGACCGCAATCAGGGCCGTCCCAACACCAGACCAAACGGCATAGACGACACTCATATCGATGCGTTTCAATGCGAGTGTCAAACCAACAAAGCTCAAGCCGTACAAGACAAAGATCGCCACTGACGGTATCCACTTCGTGAAACCTTCCGACAGTTTCATCGCCGTTGTGCCGCCGACCTCGAGGACGATGGCCAATATGAGATACAACCAACTCATGCTCTGGATCCCCACGCGTTACACTTGACTAGTTTGGTCGTCACGTCCGTTAAGCAGAACCGCTCGGGCCGGTTCACCATGCGGGTTCATTTGTATCATGAGAAAGCCAAATGTGTAAGACGAACTGAACTCAAAGCGGAAGAGATCGAGAAACGTGCATCGAGTTGAGACTCGCGCCCAGTTGTTGTACGCTTTCATCATCGGCATATCGAGTTCCACAAGCGACCGGGCATGCCGTGGACTACAAGACGACTCCTGAAGTTTTCTCATTTCAGTGGGAGGTTCTGACATGAGCGTATCGAAGCGTACGACCCGACGTGGTTTCCTGCGCGGCACAGCGTCCGCGGCCTTTGCCGCGCCCTGGATTATTCCGGGCTCGGCGCTGGGTGCCGACGGCGGAACGGCGGCCAACGAGCGAATTGTGATGGGCACGATCGGTTGCGGAGGACGCGGCACTGGCGTGATGGGAGGCTTCGCAGGCCGTGGCGAAGTGCAAATGGTCGCCGTGTGCGATCCGGTGCCAGCCCATCGCGAGCGTGCCAAGTCGAACAACGACAAACGTTACGGCAACCAGGACTGCCGGGCGTACAACGACTTCCGCGAATTGCTTGTCTGCGACGACATCGACGCCATCTTGTGCGGCACGCCCGACCACTGGCATGCCATCATCGTCATCGAGGCGTGTAAACAAGGCAAAGACGTGTTCTGCGAGAAGCCCGAATGCCTGACCATTGGTGAAGGACGGGCGATGGTCGACGCGGCTCGCCGATTCGGCCGTGTTGTGTCGGGCGGCTCACAGCGAGTACTGGGCGACTACGGGGGCTTGCCTCGCCAAGTCCGTGGTGGCGGCGCAGGAGAGATTCGAGAGGTGTTCGTCAGTTGCGGTGGTCCGTCGGGCGACTGTTTCTTGCCTGAGGAACCGTTGCCGCCCGGTCTGGATTGGGACATGTGGATCGGGCCCGCACCGTGGCGGCCGTTTCACCACAATCTGATCCGCGGCGGCTTCCGACCCTACCGCGACTATTCCGGCGGAGGCATGACCGACTGGGGCGCCCACCGTTTCGGTGCGGCCACGTTTGCGGTGGGCGTACACAAGACGGGTCCGGTCGAGGTCATCCCGCCAGACGGGAAAGATATCGAAAGGCTGACCTACGTCTACGCCGACGGGATGAAGATGTACCACGGCGGCACCAAGAATATCACGTACAGGGGCACCGAAGGTGAGTTGCCCGGGAAAGGCCATGAGGTGACGGGCCCGGTGGATATCGAGGGGTATGCCGGCACTGGCGGCATCCTTGGCGACTTCCTTGATTGCGTGCGCACGCGGAAGAAACCGTTCCGCGACATCGAGATCGCTCACCGGGCCACCACGGTCTGCCACCTTGGGAACATCGCCTATTGGCTCAAACGGCCGTTGAAATGGGACCCCGTGAAGGAAGAGATCGTCGGCGACCCCGAGGCCAATCGTTGGGTCGATCGTCCAAAGCGTGAACCGTGGACCCTTTAACCAGCTAGGGCGCAGCGACCGCTGGTCGCGCCATTCCGATAAGGAGAAGAACATGACCCGTTTGAAAGTGATTTGCATTGCGTTGACGTGTGCCATGGCTGGCGCCTCGATCGGCCAGGCTCAGGACAAGAGTCTCAAAGAGACCCTCGATGGATTGCTGCCCGGGATGAGTGCGGAGAAGATCCCCGATCGCAAGGGGCCACAGCAGCAATGGCAGGAGATCTGTTTCCAGGCCGGCGCACCAGGCAACGAAGCCAAACGTGCCGAAGTGTGCCAACTGATGGTGGAGAAGATCGGCTCCGATACAGCCAAACCGGCTCGTATTTGGCTGATCACACAGCTTGAACGAATCGGTCGCGCCGAGTGCGTCGATGCAGTGGCGGCGGCGTTGGACGACAAAGATCCGCACGTCCGTGACGGTGCCCGGCGCGCCTTGACAAACAACCCGGCACCCGAGGCCAACGGGAAGCTACTGGCCAAGCTTCAGGGCACCAGCGACAATAAGCTCAAGATCGGGCTGCTGAATTCGCTCGGATACCGCGCAGATGCCGCGAGTGCTGCCGCGGTGGCCACGGAACTGACGAATAAGGACCAAACCGTTGCCGCCGCAGCCGCGCGAGCATTGGGCAAGATCGCAACTGCCGACGCTGCCAAGGCATTGGCCAGCGCGCGGACCAAGGCAAAAGGCGACGTGCGTTTTCGCATCACCGATTCGTACCTGCTGTGCGCCGATAACCTGCTGAAGCAAGGAAAAGCGAAGGAAGCGGCAGCCATCTACACCGAGTTGAACAAACCGGACGAAGCCAAATCCATTCGGCTGGCCGCAGTGCAGGGCTTGCTCAAGGCTGCGGGCATGAAGTAACAGCAACCGAAAAGACGCCGTACGATTCGTGAGTCCGACCGATGCTATTCCTGCGGCATCTGCTTCTTCAGATCGTCGAGTTGATCTTGAAGCGAGCGGAGAATCGCGTCGGTCTGCTGACGTTCTTGCTGTTCGCGGGTGAGTCGGTCCTGCAGGTACTTGATGGCACCCCGATACCGGTCCAGAGCCTTCTCCAACAACTGGATCTTCTCCGCCGACGTCATCGTACGGTTTTCCGGCGGTTTGGGGCCGGGCAATCCACTTGGCGCAAACACTTCGCGAAGCGTGTTCCGTCCGCTGCGAGACGCGTACACGCCCTCGCCGACCTTCTCCAAGTCCAGCTTGGGCCGTACGTATTCGCCGAGATTCGCAAACGGCGCCGAAGGCAACTCGACTCCCCCGCCCAGCACGACTTCGACTACGCGAACGTCGCCTTGCTGGTCAACGACATACTCCATCTTGTCGCCCGGTTGCTTGTACAGCACGGGACGAACGGCTTGGTAGACCGAACGTATCTTGACGCCGTCGGCGGCCAGCACCGTGTCGCCCACTTGAATCCCCGCCTTTTCGGCGGGGCTGTCCTTATGCACTCGCGAGACGACGATCCCCTCCGGTCTCGGATCCAGAATCATGCCGACGGTGGGGCGAAGACGTTTCAGAATGATGACCGACTCGCGACTCGCCCCTTCTTCGGCCGTGCGGATGAGCCGTTGCACATGACGCACTGGCACGGCGTACGTCCAGCCCCGGCTACCCGGTTGCTGGTCCGCGGCGACCACTATGCCAAGCAGTCTTCCACGGCCGTCGACCACGCCTGCACCGCTGGAAGTCTCGGCTGTGCGCAGATCGCATTGCAGTAACGGCGGATACGCCGCACCGGCCAGTGTGCGGTCCACCGCGCTGACTATTCCGAAAGAGACAGTCGGCTGCTCCGTGCCCCATGCTGCTGCGCTCAACACCCACGATCCGGCGTTGGGTTGCGAATCAGCCGATTCGATCGCCGTGAGGCTCTGTTTGTTGGCCTCGATCAGCGCAAGCCCGGTGTATTCGTCCAGAACGCGAAGCCGCGCCGTCGTCTGATCGCCGCCGACTATGGTCACGCGAATTTCCGAATCGGATGCGGCATAGATCGGCGTGACTACCAGTCTGCTACTGACCGCTACTCCTGAGCATACGGTAACGGATGATTTGGCATCGGCCTCTGTGCTCGATCTGTCGCCATCGGACTGCCCCAAAGTGTCTTGGTCAGGGCGTGGGTTGCGAACGCGGACGGTGACCGTGGCGGCACGAAGCTTGCCGGCAGTTTCCTCCAGCGCGGGCAGTTCACCTGCTGCAGCCGTGGACGTGCTCACGGCAGCCAGTAGCGAAATCGTGACAACAAACAGAAGAGAACGCATTGCAGGCACTTTACCCCACACCGTGAGACCGCATCCCGGTAGGTCCCGGCTGCCGGACGGGATCTCAATACGTGCGACTACCGTCATTGCCACTGCGAGGTCCCGCCCGGCAGGCGGGACCTACCTGGAATCAAATCGAAACGCTGGACGTTGCCGATTGCTCCTGTTCCCACAGATCCAAAAGGCCCTCGAGTTCAGGGCCGGACAGGTCCTGCAGGAAAACAGCAGGAGTGCTTTCGATGGAGCGCTCCCCGTGGTAATCCGCAGGTTCCACGTCCACACCGGTTATGTCGGACGAATGCGCAGTTCGCGTCGGCGAGCTACCGTCGTCGATGTCCCTCGATGGCGATGGGTCCGATGATGATTCGGTGGCCAGCGAGTGCGTATCCGATGATTGCCGCATCAGACGGTTCATCGCCGGCCAGGCAGAAACGGCCAGCAGCAAAACGGCGACAGCCGCCGCCGCATACCGATACCCGCGTACAGCAGCGGGCTTCGCATCAGAGCGAGCCGCCTGCATTCTCATATCGTCTTCGGTGCTGCGCGCCGGATACTGCGCCGCAAGCATGTCGGCATCGCGTCGCAGACGGTCCCCCAATGCTGCCAGATCGTCCGACAGCAGTACATCACCCGCCTCGTCCAACGGCGGTTGGTCGGGTGGAATCACTCGGTGCCTAAATCGCATGGATCAGATCCTCGTAAGGATGCTGCGGTGACTTGCGCAGGTCGTCACTTTCGTCCTCAAGCAAACGACGTAGCGCCATCAGTCCGTGGTAGATTCGTGATTTCACTGTTCCCAACGGGCATTCCAGAGCTTCGGCGATCTCGTGGTACTGCAAACCCTCACTGAATCGCAACACCAGCGTCTGGCGCTGGCCATCGGGCAATTGCGCGACTTTGGCCCACAAGCTGGCTTTCCATTCAGCGACTTCGATCGGCGTCTCGGCAGCCGGCGTAGTCTGCGGCCGGTACGATTGGTTTTCGCAGAGCACTCGGAATTTCCGCCGCCAAGTTCCGTGGCGACGCCGATGGCGCCGCTCCAAATTGAGCAGCACACCGTACAGCCATGTGTACGGGCTGCTGTTTCCTTTGAAGCTGCCGGATTTGTCGGACAGGAACAGGAACGTCTCCTGAGCAAGGTCCTCGGCGTCCCAAGGATTGCCGGTCAACACCAACGCTGCGCGGTGGATTCGGTCGAAATACAGCCGAGTCACTTCGTCAACGTCCAAAGCGCCCACCAGACGATTCCTGTACACAAGCCGAACGGTAGAATAACGCGATACAGATAAAGAACATTCTAACCAGCCGCAACGCCGCCGCCCACACGTCATGTGGAATTGTGCACACCTGCACATGTGGTTGGTGCCGTAAGCGGCCCAAATGGTTCAGGATAAGCATCGATGTCCGAGTTTCGCAAAGACCCCCTCTCTGATCATTGGGTGATCATCGCGCCAAACCGCGCAAATCGGCCCGAACAATTCGAGGCCGATGCGGGGCGACAAATGCCCGAACGATGCCCTTTTTGCCGGGGATATGAGGGACAGACCCCGCCGAAGGTGGCAAGTTATGCAGAAAACGGCAGTCCGGCTGGAAAGGGGGGATGGCAAGTCCGTGTCGTCCCAAACCTGTACCCCGCAGTGGAGATTGGGGAGAAACCGCTGACAAAGTCGGAAGGGATCTACGAGACGCGAACCGGCGTCGGCGCTCATGAGGTAATTATCGAATCGCCCGAGCATGTTGTCAGCTTCACCCAGTTGGACGATAGCCAAGCGGCCTTGGTCTTTCACGCATATCGGGACCGACTCTTGGCCCTAGGGAAGGATCCCCGATTGGCCTACGCCCAAGTGTTCAAGAATTCGGGGTCCGCTGCCGGAGCCTCGCTGGAGCACACACACAGCCAACTGATCGCCACAGCAGTCGTGCCCACGCAGGTTCAGCACGAACTCGCCAAATCGCGGGCTTACCACCAGCAACACGACCGCTGCGTCTTCTGCGTGATGCTGGAGGAGGAACTTGCCGAGGGAACCAGGATTGTTGCCGAGTCGCAGCACTTCGTCGCCTTTTGCCCGTTCGCAAGTCAGTTCCCTTATGAAACGTGGATCATGCCGCGACAGCACGCTAGTCGATTTGAAGACGCGGAAGCTGGGAAGATTGCGGAATTCACGGTGTTGCTGAAGGGGATTATCGGTCGTGTCGAATCGCTGATGAGTGATCCCGCGTTTAACTATCTGATTCACACTGCGCCCTTTGACATACCGCTCGTTTCCCACTATCACTGGCATTTGGAGATTTTCCCCCGATTGACAAAAACGGCTGGATTTGAATGGGGTGCTGGCGATTATATAAATACCGTCGCTCCCGAGGATGCAGCAGCAATTCTCCGTTCTGCGGCCCATACGGTTTAGCGACGGCGATCATCAACTACGTTGGTCGCATCGTCAGATTCCATTTCCACATTCCTGCGAAGTTGGTTATTGCGCCAGATGAGCAACAACATTCGTCTTTGCCTGGTACTACACAATCACCAGCCCATCGGTAACTTCGACGACGTCTTCGAACAGGCGTATCGAGACAGTTACGAGCCTTTCCTGGATGTGTTCGAGGACTACGAGGATCTTCGCATATCGCTGCACGTTAGCGGTCCGTTGATGGAATGGCTGGACCAGCATCACGCGAACTATCTGGATCGCTTGACGGCCCTGGTCGCGGCTGGGCGTATTGAGATCATCGGCGGGGCGTTCTATGAACCGATTCTCACGATGATCCCGTCGCGCGACCGAGTGGGGCAGATAACGTCGTATACGAATTGGCTGGAGAGCCGTCTGGATGCGGAAGTGCGCGGCATGTGGGTGCCGGAACGCGTCTGGGAACAGATGCTGAGCAGCGATCTGAACCAGGCCAAGATCCAGTATACGGTCCTGGACGATTTCCACTTTCGCAATGCCGGTCTCACCGAGGATCAGCTTTTCGGATACTACGTCACGGAAAACGACGGACATACCACGAGCATCTTTCCCGGCAGCGAACAGTTGCGTTACCACATACCGTTTCGAGATCCGGAAGACACCATCAACTACTTGCGAGCCGCCTCCGAGAGGCACCCGAACGCGATTGCGGTGTTCGGCGACGACGGCGAGAAGTTTGGCAGTTGGCCGGAGACCAATCAACACTGCTACCACGACGGCTGGTTGCGGCGGTTCTTTGAGGCCTTGGCGGCCAACCGCGACTGGCTGACCACGACGACTCTGGCCGACGCGATCGACCAGGTGCCCCCGCTGGGGAGGATCTACCTGCCGGACGCGACCTACCGGGAGATGACCGAGTGGGCATTGCCCGTCGGCCAGCAGTTGGCCTACGAGGGTATCGTGCACGATCTGGAGCACGACGATCGCTGGCCGAGGATCAGACCGTTTGTGCGCGGCGGATTCTGGCGGAATTTCAAGGTGAAATACCCAGAGTCCAACGAAATGTACAGCCGCATGATGATGGTCAGCCGGCGCATCGAACTGGCCGAAGAGGAAGGCACCGACGGCGAGGATTTCTATTGGGCGAAACGCGAACTGTATCGCGGCCAGTGCAACTGCAGTTACTGGCACGGTGCGTTCGGCGGCATCTACCTCCCACATCTACGCGGCGCCGTGTACAACCATTTGATCGCCGCCGAAAATCTGGTGGACAAGGCAACCGGAAGAACCGACGCGTACGTGGAAGCCACGGTGGACGACTACAACTTTGACGCTCACCAGGAAGTGTGCTTGGCCAACGACCGTTTGGTCGCTTTGCTGGCTCCTGCCGCCGGCGGACAGATGTACGAACTGGACGTACGCGCGATTTGCCACAACTTGTTGGCGACGCTGGCCCGGCGTCCTGAAGCATATCACCGGAAAGTGGTGGCCGGAGCGGATGCCAGCGGGGACGACTGTGCCAGTATTCACGATCGTGTCGTGTTCAAACAGGAAGGACTCGATCGCCAATTGCAGTACGACAAGCATCCTCGCAAGAGCCTGATCGACCATTTTTACGACAACGACGCGTCGATCGACGCGGTCATCAGCGGCGAGGCCATGGAACGAGGCGATTTCGTGTGGGGCTTGTACGAAGCTCGGGTCGGTCGCAAACCCGATCGCGCCCAAGTCAGGTTAATCCGGCAAGGAAACGCCTGGGGGATTCCGCTGAAGATCACCAAGGGCGTGACCGCGGAAGCTGGCAATTCGACGCTGAAAATCGCCTATTTGATCGAGCAGATCCCGCCAGACGAGCTGTTACATTTCGGCGTCGAGTTCAATTTTGCCGGCCTTCCTTCTGGAGCCGACGACCGTTACTTCTATCACGCCAAAGACGAACAACTGGGCGATCTCAGTGCCAAGCTGGATTTATCCGAAGTCGAGGATTTAGGCATGGTCGACCAGTGGCTCGGCATCGACGTTCGCTTGACCGCGAACCGCCCCACTGGATTCTGGACATTCCCGGTGGAAACGATCAGCCAGTCAGAGGGCGGCATCGAACTGGTACACCAGTCGGTCGTCGTCCAGCCGCACTGGCTAATCCGCGGCGACGCCGAAGGCAAATGGAGCGTCACCATGGAGCTGAGCCTCGACACAAGCCTGGCCGAAAGCCGCCGAGAATTGCTGGAGCAGGCCGTGACGCCGTGAACCTCGCCTTGGCGACTAACTCGCGTTTCCGTTCGCCAACCTGATCCAGTCAACTTCGGTTTCGAGAATGCGGGCTCGCCAGGGGACGTGCGCCAACACGGGTGGCACACAGTGGGACGCGAGTTCTGCGCGATTGCTGCGGGTGCTGGCATCTTCGCCCGAGGGGCGGATGTCGTTCAACACAACGCCTGCCACGTCGATTCCTTCGCGGAACGTGGCTGCGGTGATTAGCGTCTGGAGTGTTTGGTTGATGACGCCCAGGACGTTCGGTGCGACGACGATCAGCGGGAAGCCGAATTCGAGCGCCAGGTCGGCCACGTAGTCCTCGTCGCTAACGGGTGACATCAAACCGCCCACTCCTTCGACCAGCACGATATCGGAGCGACGGAACCAGTAATCCAGGCCAGAACGTAGCAGACCAGGATCTACCTGTTTGCCTTCCTCGCTGGCAGCTACGTTTGGTGCAAGCGGCGCTTCGAAGCGTTGAGGGCAGACTGACGTCAACTCGCCAGGCTGTCCGGCCGCTTTCCATAGGCTCAGCGCGTCGTCGGAAACGAGTTCCCCTTCCTTGCGGCGACAGCCGCTGGCAACCGGCTTGTAGACGCCAACACGATGTCCTTGGCTGGCCAGCGAGGATGCAATGAGAGCCATCACGTACGTTTTGCCGACTTCCGTGTCCGTGCCGGTGATGAAGAGGCCGGGAACCGATGGTGTAGCCATGGGGCTACTCTACACCGACAAGGCTTCCTCGCCAATGTACATCTGCAGGATCTGGCTTTGCACTTTGATGGCGCGAATAAGAATCCAGATCTGGTCGGCCGTGAATTTTTTTGGGTCCGATTGGGCCAGGTTCTCCAGTTCCTCCGTCATGGCGGCGTGCTGGTCGGCGGTGGCCTGCATTCGCAGATGAACGTCCCGCCACGCTTCGGCGAGCGTGCTGTCGTTTTCCAACAGGTCGAGGTCGTCGGTGATGTTTGAAAGCAACAGGCACAATCGGGCGACATCGCGTGCTTCTGCCTCGGGTTGTAGGGTCTCGATGCGGCTGGCAAGTTCTTGGCAGTTCATGGTTGCATTCGCACGGTTTGTGACGGTTGTGAAACGCTGGAATGGAAATTCGGGGTCGCGACGGTGGCAGACGAGATCACGGCCCGGCGCGAGCCCGAAGGCCTGGCAGCCCAGTTCTGCGTTCCTCCGGAACGCAACGCTCGCAGGGCATGCACACGGCTTCTATGAAACCATAGGTTATGTTTGCGGCCCGTTAAGATTTTTTGGCCGCCGACCGGCTAGTAGATGAATTCGGTCAGGAAGTAGAAATTCAGCCCCGGGCGATATACACCCCGCCCCGAGCGGTAGTCCAGATGCTCCTGGTAGAAGCGGTCCGTGAAGTTCTCGACACCGGCGAACATCGTCAAGTTCTCGCAGGCCCGCCAGTAACCGCGTGCATTCCAAACGGTAAAGCCAGGCGTTTCGGCTTCGTAGAGGGTAGCAGCTACGAGATCCTGGTTGTCCACCAGACGGGCCTCCAACTCGATCCCCCAGATCGGATCGGGGCAAGGTTCGTGGAGATGTAGCCCCAGACGGGCCTCCAGTGGCGGGATTCCCGGCAACGACTCCTTTTCCGTGGCGCCGTCAAAGCTACGCGGCGTATTGGCGGGGAAGGCGGGGGTGCTGTTTGCTCGGATAATCCCTGCTACGCGCGACGGCGTGGTGCGAGTATGGTCACGTCCTTCAACGTAGCTCATCAATGCAAAACCCGTCAGCCAGTCGGAGATATCGTGCTCGGCTGTGAATTCGAAGCCGGTCAGAGTGGCCAATTCGGTGTTGACGAAGGCGACATGCTGGAAATCGGCCCCTGGAACGAAGGCTGGGGCGCCACCATGGAATTTTTCTCCAATATCGTCATACGTGATGTAGTCGTGCACCCACGCGTGGAAGCCGCTCAGGTTCATGCGGGTCCGGCCAAGGTCGGCACGAATGCCCAGATCCAGTTGGAACAGGCGTTCCTCGTCAAGTTGTGGATCGCCTTCGAGGAAAGTCAAACCGGGCTGAAGGCTGCCGATGAACGGACCAGCGGCATACAACTCCGTCAGCGTTGGCGGCCGCATCGCGTAGCCGGCACCGCCTGTCAATGTCCAGCACGAATTCACTTCGTAATCCGCCGCTGCAAACACCGCCCAGGGGTAGAATTGCTGATCCAACTCTGATTGTTTCAGTTGCGACAACCCCCTTTCGTCCAGCACCGGAGGGAATCCCGGGAGAATAACGCCCATTCCCGGAACTCGGTCTCGCGCGTCGGTGGAAATGAAATCTACTCGGGCGCCGGTGCGTACGGTCAGCCGGTCACCGTGGGGCTGTGCGTGTTCGGCGAATATGCCGACATCGATAGAGTGCGATCGTGGGATCGGGAAGTTCTGAGAAGGAGCCGTAACTACAAACGGTGGAAATGGAATAGTGCTTGTTCTCGCTGGGACGATATCGTTCAATTGCGTTCCGTTGCGAATCAGGTCGGTGCCGATAGTCAATTGTTCGTCGCCAGGCTGCCCCCATGTGACCGCAGCCCGATACCCGGCCGACATCCCGTCCACGTCCGTAACCAGGAACTGGCTGGGAGCCAACCCAAAGTGTGGGCGAATCGACGGCATCTGGGTGTTCTTGCCGCTGCCGGCGGTGTCGCCATGGAAAGGCGTACGGTTGTACCAGCCTTCGATCTCCAGCAAGTCAAATCCTGGTTGGTCTTCCAGTGTGTACCGTAGCTCGAACCCGTCGGTGTACAGAGTGTTGATGTCGAAGACCAAGCCGGGAAACTCGACTCCCGTCTGGTCCAGACGAAGGTAATTGAACTCCAAACGACTGTCGGGCGAGAAGTCATATCCGAACGCCGCGTCCAGGTGCCTGGAGTTGTAGCTGGAGGGCAGCGTGCCGCCAGCGTCAAACACCGACGAACCGGTGCTGTAGTTGTTGCCGGTTCGATGACCGTAGCTGATGCGATATCCGTAGTTGGTGCCACCGCCCCAAATCGCCTGACGCCCGTACCATTGTTCGCCGTTCGTCTTGTACTCCAAGCTGGTGCTGGAGAAGCACCGGGGCCCGTCGACATATCGCGGCGTGTCCAGGAATTGAAAATCGACGAAGTAGAAGCCAGGACCGTAGCGAGCACTATACGGCCCTTTGACCACAACAACGTCGCGGATAATGCGCGAGTCGATTTTGCTGAGCACCGTATCCAAATCCTGGCGTGCTGGGGCCCAGTAAGAACCAGAAGCCAACAGGCCCCCGTAGCGGCTGCCGCGGATCCGCGGGTCGGTGATCACCGGCGTTCGCTGCTGGACTTTGATCGCGGGAGCGAATAGCGATTTGTCCAGGAGGTTTCCACCATCGGTCGTCACACGAAACATGCCTTCTGTGCCGAAAACGACTTCACTTCCCGGCGCGGGCGCGTGCGTTGGACGATACAGGGCAATCAGACTGCGCCGGACGCCCTCCGCGGCGAATACCGCCTGCGGAACGCTGGCAGCGGCACTAGAAAGCGCTATACCACCCCCGGTTGGCGGCGGTGGCGGTGGTATAGAAGGCTGGAGCCAACTGGTCGTGTGAAACGGGTCCTCCTCATCCGAAATGGAGTAGGCGTTCGGATGGTTGTTTTCCCCAGCGGAGTTGGCGCTGTCGCCCTGATTCGCTAAACCGTCCACTGCCCTCTCAGTCTCGGAATCCGGACCGCCTGTCGCGTCCTGGTCGTCTGCGAAGAGAAGCGGGCAGGCGCCAAAAAGGAACCCCACCAGAAAGAGCCGTATCCATTGAGTGCTGCCATGCATGCTCCACCGTCCTTGGCCAAGCTGGCCATGAAGCGCAATCCGAGTGTGTCATAATCCATTCATTGGACATAATCGGCACAACCGACAGAAAAGTACCTTCGTTCTCTGCGCGTAAGGTACTGCGGCAAGTGGATTTGTGCCCCAAACGGTAAGCTGTAACGATTTTTCCGAATGTGCGGGGGGCAGACCTGCGGCTTACCGCAATTCGCAGTCAGCCGATTCGGTAGCGGTGGGGAGGATCTTGCGTCGGGTCGTCGATCAAGCGACATCTTCCATCGCATCGGCACCAGTGTCGTCCGCGGGTTGTGACCCCGCGTCGCGCGGCCGGATGATCGTTTCGGGCCCCTTGATACGCCCTAGGTATTTCTGCGGAATGCGGCAATGGACGACGACCCGTTCGCCTTCGTAGCGTTTCGACAGCACCTCGCCGTGGGCGGATAGATAGGCAACCAATTTGCCGTTCGCGACGCCCGTCTCGATATCCACGTCGCAGAACGTTCGGCTCAAGGCATCGCTCACGCGGTACGCCAGTTGCTCGAATCCAAGACGATCCTGGGCACTGACCGGAATGGCGTTCGGGTACCGATTCATGATGCCGCCAAGGGTCGTCTCCGACGAAAGGCGATCGATCTTGTTGACGACCAACAGCGTATCCTTCTCCTCGATGCCGATTTCCTCGAGCACTGCGTAGGCAGCGCTGACCTGATCGTACACGGCCGAATTGCTGGCGTCCGCGATGTGCAACAGCAGATCGGCTTGGCGAGCCTCCTCCAAAGTGGCCTTGAAACTGGCAATCAGACGGTGCGGCAGGTCGCGAATGAAACCGACCGTGTCGCTCAACAGCACGGGGCCCCAGCTTGGCAGTTGCCAACGCCGAGTGCGCGTGTCGAGCGTCGCGAACAGTTTGTCCTCCACGACGACATTGGCTTCGGTCAGCGCGTTCATCAACGTGCTCTTTCCGGCGTTGGTGTAACCGACCAAACAAACCGTCATGTGATCACGGCGGGCAGCGACCTGGCGTTCCTTGCGCGTTTCGATGACGCGCAATTCGCTGCGCAGATCGTGAATGCGTCTTTCGACCAATCGCCGGTCCACCTCCAACTGCTTTTCGCCTGGACCGCGCATACCGACGCCCATCTTCATTCGAGAGAGGTGCGTCCACATGCGTTTCAGACGAGGCAGGGAGTATTCAAGCTGAGCCAATTCGACGGCCAGGCGCGCCTCGTGCGTTTTGGCGTTGGAAGCGAAGATGTCAAGGATCAACTCGGTCCGGTCGATCACTTTAATGTCCAGAGCCTTTTCCAGATTGCGCGTCTGGGCCGGACTCAAATCGTTGTCGAAAATGACAACGTCCGCGTCGTGGGAATCTACAAGCTGTTTGAGTTCCTCAAGCTTGCCTTTTCCCATGTAGGTAGCACGGTCGGGCGTTTCGCGCCGTTGAGTCAGACCGCTGACAACGGTCGTGCCCGCCGTGGTGGCCAGTCCTTCTAATTCGTCAAGCGGGGTCTCCGTAAAGGACTGAGCACGGGAAATGACACGGACAAGCACCGCGGTCTCGCTGGCCACGCTTTGGACGCGTTCCGGTTCTTTCACAGTTAGAAAATGCCTTTCGCTAGTTCGGTGTCGCTATCGAAATATGGCTGGGATTCATGCGATAGTAGCCACGTTCGCCAGAACGTGGGCGGCCGCGAATCCCCGCACTCTGGCGAGTGCAGCTACGGCGGTCAAGTGCCGGTTCTGTTTCCGCAGCGATCCTTACATGGCAAGGTACTTATCGGAAACGATTCAACTTGCTGCGGCGGTTCAGGTAGTCGGCAAGCGTCTCGC
>CAZURK010000140.1:33109-38062 GCA_964623055.1 uncultured Pirellulaceae bacterium
TATCGGAAACGATTCAACTTGCTGCGGCGGTTCAGGTAGTCGGCAAGCGTCTCGCCCAGCGGACGCGAGGTGTCGGCCAGTACGTGCTCGCACACGTTCCGCGCGGCGATCTCCGCCAGTTGCTCGTTGAATCGGTTCAACGCGCGCAGATACCCGCGGCGCAGATCCTCCGGCTGCGCCAGCAATTCCTCCGGTATTTCCAGCCCAACGAATTTGGTCATCGCGTCGAACTGGAAAGTCAATTCGTCGTGGTGGAGAATTTGGATCAGCACCACTTCGTGACGGTTGTATCGCATCCGTTGGATAGCCGCTTCGATCTGCTCCAAATCCGTAAAGAAATCACTAAGTACAACAACGATCTCACGACGCCCCATGCGTGTTGCCAGTTCGTTCAAGCATTCTGCCATTTCCGTCTTCTCGACGGGATCGACTTCCTCCAAATGGTGCGTCATGCGGACGACCTGGTCCATCGAATTGCTTGGGGCCACGAAACCTCGCACATGCGAATCGAACGTGGCCAGCGACACCTTGTCGCTTTGCCGCACAACTGAATAGCCCAGTGTCGTTGCCATCTGGGCGGCGTACATCAGTTTCTGCTGTCTGCCTTCGCCGTATCGCATCGAAGCGCTGATGTCCAACAGTAGATGACAAACGAAGTTCGTCTCCAGTTCGTGTTGTTTCACAAAAAACTTGTCGCGATTGAAATAAACGCGCCAGTCGATGTGCTTCGGGTCGTCGCCCGGTGCGTATTCGCGGTGGCCCGCGAACTCGACGGCAAAACCGGACAACGGCGATTTGTGGGCCCCGGCCAGGTTGCCGATGACCAGACCACGTGGCTCGAAATGCCGGTCTGCCACCTGACTTAAAACTTCGGGGTCAAGATAGCGGGAAAGAACGCTTTCGGACATGTCGGATTTGGGGAGTTTGAGTTGGGGGCGGCAGTGGTCAACCCGTCGGTCAGCCGACTGGTGATTGGTACTATAGTGTCGCGAGGCCGAAGTATCGTCGTTTAACGGCAAGCCGAAGGCGTCGGCGAATCCGCCACACAGTCGCCTTCGGCTTGCCGTCAAACGAGGACATCTCGCACCAGCGGCACCGTGTGACGATGCCTCTATTATATTCTCCGGCAGCGCGCAATACACCCGGCGGACATACGAAAGCCATCTGCCAACCACAGCGGGCATACCGGGACTTGGGACTCGGTCAAACGGTCTTGCACAGAACGTATCCACGGTCGACTCGCTCGAAGCCGAGTTTCCCGAACAGGGCGTGCGCTGCCTCATTACCCTCGACGAACTGGGCCTCGGCAAGCGACGCTCCGTTGTCGTGCATGTGGCGAAGCGCTTCGCCGACCAAGAAAACCCCAAGACCTTGGCCGCGCAGATGCGGCAAGATCTCCAGCCTCATCAGCCCGATCGAAGGCACACCCCAACTGCTGGAGATTCGCTCCATGTCCCAAAAAATCACGGATCCACAGACCGCGCGGTTGCGGCGCGAGACCAGCAAATGGCGCATCCGCTCGATCTGACCGATCGTGCAAGCTTCCCACCACGATTCAGGCGGTGGGTCGTATTCCGGCTCGACTTGATACTGCCTGCGCACCTGTACCTGCACACGATCGACGATCGGACGAAAACCCGCCAGGTGCCGTTGCGCGACCGCGTGCCTTTCGGTTTCCAGGTAGCCGGCCGAACGGAATAGCGAAAGCCGCTCCGTATCGGATTCGAGTATGCCCGGCGACTGACAGCCTCCGTACAGCCCCAAGTAGAACGCGTTGGCCGGGTCGACACTGCCGGCGTACAGGGTCCGTGCACCGTGACCTGTCAGGTACCGCTCGCTCGCCTCCAGCAACTCGACCGCAATTTGCGCCCGTTTCTCGTGTGGCCCGACCATCAACATACACGTGCCGCCGATCTCAGTATTCCGTCCGCTTCCATCGTGGTTGGAACCGAAACCGGCGTGGGCAAAACCGATTACTCGGCCGTCCTCCTCCGCCACGATCAATCCGTGCCGATCGAAATAGGGTTTGCTGAGGACCCGTTGCTCGAACAACGTCGGCGACATAGGCTGGACCAAAGCCCGATGCGGGGGGTGATTGCACCAGAGTTCTGCAATGGCCGGCGGGTCGGTATTACGAAACGGGCGATAGCGTGTCATCCCTCCAGATCCACTAATACGTCATCACCCTCGACCTTGACGGGAAGCCTGGTCTGCGCCAGCGACGGGATGGTCTGATGCTGTCCAGTTGTAACGTCAAATTGCCAGCCATGCCAGGGGCAGGTGACAACGCAGCCGCGAAGTGTTCCTTTTCCCAACGGGCCGCCCTGATGTGGACAGATGCCGTCCAGCGCGCAGAACCGTCCTTCGATGTTGAACAGTGCGATAACTCGATCGGCAGCGACCAATTCCCGTGCTTGCCCTGGCGGGCAGTCTTCCGCCGAGCAGACTCGGACCCAGTTGGCCATACTCTCGCCCCGCTCGCGGCCTTATGCCGCTTTTCGCTTTGGCGCGCGTCTCTTCCGCGGTGCACCCTTCCACCGTCGATGCACCCACCAGTACTGTTCTGGTGCCGTCCGGATGACCTCTCCCAGGTGATCATTGTACCACTGCGTCAAGGATTTGACGTTGGCCAGTTCGTCGCCTCCTATCTGCGGGTCGGCTATGCCCTGGGCTCCGATTTCGAATTGCAGCGGTCCCCCCGTCCTCTTGCCGTAACACACAACCAACGGTGCACCGCTCACCAGCGTCAACAACGCGACTGCCTTGTGGCAAGATGCAGGTCGCCCCATGAAATCGACCCAGCAACCCTTCGGGCCAGCGGCCTGGTCGCCCAGCAACGCGATCGCCCCGCCGGACCGAAGCACGGTATCCACCTGACCGGCGCTGCCTTCCTTGGGCAGAATAAACTGACCGTTGTTGCTGCGAAACCGCTTCAGATAACGATCGAGATACGGATTGTCCAGATCGCGAGCGATGGAATAGCCGGGAAACCCGAACAGACCCATCATGTATGAAGTAAGTTCAAAGTTCCCGAAGTGCCCTGAAATCATCACCACCGGACGCACGTCCAGTAGATACCTGGTTATATCGTTTCTTCGATGGACATGGAAGTATCGCCGCCAGTTCGTCTCGTGGATCTTCCGCGGAGCATGCGCGATTTCGCAGACCATAAGCAACAGATGTTCCCACATCCGGCGCGCAGCGTCGTGCCGCTCGCGCTCGGTCATCTCCGGAAAAGCGTGTCGGATGTTGTCATCAACGACCTTGCGACGCACTTTCACAATGTCACATGCCACAACGGCCAGAAGACGGGCCACACTGTGACAGGTCTCCAGGCTCACAGCCTGTATGACACAGATGAAAACTCGCACCACGAAGTAGACCAGCCAATCCGTTAGCTGTTTCATCACCCTATCCAGACTTGCGTTACTTCAGAACGGGATCGCTCTTCAGGGGCAGCTTCACGGTTCGCCCAGTCTTCGCTGCCTTGTAGACCCCAAGAATGACCTCGACCGACCGGCGGCCTTCCGGGCCGTCGATCAGTGGTTTCGTCCCTTTTTTGATCGCCTTCAACGTGTCTTTGAAAAGCTCCGTGTGGCCGTGATGGCCGATCGCCGCCGGGTCCGCGGCGCCGCCACCCGTCTCGGTCTTGCCGGCCATGCGCTCCAGCAACTTCTTGTCTCCGGCTGTCTTCTTGGCGAAATCCCAGACCGTGATGTCTTCCTCTTCCAGCACGGCCGATCCCGCCGTCCCGTGGATCTCTATTCGCTTCAGCGCTCCGGGATAGGCGGCCGTAGTGGCCTCGATCACTCCCAAGGCCCCGTTCTCGAAACGAAGCGTGGCCATGCACACATCTTCGACCTCGATGCGCTCGTGGGCCAAGGTGACTGTGCGAGCGGTGATCTCCGCAACGGGCCCCATCAGCCAAATCAGCAAATCGACGCTGTGAATCCCCTGATTCATCAGCGCCCCGCCGCCATCCAGTTCCCAGGTGCCTCGCCATGCACCGCTATCGTAGTACTGCTGGGTCCGGTACCACTTCACGTAGGCATCGCCGATGGTCACACGCCCAAATCGGCCTTTGTCGACGGCCCGCTTCAGCAATTGTGACGATTCGTGGAATCGTGATGGAAAGATGGAGGCTAGTGTCACACCAGCCTTGTCGCATGCCTGGATTATCTTGTCGCAACGCTTGAGAGTTATTTCGAGCGGCTTCTCGACAATGACGTGCTTGCCTGCCTTGGCGGCCGCAACGGCGGGCTCCATGTGGGCCCCGCTGGGCGTACAAATGGTGACGATGTCTACATCGGGATCGGCCAGCATGGCATCCAGATCGTGATATGCGTTGCACCCGACCTCCGCCGCCAGACGATCCGCGGCCGCGGGAACCATGTCAAAGCAAGCCGCGACCTTGGCGTTGCGGATGTCCGCAACCGCCTTCGAATGAAACTTGGCAATCAAGCCACAACCAACGATTCCGAAACCTACTGCCATGGCTGCACCTTCCCCAGTTGCTGTTGTCGGCCGAAAGCCCACATTATAGGGCGTCGTGGCGTTGGGGAAAGAGCGGTGAGGTGGCAAGCTAGAAATCCGCCTCGGACATCTCCGTATTCCGGGCGTGCAAGCAGTCGTTCAAGAGAGTCTCGATCTCGGTGTTCAGCTCGTCCAACTGCGTCAGGACCTCTTCTTGACGCTGGTCAAGCTCTTCGATCAGAGTGCATTGCTTCGGCGAATCTGGCATATGGTGCTTTTCTCGGCGGGCAATCGAGGGTGGGTAATGGGGGAGGGTGCCTGCCACTAGCTATCACTGGAAGGCCGCGCTATTCATCGGCTGCGCCGCGCCGGGATTTGAGGCTCGCTCGGTCGAGTGCCAAGTGAGATGACTGCGCAAGATAGGGAAGCATGTTTTGCTGTCAATCCAGCGGGACTTTTGCGGTCGGGCGAGATCTGACG
>CAZURK010000141.1:0-37484 GCA_964623055.1 uncultured Pirellulaceae bacterium
ACAAGGAAGAATCTGAGAGCTACCGGGTTGACAACGCCTTTGTCATAGATGGGCCGAGTCTTCGCGGGCCCACCGAAGTGGCGAGCGTGTCCCTGGTGGGCCTGCGAAGACTTGGCCCACGCTACAAAGATCCGTGCACGACGCGCGGTTGCTGGGAGTCAAACCCTGACCTGCCCGTCCGCATCGAATTCTACTGTCTGTTCCGAGAACGACAATTCGGCTGCATCCCCTCGGGCAACGGCCATCATCGCTGCCGCCAGATTCGTTCGGCACATCGCTCGTAAACCGACGTAAGACGTAGTCAACCGGGGATTGACTTCAATCACTACGTCGTCCCGCCCGTTGATGTCGTCTCCCAGAACCAGATCGACGCCCACATGCCCAACCGCCGGTGGCAGCGCCTCGACGGCCGCCAGCCCCAAACGCTGCGCTCGTTGCGACAGAGCTTTCGTCAGCGGGCCATGGCCACCCAAATAGCGAAATCGCCCGTCTTTGCTGACACGTTGCGAGCATGCTGGCAGGGCGACCGCTTCGCACGGCCCGCACAAGACGGCAACACTGGCCGGTGTGCCGTGACGGAACTCCTCAAGACGAGTGGTTTGGGCGTCGAAGGCGATCTCGTAGTTGGACGAATTGTCGACCACCAACTGCACGCCCAGAGAGCCTGCGCCATCGCAGGGTTTCACGACCGCGGGATACGGAAAGTCACTCGGCAGCCTTTGACCGGAGTGCACTGTGGTATCCTTCGGCATGGGTATTCCGTGCTGACGAAGCTGCTCGGCTGTTCGGTTTTTGTCCGCGGTTAATTCCACGAACGTAGACGGCGGGCTCAGGAGCCGTGCGCCCGCCGATTCCACCCAGCGGCAGCGATCCAGCAAGATGCCGTCAAACTCGGGAGCGATCAGAACGGTCCAGTCGGCCTGATCGGCCAGATCGTGAATCGCCCGCCGTTCCGCTTGGGCGTCCCCTATATCGACGATGTTATACCGCTCCCGGCCCGAAATCACACAAGCCCGACGCGCGAGCGAGGGACGTAATCCATTCCCTCGCTTGCGCTTCGGGCTAGTGTGCGATGTGTCAGACTTGACCGGGGGCGGTATATCGGACGCAAGCCGCAGACTTGGCAAGCGCGTATCGTGCAGCAAAGAGACCTGCACGCCGGGAACTCGCAAGAAGTCCTCGGCCAGCGAATGTATCATGGCCGTGCCTTCTTGCAGCAGGGAGCCCGCAGGGACATCCGGCGACTGCGCGGAGAACGTCCCACCGCCCGTGACGTATTCGTAGAGAAAGACGTGGGACACCACGACCTCAGTCGTATTGAGACCGAGAGCGCCATTTCAGCGTGGTCTTGCTGATCGAAGACTCGTTGGACGCCGGTTGGATCCGGTCGCTGGATTTTGCCGACGATACGACCGTGCCGATCGCATCCTGCCCCGGCGATCCGGTAGTTCGCGGCAGTTTCGAGATGTCAATGGCATCCCCAGGGGCGCGGAATCTGGCTGGCTCCGACGACGATGCTCGCCCTGTGGCATCGGTCACCGGCATGCCGTTTAGTGGGAGCACAGTTCCACCTTTTGCCGTCCCGTTGTACGATACTGGCAGAATGCGGCTTGCCGTATCGTTTGTTGCTCCTCGGAATACGGGCGCCGGATCCGGCGCTGCATTGGCCCGAATCGGTTTCCAGGAGTCATCGGATGCTAGAAGATTGCCGCGACCGGAAACGCTGCACTGCATTTTCCGGGACGTGGCCGGATTGGTCGAGCCACTGGTTACCCCGGGCACGGACGTTGCAGGCGGTGCCGCGCGGTTGTAGTACGCGCCGTCCGTCCCATGACTGCCCGTTGACGGAGGCGGCACGCGCGAGGAGCCGTACGGCGCCAACAAATCGAACGAAGGCGTTGGTGCGTGGCATCCTGCCAAGCAAACGACAATGACTGCAACTGCGGCGTGCCACTTCATTGGCAGATTCCTTTCCGCCAGAGAACCGGTTCAAATTAGCCGCGGTACATTACAAATTCCGGCGGGTCGTTCCAAGCCCAAAACCCAGGCACGGAGCGCTTTTTGACAGGTTATGATGGATTCGCAACCGGATATCCAAACGCTGCTAGCGGCCTATCCGAGTCGGTTTCAACCCCATCGAATTGACGATTTAGGGGCGGCTGGAGGATTCAGTGGCGCTCGGTTCTGGCGTCTATGGACGGACGTAGGGCCACTCTGTCTTCGGCAGTGGCCTCGCGAGCATCCGGATCGGCGGCGGCTCGAATTCATCCACGCAGTCTTGAGGAACGTTGCACAGCGAGGCGTGAACGTAGTTCCTGTACCGGTACTCGACAGGCAGGGCCGTTCGTACGTGCGACACGCGGGGCATTTCTGGGAACTTGCCCCCTGGCTGCCGGGCGATGCGGAATACCACCGAAATCCGACTCGCCAACGACTTCGAGCTGCCATGCGAACGCTGGCCCGATTCCACTTGGCGGCATCTGTGGCTCGCCACCATCGTGCGTCCGCCGAGCCATCTCCCGGCATCGTCAACCGACTTGCCCAGGTGGATCGACTGGTGCAGGGCGATTGTCGTCGTCTGGCTGCTAGCATCGGGTCGAATCCGTGGCCGGAATTTCAGGTGCGAGCCGCACGAATCATCGAGTTGTTCTCGGCGGTGGCACCGCAGGTAGGGCAGCGTCTTCGCCACGCCCGCAGTTTGCCGGTTCGATTGCAGCCGGTCATACGCGACGTTTGGCACGACCATGTGCTATTCACCGGGGACGAAGTGACGGGCGTGGTCGATTTTGGTGCGATGCAAACGGACTGCGTTATGACCGACATTGCTCGGCTGCTGGGAAGCCTGGTCGGTGACGACCTGGACGGCTGGAATCGCGGTCTGGATGCATATCAGGAAATCGCCCCCCTGTCGGACGATGAACTTTCGCTGGTCCGCACATTTGATGTCAGCACGGTCGCTCTGTCGGGCATGAACTGGCTAGAGTGGATCTACCTGGAAAACAGGCATTTCCAGCAGCGAGGGACGATCCTGGCACGCCTGGATGTAACCATCAGCCGTTTGGAGGGTCTGGCCTCAGGAGGCGGCTGAACGTAGCCAACTCGCCTGCGGGCCAAAGCCATGCCGTCTGTAAGGAATCTGGACCTGGCCTCGTCAGTACAGGTAGTCGTGCGTCTGTCGATCAATGTCAGGTTGGGTGGCCGGGGCTGGACTGAGCGTCAGCGAGGGAAGCCCCGGGGTCTCGGGCTTTCGCCCTCCAACCCCGGCCACCCTGGCCTCAACTTACCTGACAAATATCGATAGCCGCACCAGTAGTGTGACGCAAGAGCCGCACACGTACGAGTCTGTGATGTCCGTCATGGATACAGCCAAACCGTCGTACTGCGGCGAGACGCCGGGATAAGTGGACTTGTTCACCGACCGGCAAGACCCGATATAATGCCATGAAGTGAAACGATAACAAGGACTTAGGACAACAGGGATTTCGCACGATGAAACGCCTTTCTGCGATTCTGGTTCTGGTGCTGACCGGACTGGGGCTCCCCGTCATCGCCCAAGAGTCGGTGCCATCTATGGAGAGTGTTACCGGCGAAGAGAAGCCGCTCGATTGGCTCGACGAGATTGGTGGCGATACGTCGGCTGGCATAGACGGCGGCGACATCGTGCTGACCGGCGAACTGAGGGTCGAGCGAGGCAGCCGGGATGGCATACTGGAAATCAAGGCGACAATATCGCCCAATTGGCACACGTATGCGCTGGATCAAGAGGAGGGTGGGCCGGCGCGGCGATCGGAGATCACGGTGATATCGGCGGACGATATCAAACTGCTGGCACCATTCCGTCCGAACCGGAAGCCGAAGGTGCGAGATGTCGAGGACTCCGAAGTCCCACTACGCGAGCACCACGGGGAGGTCACCTGGTCGGCACCCGTGCGATTGGCCGAGGGCGTCGACCCTGAGGCGGCACAATTCGAGGCACAATTCGACGGGATCATCTGCGACGAGACCGCGGGATGCAAGCCGGTGTTCGACCGGGTGATCAAAGTCGAGTTTGGCGGGTACTATGAGCCGACGGCTCCCGCTGGCGAGTACCGCACGGAGCGGTCCCACGTCACGATCCGCGGCCACATTCAGCCGTCGATCGTTCGGCCAGGAGGCACGGTGAAGCTGGTGCTGACCGCCGTGTCCGACGCCGGTCACCACGTTTATGCTTACGCTCCAGCGGAACCCGAGGAGGGTACGAGTAAGCCCACCTTGATCGTCTTGAAGCAACCCCCTTCCTGGTCTGCTGGCGAACCGCCGGTGCGATACCATGAGGGCTCCGTTACGTGGACCACTGAGATCAACGTGCCCGAGGAAGTCGCCGATGGCGAATACGACTTGTCTGGCGTCATCGGATACCAGACGTGTACGGATCGGAGTTGCGATCGCCCCACGGCCGCCGATTTTGCCGTGAGAGTGACCGTTGGGGACGGCGTCACGGACGAGCAGCGGCCATTGACCTTTGCAGCATCGAGCTACGGCGAGGCGGCGCGATTGGCGGCTGACCGGGCGGAGCCGGAACCGGAGGTGGTAACCGCTGCAACACCTGGGCAAGGACTCGATCTGGACAAACTCGAAGCCAGCGTCGACGAAGACCTGCCAACGGCCGTGATCCTGCTCCTGGCGTTCGCTGCCGGGCTGATTCTGAACTTCATGCCCTGCGTGCTCCCGGTCATCGGATTGAAGGTCATGGCGTTCGTACAGCAGGCCGGAGATAGCCGCTCCCGCGCTTTTGCACTGAACCTCTGGTACAGCTTGGGGGTTATGACCGTCTTCATGGCCCTGGCCACGATGCTCGTGGTGTTCGAGGGGAAGTGGGCGGACCAATTCAATAGCGCCACATTCAATGTGGTACTTGCTTCGATCGTCTTCGTTTTTGCTCTCAGTTTTCTTGGCGTGTGGGAGATCCCAATTCCGGGCTTCGTAGGATCGGGAAAGGCGCAAGAACTGGCGGAAAGAGAAGGAGTGGCGGCTGCTTACATCAAGGGCATCCTGGCAACCGTGTTGGCGACCCCATGTGCCGGGCCTTTGGTTGTCCCGGCGTTCGCTTGGGCGGTCAGCCAGCCGCCTGTGATAGCCTTCGGCGGATTTGCCCTCGTTGGTTTGGGTATGGCTAGCCCCTACCTCATCATCGGGCTCTTCCCTCGGACCATTTCCTGGCTTCCGAAGCCGGGAGCCTGGATGGAGACGTTCAAACAGATCATGGGTTTCGTCTTGCTAGGCACGGTTGTTTGGGTGCTGACCTTTGTGCCCATACCTCACCTGATTCCAGCGTTTGCGTTCATAATGGGGTTATGGGCCGCCTTCTGGTGGATCGGTCGCACGCCGTTAACCGAACCGCTGTGGGCAAAGTTGCGGGCTTGGATCGGCGCTGCTGCCTTTGCCACGTTGATCGGACTTGTGTCTTTCGCTTGGTTACTGAGCGTCATGGAAAGCCGTTTTCGGTGGGCCGTTGACGAGCAAGTCGAAAAAGTACTAGCCGCGCAAAACGTCGTGGCGGTTGATTCGGATAAGAGCGACGACGAAGTCACGCACGAGCTACCCTGGCAGCGTTACTCACTGGCGCTGCTCCAGAAGCTGACGGCTGAGGGGAAGACGGTGTTTGTGGATTTCACCGCGCATTGGTGACTGACCTGCAAGTCTAACGAGCAGTTTGCTCTGAACCGCGAAGAAACGAAGAAGTTTGTAGAAGACAACGGCATCGTCACCCTGCAGGCGTTCCGGACTGACGATTCGCCCGAGGTCGACGACATGCTCGAACGTCTGGGAAACACGAGCGGTGCGCTCCCCTTCTATGCCATCTTCCCTGCCAACAACCCAAACAAGCCCATTCTACTCGACGGCGTGTTCACCCGGCCGAAGGGGATCATCGACGCTCTGAAGAAGGCAGGACCATCGCGTGGCGTGGGGAAGAAGAAGGGAGATGGCGTCGCCGGTCTGTGAGCACTAGCACCAAACGGCGTTTGTGTACGGGTCTGGCACAAAGAGACGCGCGGGTGCTTTTTGCGAGAACCGTGCTCAAGCACGGGCCTCATACCACTTGCGCGGAAGAACGGTCGTGAACGACCCTGCGTTTTCCTTTCCGTCCCTGACTCTGCGGAAAACCGTGAAGAACTCTTTCTTTCTCTGGCGGGACGAAAAGTGGTATGCTGGACTCGATCGGATCGCTGCCATGCCCGAGTCCACCCCCAGCGGAAACAACCGGAGTCGCCCTCCGTGCACTCGGTTAGTCTTTCTCAGCGGACTGCAATCGTCGTGCAGCTTTTTCCATCAACTTGGCGGAATCCAGAAGTGCCTCGTCATTGCTCTTCGCCGTTAACTCCGCAAACGCGTCATAGGCCTCTATCGCGAGTTCGCGGTCGCCCGCATCCTCCAGGGCTTTCGCTAAGGCAATTGCCAAATCCACATCCTTTCGCTCCAGCCTCTTCTCAAGTTTGGCGGTCAAGAACATCTTTACGAAGTTGACCGCTTCTCGCCTCCGTTCGGGGGTGGCAGGCCGTATTGCTCGGATGCGATCTTCAAGAAGGACACGCAACGCCGTTTGATATGCCTCGGACCATCGGTCTTTCTCCAGTCGGATG
Source organism: uncultured Pirellulaceae bacterium (assembly GCA_964623055.1). Taxonomy (GTDB): domain Bacteria; phylum Planctomycetota; class Planctomycetia; order Pirellulales; family Pirellulaceae; genus JADHUC01. The sequence continues at coordinate 6,621 of CAZURK010000141.1, forward strand.
ATCCGCTCGGCGGCCGTTTTGAGCGCCATCCGAACCCATTCCGGTTCAGCCGCGCCAATGTCAGGGCGATGCTCTGTTAGATCCCGCATGTACTCCAGCAGCTCGTCGACGCCGTCAGTTGGAACAGGGCGGCGCACGACCATTGGGACGGGATTCTCGGCCTCCTTGCGGAGCAAGTCCTGCTGTGCCCGTACTACCCATGACAATCCCGTGCCTGCTGCGCCCTGTTGAGCCTCTTTCTGTCGAGTTCGCTCGATTCTCTCAATGGCCTTCTCCAGCCACCCGCGTGCTTCGTCCGAGCGGTCTAGCCGATGATGAGTCATCGCCAGGAACAGACAGTCAGCCCACGAGCCGCCGCCGCCGTGGACTTCGACGGACTTGTTGAGTTGCTCCAGAGCGGCTTCGAAATCGCCGGCACGGTAGAGCGTTGCGCCGACGGTGTTCTGCCATGCGGCCTCCGACGGTTCCGTGGCGACTGCCGTTTTGGCAAGTTGCACGCATCGCTTCAGGTCGGAGACGGCGTTGGGAGCCAGACAGCAAATCCACGCGATATCGTTCCCCGTACGTCCACGCGCGCTATTGCCAAAGCGATCCAGCAGTTGTTGACACGTGCGGTGGTATTCGTCGATCTCACCGAGCTGCAAATTGATGCGCGCATGGTCAATCCAGTGGTTTGGGGAAGTGGCGTGAAGATCTTTGGCTTTCTTGAAATCGGCCGCGGCCTGTTTCCATTGTTCTGTCTGGGCGTACGCGTTACCCCGACTCTGGAACAATGCGCAAGTCTCAAGCTTGTTCTCGATGGCTGTAGACAAGTCGGCGATTGCCTCGACGTGACGTCCACGCTCGCTGTATGCCCGTCCGCGGCCCGAGAAGGCGTTCGCCATAAATCGTCGCCCGGTCGTGTGCTCTGGATTGGACTTCAGCATATCCTTCAGCGTGGCAATCGATAGCTCGTAGTTTTTGAGGGCAATATCATACTCGTTCAGCTTTCGCAAACGGTGTGCCAAGTTGCAGTACGCACCGCCCAGCCAAAGTTGATCGCTCTCGGACTGGTGGGAATCGGCAAGACGTTGGTAGATCGGAATTGCTTTCTCGAATGCTTGCCGTGCGCCTTGGTGCTGATCAGACGAGGAATACGCCAACCCCAGATCATGAAAAGCCTCAGCCAGTCCCCTTTGACACGCTACGTCGTCCGGATTCTTACGTGTAAGCTGTTGCCAAAGGGCGATTGACGCCTTGTAAGCATCGACCGCTTGCTGATACCGCTTGGCGTTGCGGTGCGCGTCGCCTTCGACATTCAATTGTTGTGCCTGACGGCGTGAGGCCTTTCCTTCGGGGATGGCGCCGGGTGCGACTTCCGGTTCCTTGGACTCTCCTTCGCGGACGATTGTCGCCTTGCGCGTGGAGCCCACGGGAGATTCGGCAGCTAACAGTCCGCCAGTCAGACATGTGACGACGAGAAACGGGATCCAGGACGTTGCTGCAATTCTGCGTCTTGACATTGGTCTTCTCCTATCGAGAGCATGACAAGGTTACTGACAACGATTCCCACTTCCATCCAGCCCTTGAACCTACGCGACAGGCTCTCTCTTGTCAAAACCTTGACCCGTCTTCCGATCCGGCGAACGACCTTCCCGCAATACAAATCTCTCCGCTGTCAGCCGTCTCCTGGGGATCGACTTTGTCTTGTCTCGACTCAGCCCGACGCGACGAAGACCGAGATTTTGCGATTGGTGAATCGGGCGAGGGAACACGCGAACGAAGCCGCAATCGGAACGGACATGCCTACCCGATGCCCGAACGGGACGTGCCGACTGCGGCTGACTGACGGACGCAAGGAAAGCAGTCGTAGGACCGGTTCCCACCGGCCGATCAAACGCACGGCCGGTAGGAACCGGCCCTACTCCACTCGATACTCAGAACTCAGCACTCAGATTCCGGTGGGCCCCCGAAGACTGGGCCCACCCTGCAGTCTATTCCTTGACTACTTCGCCGATTTGCCAACTGTTCAAACCGCTCTCTTTCAGTATACGTTGGATGCTGTCGCCAAAGTGCGGACGGACGACTAGTACCAGGCCCAGGCCCATATTGAATACCTGAGCCATCTCCCCGTCGTCGATGTTGCCGAGCTCTTGAAGCCAGCCAAACACTGGAGGCATGGGCCAAGTGTCGTCGATCTCCGCGCGTAATCCGGCGGGCAGGATTCGTTCGAGGTTTTCTCGCAGTCCCCCGCCCGTCACGTGAGCGATCCCGTGAATGACGTTCTTGATCTTGTAGTGGTTCAGTATCTCGCGTAGCGGCCGAGCGTAGATGCGCGTCGGCGTCAACAGAACTTCACCGACTGTCTGGCCGACTTCTTCCACATGGTCGTCGACAGCAAGGCCGGCCATCTCGAAGACGACCTTGCGAACCAGGCTGTAGCCGTTCGAGTGCAAGCCGGCTGACGCTACGCCGATCAACATGTCACCGGGCACGATCGCCTTGCCGTCGATCAAATGCTCTCGTTCGACAACGCCTACGCAGAAGCCCGCCAAGTCGTAATCGTCTCTCTGATACAGATCCGGCATGATCGCCGTTTCGCCGCCCAACAGCGAGCAGTCGGCCTCGACACATCCGTCGCTGATTCCGGTTACGATTTGCTCCAAAAGCGGCGGATCATCGCGCGACATGGCTATGTAGTCCAGGAAGAACAACGGTTCGGCCCCGCAACAGATCGCATCATTTACGCACATCGCCACCAGGTCGATGCCAACCGTGTCGTGCTTGCCGCACCGTTGAGCCACCTTCAGCTTGGTGCCTACGCCGTCGGTACATGCCACGAGAATCGGGTCCTGATATTGGCGAGCGAACAGTCGGTTGGCAAAATCCAACTGGAACAACCCGGCGAAACCGCCGTCCAACTTCATCACTCGCGGCGAGAACGTCCGGTGCATCAGACGCGGCAGGCGTTCCATTGCGTTGCGATAAAGCTCCAGGTCGACACCGGCGTCTTTGTACGTAGCCTTACTCATCAAGCGTACTTTCCATGACCTCTTTTGGCTGCTATGCCATCGCTCAGACCGCTAGGAGCAGGAGACCAACGAAGATCCCGATCACCAAGACAACAAGCCACAACAGCGAATATATGACACCCAGAATATGACCTGCCTGCGTCAATCCCATTCCGCGCGCGTCCATGCGGCCAGCTCGCATTTCGCGCAAATCCGACGATCCCATAATCCACGCCATCACGCTGAAGATGGGGCAACTGAACACCCAACTGAGGATTCCCAAGGCCAGGATGATGCCTCCCCGATGCGGGACCGAATAGGCATCGGCACGGTCCGAAAGATCTGTCCTCCCGGGCTGACCTCCCGGTGCAACGCGGGTGGGACTCGGCGCCGCTGTGCTCGTGGGAGTGGGAACCTGTGGCCGGGGACTCAAAGCGCCGTAGTAGTCGTCGGCTGGACGCCAATCACCATCAGCGCCGGTGCGCAAGGTGCATTCGGCACTGATACGACCTTCTGCCAGCCAGCAATCAAGTTCAGTTTTCGCAACCGGACCGTAAACCTGCCCCTCGGGGGTCTTCATGTACCAGGAATCGTCTGCGTCAGATGCTGCCGTTTCCAGCGACGCGGTTTCCCCGCCAGGAACGACATATATCGTATTGCAGGCCGGACAACGAGCTTGCTTCCCCGCGTGTTCGTCGGGGACCCGCAAGAGCCGTTGACAGCCGGGGCATTTCGTTTCAATGGCCATTCCACTTCCCTGACTAGGACAGCCGCAACCGAGTAGCGCGGGCCGATTCTTCCTGGCCCACCGATTCGCCCAACAAGCCAGCCAAAACGTGTGGCACGGCTTACTTGTTAGCCGTGTTCTCGCTCACCAACGCAGGCACAGCTAACAACTAAGCAGTGCCACACGCCCCCGTGGACTCCGGCACGACGCACAAAGCCCCTAGCGGCAACGCCGTGAAGCATCTTGGTAGCCGGATTCGTGAGAATTCGGGCCTTTGGGGGTACCACCCGAAGTCTCACGACTTCGGCTACGGCCATTCTCTCGGCTTTTGCCGCACAGAAAATGCTTCACAGCGTTGTCCTAACGGGATATGTTCATTGGCAACAAGTGCAAGTTTACTGTAACTGCGACTGCGCTTCAACGAGCGCTGTTGCAGCGGGACGCTTGTCTGCGGAAGCGACGCTGAGCGGAGTGAGATTTGATTTTGCATCTGCTTGCCCCGTCTTGCCCTCCCGAGTAGGCTAGACACCGCCAACAGAGTCTTTGTAGGCGCCAATGGGACCTACTTGGCCTGGGCATCACCGTGTTGGGACACTCTTGTTGGGCTGCATCGTACAAGGAGCCGTTTCGATGATCCGAGTAGGCATTGCCGGTACTGGTTTCATGGGCTGGATTCACTACCTCGCGTATCAGAAGGTGCGAGGCGTCAAGTTGGCCGCCGTGGCCGATCCGATCAAGAAGCGATTGGACGGTGACTGGCGAGACATCAAAGGCAACTTTGGGCCTCCGGGCGAGGTGATCGACCTTTCGGGGGTCGCGACGTACTCGGACTACAAGGACATGTTTGCCGACCCGAATGTCGACATGGTCGACATCTGCTTGCCTCCTTCGATGCACGCGGACGCCGCGGTGGCAGCTTCAAAGGCCGGAAAACACGTGTTATGCGAGAAGCCGATGGCCTTGACCACGGCCGACTGCAGGCGGATGGTCGACGCAGCTAAGCGAGCGAAAAAACAACTCTGCATCGGTCACGTGCTCACGTTTCTTCCCGAGTATGCTCATGTGATCAAGCTGATGGAAAACGGGAAGTACGGCAAGTTGATCGGCGGCGCGTTCAAACGTGTGATCTCCGACCCGCTGTGGCTGAAGGACTTCTACGATCCCAATGGGTGTGGTGGCCCCATGCTCGATCTGCACATACACGACGCGCATCTGATCCGCGTGTTGTTCGGCATGCCCGTCGCCGTTTCGAGCCGAGGCCGTATGCGCGGCGAAGTGGTCGAGTACTTCAATTCGTTCTTCCACTTTGACGACCCGAGTGTTGTGGTCAGTGCCGTCAGCGGCGTGATCAACCAGCAAGGCCGGCCATTCACGCACGGCTTCGAGATTCACTTCGAGAAGGCAACTTTGTTGTACGATTTTGCCGTCATCGGGGATGGAGTCGAAGTGCAGCCGCTACGGATTCTTACGTCAACCGGCAAGGTCCTGACGCCGAAGCTGGGCGACGGGGATATGCCGCCAGCCTTCGAGCGGGAGATCAAAGAAGTCGTCAGATCGGTGAAAGCCAACAAGCCGTCGCCTCTGCTGTCCGGCGATCTGGCCCGCGACGCGATCATCCTGGGCCACAAGCAGACCGAGTCGGTGAAGAAGGGGAAGGTCGTCAAGATCTGAGCGATCAGACGGCTGCGATCCTCCAATATGAAACTCGTTTAACCGCGACCCAGCGGGGAGCGCGTCGGGCGATGTCAACTCTCGCGCTCCCCACTGGGCCGCGGCTAAACGACGAATGCACGGAACTGCCGAACTTGCCAACGCAGGAAGCGAGAATCAGGCCAGCTACGCCTGCGCCGCCGCTTCCTTGGCGGCCATTTCGCGTTCGGCGATCAGGTCCTCCAGCCGCTCCTTCTCGCGCATCAGGTCTTCCACGGACATGCCTGCCGTCGCTGTGGCGTCCCCCTTCGGGACGTTGATTCCCTGTCCGCGCAGCCATTCGTCGACGCGGTTCTGGTTCTTCTTGTACAGATAGAACCCCAGTGCTGCCGCGCCAACTCCGACAGCAAGGCCAGTGACGTGATCAGTGCTGATACCCATGAAACATCTCCTACTAGCTTGTGTTGGTTAGCGAAATCGGATCGGGATTCCTTCGCGCATGTGACCGTAGCCTTCCAGCACCTCGCCGTGGATGCGGGAGACATGGTGAAGCTCTTCCCAAAGACTGCGAACGCCGTGTGTGCCGCCGCCGGTCATTACATATTTTAGTGCGCCCTGCAGGCCTGCGACTATACGCAGCCGCTCGGGAGCATCCGTGTCGGGCGCGACGATCAATTCGTAACGTGGGCCATTATCACCGGGTGTGGCCACTTCCATCGGCCGCACCTCGACACCGGTGGGTGCGACTTCGATCAGGTGACGACCAAAGGTGGTCAGCCACGTCACGACTGATGCGATCAAGAAATTCCCTCGGACAAGCGCCGTCGCCAGGTAAGCCAACGACAACACCTCGGGATCGAAGTAACCACGCTCCCGAAGTTCTCGCCACGCGTGATCGGCAACCGACCAGGCGGTCGCGATGCCGGCGCCCCAGTCAAGTCGCGAGGGACCGCCCCTGGACGGCTTCAGCCCCCGCATCGCGAGTGCCGTCGCCAAGCCGATAGCCGACAGAACGGCACTATCCTGCAACACGGGCCGCTCGGGTGCGGCCAATAGACGAACCGGTTGCCCGCCCTGGTCTAACGCAAGTTGGAACGCGACCCGAAGCGTAATCTCTTCCTGGCTGATCGAATGCGGATCGAACAGTACCAGCAGAGACCGAGTCAACGGCGTGTAAGTGATGTCTCCCATTCCCTCGTGCTCACGCACCGATGCGATCAATTGATCCGGGGCAACGGGCGGGCGCGAGAAACGCACGCGCACTCGTCCGGGTAACGAATGGACGACGGTCACGACGGGCTTATCAGGCGACTTCATCGGTGACGCTCCTCCACGTCGTGAAACAACATCCGCGATGAATTCAATACGACGGCCACAGTACAACTGTTGTGGAGAACCGCGCCCCAAAACACGGGCAGCACACCCACTGCGGCCAGAACGATACCAAGGCTATTGACGCCGATTGCCGTGAGGAAGTTCTGACGGATGGTTCGCATCGTCTTGTTCGCCAGATGGATCACCGCCGGGATCATTAGCGGATCGTCGCCCGTAATGGTGATGTCCGCCGCCTCCATGGCGATATCGGTTCGCGTCCCGCCCATCGCGATGCCCACGTCGGCGTATGCCAGGGCTGGCGCGTCATTGATGCCGTCGCCCACCATGACTACGTGAGTACCGCGCGACTGAAACTTGAGCACCGTTTCCGCCTTGTCATCCGGCATCGCCTCCGCCTTGAACCGGTCCATGGTCATGCGGGTGGCGACGATTTCGGCGTGCTGTTCCACATCGCCGGTCAACAGGATGATATCGTCCATGCCGATGTAGCGAAGGCGGTTGATCGCCTTCTTCATGTTTTCGCGAAGGCTGTCTTGCACTCCCAGCACGCCAAGCAGCCCGTCGGCGTCCGCCACATAGACGATGCTCTCGCCACCGCGAGCCAGACGGTGAACCGCATCGGAGACGGGCCCGAGATCGAATTCTTGTTCGAGCATGAAACGGCGGCTGCCCACTCGGATGCGGCGTCCGTCGACTTGCGTTTCGACACCTCTGGCAGTAAACACCTGAGTGTCCGAGTGCGGCGGGACGGGCTGGCCTGTTCTGCGCACCTTATCGACGATAGCCACGGCCAGCGGGTGAGTGCTTGACTCCTCGGCGGCGGCATATTGAAGCAACTCGCGATCGGTCAAACGGTTACCGGCAGGGATGATACTGGTTACCTCCGGGCGGCCTTCGGTCATGGTGCCCGTCTTGTCGAACACCAGCGTGTCCGCCTCGGAGAGCAGTTCCAGATAGTTGCTGCCTTTGACCAGTATCCCATTGCGAGCCGCAGTACAGATGGACGCCGAAAGCGCCGTAGCAGTCGACAACCGTACTCCGCACGAGTAGTCGATGATCAGCATATTCAGCGCGCGACCGGCGTTTCTAGTGACCAGATACACGATCCCTGCGAGCAGAAAGTTGACGGGGATGAACTGTGCAGATACTCGATCGGCAATGCTTTGAACGCTTGCCTTCCGATGCGTCGCCTCTTCGACCAAGTGGACGATGCGAGCCACCGCCGTCTGGTCGCCAACCTTCTCGGCTCGCACAACGATCCGTCCGCTGCTGACCACCGTGCCGGCGAAAACTTCTTCCTGTTCCGTCTTGCGTACGGGCATGAATTCGCCCGTGATCGAAGCCTGGTCGACTGCCGCTTCTCCGGATTCCACCGTGCCGTCCACACTGATCTTCTCGCCCGTGTGGACCATAATGCGATCGTCGACCTGGAGTTCGTCCAAAGCAACTCGCTCCTCGGTACCGTCATCGCGAACCCGCCATACGAAATCCTCGCCGACCGACAGCATTTCGCGAATCGCACGGCGCGTCCGACCCATTGTGTAGGCGGTGAGCAGTTCGGCGATATCCGCCAGCCAGATGATGGTCAACGCCGACCAGGCACGACCCGCCAGGATACTGGCCGGTATCGCTGATGCGCTGAGGGTGTCCGCGTTGGGCCGAAAGCTGATGGCCATCGAGTTCCAGCCGCTCCGAAAGATCGGCGCCGCCAGCGACAATGCCGTCAAAGCCGGTACCGACAGGAATCGCCCCAGAAACGTCGTGGGCGCTCTTCGGGCGGACTTGCTGATCTGCGAAAACGCCAAAGTGGCCGTCGTGACGCCGATCCGTACCAGCATCTCTGAGATCGGTTCTTCCTGAAGTCGACGTTCGTTGACCGTCAGGAGGTTCTTGGCCGCCCGTTCCGCCTTGTAAGCGATCAGCGAGTACGAGCCGAGAACCGACTCGATCTGTTCCAGGATGTCCGCGGTCGTCGCCTGAGTGGCGTCGAACGTTACGAGCACATTTTCGGTCAATACAGACACGCGAGCCTGCTACCGGCATCAGGTTTTCCAGACGCTGGCGGATCTCGTCGTCGTAGTCGTCCAGATAGCGCAGTGCACGGGAGCCGACGCGCACACGGCCGGGAAGCTGGTGGAGAATCTCACACCCGAGCAGCGGTTTTTCCTTTCGCCACAACATCACCGAATGCCTTACTCCGCTTCTCCGCCGTGTCCGAGCAACTGGTGCATTCCCCACCACAGCAATGTGAAACCGGCCGGCACCGCCGCTTTGCCTTCCCGGAGCAGTTTCGTGATTCCGATAGCCGCCAAAAGGATCATCAACGCCGAAGTGAAATCCAACAACCCGCCTGTTCGGTCGTAGACGACCCGGTTCAAGCTGTCCACAAACGATCGGAGTTCCTTGACGATCCCCGGTCGCGGCGTTTGCCCCAACTCCTCCTCAAGTCCCAGCAGACGAACCAGCGCGGCAAACAACAGTTCCGGCTCGACTTGACCCTCGCGATAGCCAACGAGGACACTTCCCGTCGCGGCATTCACCTCAACGGACTCCACGCCGTCCAGCGTCGGTAGCGTATCGCGCACCAAGTCGACCTGACTGGGCTGTTCGGGCAACGAAGGCACGCGAAAGCGTACGCGCCCCGGCATCCAGTGGGCGGTTTGGACCGGCCCCGATCGCAGCATGGGCAAGAGCGACGACCGCTTGCCCCGTCTGGGTAGTCCGGCTAACAGCATTCCCGTCAAAATGTGCATATTCCCTCTATCCCATTCCCGTTGGATGGTTCCCTGCTTAACTCTAGTTGCCGATTGGCATCAGTCAACACGCATGGGTATGGCAATGGCAACGAAGGAAGGCTCGTCGTACCTCAAGCCGGAGGCGTGCGCGAGGGAACACCTCGCACGCGTGCGGATTTTAGTAGACGAAAATGCGTGTCAGAAAAGTGACGACCCGTCTCACTGGAGGGGCCGCCGCCCGTTCCCGGACGCTACTACAATCGCCACGGGGCTCTCATAGGGATGTTCACGAAGCGGTTAGCCTCTTCGTCACCGACGACTTGCTCCTTTGCCGGATCCCAGCGGATCTTGCGGCCGACGCGTAACGCGATGTTGGCCAGGTGCAGCAGCGTCGTCGCCCGGTGCGATGCTTCGGCGTTGCCGCCCGGTTGTTGACGATCGCGGATTGCCTCGGCAAAACTGACCAACTTGGGCGGATCGGGCATGGCCTTGAGCTTCTGCTGGTCTCCTTCGCTCAGACTGGGCTTTTTGCCGGCTTCGCGGTCGTACTTCTTGCCCCACTTGCCGGTCTCCAACACCAACCTCAATCCGTCAGCATACTTCAGCTCGACCCAACCCCACGGCCCGACGGCATCCGGATGCTGTGGCCACGGGCCGTACGGTTCGATCTCGACCGGTCCTGTATCGTCCTTAGCATACTGGAACTGGAACGGATCGACGCGGTGAGCGCCGAAGTTGGCCAGATCGCCGCCTTCGTAATCCCAATAGAAACGGTTGCTGTAATGAACGCGGTGGGGATGGTACGGCTTGTACGGCGCCGGCCCCAGCCACAGGTCGTAGTCCAGTTCCGAGGGTATGGGCGTGACTTCCTCCAAGTCCGTTCGGCCGAGTCGCATCGGCACGCCGGCGCGATGAACGACTCCGCTTAGATCCTTCACAAGGCCGCTTGCGTGCATCTTGTGAGTCTCGGGGTTGACTTTGAATCTGCCGAACGTGCCGATCTGGAAAACCACTCCGTGCTTCTTCACGGCATCGGAAATGGCCCGACCTTCCGCGATGAACTTGGTCATGGGCTTTTCGCAGAAGATGTCCTTGCCCGCCTTGGCCGCGGCAATGCAAATCAGCGAATGCCAGTGCGGGGGCGTGGCGATGCAGACCACGTCGATATCTTTGCGCTCCATCAGACGGCGGTAGTCGGTGAAGCGCGTCTTGTTGTCCGGCTCGCCCCCAATACGCTTCTTGTCCACGTCACAAACGGCCAATTGTCGCGGCTGGCCCAGGCCCATCGCCTTCCACGAGCCTTTGCCGCGATTGCCGTTACCGATCAAGGCGCCGGTCACGGTTTCGCTGGGCGGCTGAACGCCGGAACCACCCAACACGTGACGAGGCACAATGCTGACGCTGCCTGCAGCCGCAACAGCGCCTGCAGATGTTTTCAAGAATCGGCGTCGAGTGATATTGCTTCGATTTTGGGTCATCGTTTGTACTCCTGATTAGTTCCTGTCAATGCGGAATTCGCGACACCGGTGAAATCATCGCTTTGAAAGGATCTCAACCGCTTGATCGACGGCCACCTTTCGCGAGCCCTCGGCTTTCGGCTGCGCGTCGCGCAGCGCCTTGAGCGCCGCATCGCCGCCAATGGCCACGAGCGCCTGCGTCGCAGGATTACACAAACGATCGCCGTCCAGCAGCTTGGCCAAAGCAGGCACCTCATCCGCTCGGCCACAAAGCTGCAACTGCCTCACGATAAATGCCTTCAACTCGTCGGAATGCTCCGCCGAAAGCTGCTTCGCCAAGGTCTCGGCCAGCAACTTCCGCCCACCATCGTTGCCCGGCCGACACGCGTGATGCACTAGTCCGTGCAACGCGTATTTCGGTTTCGCCCCATCCGGGACGCCGAACCGTTCGCCGACCATTTCCACCAACTGCTCGATGGTCTCCGCACCACCGGCCAACAGCTTCTCGCACAGCGACTGTGCTGTTTCGTAATCGTCCGCCGGCAGCTTCTCAAGAACCTCCAACAATTCCTTTGACGACACGGCAACACCCTCCTTTGTCAAGGGTAAAGAACGAAGTACTCGTTTTTCGTTATTGCAGCGACTAACTCACAAGGGGCAAATGACTAATGACCAATGACGAATGACTGATGGATTCCGATAGTCTACTGCCCGTCGTACGCGGTTGGACTGCTTTGGACTGGTACGGGGCTCTGCGATTTCCTATTGACTCAGGTTGTCCGAAACCACCGATCCCTCGGCGTCTTTCAGTTTTGCGTGATCGCTGACCACATCGGTCAGTATGTTATTGGAGAACAGTACTCGACGCACCGGATCGTCGCCTTCGATCGCCACGGCTTTGGGACGCACGCTGGAAAACACGTTGCCGCTGATACCGATGTCCGTCGTTCCCGACAAGACCACGCCGGCCGCCTGAATGTCGTCGTGGCGGCGTTTCACTGCGCCTTCGCCGATGTAACTGTCGCAGAAACTGTTGCCGCACACGGCAATTCGGCCGCTGGTCTTGCCAATCCGCAAGGCGTCGGTCTTCATCAGCGTGAATGTGTTTGCCGACACGGCGCACCCATGAGCATCGCGCAGGTCGATGCCACCACCGTCGTGAGCGATCACGTTGGCGCTAAGCGTAATGCCATAGCAGTCGCGGTCCAGCACGATTGCGGTCCCTTTGCACTCCTCGATCATATTGCCGGAGACAACGCTGCCGTACGTGTTTTCGATAACGACGCCGTGCCCCAGATGGTCGTCCAGATTGTTGCCCGTCATGCACAGGTTGAAGCCGTCGAAACAATGCAGGGCGTCCATGTTTTCCTCGAACTGATTCGAGGAAACAACGATGTCGTGACATCCGAGCAAGTTGACGCCGGTCTGTTTGTTGTAGGTGATCAGCGAGTCGCAAACTCGCGGATCTTCGTAGCAGTGGTCCAAACGGATGCCATCGCCGCCGTGATAGCTGACGGTGACTCCGTCGATGAATATTTCATTGATGCCCCGCGCTTCGATGCCGTGGCCACTTTTCTCGTTGCCCGTAATGCGGAAATTGGCCAACCGCACTCGCCACAATTCGTTCTTCCGGCCCTCTGCGCCATCGGGGTGTACCAGAACCAACGCCGGTTGGCCCTCTTCGTTTACGTTCTTGATGTGCGTCGCGGTTCCCGCACCTTCCACGCACATGTCCTGCACACGGATGAACAGCGGTTCGGCAATCTCGAACGTGCCGGCCGGCAGTCGCACCAGGCCTCCTTCGGCAGGTACGGCGTCGAATGCAGCCTGGATGCTGGGAAATCGGCTGGCATCAATCGTGGGCCGAGCACCGGGTAAGCTCGCTTCACCGGCGCTGCTTTGCGCCAACGCACCCATACAACAACTAAGGACAACCATCAGACAACACAGAAGGCGTTTCATGGCACAGACTCCCCAAGAAAAGGACGTTACTCAATCGGCATTAGCCATGTCGACAATTTTCTGCCAAAAATCGCGCGCGCCGCGGTGGTACTTGATCACTGCTTCCCGCTTCTCCGTGTCCTCGATACTCACTCGTCGAGCCCGCTCGTGGACCCAATCAAGAAAAAACTGGGCAGCTTTCTTGCTGATTCGCCGCTCGCCGCCTACTTCGACATAGTACGGGCCGGTGGAGGCGAAACGATAGGTTTTTGGATTGCTCGTCACAGCCCGAACCAGCATCCAGCCGCTCTGTTTGAACTCGACAGGCGGTAGCTTTCCGCCCGCCTTTGCCCAATCGTCCAAACGCACCTCGTGCACAACCTCGGCGTTCTTCACAATTTCCAGGTAGTCGACCCTCTCACGAATCGACAGGTTCAGGGCGGCGTGCAGCTCGAGCGTTTCTCCGTGCTCCGCTCGGAAGATGTGTCCGGGCAATTCCTCGTTGACCCGAGGCTCCCGGATCAACGGCCCGTTTGTCACAACCACACGCCCAGCCCGGAAATTCCCCCACCACTGGTCATAATCCAGTACGTCGCCACAGTGAACGTAAACGCGATTGTAGCCCACAGGGTTTGCCAGCACACCAGAGGCGCTGCCCGCGGACGGCGGAATTCGGATGCCACATTCCAGTAGCCGATAGTAGATGTCTTGCGACCAGAGTCCATTGCCGTGCGGATCGGGGTATGCAAGTTTGTCTCGGGGCTTTCCCCAGGCTTCATTGGCAAGCATGCCGTCGCGATGCATGTGATTGTTGCACAGCCCGATCGAATCGACCATCTTACTCGCAATCCAGATCGGCATGTCCCACCAGAACGGTTTCTCGATGTCCACATGCACGCCGTCTTGCTTGCGGGCCGTGAGCAGGAAATCACAAGGCGACGGGTATTCTCGGTCGGCGTCTGCGATCGGTAGCGGACCGCGCAGATTGAAGTACAGCAGAGCGCCGCCCTCGCGTTCGTCTTCGCCGGCCATTAGGTGATAGAACCGATTCTTGTCGAAGCATGCATGCAACGGATCGGGGCTTGTTTTACCTTTCCATTCGTTTTCGTCATTCCACCAGGTTATCACCGGCCCGACGTGAAGGTCTTCGGCAAGCATCAGCATTTCAATGTCTTTCACTCGCCTGTGAATGTGCAAGTCGCCCGACCACCAGCCTTCCTTTTTCATGTCCACGAAACGCTCCATTGTCACCTCTTTGCTATCCGCGTCGCCCTGCCGGATAGTGAAGTGACCGGTACGAATGCGATACTCGGGACCTCGCTCGATTTCGAATGTGTAGGTGCCGCTGCGTAACTTCAGCACGGCCGTACCTGGGACGACGAAGTGATCGTGCCAGTACAGCAATCGTGGTGGCTTGACAGATTTGCCCCGCGAGTCCTTCAGGTGCATCCGTACAGGGACAGGCATGCCTGTATCGTGGTCCACGGCGCGGATTTCCAGTTCGCCGCCAACAGACGCGTGAGCGCTCGTGGCCGGCTGGCTCGTCGAAGCCGTGACAATCGTCAACACGGAGACGATAACTGCAATTCGTTGCATCACGGCGGTCCGTTTCTGTAGGGGCCTGCGCTGGCGTTTCTGAGTTTGATGTGGCGTTTCTTCGTAGGACGGGTCTCCCGGGTCGTCGTTTCCTCTGTTTCTCAAGTCGGGTCAGGAGCCCCGACCTACGAGAACTCGGTGAAGACCTACCAGCGGGTGCGCTGGGAATCCTAGGGCTGCTGCAATGCCTCGATCATACGTTCTACATCGTCCTCGTTGACGTAAGCGTGGGCGCTGATTCGCAGCCAGTCGTTTCGCAAACTGAGCACGACGCCACGCGTCAGACAACTTCGCCTTGTCTCCGCCAAATCTCGCCCTGGGAGGTCGAATGACAGGATACCTGCGGCGTGTCGTGGATCGAGATCGCTTCTGATTTCAGCGCCCGCCTGCTCCAGTCGCCTCGCCGCGTATTCATTCAATTTCAGTACGCGGTCCGCAAGGGGCGACATATCGGACGTCAATCCAAACCGGGACAACAATTCCAGACTAGCCCCCAACGCCGCGAAACCTACCATGTTCTGCGAGCCGCCCTCGTAACGAGATGCTGCCCGGCGAATATCCAGTTCGCATCGCGCGAAATCGTGCGCGTGGACGACGCTGTTCCAGCCCACGTTCAGCGGACGCAATATATCCAGATGCTCCCCGCGAACGTAGAAGACGCCGGCGCCCTCCGGACCCAACATCCATTTGTGCCCGTCCGCCGCCAGAAAATCCACACCAGTCCGGCGCACGTTGATTGGGAAGACCCCCAGCCCCTGAATGGCGTCGAGAAAGACGAGTATCCCACGATCGTGCGCCAGGGCGACCAACTCGTCGACGTCAAGGCGCCAACCAGATGCGTAGCCGACCCAACTGGCCGAGATGATCCGCGTTCGCTCGTCGCACGCGTCGGCTACGCGATTCAGGTCCACTTGGACGCCGTCGACCGGCACCCGACGGGTTTGGACGCCCCGGCCTGCCAAGTTCATCCAGGGGTACTGGTTTGAGGGAAATTCGTTGGCGAGGGTTACCACATTGTCGCCTTTGTGCCAGGGAAAGCCCTCAGCCACCAGGTTGATGCCCGCCGTCGTGTTGGGAACCAGCGCAACTTCATTCGGATCTGCGGCAATCAACTCCGCCGCCAGGTCGCGTACTTCGTTCAGCCGTTTCTCCCACTGAGGCCACGCCGTGTCGCCGAGTTCGGCCGCCTGCCGTGACCACGTCTCAACCGCCTTGGCCGATGGATGAGGTAGCGGAGATACCGCGGCGTGGTCAAAATAGGCCAGCTTCCTCGTGACGGGCATCAACTCGCGAAAAACGCGCCAATGGGTGTCAGGCTCGACCATTTCTCAAATCCAGTAGGTCAGTACGGAAAAGAACGGCTGGAAGGATACCTGCCCCTCCATATGGCCGTATTCTGCGATCAGGCTGGTGACAACCGGAATCTATGAACTATACTTAAACGCTTGCGGTGCTGATGCAAAGTAGGCCAAACTACGCAGTTTCGAGGACGCTCCGGATGCCGAAGGCATTGTGCATAACAGGGCTGGCCATTTCAGGCGTGCTGTTTTTTCTATTTCTTTGGGATTTGGCTTCCCCTTGGTGGCCCCCGTTCAAAAAAGCCAGTCTAATAATGGACATTGCCTTCGTGCTCTGCTCCGCCGGATTGGGCTATCTTAGCTGGGTCACGTTGAAAGAGAACTCATAGCCCGATTCTTTGCGCAGCCTTTTGTGATTCTAGTAGGCCCCCGCAGCCGGATGGGGCCTGCTGTCGCGTTGCGGTCTGCTCGGTTCCCGACGGCAAGCGGGACCTACCTGGCCTCACAAACGTTTTACAAACTCTTGACGCCGCTCTGACCACCCAATCGGCAATAATTGCTCTAATTGCAGTAGGGCAAGTGAATTCTGTTTTCAGAACTGAAAAGGAGGTTGGGAATGAGCGCAATGACCAAACATCTCGCAATCTTGATCGCGTTGACCTTTGGCTTTTCGCCCACGGCCGCAACGGCGAAGCAAGTCAATCTGGATGTCTCGATGGCCAAGCCGACGCTGCTGGCCAAGAAGAAGCAAACTACCTTCGTCAAGGTTGGACTGACCGGGTTCAAAATGGACGGAGGACGAGACCGGGCGCCGGTCAACGTATCGTTCGTGCTGGACAAGTCCGGGTCAATGACCGGCGAGAAGATCGCCAAAGCCAAGGAAGCTGCGATTGCGGCGATCCAGCGGCTGAGCAAGCGGGACATCGTCTCGGTGGTAGCCTACGACTCCACCGTTCGTGTTATCGTTCCAGCAACGAAGCTGACGGACAAAAAGATGGTGTGCGATTCAATACGCCGTGTCGAGGCAGGCGGCACCACGGCATTGTTCGCTGGAGTGAGCAAAGGCGCTGACGAACTGCGGAAGTTCCTGGACAAGAATCGGGTCAATCGCGTGGTCCTGCTGTCCGACGGCTTGGCAAACGTTGGGCCGCAATCGCCAAGCGAATTGGGTAACCTGGGCGCGTCGTTGATGAAGGAGGGCATCTCCGTTTCCACGATGGGGCTCGGTCTGGACTACAACGAGGACCTGATGAGCCAACTTGCCAGCCGCAGCGGCGGAAACCACATTTTCATCGAGAAGGCCAGCGACTTGGTCAATATCTTCAACCGTGAGTTCGACGACGTGCTTTCGGTGGTGGCGCAGGAGGTCGCGATCGACGTCCAAGTCAGTTCGGGGATCCGCCCGGTGCGAGTACTGAACATGGACGCCGAGATCAACGGCCAGCGTGTGATCGTTAAGATGAATCAATTGTACAGCCAGCAGGAGAAGTACGTGCTGCTGGAAGTGGAAGTGCCAGCAACCAAGGCGGGGGAGACATTGCAGGTCGCCGAGGTGAAGGTCTCGTACTCCAATATGCAGACCAAAACCACGGATCGACTGAGCAGTGTTGTTAGCGTCAACTTCACCGACTCCATCGCGGTAGTCGAGGAGAGGGTAAATCTCGTTGTCCTGGAGGCATGCGTGCTGCAAATCGCCAACGGCCAGAACCAGTTGGCGACGTTGTTGCGTGACAAAGGTGACATCGAGGGCGCAAAGAAGATCCTGTTGGTAAACGGGAAATACTTGTCTGACAACGCGAAAATACTCGACTCCAAAGTCCTGCAGCTACGTTGTCTAGACAACATGCATCAAGCCAAGAACCTCGAAGGCGCCGAGTGGGCGAAGACACGGAAGTTGATGCGACGAATCCAGTTCGCCGACTCGCTGCAGCAGAGTTACTGATCACGTGACCAAGAAGCTGGTATTCGTTCTTCTGCTGCTGGTGTGCCTGCCGCTGGCCCTAGTCGTGTGGGCCGGCGTCTGGCTTGCGCGCCACGAACAGGAGTTGATGCGTCAGCGGTTTCGTGAACTCCTGACCGAACAACTCAGAGACACGGATCAGACCGTCGCGCGGTACTTCCAACGTTGCGAGGGCGACCTCCTTCGACTGACCGAGCTAGAGACATTCGAGCCGTCACGCCTGCGCGACATCGTGCGTGCCGAACCGTTGGCTACCCAGTTGTTCGTCCTGGAATCGGACGGGCGGCTACTGCACCCGCCGCTTGACGGGCCTCTGAACGACGCGGAGCGGGCGTTCTTGCAGCGTGCCCGACGGTTTCTGTTGGACAAAGACCTGGTTCGCGCGGCGTCGTCCTCGTCTGCCGCATCCGCCAACGGCGACGGTATGGCAGCGGGCGCCAAGGAGGGAATGGGGCAGGTCAGTCTCCGCGAGCAGGTATCTGCCGATTCTGCATCGAGTCACGGTTGGTACGTGTGGTATTGGGAACGCGGGCTGAATCTCGTTTTCTGGCGTCGCGCCGAAACGGGGCACGTGGTGGGCATCGAATTGGACCGATCCCGTTGGATCGCCGACTTGATCTCCGATCTTCCTACGACGGCTGTCGCCGATGATGTGCCCACATCGCAGTCGCGGATACGGTTGGTGGACTCTAATGCGAGCATCGTGTATCAGTGGGGAGAATTCGAGCCTCCATCGGAAACTTCGCCCGTTGTGGAAATGCCGCTGAGCATACCGCTCACTTCGTGGCGATTGCAGTACTTTGTCGAAGGCGAGCGGTTGATCGGCATCTCCAGTCGCACCACGTACTTCAGCCTCATATCGGGGTTGGTGGCTGTGGCGATTTGCCTAGCCGGGCTTGCGGTGTACTTCTACCGCGAGTCCTCGCGAGAACTGCGGGAAGCGGCCACGCGAGTCAACTTCGTGAATCAGGTTTCTCACGAACTGAGAACGCCGTTGACGAACATTTGCCTCTACGCCGATCTGCTCGAGCACGACCTCGAGTCTGTCGAACCGAACGAGGCTCGCCGACCGCAAGAACGACTGAAAGTCATCACTGCCGAAAGCCAGCGTCTGAGCCGGCTGATCGGCAACGTGCTGACGTTTGCTCGGCAACAGCGAGACCGGGGCAAGCTGAAACGAAAGGCCGGACGCGTGGACGACGTGGCCCGTGCCGTCATCCGGCAGTTTGAACCGACGATGGCGCAGAAAGGTATCGAGATCCGCTTTGACGGCAACGCGTCCGATCCGGTCCAGTTTGACATTGATGCTTTGGAGCAGATCCTGGTGAACCTGCTGAGCAACGTCGAGAAGTATGCGGCGTCCGGCAAACTGATGGAGGTATCCACCGGCCAGACCGGTGATCGAACGACAATCGAGATCGCCGATCACGGGCCGGGAATCGCCGGAGAACAACGCGAGAAGGTCTTCCAACCGTTCTACCGCATGTCGGATCGCTTGGAGGGCGCTACGGGCGCAGGCATAGGCCTGTCGATCGCCCGCAATCTGGCTCGGCTTCACGGCGGCGAAGTCGACCTTCTGGATACAGACACCGGAGCGACGTTTCGGGTTGAGCTTCTTACACCGAAAGCTGATGATGGAGTATCCCAGTAGGTCGCGTCCGCCGGACGGGACCTACTGGGTTGCGGGCACCGTTCGCGTTAGGATGAGTAAGTAGACGAAAGGCTGAGGTTCTTGTTCTCCCCGATACTCGGACAGCCATGAAAGTACTTCTGGCCGAAGACGATCCCCTTACTCGATACGGGCTGCGAGAGATACTCGAAGCCGAAGGCTACGAGGTGATTCAGGCTGAGAATGGCCAAGAGGCGCTAGTTCTGTTCAACTCCGAGTCGCCGGATTTCGTCTGCTTGGACATTATGATGCCCGAAATCAACGGATACGATGTCTGCAGGAGGATGCGTGCCGTCCGTGCCGACGTGCCCATCGTCTTCATCACGGCAAAATCGGACGAAATCGACAAAGTTCTTGGCCTGGAACTGGGCGCTGACGACTTCATCGTCAAGCCGTTTGGCGTCAAAGAAGTCGTGGCGAGGATTCGAGCCGTCACAAGACGTTGCCATTCGTCTCGCCAGGAAACGTCGCCCTCGTCGTCCTTCACGATGGGCGACGTGCACGTCTTTCCGGCCGAACTTCGCGCTCGCCGAGGCGACCAAGTCATAGAACTGAGCCTGCGCGACGTGAAGATCCTGGACCTGCTCTACCGGCACCGGGGCACAGTCCTGGATCGTAGGACTATCTTCAGACACTGTTGGGGCCAAAGCTATCTACCCAATAGTCGCACCCTGGATCAGCACGTCTCGCAATTGCGCAAGCGGATCGAAATCGACGCCAGGAACCCACAACTGATACGAACCGTACACGGAGTGGGGTATCGTTTCGACGGCTGACCCAAAAGGGTTGCAGAATCCGCTTCGCCGTTACTACGATAAAGGAATCAGGGGCGCTGCGCGGCTTTGACGGTCGCGTTCGATCTCTTCCTTTTTCCGACGTGAAGGAGAAAACTATGTCGCGACGCCTATGGTCGTTCGGTGCCGTATTGTTTCTGTGCTATTCTGCCTGTTCGCACGTGACGGCTGGCGAGAATCGCAAGAAAGCGCCCCCACCATCTACAGACGCTAAGGGCTGGAGAGCGGACATCGCGTCAGCCCTGGAGAAGAAACTCTCCGTGGAGTTTGATGAGCAGCCGCTGAACGAAGTGGTCGAATACCTGCGAAAGCAGACAGGCGTGGTGTTGCTTGCTGATATTCGCGCTATGGACGACGTCGGGCTGGCGTACGACGTTCCGGTGTCCGCCAAGCTTTCGGATATGCCTCTGCGCAGCTTGTTACGGCATCTGCTGAAAGAGTTCGATCTGACCTGGACTGTGCGGGACGGAGTATTGCTGATCACGACGCCCGAAGAGGCTGAGTGTTGTATGGAGACCGAGATATACGACGTCCTAGACCTGATCAAGCTCCGCGAACAAGCAGCGCCCGACGAATACGACTACGACTCGATCATTAACCTTATTACGACCACCGCTGAGCCGCATTCTTGGGATACGGTCGGCGGATGGGGGTCCGTCGAGGCGTTTCGTGGCGGTGTCGTGATCACGCAGACACGAGACGTTCATGACCAAATAGGCGACATGCTGGCGGTTCTCCGCAAGGCAAAGGAGATAGCAGAAGGGCATACAGACAAGGCTCCACCAACCGCTTGCGTCGCCCCGTACGCAGACGACCCCGCGGTTGTGAAGATCGAACGGGCGTTGGAAGGGTCGTTGACGTTCAAGTTTACAGAGACGCCCTTGCATGACGTGGCGGAGTTCGTCGCCGACAAGTGCGAAATCAACGTAGTCCTCGATCGCAGGGCAATGGACGATGTCGGACTTGGCGTTGACGTGCCCATCACATTCAGCGCCGAGAACATGCGGGTCCGACATGCCCTGGTCCACATACTCAAGGACTTGGAGTTGACGTCGTTGTGCCGGGATCACGCGCTGTTGATCACCACGCCGGAAGAAGCGGAAGCCATTCTCGCCAACCGAGTGTATCCCATCGCGGACCTACTCGGAGAGTCGTCCAGAACCGACTTGTTCGGTGATCCCCAACGCCTGTGGGGGCACGATGATGTCATTGAATTGGTGACATCCATCGTGGCACCAGAGTCTTGGGACAGCGTGGGTGGACCGGGCAGCATCGAGTCGTGTCGTCATATCGATGTTCTCATCGTTTCTCAGACTCCTTACGTCCATGAACGCATCGTGGAGTTGTTGGGAAGAATCCGCCAGCACCTCGCGAAGTGTGAAGACTCTCCCTCGGTAGCCGAGGGCGCTCGGAAGCCCGACACGACTCGCCTGGTCATCTACAACGTGCCTACGGCTGAGTCCAACATAATAGCGCCCCGACCGGTAACGCCCCAGCCGAAGGCGAGCGTGGGGCAGAGGGAAGAGCCCGTTGATGGCGGTTCAGGGCTTGCGCAGTTCGGCGGGATCAGCACTACGGGCATCGGTGGAGGTGTTCCGGCTTGCCAAATGGCAGGTCCAGGCATTCAGATACTCATCCCGGAAGATGAACTACTGAGCCTGATCACGGACCTGATCGAACCGGACAGTTGGCAAGAGCGCGAGGACGTCTACGCCAAGGCCGTCCCCGGCAGCCTGATCATCCGCCACACCGACGCTGTACACAGGCAGATCGGACAATTGCTTGGAAGACTCAACGCACTCCGCCAGCTTCCTGGGGGCTTCACCGGAGGTATGGGGGGCATGGGGGGTATGGGCGGATGCTTGTTCTGAGCAGAAAGGCATGCGGCAAGAAAACCAACGGGGCCCGCTCGCCGAGGGGACCCGTTCTCACGTCGCTCTCCTGTTGATGGAGCTTCGCTAACGGCGTTCGATCATGAAATTGCCGTTGTGGGCAACGGGGAAGAGCGGGCGGTAGTAGGGATTGCCGTGTCCCAAACCACGCCCGGGATACCAAACGATCCCGATTCCCAGATTCCAATTCTCATGGACGTGGCCTGCATTCAGCCCTTGTCCCCTGCCTTCCTCGGGAATCAAGTAGGAGAAACCGGTTTCCAACGCCCATGTATCGGTCAGGGGCAATCGAAGGTCAGCGCCGATCAATCCGTCGCTTTGGCCCGAGAAACCGGCGAACATACGAGCTTCGCCGTCCAGGTTGGCCCCGACTTTCTCTCGGTAGAAGAACGCAAACAGATCGGTTGACTCCCAATTCTCGATCTGGTTCAGAACCCCGAGTTCCGTGGCAATCCTGGTCCCGGCAGTGAACCAAAAGCCTACGTCGTGCGTCCCATTCGAAACCCAGCTCAGTTCGCCACGGACATTCATGAGATCGGCGTCTCGATACCAGCCGTCCGACAGGTAGTCGATAACGGCACCGCCTTGCAGCCCCACGTCGACGCGGCGAAACAGCCCAGCCGTGACAAACACCTGATTGCGGGTCTCGTTCGTGAACTCGGCGCCGGAGAGGTTGCTGTGCGTGGCGCGAAAACCAACTTGGCCGCCGAGGCACGGGAAGCCCGGAATCGGAATACCCCAGTTCAGGCTTTCATTGAAACCAAAACTCCCGCTTCCGCTCAAGAATGGCGCGTTCGGGGCCATAGGTTGATAATTCGTGGGGCCTGTGAATCCCTGCACACCGAAGGACAACTCGAGATTGCCGAGCGGAAACATGCCGCACGGAACCAGGCAGCACTCGGCACAGGTCGCATCGGCGCAGAATCCATCCGCACCGCATGATCCAACCATCGCTTCTTCTTCGATGACAAGATCGCCCGTCGAAGCGTCTTCGTAGTAGGTTCCCCCATCGACGATCTCGATTTCCGGCTCCGCTGATGTAAAGCTGGCGGCTTTCATGTGCTTCGGCACGTAGCCCTTGGGCTGGCCTGCTGGCTTGGCAACGAGTTGCCGCGGGCTTTCTTTGTGAGCGGCTCGATTCTTGGCCGTTACCTGGCCCGAGACGTCGCGGGCGGTGATCCCCAGCAAGACGGCTAGCAGGCCCAGCAACCAGAGTTTTCCAATAGCTCGTGCGACTAAAATCATGGGAGAAATCCTTGCCTTGGGCTTGATGTTGGGCCCCCCACTGAATCCAGTGAGTCCGTAGCGACAATATCGGAGATCCCCCAACCGGGACTTTCGTCAAAATCCGAATAATCCAAAAAGGCAGATTAGATCGCCCAGTTTAACACTCGGGGTACCACGACAAAAAAAGACCGGCCTCAGCAGAAGCCGGTCTTCATCTGCGTGCGTGTGCACCCGACGTTGGTTCGAGGCGTGTACTACGGTCGCGGTCCCGTACGCGTCCGCATGCCGTCATACCAAGTCTGTGTGTAGGGCGACTTTGGCTTGGGCGGCAGATGCTGTGGTGGCATCTGGCCGTGTCTGTACCCGCTGGCGTACCCCGGATAGCCGTTGTACCGCGGGGAACCGTAGGCTGGAGAGCCGTACTGTGGCATTCGCCTCGTCTCGCCGTTGTTCAGATTGTAGGTGTAGACCGGGCCGACGCTGGAGAAGAAAGGCATCCCGCTCACACGCACATGCCGTCGGTCGCCGGAAATGACTGCATTAGCGCCAAAGTGCGTGCCCTGTGGCAGCCAAGTGATCATCGGCATGTATCCCACGGGATACTGATAGCCGTAACGTCGCAGCCAGAGTTCGCGTTCCAGCATCTGCCTCAGCCAGCGAGCTCGCTGCAGTTCCCATTGCACCTGCTGCAGCAATTGATGCTCGTTCGCCGGAAACTGTTGGGCCAGAGCCGCGTTCGTGAGAGCGTCAATCTGTTTTGGCGCCATGCCGTCCAGAGCAGCACGAACCTGGCGAACTTGGCGCGAGTTGTTCAGGCCTTTGACCATTTGGCTTTGCAGCCACTCTCGCTTCTCCTTTGTGGAGTTCAACTTAGGCTGCAGGCCCTTCGCGCCTTTCGCTCCCGGACTCGAGTCGGCGTCACAGACGGCAAGCGGCAACGAGGCAAGCACGACGGCGGTCAAAACTGCGATGCGGGTCATTTTCTCGTCCCCTCTCTTCCATCACCACCCGGAGGTCTACGGACCGATCCTCATACACCCACAAAAACTGCAACTGCTGCGCCAAGTGATAGCACTGGACGGCCCTGAACTCCATGCTAAGCAGATTATACGCATCTCCACGATTGTGCTGCAATTCACGCGGCCGCCTAGGGCGCAATTGGTGGCATCCTATTGAGCACATGTGTAGTCGAATTGACAGCACTGACTGAGCTCGCAACAAGGACGCTCAACTTGTTGCCCCCAGCGGCCGATTCAAACAGTAGATCCAGTTCTTGTTTGTGTCCGTTTCCAACTCGTCAGGACCTTCTGCGTCCGCATTGTCACTATGACGCAGTCTTCCCGCACGTCTTCTAACGATGCGCGCACCGAAGCGCGCGATGCTGGGCATGCGTCCATCGGCAATTGGCAAATTCTCCAATTGCTGGGCGAAGGGCCTTGGTCGCGCGTATATCGTGCCAAGCCGGTCGGCTCAGATGCCACGGCACACTTGGACTACGCCATCAAGGTCGCTCGACAGGACGCGGACACCGATAGCAGCACGGCGATTCGTTTGATTGGGCGCGAAGCATCCGTGGGACGTACCGTTACCCATCCCCATTTGACGTGTATTCTGTCCTCGCATCTCAACCAGTCGCCGCACTATGTGGTAATGCCCTATCTGCAGGGCGTCACGCTGGAAGCCGCGCTGGATGAAGTTGGCATCGTCCTTACGCCACATGCCCTCTGGATTGCCCGTCAATCTGCAGAGGCAATTCGGGCCTTGCACGACCATGAATGGCTCCACTCGGACGTGAAACCGCACAACATCTTCGTATCGCAGGAGGGCCATGTCACGCTGCTGGACCTGGGATTGGCTCGCAGGCTCGGGCACGCCGAGTGCGCCGGCGACGGCCCGTTGGCGGGCACCATGGCCTACGCCGCCCCAGAGGCGTTCAGTTCGGTTGACGAGGTAGGTTCACCAAGCGACATATACAGCCTGGGCGTGACGTTATTCAGAATGCTGACCGGAACGTTGCCCTTTGCGGCCTGCGCCGCGCCCGATCTGGCCGCCGCACATTTGCGCAGCGCTCCCCCCGATCCCCGCCGGTTCAATCCGCTGCTTCCGACTCGCGTGGTTCGCTTGATCAGAAGGATGCTGGCCAAACAGCCCTCGCGCCGGCCACCTGCCGGGGAACTGGTCGCATGGCTAGCGGATCTAGAAATCGACACACTCGACGAACGTTTTGTCGCCTAGACCCAGCCCTTCCCGTTTTGGGCCGTGTCGTAGCGAATCACAGCGCGGCCCGACGGACGCTCAGAGTTGCCGACCAGCAGGAGTTGCGTCGGCGAGCCATCGCCGCGTTGCGTGAGATGCTTGCGCGACTCGGCGATCGCCATCCGTTGGTCTTGTATATCGACGATCTCCAATGGGGTGACGTGGATGGCGCCTCGATGCTTTATGACCTGCTCAAGCCGTCCCACGCGCCACGATGTGCCTGCCGTTAACGCTCGGATCGAGGGCAAACTCGGCGAGTCTGCCTCCAAGCCAGGGTGTGCCCTTCGCGAGCTGGAAAACATCGACGCAATCGGCATTTGAGCACAGACCCCTCCGGCACCTTGTCACCAGCGATTTTGTCGTTACTATAGTAGGTATAACGATGGTACGTACCAAAGAAGGAGTATGACGCATGACCACCGATACGATGATTAAGGAAAAAGAACACACCGTCTCGACGCCTGGGAAACCGGAAGTCTTGCCGCTGGAGAAGGCTTTGGAGCAAGTCCGCCGGGATAGTCGCGAGAAGGCCGAGGAATTCCTGGACGAGACCGTCGTTCCTCACGGTGGCGAGTAGTCATTTGCCGGAGATTTTCCATCGCTTGGTCGGGCTGGAAACGGAGTATGCGATGCGTTTCCATCCGGCCAATTCTTATGCGCGCAAACCCTCCAAATTCCAACTTTACCGGTCCCTGCTGGCCGCGTTGCGCGATCGCGTGTTGACCGTCCGCGCGAGACATTTCAAAGAGGGCGTGTTTGTCGCCAATGGCGGCGCAGTTTGGTTCGAGACCGAGCGGATCGCGTCGGACGGCGGGTTGGTCGAAGGCGCTACGCCCGAGTGCCGCGGGCCACACCAGGTGCTGGCCTACCAGCGTGCCCAGGACCAGCTACTCTCTCACGCCGCCCGCATGGCTCCCGTGGACGGAGATCTGCGGCTGATCAAGAACTGCCGGGACAGTCGCGATAACGTCTACGGAGCCCAGGAGAACTACGAGGCGACGCTGGCCAGCGGTTGGCGTTTGCTGGCCTGGCGAGCCGGTTTGATCCTGCTGCTGCCGGTCGTGTTGGTGATGTGGCTGTGCCTGCTAGCGGTAATTATTACGGGCATCGTCTACTTGCTCGTCGCGGGGCTCGCCTATTTTGTCATCCGCCTTCTGGTCAAGCGGCACCGCCGAATCGGTGTGGTGTTGTTTGGGCGGGACTTGATAGAGGGTCGCGAGACGGGTGCGCCCGTGCCCCCGTGGATGGAATGGGTAATGCTGTGGGCGGCACGTATCGTCAGTGCCCCGCTGGCGATCGGGCTGATATTGTTGGCCAGGCTTACCGCGTTTCATGATATCAGAAGACAATTGCTGGCACTGTTGGTCAGCCGAAGCGTCATCGCTGGCAGCGGCATGGTCGACCGGAAAGGCAACTTTCAGCTTGCCGACAAGGCACCAGCAGTGAATTGTGTTGTCGGCTTTGGCGGCTATCTTTGGGACCGGCCAATCTACAACTTCGGCCACTTCTTCAAGGCCGTATCGCTCGAGTCGCTTATGGCGCCTGGCGACTACTTCGGCTTGCTGCGCCGACGGCAGCGGTTGCAGATCGGCCTCGGCGACTCGAACATGTCCGAGACGGCCGAATTCTTGCGAGTCGGGACCACTCTGCTGGTCTTGGACGCAATCGAAGCCGGGCATTTGCAGAAGGCTCCGCGTTTGTGGCGCCCCATCCGAGCATTGCACCGGATCTGCGGTGATCCATCGCTTTCGACCGAAGTCGCCGTGGTCGGTGGCGGCCGCATGACGGCTCTTGAGTTGCAGCGATACTACTGGGACGCGTGCCGGAGGTTCGTCGACAGTTGCTCGGAGGTACCGGCCGAAGCGTACGAATTGCTGGCCCTGTGGGCCGACGCCCTTGATTCGCTTGATCAAGAGCCCGAATCACTGGTCGGTTCGCTTGATTGGGTGACCAAGCGGTTTCTGCTGGAGAAAGCCGGGCGCGGTGCAGAATGGGCGGAACGCAAAAAGATCGACATTCGCTATCATGAATTGTCGGATGAAGGCTATTACCAAGTGCTGGCGCAGACAGGCATCACCAAGACGCTTGTGGATGGCGACGAGGTAGATCGGGCCAAGCGCACGGCGCCGCCGAACTCGCCGGCGACGACGCGAGGTCACTATATCCGCGAATTCGCTGATGGCGAGGAACCGCTGGCCGTGAACTGGAAACGCATTTTGATCGGCCGCGGCAAGAAGGCCAAGGTCGTGCGGCTGTATCGCTGAAGATGGCGCTGCTATCACTCGATTTGGCGATTGTACTTCGAAACGCTCTTGACCCTGCCGGTCTAATGTCATATCCTCCCGCCTCGTCGAGACGGAAAGCCATGTGACCAACGAGACACAAACGCCGTCTCCGGAAGGCGTTGGTGTTGTTCGACGCGTGGTCCCGTCCGATGGTAGCAGCCGAGTGAATGTGTCCTGCATCTGGAGCACAGCCGGTCTGTGTCTCTGCGGACCACGAAGCGGCGTGTTGGCACGGAAGCTGACCCGCTACTTCGCCAAACACGACCGCTGCAGAAAACCGGACCCACAACCGCAAGCAGGAAGCGTCGGTTGTACATCGTCCAATCGCTCCCGGAGCGAGTGCGGAATCCTTTGCCCCCCTGGGATGCCGTGGCTGCCGGGAGCTTTTTTTATGCGCTCGTATCCTCCCGAATTCTCGAAAAACGCATCCAAGTTGCAGCCGTGAGGTGACGATACCGATTTGGGAGGAGTACCAGTTTTCTGGGGAGAAATCCGTTGGGCATCGACCCCGAATTCGTTGAGTGGATCCGCGGCTGGATTAACGACATCCTGGTGTGGATCGGTTTCGGCACCGTGGTCGGATTGTTGGCCAAGGCGATTAT
The DNA here is from genome assembly GCA_964623055.1 of uncultured Pirellulaceae bacterium. GTDB lineage: Bacteria > Planctomycetota > Planctomycetia > Pirellulales > Pirellulaceae > JADHUC01. The sequence goes on from CAZURK010000141.1 coordinate 35,035, forward strand.
GCCGGGCCGAGATCCCGGTGGGGCAATCGCCACAGTTGCCATGGGCGTCGGCGGGACGGTGATTGGATGCGGCCTTCTTTCTCTGTGCTTTGAAGGCCAGCGAGTTACTCCGATCAGCGCCCTGGGCTTCGCTGTGGCCACGGCGGGGGCGTTCATTATCCTGTTCTTCTACAAGCTGCTTGGCGGCTACTGGTTCGTCGAAGGCGAACATCCGCGAATGCGCCGCCGCCCCTACCGCCGCCGGCGAAGGTACCACGCGTCGTACTACGATGATGTGTAGCGTGCGACCTGTGGCGGTTTCTGCGTGTAGGTTATGCTTCTGCACAACGAACCCTTCCATGGCGTTATGCTGAAGCATAACCTACCTGCTACCTGCCTCGTGGCGGGCCAGGCCTTGGTCCGAACTGGCCTGCGGACCCGCCCGGTCGTGGTTGCATCCGACCGGATTGCTGGCCCATTCCCGCTTTCGACCCTTCTATCAGTTCGGACAGCACCTCGCGCATGCGCTCGGCGTTCACTCCCCCGTCGAGCGTTATGATTTGCACGTCAGACACCGGCATGGCCGCTTCGTCCAACGTCTCGATCATCTTGCTCACGTTTTCCATCAGGTTTTGCCCTTCGGTCGAGACCAGCAGGGTGTTGGACACATCGTCTACGCCAAGGGACAGCTTTCCTTTGAAACTGACCTGGGTCCTGCGACTCGATCCATCGCTGTCGGACTCGCCGAAAATGTAGGTGGTCTGATTGCTCGGTCGTCTTTCCGCGTTTGGGCCCTGCTGCAGAGCCTTGTCATTGGAACTGAGCAGATCGCGATAGACCTCCTTTATCGTCTCGGCAATGATGCTGGCCTTGGAGTATCGTACTTGGAAAACCGCGCTGACACGGGCCGATTCGGAATCGGCCGGCGGCGGCACATCCCACAGGCGGATAAGCTCCTCGATGGTCTTCAGGTCGTCGGGTTCGGCACCGACGACCAGGATCGTATTGGTGTCAAAATCGTCGATGAATTTCAGCGGTCGTCGTTGGGACAGCCGATAGCGTTTTTCCTTTTCCGGCGGCGGATTGTCGTAGAAATAGTAGGTCCGGCGTCTGGAGTTGCTGTCCTCTTCTTCTGCCTTGAAGTAGTCCTCCAGGTTCAATTTCATCCAAAAGGCCGACGCATGCTTCAATTCGAAGATCGCAAAGTCCTTCTGCGGCGGCGGAAGTTGAGACATCAGGTCTTCGAGTAAATCGAGCGCGCGGGTGTCCTGCGACGAAATCACCAAACGCCCGTCCTTGCCAATTGTGATCTGAACCGGCGGCGGTCCGGGTTCCTTTGCTTCCCCTTTCGGCTTCTCGACCGGTTTGGTCTTTTCAACGCCATCGTCGCCTTCTGAAGACTGGCCTTCGGCATCCCCGGGCTCGTCCTGACGCAGTTGCGCGAACTGGATCACGCTACCACGGACCGCCGGTCGCCGCGCTTCTTTGTCCGCCCGCGGACCTGCGACCGGAGAAGGCTTGCCCTCTGTTTCGTCGTTCGCCTGCTCGTCGTCCTCGATCTTGATTTCCGGCAGAATCAACTCGTTCGGCGCCACCGACCGCCATGCCCGCTGAAGTTGTTCGAGGTACTCGAGCGTTTCCTCGCCGGGCGTAGCGTCGATCACGCGCACCGGGCTCCGGTTTGCCCCCGCTTCCGGGATTTCGCCAAGTTTGACGAGCAGGTTGGTCACCTCTTTCAATTCGATTTCGTTGGCCCAAAGAATCAGCCGGTTGCCTTCCACATCGGCGTCGACTCGGAATTCGTCCTTCTCGTCCTCGTCCGAACGCCTGGAGCCATAGCGATAACTGTAGTAGCCGTAGTAGCGGGGGCGTTGGTCCTTGTTGTCCTGCTTCACACCCATCATGTGTTCGATCGTCCCGGCAACATAGTCTGCGGCCAAACGGCGCAGGCGAATCACTTCCATCTGCCGGCTGCTGCCGTCCAGCTTGTCGACCATCGTGCGAATGATCAGGTGGTCGGCGAAAGAAGCGTACGCAATGACTGCTTTGTTCTTCGCGTCCGCCTGCAACCGCGTGGTGGGATCCAAGTCGCCCGATTCCTCCAACGTCGCGACCAGAGTCTCCGGATCAAGCGACGCCAATCGGTAGATCTGCAGCCGATCGGCGTTTAAGAGGAAGCCCTCGTCGCGGTCGGGCGGCATGTCGATCGTATCGATGGCTTTTGCGATGATTGCCATCTTGTCGGGCGGGGCGTGAACCAAGATGCTGTTGCGGCGAGGATTGACTACCAGGTGGACCTCCGCTGCTTCCTTCCTTCCGCTGGACGGTTTGCCGGCATTGCCCCTGTGACGCCTTTGCATCTCCTCCATCATCCTGGCCTGTTCGCGCATCATCTCCATCTGTTCTCGGGACATGGGCATCGGGGACGATCTTGACTTCTCGTCGACTCCCAAGAGCCCGAGCAGTTGTTC
>CAZURK010000142.1:0-2009 GCA_964623055.1 uncultured Pirellulaceae bacterium
CGACTTTGGCATCAATCCAATCCGTAGCACGGGATTGCCGCTTGCCGGCCGGTGGGCCGCGCCGTCCCCGTTATTGGCAGCCGGTGGTCCGGTAGCCCCTGATGCGACCGTAATCGATCTGACTGACGAGCAATTGACACCCATCGTCGATCAGGCGGTCGCAGTGTGGGCGGGATCCGGCCTGGGCGAAGGGGGAATTCAGAAGTTGGAGAGCGTCGAGGTGCGGATTGCAGATCTGCCAGGCGCTCGACTGGGTGAAGCGTTGGGCACGAGCATCACCGTGGATGTCAACGCAGCGGGTTACGGCTGGTATGTGAGTCCGAGGCTAGGAGAACTGAGTCAAGAGCCGGCGGATTCCGACGCCGCTTACGACCCGCGACTCCGCATGGACCTGTTGACGGTGGTCCTTCATGAACTAGGTCATGTGCTAGGGCATGGAGACCTTGACGACATCCTCACGGACGATGTCATGAACGGCTGGCTGCCTGCCGGCGTGCGTAGGCTGTAATCCCATTCATCGACGGACGAAGGTGGATCCTTCGACCAAGCGCTAGCTCCATCCACCGGCCTCAAGTGTCGGCAATGCCGCTTCCTTGAATCGCGCGAGTGCGCGAGTATATCGCTTGCTAGCCGCGGCCTTTGTCAGACCGAGCTTTGCAGCAGTTTGGCCGTTTGTCAGCTCGTCGAAATGCCGCAGGACCAGGATCTCGCGATCCGCGGGCTCCAAACGGTCGAGCACTACGTGCAGCGTCTGAACGAGTTCCAGTCGAACGGCCACGGCGCTCGGCGAAGTGTCGCTAGCACGCGGCTCCCTCGTTGTCCACGGCGAATCATGGCCGTCATGCCAGATTGTCGACAACGGAATCTCATGCCGGGGATCGCGTTTCCGCCGCCGAAAATGCCACCGCTGGACTGCCGCGAGACGCTGGCAACTTCCCGCCGAGAGGCTGGGCGTTCTTCGACGGTCAACTGCTGCCAATCCAACAGAACACCGCCCTGTTCTCGCTTTTGGGCACTATGTATGGTGGCGACGGCCGGACCACTTTTGGGCTGCCGGATCTACGCGGTCGAGTTGTCGTGGGCGCAGGCCGCGGGCCAGGGCTGCAGGAGATCTGAATTGGAGAAAAGCAAGGAGAGAATAGCGTTAAGCTGACTGTCGAAAACATGCCCCATCACAGTCACGGCATCACATGGCGAGCGAAGGGCGACGGTGAAGAGACAGCCGACTCGCAAGAAGACGGCCCGGCCGTGGTCGGCGAATACACCAATGCCGATAAGCCTTCGGAGGCAGAAGCTGGGAATGGACCGATCTTGACGCAATCGGTCGGAGGTGGTGAACAGTTCAATAACATGCAGCCGTATTGCGGAATCCACTACATCATCGCACTGTGGGGAACCTACCCGTCCAGGAACTGACGGCAGGCCAGTGAAAAGAAGAACGCCTGGAGTCGCGTCGTGCTACCCCAGGCGTTTGTGTTCCTCTGTGTTTCTGCAAATCAATCCGTTGCTTCGGGCTTCTCTTCGGCTTGTGGTCGGTGCGGAGGTCCGCCACGTCCGGGGCCGCCGCGACCATGAGGTGGGCCGAATCCGCCGGGGCCACCGGGCCCTCGGCCCTGTCCTCCGAATCCACCGGGGCCGCCAAAGCCTCGTCCGCCGGGTCCAAACCCGCCCGGGCCACCGAACCCACGGCCCTGCGGGCCAGGCTTGCCGGGACCAAACGACGGCTTATCCTTTGGGCTGAAACTCGCGGGACGCTCGGCCGGCTTCTCGGCGGGCTTGGCGTCGCCAGGGCTTCTGTCTTTGGGGCCTTGAGGGCCACGAGCTTGGGGCTTGCCGCGACGCGGACCGTCTTGGGGCCGCTTGGCCGCGTCCTTTGGACCACGCTTGGGCTGTGTCGGACAAACGCCAGGACCTTCACATCCCGGACCTCCTCGCGCCGCGCGTCCCTTTCCGGGGCCACCGGGACCACGTCGCTCCATGGCTTGTGGGCCGCGCCCACCAGGACCACG
>CAZURK010000142.1:2109-37264 GCA_964623055.1 uncultured Pirellulaceae bacterium
GCCGGACCAGGGCCATTCGGTCCGCGTGGTCCGCCGCGAAAACGTGCCTTCATTTTTTCGTGGGCTTTCTTGAACTCCTCCTTCGAGATGCTGCCGTTTCCATCCGCGTCGATGCGAGCGAAGATTGCGTCGGCGTCGGGCATCCCGCCGGATGGCGGTCCAGGCCGACCACGCTCTGGGCCTCGGCCAGGCGGTTGCGCTTGGACGACGGCGCCCAAAGCCACAACGACGGCAAACGAGGCAATGCTCATCCAAATGGGCCGTAACTGCTGCGACATGACTTTCCCCTTTCTGTTCGTGGGACTGAAACAGAACGAAACAAATCTGGTCAAACTGGGTTAATTCTTATGTGAACCTTTGCGCAGGGCTGTCAGCGACGTCGTTGGGCTATTAAACGGATCGACAAACGGGTTTTCTACACGGCGTCGAGTGTTTTTCGCTTTTTTCTCGGTAGAAGCGCAAGTCTAATTCCCGTTTACTTCAATTGCTAGGCAACCAATGCCTGACACCGCTAGCGTTACCGACGAGTTGGCCCAGCGACTGCACGATGGCGACGACACAGCGCTTGGCGAGTTATTCGCAGTGTATCGCGACCGTCTGTGGCGAATGGTCCATTTCCGTCTGGATCGGCGGATGTGCGGGCGCGTGGATGCAGACGACGTGCTGCAGGAAGCGTATTTGGATGCAGCCCAGCGAGTGAAGCACTACTTGAACAACGATTCCATGTCCTTCTTTGTCTGGCTGCGGCAGATTGTGGTGCAAACGATGATCGACACACACCGCCAACATCTGGACGCACAGATGCGCGACGCGAATCGCGAAGTGTCCATACACCGCGGCGGTTATCCGCAGGCAACGTCGATTTCCCTGGCGGCACACCTGCTCGGTCACCTGACCTCGCCCAGTGGGGCGGCGATGCGAGCGGAAATGGCCGTTCAGTTGGAAGAGGCGCTAGAGACAATGGAGCCATTGGACCGCGAAGTTCTGGCATTGCGACATTTCGAGGAACTCTGCAACAGCGAAGTGGCGGAGATACTCGGGATCCAACAGAAGGCAGCTAGCATTCGCTACGTGAGAGCAATTGCGAAGCTGAAGCGTATTCTCGAACAGATCCCCGGGTTCTTTGATGAGGAATGAGGCAACTTTGAGGAAGCGGCGCTGTGGCCGGTCTCCCGACCGAGCCACTGGGCTGACCGAAGGTCTCCCGAAGTCCTGGAGACCTTCGGTCGGCGGGGTCAGAGACCCGCGCCGAGCGTGGACGGACTGTTACCAGGGAGTTGTCCGAAACTCCGGGGCAAGAGGAGCACGGTCATGAATGACCACGGGCTGGACAATACTCGCCCGGAGCGTGATACACCTCTGTGCGGCGAACCTCGCGACGTTGATGGCGATCGCGGAGGAACGACGCCCAACACCCGCAGCGCGATTACCGACTCCCGTGATCCGATCGAGATGCTGGCCGACGAGTTTGTCGAACGATGCCGTGGTGGCGAGGTACTGTCGATTGAAGAGTACGCCTCGGAGCATCCTGAGTGTGCCGAGATGATACGCGAGTTGTTTCCCACAATCGCTGCCATGGAGAAGCTGAAGATAACTAAGGAGAAACAGTCCGGCGGTCCCGCCGCTCATGAGACACTGACGATCGAACGACTGGGCGACCTGCGAATCCTCGCGGAAATAGGTCGCGGCGGCATGGGGATCGTTTACGAGGCGGTCCAAGAGTCGTTGGGGCGGCGTGTTGCTGTGAAGGTGTTGCCCAAGCAGTTTCTACTCGACGAAAAGCGACTGCAACGATTCCGCCGTGAGGCGAGAACTGCCGCAAAGCTGCACCACACGAACATCGTTCCCATACTCGGCGTGGGCGAACACGACGGCTATCACTATTACGTGATGCAGTACATTCGCGGCGTCGGGTTGGACGAGGCGATTCGACGCCTGGGGCAATCCGGCGGCGAGCACGCATGGCTCGAGGATTCCAACGGTTCGCAATCGGGACGTGACGGCAAAGTCTCGGACATTGCTCAAGCATTGCTGTGTGGTGAATTTCCGCGTGCCGACTCGTCGTCGCCCGCGATTAGTGGGAACGGTTCGCATGGAGACAGTGTAGTCGCAAATGATGCCATATCATCCAACATCGGTCTTCCGTCCCATTCGCACGAGGCCTTGCCACCTACGGAGGTTTCGGCAGCTACCATCGCACTCACCGATTGCGATACCGATGACGATAACAAAGCCGATCTAGTTGCCGACACACCTCCAGCCGGCTTGCCGGTTTCTCACTTGGGCCAAACGTATTGGCGAAGTGTCGCACGAATCGGAATTCAAGCGGCCGATGCGCTCAGCTACGCGCATGAACAGGGGACTCTGCACCGGGACATCAAACCCGCGAACCTCCTATTGGATTCACATGGCGTCGTCTGGGTTGCCGATTTTGGATTGGCAAAAGCAATTGAGCAAGATGACGTGAGCCGAACGGGCGACATCGTCGGAACGCTGCGTTACATGGCCCCTGAACAATTCCGTGATGGGGCGGAGGGAAGGAGCGATGTCTACAGTCTGGGGCTGACGCTGTATGAACTGCTTACCTTACGGCCTGCCTTCGACGACAGGGATCGAAAACGAGCGTTGCTGGGTTCCGAGTCCGCACCCGAATTGACTCGGCCGCGTAGGCTGGTACCTGCCATCCCCCGCGACCTGGAGACGATCGTTCTGAAGGCCGCTTCTCCTGAACCCGAACACCGCTACCAGACGGCGGGGGACTTGGTGGCCGATTTGACGTGCTTCCTTGAGGATCGCCCGATTCTTGCCAAACGAACCTCTTCGGTGGAACGTCTATGGCGTTGGTGTCGGCGCAATCGTGCGGTTGCCTTCTTGGCTGGAACAGCAGCAATACTGCTTATTCTGATCGCGGCCATGGCGTCGATCGGTTACGTGCAGGCAAAAAGCGCGAACACTCAAATCAGTGAAGCACTCAACGGCGAAAAGGAACAGCGAGAGAAGGCCGAAACGACGCTGGGTATCTCACTAGAGGCGCTCGACAAGGTGGCAGCGCGGATCATGCCCGACCAGGTTGCCCGAACGGAATCAATGACTGTCGAGGTAGACGAGGGAGAGGAAGTCGAGTTGACGGCGCGTCCGGCGCTATCAAAGGAGAATGCAGCGCTTCTGGATGACCTTCTACCTTTCTACGACCGTTTGGCCGAGCAATACGGCGACGACGTGAGGCTCCGCAGCGAAGCCGCCAAAGCGAATCGCCGTGTGGGGGACATCCAGCAGCGGCTGGGCAATTTTTCCCAAGCCGCGGCAGCGTACGGGCGAGCTATCGCCAAGTACGAAGATCTTGCCGATTCAGAAGGCGACCCAGACGAAATCGTCGCGGAAATCGCACGCGTGCACAACGAGTTGGGAAACGTGCATCTGGCGATGTCGAAATCCAAGGAAGCTCAGGCGTCATACCTTTCCGCGTTCCATCTGCTCGAATCGGTCGTGGAAGGGTCTTCGGCATCCGACCAAACGCGATATGAACTTGCACGCACATGCTACTACCTCGGTCGCCGGCGCTTTCCCGGCGATCGCCCCGGTCCGCCCGGCCCGATGCACGGCGAAGGGCGAGGCCCGCGTGGCGGACGGGGCGCTCCCAAAGGATTCTCTCCCGCCTTCGGAAGACCCGGCCCACGCATGCTTGGCCCCGGGGCGATGCATCGCGGCGACTCGCAATACTTGGATCGAGCCATTGACCTTCTGACGAAGTTGAATGAGCGGCATCCATCCGCCCCTCACTACCGGCACTTGATGGCACTCTGCCTTCGAGAGAGTTCGATAGGGCCTTTCTCCGGGGAGCCTGAAAAGGCAATCACGATGCTGCAAGAGATTTGCCGCGATTTTCCAGAGAACGTCGACTATCGTTTTGATCTCTGTGAAACGTACGCTCGCGTTGATCCTCGCTGGCCGTACCCATCGGAGGAGAAATCGTCGGTTGTCGAGGACCGGTTACGCAAGGCGATAGCGATTGCAGACGAGCTTGCCGAAAAGTACCCGAACGAACCGGCTTACATGGCCTCTCAAGCACGAGTTCATCTGCAACTCGCGGCCAGCCTGCAGCACAGAGCCCGTCTCAAAAACGAACAAGACCGGCAGGCCGTGCTCGACGAGGCTGAACAACTAAGCCGCAGCGCATTGGCGATTCAATCGTCGCTCGCTCAGAGCTTTCCCAGTATGACCTCGTATGTGGTCGGGTTGGCGATCATCAAGGATTCTTTGGCGCGACTGCTGACAGACCGCTCGGAGTTCGACGAGGCTCGTTCGCTGCTGGAGTCGTCAATCTCTGATTTGAAGAAACGACTCGCCGCCGATCCGGAACAACGGTCTCTCCGCGGATTCCTCTTCCATAACTACACGATGTACGCGATGCTCTTGGGCAGAATGGGCGAAGCCGAGCTTGCTTCCGAAGTCTTTCAGCAAGCCCATCAGATGCACGGTCGTTCGCCACAAGGGAAGCCACGCTTCGGCCGCGGAATGCGGCGGGGGCGCAAGAAGGAAGATGGGCCAAAGGATCCGGGCGAGTCCGGCTCAAGTCGCTGACAGGAGCAGACGTCCCGAAAACGAAAGTGACTCGTCTAAGCCGGATTATTCAAGCCCGACGCGCAAGCGAGGGAAACCGTGGTGACTCCTTCGCTTGCGCTTCAGGCTTCAATGCGCGGCGCTTTGGGCAATATGGCCGCAAGTCCTTATCGTCACGAGTATTTTGACGAACAGGGTCTGCTTCATGAATAGTCCAGCTTCGGGCTAAACGAAGGTCTGACCGAGAACGTCGCGTAGCGCCTCCGCCGTGGATTCGTCGATCGAGCCTTTCCTGCGTGCCAACTCGATCGTCCATCGCCCGAAGGCACTGTAGAGTTTGGCAAGCTCAGGATCGTATTCTCGCAGTGCGTTCAGGTGTCGCACCACCGTCTCGGTGTCGCCGCGCGCGATCGGTCCTGTAAGCGCTGCGGGTGGGCCAAGCTTGCCGATATTCGTGACCGTATTTCTCACAAGCGGCTCCAACGCTTCCCAGGCTGTCCGCGATTCGACGCCCGCACCGCCGACTGTGGCAAGAGCTATGTCCATCAGAGCTGCCAGGTAGTTGCACGCAAAAACGGCCGCAGCGTGGTAGAGCGGCTTCTGCTCCAAGGAAATGCCCACAGGCTTGCCGCCGATTGCTACGATCAGATCGTTCAGCACCTTCACCGCTGGCTCGTCGCCTTCGGAAAACCAATACACCCCCGCCAGGCCGTCAATCGCCGATTGGGCAGTGGGAAACGTCTGCAGTGGATGGATGGAAGCGACGTGGCATCCGCACCGGTCCCGCGCTGTGTGAAGGATGTCGCTGCCCAACGCGCCGCTGCAGTGTCCCACGACCGCGCCGTCAGCAAACGCACCAGCTTCGGCCAACTCGTTGCACACATCCTGGATCGCGTCGTCCGAAACAGCCAACAGCACCAAGTCGCCTGCCCCGGCCGCGTCAAGCGGAGTGCCGGCGTTGACTCCGCCACCGATTTGCCGGGCCACCAATTGAGTCTTGGTAAGGTCGCGCCCGCCAACTGCCGCGATTTGATATCCCGCCCGTCCGGCAAGCACACCAATGGCAGTTCCTACCTTACTCGGGCCGATGATCGAAACAACGGGCGTTGATGACACCGTTCAGTCTCCTCCACCCGCAAGTGGCGAACCGAATTGTCGCCACCGTTCCGGTGGCCAGTAGATGCAGCCAACCACGCCCTTCACCGAACCTGTATCTACCGGCCCAAAATATCGTGAGTCCCGGCTTTGGCGACTGTTGTCGCCCAACATAAGGTACTGCCGGTTGTCAAGTTGGATTGGATTCGGTGTGGCTGGGGACCCGTAATGGCCTGCTTCGTCTACCGTTAGGTAGTAGACGTCCCGAAACAACTGGATTCGCTTCAGAGTCGCCCCGCAATCCTCCGCGAATATCGCGATCCTTTGGCTCCGCTCCAACTCGTCCGCTTGGCTACCCTCCTCACCATCCTCTAACGTCAGAGAGGCGATCAGACTGTCGTCCTGCATCACGTAAGCCATCCCATCGCGAAACGCAAGCGTCAATGTGCTGCCTACCAAAGGAGACGGCAGTTGCCCCTGTGCACGAGCCCGCCTCGCATCCATGTTCGTCTCACGGTTACTCCCTTTAGTCTCGTGAACGAGCTCGACCTGGCCCCCCGCCGAGACCCGCGCGGTCACGGCGTCCTTGCCAAATCGCCAATTGAATCCCAATCGGCCATCGCCGCGGAATCTCGATACCGTACAGATCACTCTGATGTCGCGGACTGCCTGCCAGTCTTGCTCTGATGCGGACGACCACCTCTGGACTTCGGCGTTGTAGGCGAGTTGATCGAGAACTGGTCCGGAAAACAACAACTCGCCCTGCTGTCCGGATTCTCCAGTGAACCGCCACCCTTTATCCTTGTCCCATTTCCAACACGCTTCGTCAGATTGCGAACGCCAGCGAGGCTCGTTGTCAAGCGGTGGCTCGCCGGGCGTGAAGCCCGTATCGTGTACGGGTAGCCAAAGTTCTGTGACTTGGCCAGGCGGCTTTCGCTGCCGTCGACCGTCAATGAAGATGTCTCCCTCGCGTATCTCCACTTCTTCTCCGGGCATGCCCGCCAAGCGTTTGACATACATCGTGTCAGGATTGTCCGGAGGACGGAACACCACAAGATCCCAGCGTCGGGGTCGGGCTAGTCTGTTGGCTAGGATACGATCGCCGGAAATCGTCGCATCACTCGTCAGGATTGCGGTCGACCTGCCGCAGTTCGTACAAGTGGTAACTGCCTCCGACGGCACACGGTCCAGCCGATAGGATAGTCCGACGGCAAACCGATTTCCGCAGTGGTCGCAAACCTTGTAGCAGTGCATGCCGTAGACCGTGGGAGACATCGCGCCCGTTGGGACAACGAAAGCATCGGTGCTTATGCGCAGCAAGGCAAACGCCAAGGTAGTCCCAAGAACTCCCAACGTGGCCCCACTGCACGCCCAAATCAGCATGGCCTTGCCGAATGTGGTCCGAAAGAGCCAGCAAGTACACAGACAGGCAATCAAGAACTCCGCAAGCATCACTGGAGCCAACAACCACACGGCCAACCCGCCAAACTGGTCACTGATCGCGAGCGTTCCCAGACACGCACAAATACCGAGGGTGGCCAACAGAAGGCAAGCGGCCGCAGCTCTGACAAGTGTTGCCTTTTGGGCCTTGAGAATCCGACCGTAGAACCACAAAACCACAATCGACCCAAGAAAACCAGCAATCCCGATGGCTACGAATATAACTGCGATCGGCGTCATTCGATCTTCTCCATGGGCGTCAGACAGCCCCAATCACACAGCCCAATTCAATAGACGCATTCCCGCGCTGCGTCGGCGTAGATCTGCACATTCTCGGGCGGTGTCTCGAAGAAGTGATCGCTTAGCGAGCAGATGTAGCCGCCGCCCTCGCCCACGGTTCGGAACAGCTTGTGAACCATGCCACGAATCTGGTCCGCCGTGCCGTCGGTCACTACGTTGAATTGGTCCACGCCGCCGATCAGTGCGATGCGGCCGTCGATCTTCTGGGCAAACTGCCACGGCTCTTGATTCCCGCCCACGCTGACCGGCGCCAGCGTCTCGGACGCGTCGCAGCCGTTGGCCACAATGTGATCCTCGATGCCGAACGTGCCGCCACAGGTGTGATAGGTTACCTTGAATCCCAGGTCGTGCAGTGCGTCGTGGATCTTGCGGTCGTAGGGCAGGCAGAACTGCTCGTGAAGCGTGGGCGAGATGACCGTGGACGAGCTTGCTCCACCACCGGTCTCGACCAGGTCGAATCTCGCGCCTTTCATAGACTCGATGAATTGCAGCTTCTTTTCCAACAGGATCCCCAGCAGCTCGTGTATCCAATCCGGCTGGTCAAAACATCGGAAGATCAAATCGTTCACGTCCATCAGACAACAGGCGTGCTGCCAGCAGCCGACCTGGTCGCCCCACACGAAGCCGCGCAGGATGCCATTGTCGCCCACCTCATCGTAGATCGCCTTGATAGGTTCCAGATCCAGCTTCGGTACGGGCATGTACTTGCGGACAAGCTGGATGTCCTCGTCGCGTTTGATCAGATACTCGGTGATCCACGTCGTTTTGCGGTCGCCGGCCGTCTTGTACGCCAACGTTCCTTCGGGCGTATGGATTTCGTGATGGACGATGCGATCATCGGGATCGTCGCTGACGATCGTTCCCTCGTCACGCCACTCGGGAGTGGAGAACTTGGCGAAATCGGCCTCGATCAACCAGAACTGGCCCATCGACTCGAAGTACTGAATTTGCGCGTCCATGCCAAACCGCTGGAAAGCCTCCAATGCACCAATACCGCCCAGGTGTTTTTCCAGGTGATACGGCTGCCACTGGTGCAGCGATATAGGCATGCGATCCGGCTTTTCGCCGTTCAGCGCACATTGCATCCGTTCCTTACTGGTCATCAAAGCACTCATGGCCATCACTCCGGAAGAAACCAGAAAGCGTTGTGTCGAATCACCATCGTACCCGAGACGGCGCGTCCTCGTTACCCCAGAGCCTTTCCGTACACCCCAAGCTCTTGAACCGTATCGAACATGGCCAACACGTTTTCCAGCGGTGTTTCGGGCAGGATCCAATCATGGCTAGCGCCGGCAACGTAACCGCCGCCGGCCATCATGATTTCTAGGGTCTCACGGGTCTTCTGACAAACCAAGTCGGGCGTTCCTTCGATCAGCACGTGGTGTGAGTCGATGGCTCCGTTCAGCAGGATCTTGTCGCCGAACTCTTCCTTCAATTTCCGTGGTTCCATTCCGCGACAGCAAGGCTGTAACGCTTGTATGCCGTCCAGTTCGATTTCGATCATGGCAGGTATCAACTCGGCGAAGCCGCCACAGCAGTGCAGCATTACCTTCAGGCCGTACGAGTGGCCCAGGTCGACCAGCCGCGCCAAGTGCGGCAGCATGAATCGACGGAACATGGCCTCCGAGAGCAGTGGGCCCTGCTGGCTGCCGAAGTCGTTGCCGATGAAGAAGATGTCGATCGCGTCGGCCGCCGCATCGAAAATGTTCTGGCTGACCGTCGCGTAATAGTCGACAAGGCGTTCTACCACTGCGTCGACGAGCTCGGGCTCGTCGTACATTTTCAGGTACATGTTTTCCATGCCCAGGAGGTCGATCAGGTCGTGCCAGAATGGTGACCAGTCGCCGCCCAGGATGGCATAGCGGCCACCGTGGCTTTCCGCTTCGCCGCGAATCTGCGACACGTCCATCCAGGCTGGATCGGGCCATGGATAGTCGTGCACATCGGCGAGCGTTGCGTCGGCCAAAGGATGACTTAACGGTTGGCCGTATTCCAGACCAGCGCGGTAGACGCCAAAGGGCGTCACCGACGTGGCACCGGACGGCAATTCGATTTCGGGTCCCGCGTACCCGGCGAACACGCGCCGGAAATCGTCACCGAAGCGTTTCCGCAAACCTTCGTCGTCCAGATCCAGCCTCTGTTTCGCGTCGTCCCAAAAGGCCGTTGACGCCCCGCACCAAGCAGGAACGCGGTCCGGTTCCTCATGATCGAAGGCTGTCAGCACGCGCTGTCGAGAAGTCATGGTCATGGGCATAGTCCATTCGTGTTGGTCTTTGTAGGCACAGCGTGACCTACTCGTCTGGTGACGACCGCGCTATCGTTGTAGAGTTACAATTGTCTATCAGAAAGCAATCACGGCAAGATGACCACGGACCCAATCGAGCGGCCAAAATGTAAACGTCGCCGCTGGCGGCAGTTCAGCTTGCGAACGATGTTCGTTCTGCTGACGGTCGCGGCGGTATTGCTTGCGCTGCTGAGCCCATCACTAGTCGAACGGCGTCGCGAACAAGCCGTCGTTCGTACGATTGAAGCCGCGGGCGGCCGAGTAACTGTCTACGAGTATGAGCCAAGGTTCGGGGCGACGATCTTCTCGGCTGTGCTGGGGAGTGGCATCTACATGCGAGTCAGGGAAGTAGATCTTGGCGGCACGGGTGTCAAGGACGCTGATCTCGAACAATTCCATCAGCTCACTCGACTGCGAGCGTTATCTCTGGGCGGCACCAAGGTGACCGACGCAGGACTGCCACATCTGAAACGTAACGCCAATCTGGAATCGTTGGATCTGAGCCAAACACTTGTCACCGACGCTGGGCTGCAACATTTGAAGGAGTTCAACTCGCTAAGGCGGCTGAACACCACAGGCACGCAGATCACCTACGAGGGCCTTGGGGAATTACAGAAAGCACTGCCGGAGGCACCCAGCCTGAAGCGGCAGCGAGCGATTGACGAAATCGTCGCGGCTGGTGGCATGGTCGGCCCGAAGGAGGATCCGCTTGCCGGTGAAGTCAACGAGGTGCAGTTTCACGGAAAACGGGGCGTCATTGACCTTCGGCATCTGCAACATCTGTCCAATTTGCGGAGCCTTCGTTTCATTTCGGCCAATGTCACGGGCAACGTACTATCCGGTCTTGAATTTGCGCCACAACTCGAAGAGATACTCTTCGTAAATACTCAAGTCACGAACAAAGACTTAGAACATCTGAAGCCTTTGACCAAACTCAAGGTGGTATCGCTGGATTGGACAGGCGTCGACGACGATGGGCTGGCACATCTGGCTGGTCTCAGCAACTTGCGGGAACTCCACTTGAACGGCACGTCCGTAACGGGGCGTGGATTCAGGCATCTGAAGGGTTTGTCGCAATTGGAGGTGCTTGATCTCGCCGGCTGCCAGTACATCTACGACGGCGATCTCGACGATTTGCACTGCCTGAAGCGGCTTCGACGCCTAGTGTTCGAGGACGCTCGAGTGACTACCACAGGACTTGCACAGCTACAGAAGGTACTGCCAAACGTCCAAATCATTCCTCGTCAACGCAAGCAACGTCCACCGCGCGGATTCGGCCCGACGACCGAATCGGGCCTTCCCGCCGATGGAGAGATCGCTTTTTGGGCGGGCGACTACGACAGAATGGCAAAGGTCTATCAGCAGTTCATCGACGGGCAGAATCCCGCGTGGCACGGTCATCTGTGGCGCGGCTACCTATGGCGCCGTTACATGTGGCTCGGCCACGCCTATCAACTGTCGGACCGATGGCAGGAAGCAGTCCGGGCCTACAAGATGGCTCTGGCCCAGGCGGAACGCGAGACGAGAGCACGTTCGTTACGCCGACAAGGCATTGCGCAACCGCGAAACGGAATGCCGTTGGATGAGGAATGGCCGAAACTCGTGTTGCTCGCCGGGCGCATTGAACTTGAAGAATTGTCGGAGCCAGCGACTGCCGCCGAAACGTTGGCGAAAGGCTTGCGCTTTGCCCCCGAGGCAAATCGTTCCATTAGCGATATCGCCGGTGAGGCTGCCGCTGTGATCGACGACCTGAAGAGCCCGCATAGTAGGCGGCCGTACAGCGGAAAACTGTGGTCAGACTTGATGTACCCGTTGACGACTCTTCGGTATCTGGCAACTGCCCACGAACAACAGGGCGATGTCCAAGCGGCACTTGAATGTTGGCTGCGGATACGACTTTGCCAAGTTGGTTATAACGTGGCCATGGCAGATACCGATCCCGTTCACATCGCGAGCCTATGGTGTAGCCTGCGCGACACGAGTCGTCTGCCGCCGATGCCCGTCTTCTCGGTTCTCACGGAACAGCAACCCGAGGTCACGCTGAAACCCAACACCGGACAAACGCGTCTAACGTGGTGGGAGAGTAACGCGTGGGACACTTTTGCCCTGGTTGCCTCGCCGGATCGGGCCGTCGCGTCGCTGGAGATCACTTGCATGCTCGATCGGGATCCGGGTGGTTCCGCGGCGTTGCTGCAATGCTGGGCAGATGCAGCGACTTACTACGCCGCCGGAAGAAGAAGGCTGCTAGAACACCGTTGGCCGAAGGATAGGTCAAACGACGAAAAGGCGCGAACCTTCAAGGTCGACGTGCCCTACGACACGAACGTCCTGTTCATCGAGTCACCGGAGAAGTTGACGGCTGAGATCAAGGTTCGAGCGACGCTAAGACCACGCGGTAACGGGGTGGAATGGCCGAAGGCAGAAGCACCGCCGTCATCGCGCGATGCGTGGCATCTCTCCATTGATTATCCCGACAGCCCGTTTCGTCCGGTTTCGTCTGACTTGACCGGCGGCCCGCAATCGGGGCGTGGCACGAGCAGTCTGGCGAGATTGCCCGACGGCCGGTTTCTGATGGCCTTCGGCGAAAAAAAAATCACGCTTGCAGCCAGCAAAGACGGTGTCACTTGGGAGAAGCCCTGGGAATACTCGCACAACAGCGTCTTCCCGACCGGCAATCCGACGATGCTGGTCGACGACGACGGTGTCATCTGGATGCTCTACCGTTCGAAGCGTCCCGGGACAGACCACTTCAGCACAGGCTACTATTACCTGTGGCTGACCCATTCGCGCGACGGCCGCAGTTGGTCTACGCCGAAGCCGATCAGAACGGCCGGCATGCTCAGTAACAACACGACAGCGCAGATGACTCGCAGCCCGGACGGCAAGTACTGGGTCTTCCTGAACGACCAAGTTGGCTCGGGCAAATCGCCGGAGGATATACGAGAATTGCGGCGATTGCTTATTCCCATCCGCAACAATTCGACACCGACCCATGTCCACGCCACGTTTGGATCCGACGGTCGCTGCCATCTCGTGTTCACGCTCGATCATCGCAAGCGATCGGTCGAATACAGCCGATCAGATGACATGCGGGTGTGGTCAACCCCAAGGACACTATTCGAGGACAGCAAATCCACAGCCGAAGTGCCACAACTGCTGATCGACGGTGACCGCGTCGCGCTCGTCTACAGCAACAACAAGGGCAGGTGGATACGCCGCGGCGCCATGCAGGACGACGGTCCGCACCTGACTCAGACCATTCAATTCGCCGACCACACGGCGGGTGCCTACGGCTCGCGTTGCATGCAGGAATCCGACAAGGTGTACGTGCCACTGACCGGAAACCCGCCCGCCCTCTTGGTCGCCGACCTTGACGATCTATTGGCGGAGCGACCCTGAAGACCGGAAACCGGATTGCCCCGACAGTCGGGTAGGGCCGGTTCCTACCGGCCAGAGGTTGATCGTTGACTCATCGGCCGGTGGGAACCGGCCCTACAACTCGTCGCTGTAGATGAACTCCACATGATTTTGCCCGACCAATCATCTTGCCCGAAGAAGAACTCGGCAAAATCATGTTTGGCCAAAATCATATCCAGCAGTCGGGATATCACTCACGGACTTGGACTGGCTTGCTTCCGCCACCATTCCAGCCAGGGCTCTGGTTTCGATTGGATCTTCTGGCCGGTCAGGCGGCGGAGGTGTTGGTAGATCATGCCGCCGACGTCATTGCCGCTTTCGAGTTCATTGAACAGGAGCGGCAGCGCGTCGTTCCTTCCCGCATCGGCGATTGCCGCGACCGCGTATCCCCAGACCTGTTCCTCCTTCAGCAGCGGGGCGAGTTTGGGGACAGCCCTGCGGTAGGGGGTCTGGCCGAGGTCGCTCAACGCCCTTTCTCTGACTCGCTGCGATGGATCGTTGGCCAGTTCGACCAGCAGGTCGATAAAGTCCTCGCTGGGGTGTTCGCCCATCACAATCGAACACTCGACGCGGATGTCGTCCCGCTGTTCCTCACAAAGCCGCTTCAGATGAGGAATCAAACGCTGGCCGGCGTGGTATCGCAATGTGCGAACACTGATATGGCGAACACGGTGGTCGTCATGACTGGTCAGTTCGACAAGGCGGTCGTAGATTTCCGGGAATCGACTTGCCGGACGCATGCCACTCCAGTCGACCAAGCCAGCGCTGTCGCCGACAAGTTCGGCGCGGTCTGACCAGAGCCCACGTTTGACCGTGGCGTGGACCTCCGGCGTCTGGAACCTGGCCATTGCCAAGCCGATATCGCGTCGCAGGTGCTCGTTTTCCTCTTTCAGCCACCCGTGTTCGAGTTTCTGAATCAACGCTTCGGGTTTTTCGTGGCTGGTGTAGCCGATCACGGCCGCCAGTTCCGAGGCTGCCTTACGGGAAGCATAATCCGCTCGATCAAGCGCCTCGATAAGGACCGGCACGGCTTCAGCGACAGACTCTGCGGTGCCTTCAAGCGGCTCCATGCCGGCCCAAGGGCGTCTCTCACCAGGAGTCACTGTGCCAAACAGCCGGCGGAAATTACGAGAATTCACATTGACCCATCCCCACATTTCTGCACGCGCGCCGCGCCGGTCATACTCGCGATCAACTTCGATCGCAATCCGGCAAAAGTCGGCGAGACTGCAATGGCGCAAGGCTCGTAAGCGGGCTCTTTCGTGAATCGGAAAGGGGAACGACGTAGGCTCAATCCGCCGTCCCAGGCGATCAATGAAGTAACCGCGTCGCAACTCGGCCGGGATTTGGTCGGTGGCATTCAATTCGTCCATCGCCCACACGACTTCCATCCGCGTGGGATCACTCGTTGCGTCCAGCGCGCCCCGTAGGTGCGGTACGGCGTTGGGCCCGAGCACGATCAGTCGCTCGCGCGCCGCGTACTGGTCGCTCCCAAGCCGGCGTACCAAAGGAAGTACCTGCAATTCATCCACGCCACGATTCTTCCGGGCTCGCGCCGGCACAAAAATATCCTGCACGGCATTCCACCATCGTTGCCAAGCATCGGGCGCGTGGCAGAACGGTCTTCCTGTGATCTGCCACAGCGCCGAGGTGCTTGCCAGCAGTGTCGTATGCCGCGCGAACAACGGATTCGGAGACTCGGTCTTGGCGGTGGCCCGTCGCATCAGGTCTATCAACGTCGGAACGGAATCTCTGTTGCCAACGGCCCGAAGCACCAGTGCCAGGCGTGCGGCTGCGGGATGCTCGGGCGGAACATCACGCAGTTTTCGATTGATCAGGTCCGCAACGTCCGGTCCTATGGCGATCAGCTTCTCGACATGGGCGTCCACGCGTTCATCGGACGTGGCATGACGCTCCCAACTCTGCACCATCATGGCATGTTGGGAGCCAAAGTCGTTCGTCACAATACCGCCGCCGACGCTCCACGAAAAATCGAGCGGGTGCATTTGGCCGGGTTTGAATTCGGCCGCCACGATCTTGTCGACCAGCTTTTCAGCCGTGCCGGGCTCGGCGCGGGACGCGGCTGACTCCTTTCCTGGGCGTTCGGGATCCGTCTCGATTCCAACCGCTCGACGAGCGCCGAAATCGCGGACCGCCGCAATCGCGATGCGGCCGTCGCCCGAACCCAGATCGTATGCCACGTCGTCCTTTCCAACACCCGCCATCCAGAGCATATCCTTGACGGCATCGTTGCGGGTGGCAACGTAGGGAATCGACGAGCGGACGGGCGGCGCGTTGGTCTCGCCGGTACCGGCGTACGACGACGCAAGAACCGCCACCACCACACCTATACCGAGAACAGTGCGTGACGTCTGCATGATCTAGGTCTCCATCAACATGTGATTGGTCACGCAGTTGGCCTAACGGTTCGCGCATCAGCCGCGGCAGTCGGCTGGATGCGCTGGTTGGGACCTCCTGGTCGTGATCGGGTATAGATATCTGGAGAGTACTATGGCTGGCATGTTGATCACCATCTCAGCCAGAAGGAAACAGAAGGTCGTCACGTACTCGCCATAATACAGCCAGTAGAGTATTAGGAACACAAGTAGTACTGAAGCGAACGAATGGACATTGTTGGCGATCACGTACTCACGTCTGCTGAATCCCCTCTGCTTAACCCACCGATTAATGATAGGGTTCCAGACGCGCTTTCGATAAAGATTGGAGAAGAAGAACCGAAAGAGTCTACGTATCCTGGGATTCCCGGAGAACCCCAATCGGGAGATTGACCAGTATATTGACGGGATAAGTGGCACTATCTATGGGTCCCAACGTTGAGTTCAGTCCCGCCGACCGCGGAGCGGGCGGCGTCCACTGGAACGCCTGGTTCGGCTCAATCCGATTGTGTCTTCTCTGGCCGGCTCGGCACAAGAAGCGTAAACACCACGGAGACGACCACTCCGACGACGACACCTACCAGCAAAGCGACCCCTACGGCCTTGCCGGGCGAAAAGTCCATGGTAGCCGTTAGGCTGCCAGAAACGGCCCCTGCCGCGCCGCCTGCGGTGCCACCCATCAACATGAACCGTTCTCTCCTGTTCATTGTCTAACCTCCTCGTGCCAGAGCCCTGCGTTTCTTGAAGCCGAACTTTGTTAGTAGACCGTTTCGTCCTTAGAGTTCGCCAAAGGCTTTCCGATATAGCCGAGAAACCGCGAGACTCGTCAGCGTATTGGGTGAGCAGACGGGGCATTGCGCGAGACTCGTCAACGGAATGGGTCGGGCCGATCAGCTTCTTCAGAGTGTCCGGCCATCTTGCAATCGGCATCATCGGTTCGTCGTACGAATTGATCGCCTGCCAGTCAGCGGCCATCACGGCAGCCAGGAACCGACGCGCCGTCGTGGCGGCATCGAAGCCATCCCCTTCCCGCCTCCTGGCGGACGTCTGGACAGGGGGTGAAGGTTGATCGGCTGGCTGGGCTATGGTTGCAGCCTGTCTTTCCCGGTAGATTTGGACGCCTCGCTGTCGGCTCGGTAGTAGCGCTCGGTAGTCACGTTGTACCCATCCGGCGGCTCGATGCTAAAGAACGATTCCTCGACTTTCGGGTTCCAGACGAAATCGGTCGTGACGGATCGCTCTATCCCGGCCTGCCGCGAGGGGTAAATGGCCTCGATGCGAACGGGCAGCTTCGATTTTGGGTCGACCCAAATCGTCTCTGCGGTCTTCCATTTGTCTACCCATCGGTGAACAAGTGTCTGCTTTCCGTCCAGTTGCTCTCTCGTCGTTACCGTCTCCTTTTTGTTGCGGATCTCCTCGAGCTCCTCTAAGAACGAAGTGCTACCATGCTTTCCTGGCATGATCATGATCGTTGCCGTCTTCCGGGTCGGATCAAGTGTCAGATACGTGTCGTTATTCTTCTCGGAGGCTATGATGTGGATCGTTCCGTCAGCACACTCCGCCCTCGCACGGCTGAGATCCATCCGGAGGTAGACTATGGCTTCAATGGGATCGCCCTCCACCGGATACTCTATCTCCCTGAACTGGACGACTTCTTGTTTGGATACGGCCTGGTGCACTTCCGCAACGGCTATGCCCTCCGCGTCGGTGCCGGCCAGAAAAAACACCACAGACGCGACGACAGACACGATCACAACCGCCGAAGCGTATCGGACCAGGATGTTCATGCTCTTGATCCTCTCAGAGATAGTGGTAGTAACACGGGGCGTTCTAGCCGCGGCTTGACCGCACAGCCTGATTGATCACGCCGTGGTGAAGCAGGACGTTTTCGCCTTTTTGTCCAGTACCAATTCGACCCTGGCCCCTCTACGCGGATCGTCCTCCGAGAACGCTTGCGACTCAGTGCTGCCCTTCGGTCCGTCGGGGAGGATTTCGATCTCGACCGGATTGCTGACGACGCCGTCGATGTCCACTCGAATCGTGTGTCGTCCGGGACCGAACAGTTGGGAGAACCTCGGCGGACCGCCGGGCGCTGAAGAGGTTGCGGCCATGTAGTAGTGACTGTCCTGAAGTGCAAGCGGCACGTTGATCCACTCCTGCCCTGGAGTGAGATGGGCAACCGGTCCACTGACTTCGGTGGGCGAGAACTTGCCTGTCCATTTGCCGTCAACCTCCAGTTTGAACTCCAAGCCGTGCCAGATCTGCTCGAGCGTGCGCTGCGTGTGGTGATTCTGCAGATCGACCGTCAGGATCGGCGGCTCATCCGATCGGAGTCGAGCCTTATCGGTGTGCAGGCGGCAGCGTACGCCGTTCTGCTCCTTGCCCCATGGGTTGCCCGGTATCGAAATAGGCTTCTCATTCGAATGGACGTACAGATCCAACATGCCGGTGGTCAGCGTTCCGCCCCAGTGCTTGCCGCCTTGATCGTCGAATTGATGGGAGAGCGAGACACGGTGCTTGCCCGGCTTGACGCCGTAGGTCAGCAGATTGACCGTTGTTCCCTTCCAGTTCTCTGGACGTAGTGGCAATCGGGAGGTCGTCATCGTGACAACCTCACCGGGAGCGATCGTTCGCGTGAGAGAGCCCGGCAATCCGCGTCCGCCAACGCCGGAGGCGGGAAATACCTGCTTGCCGTCGGCGCCGAACAGTTGCGGGCCGGGAGGTCGACGGTAGTTGTCCCAGTTGATGAAGACGGGAACGCGGTCGTGGGCCACCGCGATCGGCTTGTCGCTCGTGTTGCGCAACAAGAACTTCAGCGGCACGTTGTGGCCGAGTTGAAAGGGCCGCACATGATCGAACGCAGTGGCCAGGCCCGCCTGCAGTCCGTTGACGGTTTCGCCCCACGCGACGTGATCGGAGGATGTGTGCGCCCCACCGGCCTTTCGTGGTTCCTGCAGCCAGGCTTCGAACTTCTCTATCGCCCGTTGGTTGGCCGGCCTGTCGGGGCCCCACTCGTGCATATAGTAATTGAAGTTACTGCCGGCCAGTTTGCTCATGGCTTGCATCACCGTGACCTTGAATTGTTCGTCGAGTTGGTGCCGCTTGAGCAACTTCAGAATAACCGGTCCGGCGGCGAGGTCCTTCTGCTGGGCAAAGCACCGCAGCGCGTCGAACTGTACGGCTTCCTCCTTGTCGCTCAGCAGGGGCAGCAAGTCGTCGCGCACGGCAGCAAATGAGGCCCCGGGCAGGTTGGAAGCCAGTTGGGCCGCGGCGCTTCGTAGCCGTGCCTCTTTCTCGCGAGCCAATTCCACTGCCGGTTGGGCCAACTTTGGATCGGAGCACTCGTACACGGCGCGAACGGCGCCGTAACGAATCTCGGCATCCGGCGAATTCAATAATCCCAGCAACAGCGGCTCGGCCGGCTTGCGATACAGCGGCCCCTGAAACAACCCGGCGCAGCGAACCAGGAACTTGGGATCCTCTTTCACCTCTTCCAGCAAGGGGCGCATGATGGCCCGGTCTCGCAGGAACAACAACGTGCGGTAAACCCCCTCCGGCACATCGGCATCCTCGATATACATTGCCAGAAGCCGATCCGTGAACGTCCGCAAATCCACGGCGAGGATCGTTGCGGCGGCTCGCTCGACAGGTTGCTTCCGGTTGGCACTCAAGTCCGCCTCGATCAGTGGCGTCATGGCGTCCGTATGTTTCTTGAAGACCTGAATCGCGCGGGCTCGTGCCGCGACGTTCAGCCACAAGCCAATCTCAAGCTTGTCGGCGACCTCCTCGGGCGTCATCTCGGAGGCAACGTCGGCAAGCTGCTGCGCCCACCTCGTCGTATGATCGTCGCCCGGGGCGCCGTACTTCTTCGGATCGAGGATGTTGTCTCGGTACGAGCTGAGTAATCCCTCGACAAACGGATTCATATAGCGCGGGGCCAAGTCTTTGTAGAGACGCGGCAGTTGCTTCGCCTGTTCGGCCATGGGCAGTCGGGCAAGGCGTTCGATGGCCAAGAACCGCTGGCGGGCATCGGCGTCCACGGGCCGAGCGACCTTGGTTTCCCCAGCGGCAACGGCCTTGGCCTGTTGCTGCGTCCACCATGCATTGACCCGTGCGATGATCTCTTTGTGCCTTTTGGCGTCGGCCGTGCCGAGGTAAGCGTCGCGAGTGGTGCGCGGATCGAAATGGGTCGTTTCGTTATTAGGTTTTTTCATTCCAGCGACGTCGGCCAGTATCTCCAGGGCCACGTCGCAATATCGCAGCACGTGGCCGCCGTTCATAGCGCCCGCCCAGGATCGGGTGGGGCGCCGGTCGTCGAGCATCCGTAACAGCCGCGGAATAATCAGCTCGCGCCTGGCGGGGTCTTTGGTCAGATCGCGAATCCGCAAGGCTGGATTCCCCTGTCCCTTGTCGAGGCTGATCACCGCCTCGCCGAGCACGCGACACTTACCGGGCACCATTGCCGGCATATAGGAAAGATCCCGCACATCAAAGAACAAGTTCTCCAGCTCTCCCGTCAAGGAGATGTCGCCGCTGCGGTCGAACACGCCCGCTGGCAACTTCTCGCCCTTCGGGCGGGTCTCCTTGACCATCTTCTCCAGCAAATCGGCGAGCTCGTGTGCCCGAACGCCAGTTTCCGAGGCTGGCGCAAGCTGAGCGGCCTTGGCAAACCGTTGGGCCGCCTCCATCCGATCCCCTTGCTGCTGGCAGAGGAATTCGCACGTCTTGAAATAGAGGGCCGTGCACTTCTTCAGGTTCTCGTTGTGTGACGCGTAGAGCTTCGCCGCCGTGTCGGGGTCGGGACGCATGCGTTGGATGCCGGCACATTCGCCGTCACGAAAGGTAACCAGGACATTCTCGCCCTCGGTTGTGTAAAGGTGATAGACCCTGGAGTCGTCCAGATCGACACAGGTCGCCGCCACCGAATGGCTGTGGATGATCTCGCGAAGCCTCGGCTGCGTCATCTTCAGATTCAGTTCCCGGAACTCGTGTATCTTGGCGAGGAACTCCATCCCCTTGGCGACCGGTTCTTCTGCACCGGTGGAAGACGCCGTGGCGTCGTTCCCGGCCGGTTCAATCTCGATCTCGACCGGATTGCTCACCGCTCGAACCGGCTTGCCGTCATTCTCCATCGGGTCGGGGATGAACGCTGCGCGAACAATATGCTTGCCGATGGTCACTTCAAGCGGCCGGTTGGCTTTCTTGCTGTGCCAGGAACTGACCAGCGTCACGGGGATGCCGTCGTACTGTCGGCCGGGGGAAAACGGGGAGTATTTCACGTCTTCGCCGCCAGGTCCTGCCCACTGATACCAGTTGCCGTCGACCTCCAACTCGCACAGTGCCTGTGTCTGGGCAATGTACAAGTCGCGGGTTCCCTGATTGCGAACATCGGCCTTGAAGCTGGGGATCGTTCCGGTCTTCCACGTCTTCCCATCCGCGCGCAGCCGGACCTGCACGCCCTCGATGGCTGGGCCCCAAGCAGTATGCGTATCCTCTGCTGCTTTCCGAATCCGCCGAACGGCTTCCTTGGCGGCCGACCGTACTCGCTCCTGCTCGTCTTGCGACAGCTCCTGAAGTTTGGGCAGCGACGCCTCGGCGGCTGCTCCCCATTGCCCAAGGGCGCGTGCCGCGCATTCGCGAACGTAAACGTCCCGCTCGTCCAACAGCTCGACGAGCAACGGGATCTCGGGCTCAACTACCCTAAGGCGGTAGCTGCTCACGTCAGTCAAGGCGACTTTCGGGAATCGCAACTCGGCCTTTCCACTGCGGTTCGGCGGATCAGTCCCGCCGAGTTCCCCTACGCGGCTGACTTCGACCGGTAACTCTCGATTCCTCAACTCGAGCGCGCGTTGCCGGTCCAGGACCTTGTCGTCTTTGTCGAGAAGCGTTAGCTCAAAAAGGCCCGCCCCGACCGTTTTTCCACCTCGAAACCTGAAAGCCACATCCACGCGCGGATAGCCTTTGCGGCTAATGAGTTCTAGCCCCGTAACCTCCAGACCCGGACAACTGGCAGGCGTGCGGACAAACTTGTTCAGTTTGGGATCGGCAGGGTCAAAAACGTAGACAGAGCCACTGATCCCAAAAGGCCTCCCTGCTCCGTCAACGGTCTTGCCATCCGGCCAGCGGCCCTCAAGGAGAATCTCGGAGTGCTTAGTCCCGGGATCCGCGGTTGCCTCTTTCTCCGTCGGCTCACCGGCTCCAGGTCGAAACGTTGCCTTCACTGTGACCCGATGGACCAGAAGCCCCTCCAATTCCCAAGGTTGCGTCTCGAAACGGATCAGGTTTGCCTCGGGTGGAATCTTGAACTTCTGGCTGATCTCCTCGCGCCCCCTTCGCTTGTCCTCGTGCCATTTCAGGCGGCCCAGCGTGGTGTGCTTCTCGAACACCGTGTAGCAGCTCACTTCGCCGCGGCCGCCGATTCCTTCCATGTCGGCGGTGACTTCGAGCGAGTCGAACACATACCCTGGCCTCGCCAAGACGTTAAGATCGTGCATTTCGAGCGGGCTGCGCTCGTCGAGGTCGAGCGTGACCACGCAGTTCTCAGGCCCCAGTACATTGATCCAGAACAGGGGAGGCAACGGAGCGTCGGCCGGCAGCTTCCGCAAAAGCGTCCCCAACTCGAAAGCGGGCCGGTTGGACACCTTCTGGCGATGGCCCCAGCACAGAATGAAATGTGCCAACAGTTGGCGTGTCTTCGTCTCGATCGCGCCGTCCAGGTCGCCGGCCTGTTGCTGCATTTCCGACAGCTCGCGGAGCGTATTCAAGTACGATCCGCCTACTGGCCCATGTACCTCCTTGTGTTCTTTGGACCGTATGGGCCATTCTCTGGCAATCACCTTGTCGATCGGCTCGGTGAAGAACTCGACATCGCACATCGCGTTGGCCAACGCGGCAACCGCCTTTTTGGGCTGGCCGAGGCGGTCCCGATACAGTCGTCCGAGTTCCACCAATAGGTCCAGGCGGTCCGGTTTCATCCTGTCCTGTTTGCGTTTTAGCCAGTCGACCCAGCTTTCCGCGGTGCCTTTGCCGTTGACCCAGACGCCGTCGAGTCCGGTCTGAACGAGAACGGTGGGGCCACCTTCCCTACGGCCCGGATTCTCGGGCGCCGGGCGGATGAACTGCTCGACCGGCGTGTGGATCACCCGCTTCATCTCCTTCGCCGTGGCCTCCATCGCGAGGGCAATCGACTCGAAGTCGCGGCGGGCCTCAAAGAACTCCGAGGCCGCTTGGCAGTCGCACAACGCCGGCTCGGGCAACTTCAACAACGCCCGATAGTGTCGTGTGGCCACAGCCGGATCGGACCGTTGGGCGGCTTGGGACGCGGCCTGACGGTGTACCTTCCTTTGTGTCTCAATCCGCCGATCGATCTCCGCCAAGCAATGCTCGGCGCGAACGGCGATCTCGCGATCTTTGTGCGAAAGCGCCTCCTTCAAGGCGGCCACCGCCGCCTCGCCCATGTCGATCAACTCCCGTTGTGCCGTGTAACGCCTCTGATACGTCTCGTCGCCCAACTGTTCGACAAGCTGGGCGACGCCGTTCTTGTTGTCATCGTCCGGGAGCGGTTCGTCCACGTCTTCCGAGGTCGGGACGGAGGACTCTGCCGCTTGATGATCTTGGCCCCGCTGCGCTTCACTCGCGGCGGCCATATAGCTGACCAGTGCGACGATCAGCAGCAGCACAGCCACGCTTCCCCCAATTGTTTGCGTCCAGCGTAGTTTGTCCTCGGTGGAAATGCCCAATACGCGGCGCACTCGCCCCAGTGCGCTGCCCATGCGACCACGGATCCCAACCGCCATGGCCAGCGCCGCCGCGCGCCGCTGTTCGACGGCGGCTAGTGCCTCGGCATAGTCGACCTTGCTGCCGCAGACGGCAACGGCCACATCGTCACAGCAATGCTCCCGTTCGATGCGAATTCGGCGTGACAGCCACCACACCGCCGGATGATAGAACAGCAGCGTCTCGGCCGCCGTTTGCAGCAGGTTGCACAAGTAATCATATCGCCGCACGTGCGCCAACTCGTGCGCGAGGATGGCCTCCAACTGTTTGGGTGACAGCCCCGTCAGCAAGCCGGCCGGCAAGAGGACAACCGGACGCAACCAGCCCACGACGATCGGCAATTCGGCCAAAGTCGATTGCAGGATTCGCACCGGCCGGCTGATCTTCGTGCGATCCATAAGTTGGCGGGCGTGATCGCTCAAATCCAGGCCGACCTCGGAAGTGCCCGCCCAACGCAATCGCTGGACGCCGACCCAGCCGCCCAAGTGCCGTATTGACAGGAAGATCACGCCGCCGAGCCATGCCAGCGAAACCCAGGGCAACCATGGCCCCAAACCCTCGATGATTCGGCGGGACAGTGTGGCGGGAGTCGCGCTGGCCGCGTCGTCTGACGTTCCATCATTCCCGACAAGGGCCGGTTCGGCCGCAAAGGCAGTAGATGGAGCGTTGTCTGGCAGTTCGGGCGGAAAGAATGACGGCGCTTCCGTGAAATCGTCCGGGATAACTTCATCCCGCACATCGACGCGTTCCGCCGGCGGGGCCCCGTCGGTGGCCGTTGTTACGGCAAGGTCCGTTGCCGGACACGCGACAAGCCACCAGTACGTCGCCATACTGGTAGTCAGCATAGCGACCAAACCAATACATGCGGTCAAATACCGCGTATTGGCCGAACTGCGTCGCAAAGCTACCAGCAGCGCCGAGAGGAGAATTGCGACCAAGGTGAACTGCCAGACCGAATGGAGCAACGTCCATCCCAGACGCTGAACGACCGCGGACGCGAGCATATCGGAAAGAATGTTCATTTCTTCCTCCCTTTCGCCTTCCTGACAAGTCGCTGCATTTCCTGCAACTCTTCTGGCGTTACGCGATCGGCCGACAACAGACTCATCACCAGTTTTTGCGTACTGCCACCGAATGCACGTTCGGCGAGGTCTTCCAGCAGATTGAGTTGGGTCTGTTCCTTCGATTCGGCTGCCGCGTAGAGTTGGGGCCGGGGCGACTCGTCGCACTGGACCAATCCCTTGTCGCGCATCACCTGGATCATCTTCCGAGTGGTCGAATAGGCGCGGTCGCAGCGTGCAGCAACCGCCTCATGGATCTTCCCTAGCGGACAAGGGCCGTGTTCCCAAAGCACCTGGAGGATCTCCAGTTCCACTTCCGTCGGTTGCGCAGACGGCCGTCGCGGCATAACTTGGCTCCCCTATCACCTCGAAATCGGAGTGAATCTGCCTTGTCTCAGGTTAAGACGAAGGAATTAGTCCCGTGGTTTCCTGGATTATGACGAAATAATTAGTCCTGTCAAGAAAAATCTCGCTAATACTCCCTGAAACATCATAGGGGCTGACAGGACAACGGTCGGCGAAAATATCACGACTACTACTCGGTCAGAATTGCCGTCGCTCACTTCGCTTGAATTGGACCGTTGATATCGTAGTTGTGCCGCTCGCGGAGACTGGCGACGGCCGACATGGCCCAATACTGTGTCGTCCGATCCGCTTCCCAGTAGTTGCAGAAGGGAAGCAACAGTTGCAGATCCTTCGGCGTGCCGTATCGGCCGAGGTTCGACATGGCCGGTCCTTTCAAACCGAAATCTTCTTCGAGAAGCATGCGACGGGCGAGGTCGGCTGAGCGTTCGCCTTGAAGCTCGAACAACACTTCAATCGCGTGCCGGCGGACGCGGTTGTGATCCTCGTGAGTCAGCAGCGACAGCATCTTCCGTTCGACCGCCTGACCGCCGATTTTCGTCAGTGCCTCGGCCGCAGCGCGGGTCAGCGTCCAGTCAACTTCTTGGGTCACGCATTGTGTCAGCGCGTCGATTGACGCTTGGTGGCGCAGGTCGCCTAGTCGGAATAGGACCCAGGCCCAGGCGTCCCGTGGCAGC
The DNA here is from genome assembly GCA_964623055.1 of uncultured Pirellulaceae bacterium. Lineage (GTDB taxonomy): Bacteria > Planctomycetota > Planctomycetia > Pirellulales > Pirellulaceae > JADHUC01. The sequence continues at coordinate 27,479 of CAZURK010000142.1, forward strand.
GCGATCCGCGTCTGAAGGTGCCTTTCGAGCAACGTTGTCAAGAACGTGGCTTCGTCATCTTGTTCCGCAACGGGCAACAACGGTTGTAGTGTTTTCCAGGTGGCTCGATACGAGGCGGGCATGCATCGTTCCGCCTGCTGGAAGTCGGCTTCCTTTCCGAGCCAAATGAGTTCCAGCAAGCTGCGTGTGCCGCTTCGGCCGGACGGCGCTTGCGCAGCCGATTCAATCGTAGCCAGCAATCGGTTCACGGCCTTTCGTCGAGCTTGGGGGCCGAGCTCGCGGATGGCCATGGTGCTCTCTTGCGTCGCCTTTTGATACACGAATGAACTGCGCGGAAGAACCTGCGTCAGTGCGTCCAGACAATCCTCATGGTCCAGGGCTCGGAGAATCTCCACGGCCCGCAGCGTGTAGATGTAGTTGTCGCCTGTTGCATCGGCCGCCAACTGCGGCAGCAACGCCTGGCGAATCCGGGCCTTTTCCTCTGCGCTGGCCTGAGCGACAAGTCGTTGGGCCGACGCTCTTCGAGTGTAGGCACTTTCACCCTCGTCCAGGATGATCTCCATGTATTGAGCCCGGGCCGCCTCTTGTTCGCCTGAGCCGTGAAGGCGTTCGGCTCGCTGCCATCGTGTATCTTCCCGTCCGATCAACGCCTCGAGCGCGGGGGTGGGGCGCCGTACCACCAGGTACTGGGCGGCCGTTTGGGCGATGTGCTCTCGCTCCAAAACGCGCTCGAATGCTTCGGTTACTCCCGGGGCTCCGGGGAAGTACCAATACAGGTTGTGCGCGGCGGTTTGACTGAGCTGCTGATCGGACGAACGCATCGCTTCGGTCAATGTCGGCACACCCCGCAGGTCGCCCATTTGCGTCAGCAGGTCCACCAACTTGCGTTGCGTGGCGGGCTCTGTCGACGGACACCACGCGGTGATCAAGTCTAAGTTCTTCGGATCTTGCATGTTGCGAAAGTCCTCGATCAGTTGCTCCTGCAAGACAGGATTTCCCGTCGCAAAGAGCTTCCGAAGTGCCAGCAGACGCTGCCGCTCGTCGGGCCTCGGCAGGACCTTAACGAGGATTCGTAATGCTTCGATTTCGTGTGGCTTCCGATAAGCCTCCAGAACCGGCCATCGCTCTGATTCCTGCCATCCCTTCGGAAGCAGCACCGCAACGCCTTGCGACGGTGTCGGCACGCGGGCGTCGGCGGTCGACCTGGGACCTTGTGGAAGCACAATGGTCTGGCTGTCCCACTTCGCATCCCCACGAATCACTTCCCGAACGGAAAGGACCGTATCGAACCCGCGCTCCCCGCCCCTTGTGGTATCGGCGACGAGGATCAGTACTGCCTGGCGAACATAGTGCCCCATAGGCCGATGCCCCCGAGAAGCCTCGGCCACGGAAGTCAGACCAGCAAGCAGGACAAGCAGCGTTCCGACGCAAGTTGTGAATTGGCGTGTCATAGGAAGGAATCCTCGCGAGATCAACTGGGAAAACGTAACGATTGGTGCAGGCGATCAGAACCTCTCTCTACTCTATCGGTTTGTCGAGGTAGCGATACAACCTCCATCCAGACTGCTTTGTCTCGACAAACCACATGGCGGTGGTGACCGTGCGAAGAAGGCAGCAACCCTCTCCCCGCTCGTCTGCAACTCGGATGTACCTATCGAATTTGCTTTTCAGAAAAGGAATATTGGTGTCCTGACCATAGTAGACGGAATCACCACCATGTGCCTTGGATTCCTTGGGACGTGGATCATATGTGAAGGTGAGACTGCTTGGGAGGCTAAGAGCATTGATCGCTCCTGCTTCACCTTTCGCGAATGCCGCGATGAGCTTCTCGTAGGTTTCCAGCAGTTCCTCAGGGATTTCCACATCCCCATGATAGTGTTTCAAGATTTCGGGCTTATCTGCCTCCGTGGTCGATCTCACACTGTCGGCCGCTTTCCACACGTCATTGCCCACGACATCAGCGGCCAGCAGAAGGAACTCGCCGAGCCAGTTTGGCTGGATCCCTTCGGTACGATCGACGGACGATAGTATCCTGAGGGCCATCGACTTGAGGTCTGGATGGTCCATCTCCCTCAGGGCGTGCAAGGCTTCGGTCACGTAGTAGAGGTGCTCTGAAGGATCCTTGCCTGCTAGCCGGCATAGCGCTTCCACTCCCTTCGATTTGTCACCGAGCCTGATGACGGCCTTGGCCGCACCGAAAGCAACGTAGTCGTTGGTGCTCTGAAGGAACGGATACAATGCCCTGGCATCCTCCGGCCTCCCCAGAATGCCAACGATCGTCAGGGTCTCGTGCATCCGAGGGTTGTCCGACTGGGCTGGATCCAGCACAGGAAGGACCGGCCGCATGTCGTCCCTGGGTCGCCGCGGGATCTCGCTTCGAGCAAGGCAATAGTCAACCAGAGCCCGGTCGGGGTCATCCTCGGGAAGATCTGCGATGGGGAATCTGCCCGGAGCATACAGGCCGGGTCTGAAGAGGGTTTTCTTGATATTCACGAAGTTGTTGACGTAACGCACCGTGGCCTGGTTGGCCACTCCTTCGTGCTCGTCACGCACAAGCGTTTCCTGGGCACGCTTCGTCTGCGAATCCCTTCCTTTGAGATCGAGTAACAAGTAGTAGCGGACCTGCCACCGAGTGCTCTGGAGCCGTTGAGTGAGATAGGGGACTCGCTTCGATAGGTCGGGAAACGCCTCTTCAGCGGCTGCGTCGGCCGCCTCGCTACTCACTGCATTACTTCCGAACAAGGCCAACAGGGCCGCACAGACGGCGAGCAGCGCAAGTCTCCTCATCTCCTCCTCCTTCCAGCTAGACTCTTTCACAAATGGTCGCACTCTGCTACCCCCAACTAAGAAGACGACGAGGCAGCATGCTTGGTTTCATCGTAGAATGGCGAACCCGCCACCGGCCAGGGCTCCGCTCTTAGCAAGACGGTGCACGGCACCGTTGGGCTGGCTCCTTCTCAGTTCTGCACGGGTGCCGTGGAAACACTCCCTTGAGTTCTGTGTATCTCGGTCACCGCACCATTCACCATCTTGAAACGGAAAGAAAGGTATTCGCCTCCGGCGACGGGCGACACGTAGGACTTGTACAGCCAACCGTCTTCAGACTTCGCAAACGGCTGCCCCGCATGGTCAAGGAGTCGCTGCTGCGACCAGCCCTTCGCCACTTTGGACATGTGTCCCAAGAACTGCTCGACATCCATTTGCCGCGATGGCTTCTTCTCCGTAAGGATGCGATAACCACCTTCGTCGATATCGCCCTCGACGTGGAATCCGAACGACCGGAGCGCGTCGGCGGCTTCCTCGGCGAGCATGTACTTGGCGCCGACCTTTGTCCTTTGTGGATGCGGCCCAGCTTCGAGTAGTCTCTTGAGTAGGGGAATTGCCGTTGGGTCGCCAAGTTCCTTGAGGGCGCCGATGTACCTGAGCATCGTCATATCTTGCTGATGCCAGTTGCCGGTGTCGTGCGCGTCGTCAACGCATTGATCGAGCGCATTCATGATAGGCTGAACCGCTCGCTTGTCCCCGATCGCCCCCAAGGCCATGGCGATCTCTCTTCGGAATTCACCTTTATCCCACAAGCGTAACAGGGGACCGGCGGCTCTGTGGTCTCTCAGGAGCCCGAGAGCCCAAACTACTGACCGGATGATTCCGCGGTCCGGATCATCCACAAGACGGATAAGCGGATCCACTGCGCGAGTATCGCCAATCTTTCCCAACGCCGTGATCGCGCGTGCTCGCACCCCGTGATCTCGGTCCGACAGCGCCTCGATGGTATGTGGGACTGCGGGCTTTCCGATCCTCTCGATCGCATCGGCGAACAAGTCACCGCGATTCACGCCGCCCCAGCTCTCATCTTTGGCTTTCAGCAGCAACGGTACGACGTCCGGGCCGAGATCGGCCATTTCCCGCGCGGCCTTGGCCCGCGCCTCGCGGATAGCGGGCCATGCCTCGCCGAACGGCTTCCACAGCTTCTGTGGCGGCGCTTGGACGGCCAGGGCGGCCTTTACATCTTCCTCGGAGAGCCCAACGTCTTCAAATGCCTGCTCGACTGATGCACAGAGCCGGCTGAGGCATGCGTCCAGATCGGCCTGTAGAGATGGTTTTGTGTCCTTTCCGTTGGCTGTGTCGCCGGCCTCCATGTCCACGACGAAATCCGGGCCCTTTGTTGGCCGGCCTGCTTTCAGGTCGAGGAACACGCCCTTCACCAGTTTGGGGCCTCGCCACGCGCTGTCCTTATTCCACGCCTCGTCCGAGCAGACCAGGAACCATCGCTTGTCCTTCGGTGGCGGGGATAGCGTAACGGTGTATCCTCCGTCTGCATCCGTCAAGACACGTTGCCGATAAGGCAGATCGCATCCTCCCTTCGCATCCTTCATCTCCCGAAGGAAAAAATACGGATCGTCAAAGACGCGCTTCTGGTGGGCAAGGTCGCCCGACGAGCACTGGAGATAAACGACAGCTTCCTCGATCGGCGTCAATTGTGCGTTGGTTTGACGCTTCACGGTGCCGGAGACCTGAATACCTCGTCGGAGAACGACCTTTGTATCCTCAGGCTTGGGGGAGACGCCCGCAAGGTAGGTTGGCGCATATCCCTCTTTGTCAAACCAGAGATTGACGCGAGTCTTCTTCTCGTCGAAGGGCATGTCGAAGGTTGCCTCGGTAAACTCCACAGCGAAGCGACCGGTTTCGTCTGACTTCGTGGGCCGGGGTACCAGACAGTCGGGTCTGTAGTTGCGGTGCCACCGACCGTCGTGGAACTTCTCCACACCGCACATCTTCACAGTTACTCCCTCCAGCGGCCTGCCCCGCCCGTCCGTCACGATGCCCGCAAACTCCTCGGCCGGCTCGGCATCTGCCGATGGCTGGTCGTTGTTCGTCCCCAGCGCTGGCTCGGGTGGCGACGTTTCCATCCGAATGCTGTCCTTGGCCTCGCCAGAGGAAATGGTAGGCGGCGGCGAGGTTGGGGACTGCTCGTTCGATGCTGCACGTTTTCCTGCTTCGTCACTGATTGTTGCTTCCGCCCGTTCGGCTGGTTCGTCGGCTGTGGCCATGTACCCAGCCAAGGTCGCCACGACCAACGACACGGCAAGAATACCTCCCAACCAGCCATGCCCTGCGCGGCGGTCCTCGTTTGGCAAGCCGAGCACGCGTCGTATCCGGCCAAGCAGCACGCCGTTATCGGCTGCCACCCGGAGCGAGGAGTCGGGCTGCCGTCTCCGTTGATGTCGCATCTCCTCCAAGCTGGCCAGTGACTGCGCGTATAGCAACCTGTCTCCCATGATCCTGGCGGCCATGTCGTCGCAGCAGGCTTCGCGTTCGACGCGGATTCGTCGCGATACCCACCAGACAGCCGGATGGTAGAACAAGAGCGTTTCGATCACCGTTTGGACCAGGTTCCAGAGGAAATCCCAGCGGCGAATGTGGGCCAGTTCGTGGGCCAGGATCATTTCCAACTGCTGCGGTGGCAATTCGGCAACGATTGACACCGGCAGCAAGACCACGGGACGCAGCCAGCCGATGACGACCGGGCTACGAGCCAGCGTGGACTCCAACAGCCGGACCGGCTGGCTCACACGAAGTCGCTCCAGCAAACGCTCGAGCACTTGGACCGTTTCGTGTGTAGCAGCACTCGTACCGACTCGGCGGAGGCGTCGCAAGTGCAACCATCCACCCAGTCGCCAGAGCGACAGCCCGATGGCTCCGACCAGCCATCCACCGACGATCCACGGCAATGCCCAGCTCCACCATTGCCGAAGATCTCCAGAGGAAGAATCTAGCCGGCCGGTCGGCCCTTGCGCTGGCGTCTCGACTACGGTCTCGGCTCCATGTCGCTCCCCAGCGTTCCATACGCCAACGTCTCGTTCGTCGGCATCAACAGTGAGGACGTCTTGGTTTCTCCCGACAACGGGTCCTTCCGGATCTTGCCACAATGGCTCACTCAAGGCCATTGCTTCCACATCGGCTGCGCTATCTGGCACGGAAGGCGGAACGTCAGTCACCCAAAGCGTTACCAGCACACACGTCGCCATTGCCACGAGCGCCATCCACGACGCGACGTATCTTGTGCCAGCGGATCGCCCGCGCAGCAGCCACAACGCTATGCTCAGGACGGCCGCGACGATCGCGCCTTGCCACAGAAAGTGAACGAGCCCCGAGCCAAGGCGATAGATAAGCGGACTGTCGAGAAGCCAAGAGAAGTAGCTCATTGCCGTTCCCCTTCGAGTCTATCCAGAAGTGCACGAATTTTCGTCAGTTCCTCCGCCGAGACCGGTTTCGCACTAAGAGCGTGCATCACCAGTTGGTCGGCCGAGCCTTCGAATGCGCGATCGAGGAGGTCTGCTACCAGTTGCTGCTGCGTCTTCTCGGCCGGCGCGCGCGGACGGTAAACGTGCGTCCGTTGGCTCTCGTCGCGGAGCAGCAGGCCCTTTTCCGTCATGATCTGCATCAGCTTCAACACGGTGGTGTAGCCGGTGGGTTTCTGCGAATTGAGAACCTCTTGGATCTCGCGCACGGTGCATGAGCCTCCCTGCCAGAGGACGCGAAGAATCTCCAATTCCGCCTCCGTTGGGCGAGGGGTCTTCGAGAGTTTTCTGTTGGCCATGATCGTGTTTCCTGTGCTATGTTTCTCGCCTCTTTCAGTGAAGACGAACGTAGTATACGAAAAGTTTCGTGAATGGCAACGAAACTTTTCGTAATTAGTGCGATACTGTTTCAGAGGTTAATTCTGCCCCGAGAATCCAAAGCCGAAACGCAGCCTCACGACCTGCGCTGGGGGGAGTGAGCAATCCGGGCTCGCGTGATGCGGCCCGTGTCAGCAGCGTCGCGGCCCTGCAACATCTCCGATGGCGTGAAGGCCATATTAGCCCTCAGCGGCGAGTCCTTCGCGTAGTGGGTAGACGAGAACGATGGGAACTCGAATGACGGAAAAGCTAGGAGACACTCACATGACTAAGAATCACTGGTTACCACTCGGCCTTCGTTGGACGGCGCGTATCACAGGGTTGGCGATTTCTGCCCTCGTGGCAGTATTTGCGTTGGGATATGGCGGGTTGCCGAACCTGCTGCGACAGCCCGTACCGGTTCAGATCGAGTTTGCAGGCATGTTCATGATGCTTGCCGGCTTCCTGGCCGCGTGGCGTTGGGAGAAACTCGGCGGAATCCTGGCGACTTGCGGGTTCACAGTCTTCTTTGCGACCGAGATGGTGGCGAATGGCAGTCCACCCGGAGGCCTGATCCCACTACTCGCAATCCCCGGCGTTCTGTTTCTCGTCGGTCGTGCGATCGAGACTACCGGCCGCCGCGTACCAAGTCAGCAATGCCGTAGGTGAAGAACGTACCGAGTCCGAAGTTGAGTATTTCCTCAGACGGTTTGTACTGCAGCCATAGCATGTCGCCAGCCTGGATCAGCGGACGAGACCTGGGATCGCGGAGGGCCCGCACCATGTCGACAGCGATGGTAATTTGATCGCCACAGGGCGTCTTGCGGATAATGAATAGTTGTCCCGGCGGCACACCGCCCACCATGCCTGCGCCGCCACCACCGCCAAAGCCGCCGCCACCACCGCCAAAGCCGCCGCCACCAGAACGACCGCCGCCGCCCTGGAGTTGCAGCGCGCTGCCGCCGACCATCGACATCGCGCTGATGACGTCCAGGTCGTAATCACGCGGCAATGGATGCTCGCCGGCGCCGAGCATGCCACCGGTGTAGAAGACTTCCCTTTCTCGACCTTCGATCAAGACGATGTCGCCACTCTCCAAGATGATGTCCTGCGGGTTGAATGTCGGCACCTCGCCCGGCGGCAACGCCAAGGGGATGCTGATGATCGCGGGATCATCCGGCAGCGGGGGGTAACATAGGCACGGATCCGAAGGTGGAGACGAATAGAATCTCCGGATGTACGCGTCACGTTTGCGTGCGTCCGACAGGCGTCCCTTGAGGATTTTGACTTCGTTCTTCGCCGACAGGCCGGGCAAACCACCCGTCTCGGCCAAGGCGTGCAATACGTCGTTCTTATAAGCCGGCAACTTCACCGTTTGGTTGCTCAGGCTCTGGTCCTCACCATCTCGTCGCATGACCACGACAGCGTATTCGCGTTCCTTGATCAACGTGACGAAGATGCGGTCATTGTCCCGGCCCAGAATCTTATGTTTGACGGTGTAAGCGTCTCGAATGACGTTTTCGACCTGAGACAACGTCAATCCTCGAACACGGATCGGCTCCACAATCGGCAGACCCATTGTGCCATCTTCGCGCACGGGGACGGGATATCCGAGTGATGGCCCCCTGTCACTATCCCCTTCCGGCATATGGAAGGGAGGCACAGAATCGACCTCGCCCAATACGCCTTCGATATAGATGCCCAGGATGTCACCCGCATCCAGCAGGTACTCGCGCGGTGGCTCCTGGCGAAGGCGGGCAATGTCGATGGGGATCAGGTTGTTCTTGGGTTGCGCAAGGAATTGCGGAGGCAGCCGATGAGCGGGCACGCCGCTAATCGGTGAAAGCACGGATTGGCAACCTGTGCTCCCAAGCACGAGCAATAGGCACAATGCTACGAGCAGTCGGCTGTATGGGGCCGCCCGAAGGCTTCGGCAACCACAAACGGCTCTCTTACGAAGTTGATTGGAGATGCTGAAGTGGGCACGCATGGTTCCGCTCACTGGGTCTATGTGTTTGTTTTCAGTCCACTGCGTTCGTCTGACAAGCACCCGGCTCCTCTCGCGTTTCGCGATGAGAGCGGCTGCACAGATCCTCGGTTCTCACTGGGCTATCAGGACTCTGGGGTCGGTCCTTTCGTCATGTCTCGGGATGAATCCAGACGGGGCGGGTAGGCGACGCCCGCCAAACTGCTGCTCGCCCGCATGATCTGTGATCCAATGGCTCGCCGGAAGCGCCTGAACTGCGTCTGGTGTGACCGGCGACCGTGGGAAGAAATCCTGAGTGGTCCGTTCCTCGAACGCCGGGCCGGGCTCTCGATGAGGAGCGGGGTGAGGTGATGCGCGCGGGATGATCCGCGATGACTCCGGCGGATTCTCCGCTGGCCAGATCCTTGGATCTGGCATCGCGCCTTCCCTGGGTTGCGGGTAAGGCGTCCCGTCCGCCCGAGGTAGCTTCGCCTGTTCAAACTCAGGTGAATACTGCTGCTCGATCACGTGGGATACCTGGATCTGCCGCCAGTTGCCAGCGCACTCTTGCTCGGCGGTGGCAGCTCCATGAGGATATCCAGCAAACCACGCGGCCACTTTGGCTTGGCCTTCGGGGCTCTGGTACTTCCAGCTCCAGTACTTGCGCGGCGGCAAAGGAGGGGGGCAGCCATTCCCGCCGGCGGCCACTTCGCGGTAGCCCGAGCGAAAACCCTCGCCGAAGTCCTTCAAGTATGTTTGACCTGCGTAACTGGGTTTGGCGGAGTGCCACGCTTGGTTCGCCCACACGTAGTTCCGCCACCCGATGACGAAGTCGTCGCACATGTCGTTGTACTGGACGATGTCTCGCACGCCCTGCAACGCAGTGCATCCACTAGCACCAACGACCATCACACAGATTGTCAAGGTCCACGCCAAACGCAGAAGCCTGAGGCTCCGAGTTGATCGTGGCTTTCGCAACAAATCAGAATACGCCGTCCCTGCCGGCACGCGACCCGCGTGGTGCATTACAGTGCCCCCCTGGCATTCTTGTTTTTCACGGTCTGTGCAGCCGGCGGGAAACCATCCTGCCGACAACCCTACGGCACCTTAGTGTGGATACGACAACTTGGAAGAAGAAGGGTTTCTCCTGATTCTAAATCG
>CAZURK010000143.1:0-30396 GCA_964623055.1 uncultured Pirellulaceae bacterium
TCGTTTAACCGCGACCCAGCGGGGAGCGCGTCGGGCGGCGTCAACTCCCGCGCTCCCGCTGGGTCGCGGCCAAACGAAGGCAATTCTCCTGGACGGCTTACTCAATGAAACAGAAACGCATTCTGCTGTCTTGCTGTGCAGCTTTGATCGGCTTGTTGTCGTCCTACTTGTGCGCCGAGGAAGCGCAACAAACGACGAAACCGAGACGATCGCTATCCTTCTCGCCGCAGACGGTCCGCGTTTGGGACAAGCACAACCACGAGTTTGTGTGGCGCGCTCGTTGCGGCAACAACAACGAAGACCACCAAATGGCGGGCGGATTCGAGTGGGTGGGAGATAGCCGGAACTTCATCTCTCTGGGCGAAGCGTGGGTGAGCGGCAAGCGGCGCGGTGGGCTGCTGATGCTGTCGTTCCCCGACGGGAATATCCTCAATGCCCAATGGAACGTGAATCTACCAAAGGGCCAATCGTTTGGGCTGAAATACGCACTGACCGACTGGACGGCCAGACTCACGAAAAACGGGCTGAAGTTCACCGTAACCGCGACGGATGTGGACGGCAAGGAACATCCACTGATCGAGCAGATACTGAAACAAGGTGATCGCACGATCTACGACAAGCAGTTCCGTTTCGATTTTCCCGTGCGGAAACTCACGTTCACTCACGATAATCTTGGACAAGAATTCTGGAGCGTGCTATGGATCTATCCCGAAGGCTTGGTCGTGCCCCCGATTCCGCCGACTGGCTCGGCCGAGCCGTTCGCCGATACGGCCAGCCTGCAGCCTCGCAAACCGAACTTCCCCGCGCTACGTCTGGCCATCGAGGACTTGACGGCCACGTTTCCCAGTCGTTATCAGCGTGGGAAGGAACTCCTCAAGCGACTGGATGATATCCAGAAGCGAGAATCGCAGGCGAACGCCGATCAAACGGCGGATGTCTTGCAGCAGTTCGAAAGCCTCCAACGCGAGGCCCTGATCCGCAATCCTCTAGTCAGCGGCCAACCGATTCTGTTCGTTGCACGCCACCAGTACCGCAGCCACTATCATGCTATCGACACGCTGTTTCACACCGGGGAATTCAATCCCGATCGCGGCTGCTTCCACGCCGAATTGTTCCAAGGCGGCGGGGCCATCAAGACGATCGACTTTGCCAGCGGCGAAGTGAAGACGCTGATCGACGTGCCCGATGGCGTAGCCCGCGACCCGGATTTGTATTTCGACGCCGAAAAGCTCGTCTTCGCCATGCGTCGCAAGAGGGAGGAAGACTACCACATCTACGAGATGAGAATTGACGGCAGCGGCCTGCGGCAACTCACCTCGGCCGAAGGCGTATGCGACTTCGATCCGATCTACCTGCCCGACGACAGCATCGTCTTTTCGTCCACGCGTGAACCGAAATACAACATGTGCAGTCGGGACAGCGGGGCGAACCTGTTTCGCATGGAAGCCGATGGAGCCAACATCCATCAGATCACCAAAAACACGCTGTTCGACAACCACGCGTCACTGCTGCCCGACGGGCGAATTCTCTACGCCCGCTGGGAATACGTCGACCGCAATTTCGGCGACGCCCACGGGCTTTGGACCGTCAATCCCGATGGCACGAACCAAGCGGTCTATTGGGGAAACAACACCACCGTGCCCGGAGCCGTGTTCAATGCGCACCTTATTCCCGGGACACAACGGTTCGTCTGTATTCTGGGTCCTCACCACGATCGGCTGTGGGGTGCGTTGGGAATCATCGACCGTCGCCTGGGAGTCGATGGCCGACGGCCGGTGCTCCGCACCTGGCCTGCCAGTGCCAGCGATTCCATCCGCATCGGAGGCGGCTTCGACTGTGACCACCATGCCAGGACCGTCCGCATCAAGTACGAGGACCCTTGGCCACTGTCCGACAAGTATTTCCTCTGTTCGCGCATGATCGGCAAGGGCGAACAGACGGGCATCTACTTGATCGATGTGTTCGGTAACGAGATTCTGTTGCACACAGAGGAACCTGGTTGTTACGACCCGATGCCTGTGCGGTCGCGGCCTCGCCCACGCGTGATTTCGCCACGGCGCGATTACAACGAAGGCGAGGGCACCTTCTACGTAGCCGACGTGTACCAGGGTACGCATATGCAGGGCGTGGAACGCGGCTCGGTGAAGTACCTTCGCGTTGTCGAGTCGCCTGAGAAACGTCACTGGTCGCCGGGCCGTTGGAACGGACAGGGCTATACAGCGCCGGGAATGAACTGGCACAGTCTGGAGAACAAGCGGATTCTCGGCTCCGTGCCTGTGGAAGAAGACGGTTCGGCCCACTTCGCGGTGCCGTCCGACACGTTCGTCTACTTCCAGCTTTTGGATGAAAACCGAATGATGATCCAGTCCATGCGCAGCGGCACACTGGTTCAATCGGGCGAGCGCACCGGCTGCGTGGGTTGTCACGAAGAACGGCGCAGTGCAGCACGATGGCCCAACGGCGACACGCCGCTGGCGTTGGGGCGACCGCCCAGCAAGCTCGACCATTGGTACGGTCCGCCCCGGCTGTTCGGCTTCACGGCCGAAGTGCAACCGGTTTTCGACAAACACTGTGTGGAATGCCACGACTACGGCAAAGAAGCTGGCAAAGAACTCAATCTCGCTCCCGATCGGTCGCTGGCTTTCAACACGGCATACCATGAGTTGTGGCGCAAGGGCTACGTCCGCTGCGTCGGCGGTGGGCCGGCCGAGGTGCAAAAGGCGTACTCTTGGGGTTCCCACGCCAGCAAGTTGGCGCAAGTGCTCGGCGATCCAGGTTTTGCCGGACACGAAACGGTGGCATTGAGCAAGGAGGAACTCGACCGGATCATCACTTGGCTGGACCTGAATGCCGTGTATTATCCCACCTACAGTTGCGCCTACCCGGACAGCCGTACCGGCCGCTGTCCGTTGGACAACAGCCTGCTTGCTCGGCTGACAGAGTTAACCGGAGTGAACTTCAACGGCCAAATGAGCTTCAACGGCAATCGCGGCCCGCAAGTCAGTTTTGACCGCCCGGAGTTGAGCCCCTGTTTGGCGCAGTTTGCCGAAAAGCAGGATCCTCGCTACAAAGAAGCACTGTCGATCATCGCAGATGGCCGGGCGATGCTCGAAAGGCGCCCCCGAGCCGACATGCCCGGCTTTCAGCCCTGTGACGTCGACCAGCGACGCGAGGAGAAATACGCCATGCGCCGAGAAGCGGAATTGCACAACCGCGAGGCAATCCGGAACGGCAAGAAAGTCTACGATCCCTAGAGGCGGGTACCGTCAGGATGAGAGGAGACGTCGATGAAGATTCAAAGTGGAATACCGTTCCATGTCGCCGCCGGGTTGAAACGCCCGTATATCTTGTTTAACGGCAAGCCGAAGGCGTCGGCGAATCCGGTACACAGTCGCCTTCGGCTTGCCGTTAAACGAAGAAAGTATAGACCCGCGGCACCGTATCTAGCCGTAATCGTTTTGTTAGCAACAAGCCCGATTGCTGCCGCCGAGGGTACACTTCAGCCGGTTGTAGAAATCGAAGAAGACGTCTACACGTACGAACCGGCAAACAACGGGTCCGGCCCAATGTGGTGCGGCGGTTCGACATGCCTGGTGCGGATCAAAGACGACGTGTTTGCCAGTGGCATCGAGACGCTCGCCGAGCATCAGCCTCTGAACAACTGCCGCTGGACGCTGCTGAAGCGAATGCCGGACGGCTGGGAGCTTCAGCAGGTGGACGAGAAGGGGCGTACCCGGGAACCGAGCCCACTGGTCGGTTTCCCTGACGGCCGCCTGATTCTATCTGCGAATCCTACGCTAACGAGCCCCAACGCCCGAAGCGGTCCGGCGCGGCCCGAGATCCTGCAGTTCGATCCGGCGAATCCAAAGGGCCCGTTTGACACAATTCTTCCCGGCTGGGATGGTTCGCCACCGTTTTCAGAGCACTCCTATCGGAGTTTTGCCGCGGACGGCCCGAAGGGCGAGTTGATCCTGTTTCAAAACATCGGCTACACGCACGCCGAATGGGCGTTCCGAGACGTCGCTGGAACGTGGACGGCTGGCAGATTGCCGTGGCCGTGGGGAGCCGAGTACGACAAGCCGCAGCCGATTCGCGTGTGCTATCCGAACGTGATGCTCAAGGATCGGGCCGTGCACTTCTGCGGCGTCAGCGACATTATGGAGCCGTACAAAGAGTGGCGAGAGTACAAGAAGAAGATCACAGGCCGAGGCTGGGACTACGACTTCAGGCGTTTGTTCTATGCCTGGTCGGATGACATCACCACCGGCGAATTCCACGACTGGGTCGAGATTGCCAGTCGCGACAAGACGTGCGGGTGGATCTTTCCATGCGACCTCTGGATTGCTCCGGACGGGGCCGTGCATATTCTGTGGACCGAACGGGCGCTCGACACGCGGTTGCGGGAAAAGTACTTCCCCGACGCGAAGCAGTCGCACGCTTTGAATTACGCGATCGTCCGCGATGGCAAGGTCGCCGCACGTCGCACACTGGTCTTAGCCGAAGAAGGCGGCGCGAACGAAACGGCTGGCGCTGCGCGGTTCCAAGTTGCGCCCGATAATCGGCTGTTTGTGTTCTATTATGTGAGCGGGACCAATCCGGAAGGCAAGCAAGTCTCGGAAAACCGCCTGCTGGAGTTAAATACCGACGGGACCGTCAGCGAATCGGTCAAGGTGCCGATGGAACACCCGATGAGATCCTACTTCACGGCCACCGTTCGCGGAGGCTCTCCACCATCGAAGACTCTCGATTTGCTGGGCGTCAGGGTCGGCAGTACCAACACAATCAGCTACACACGGATCAAGCTATGGTAGATTAGGGGTCGGGCACTTCAAACTTCAATCTTCGCCGGTAACGACGTTTCCAAATGTCCACTGCAAGCTGGCGAAGATTGAAGTTTGAAGTGCCCGACCCCATCCCAAAACCGCTGTCTGAAGGCGACATCGAAAATGAAAACAGTCTGCACTTGTTGTCTCGTCGCCGTCATGATGGTGACGATGTCTCATTCGGCCGACAGTCACCAAACCACCGTCGCTGAGTGGGAAGAGTGTGTCATCAATGCCGAGGGCGATACCTACGATTCGCATCCGTCGGCCGTCGTACTGAAGGACGGAGCGACGTGGATTGCCTGGCACGCATACCATCACGATAACGACCAGGTGTTGACGCGACGGATTGACGCTGACGGAACTCAACGACCGATTCACGTCGTCAGCGGCCAGGGCAAGGTGCAAGGGCCGCCTACCGTCGTAGCGGGAGCCCCCGATTCGCTCTCGGTGGTTTGGACAGCAAAGATCGGTGACCGTTGGCAAGTTCTTTCGCGTAACCTCTCAGGGGGTGAATGGAGTGCGATTGTCACGCTTTCAGACGCGGAATCCGATGCGATCTACCCGGCTGCCGCGACGGTGGGTGACGGCAAGATCATCGTTGCTTGGAGCGGTTTTTGCGAAGATCATTTCCGCATTTGTTTCCGCGTGCTCGACCACGGAAAATGGCAAGAACCGCTGGCAATTTCGTCGACGGACTGCGATGCGTATCGACCTGCCCTGGTCGCCGACGCCGATGATGCGGTCTGGGTGTTTTGGGATCAATACAAAGACCGCAAGTACGCGGTCTGCGGCCGCAAGGTGCTTCCCGAAGTTGGGCCGGCCGAACAGGTGTCTCCAGAGGATCGGCATTGCCTGACTCCGACGGCGATCGCGACCGGTCAGAGCCTGTATGTCGCGTGGCTGCGGAAGGCTGATGTGATCGGCGGCCCAGGTGCGATCAGCCAATTGCACACCCTGGAAATGGCCATCCGGCGAGACAGCGAATGGGAGATGATCACCGATTCGGAGGGCAACGAGACTGCCGCCGAACTGACGTACGGGTTGATGGCGAAGATCGCGCCAACGCCGCTTGCCACGGGTGGCTACACGGGACGACGGACGGTCCCGATGTTGTTGGACGACGGAGATGATGTCTGGCTGTTGTGGGAGCGCAAGGCAGATCACCGTGGCAGCACGCCCCATGTCGTCGGCGAACTGCTTGCCAGACCGATGCGCGGGCAACGTTGGGGCGAGCCAGTCGTGCTGCACCAGGGCCGGGTCGATTATCATCTTGCCAAACCGCCCCTCGCAACGGACGGCAAGTTCGTTTTCCTTGCCTCGGCTCTTCCTCGCCAAAACCGTCGCATCTACCATCGGTTGATTGGCGACGTCAACAAGACCACGCCTTTCGAGCAGGACCAATGGATCGGCTGGCAACCTGTCGATTTGCCGATCGAAAGCGAAATGACTGAACGACGGGAAATACAACTGGGCGGCAAGACGTACAAGCTGTTTTGGGCCGATCCACATTGCCACAGCGGGCTGACTGCCGATGCGGAAGGGGAGCCTGACGAGTTGACGCATTACGCTCGCGACCGTGCGATGCTGGATGTGGTTGTTTTCACGGAAAACGATTTCATTTACGACATCCCGTTGACCGGGTACGAATACGAACTGGGCAACCTTTTCGCGAGAGTATACTCGCAGGACGGCCACTTCGTTTCGTTGCCCGCCTACGAATGGACGTCCCGTGTTCCCGGTGATCCCACCGTAAAGATCTCCGACCCGAGCACTTGGACGGTGCCCTACAAGAACCGCTCGTTCGCGAATCACCGCAGCGTGATCTATCCACCTACTGGCGGCCCCGCGGTGCGCTATCCGGAGATCGGCAACGACATCGCCCGCTTGAACCAGGCCGTTGAAGCCGCTGGTGGCGTCACGCTCACTCAGCACCCCATGTTTCGCGTCACGGGCCACAAAGTCGAGGTCGGCCTGGAGGTCGTCGCTGGATGGGGCAGCTACATCGTCAGGCGACCGAAGTCGTTTCACGAACCGCTCAACCAAGGTTTCCGGCTGGCGTTCATCGCATCCGGCGACTCGCACCGTCGAGCACCCGGTTTGAGCGGCGGATTGACCGGGATCTATGCAGAAGAACTCACGACCGAGGCGATCCTCGACGGTCTACGCAACCGGAGGTGCTATGCCACAAATGGTTCACGGATGTTCCTGGATTCAAGAGCCAACGATGCATTCATGGGAGCGGAAGCAAAGGCGGAACAGGGCAAAGTGACGCTGACCCTTCGGGCGATCGGCACTCGCCCGATCGTCTCAGTCCATCTGATACGCGATGGCGTGGAAGTGAAGGAATTCGACGGCAACGGTAATCGGGAGTTCGCCGTGGAGTATGAGGACTCCGGTCTGAGCAAAGGCACGCATTGGTACTACTGGCGCGTAGCGCA
This sequence comes from uncultured Pirellulaceae bacterium, assembly GCA_964623055.1. GTDB lineage: Bacteria > Planctomycetota > Planctomycetia > Pirellulales > Pirellulaceae > JADHUC01. Next base: position 7,265 of record CAZURK010000143.1, read on the forward strand.
GGAACGCCCCGCATCGGACCTTCCAGGCAACGTGATGGTCGCACATGGGCACTTGGCTTGGTCGAGCCCGCATTGGGTCGTCGTGGACTGAGCGGGCTTGGTAGGTCCCGTCCGGCAGACGGGACCTACTGTTGTCGCCGCCCGGTGATGTTGACCCAGACGGGCGACGACCATGCCATGATCGGTGAGCCGTTGGGCAGCTTGTTCTCCTGAGCGACGCGCAGGTAGTAGTACGATGTGCCTTCGGTCGCCGCCGCGTCGCGATAGGTGAACTCGAATTCTCGCTCGCCTGGTTCCGTCGTGTAGATGAATCGGTTGTCCCTGACTATTTGGACTGCTGCCAGTTTCGCGGTGCCGATGACCTTCGCCCGCACGTCTACCGGCCCCTTCGTCTCGAACTCAGCGCCCATCGGGTGACCGTTGACGGAAAACTCGACAATGATCTTGTCCATGGCGGCGTAGGTCCGCCGCTGCTGGATAGCACGAAAAATCGACTCGCGCGTCAACTCGTCGGCGTAGACACAAGCGTACGACAGGTGCGTTGACCAATGGTCGGAACTAGCGATCAGTCCGAGGCGATAGCCACGATCCAGGGCCGCCCAGATCGACCTCTTGTAGCTGCTCGACTTCTTGTCGTCTGGCTGTTGGGGCATTTCGTACGATGTCCGATACGCCTGGAAGATCTCGGCGACCGGCTCGTATTCCGGATCGTTGTATATCCACGTGCCGTCGCTGGCGGCCTGGTTCCAACCGGGCGTGTGGGCCCCCATGGCGCAGCGCACATGCCCGTCGCGCAGTTCCTGATACAGACCGCCGGGACTAGGCGAGTTCTTGTCGACGATATTGCTGTAGTAAACGCGATTGCCTCGTTCTGGGAACCACATATTTCGGTGCCCGCCACCGCCCTTGCCCATGTTGTTCGAGCGTTCGTAGGAGTAGAACCCGGTGAACCGGTCTTGCACGGTGAACAGATCCGCCATCTTCTGAGTACACCACCAAGGATACGGCGGAACGTCGCGCGTGTGGTCCGTCACGCCGAGGAAGTCCAATTTGGCCGCGTCCAACGCGTACCGGTAAGCGTCAAACAGCGTACCGTCGATAGTCGGCGTGCAGAGCGACAGGTCCGTATGGCGATGCAAGTCGCCCCAATAGACTTGATAGGTGTTTTCGCCGATCTCCCAACGATGAGTGACCGGAACCTCCGGATCGCGTCCTGACGGCGCAGGGATGACCATGGGCGATCCTGGTTTCAACGGTTCGGATCGCTGCGGCGACGGCAGGTGCCCAACGTAAATGTCGCAGTCCTTCTGCTGGAAGTGGCTCCCGGTCGGCCAGGCGAACCAGAGGGCTCCTTGTTCGTCGAGCGCCGCGCCCACGCGCTGATCGTTGCGTCCGTGGCTATTGGGGATGAAGACGGGATCGGACCACTTGCTGCCGTCGAACCAAACGGTCTCGATCTCCCACACGCCGCCGCCCGGTGGATGCCCCAGGTAGCCTTGCCGATTCAGGCGGTACGTCAGCCACAGGTTGCCGCTGTTATCAGTGGTCAAATGCGGCAGGTCGTATGATCGTCGATGCCCCACCGTGCCGTATACCACGGTTGGCACTGCCTGCCACGAATCGGGCATCGATTGCGGGATCGCCACGGGCGCTGCGTTGACGCCGTCCGGCGTCACGCAGCGCAATTCCAACCGGCGGTATGCGTGCAGCGTTGCTGTGAAATTGCCATCGCATAATGTCTCGTCACGAGTGTAATCCTTGCCCCAATTCGGTTGGGCACTGTCGTAAGCGACCCACACGCGGCTTTCGCGATCGCACACGATGCTGGCGTGGGCTTCGAAGTCCGCAGATGCCGCAACGGCGATCGGCTCTGCTGGATCGGGCACCATGCGCCGAAGATAGATGTCGTAGTTCCCGCTGCGGTATGTGTCCCACGCCACGAAGATGTTACCCTGACGATCACAGGCCAACGTCGGCTCCCAATCGTTGGCCGCATTGTCCGTCACGCGAAGCTCACGACTGTCGGACTCGGAGAGATTCTTGAGATAGATGTCCGAGTTTCCGTCGCGGAACGACTGCCAAGCAACCCAAACGTTGCCGTCGGCGTCGGTGGCCAACTCGTGTTTGAAGTCCGAACCGGACGCAGTGGTTAGTCGAGACACCGGTCCCCAACCCGTCCGGCCGCGGACGCGTGCGAACAGGTCCCAGTTTCCATCTTCCTGTGCGGCCCACACTAGCCACAAACCCGCGTTTCCTTCCCGCGCCAGTTTGACTTGGTAGAAGTCGCCTGGTCCCGCCACCGCCGAAGGCTTACTCCAAGCTTCGCCGTCAAAGGAACGCACATAGATGACGTCAGCCTCCTGTTCCCACGACACGTAGGCAACCCATACGCGGCTGTCCGCGTCGACAGCGATTGCAGGGTAATCCTCTTCGCCTTCGCCGCCCGCCGCCGCCAACGGAGTCATCGCCAATTCGACACTCGCCGCGCCATCCAGGGCAGACGTTATCCTCCCAGGTTGCAGGTCGCTCAGATCGCACGTGAACTTCCCCTGTTTGGTATCCACCGAAAGCTGCGAGGACGACGGCCCTTTGACACCTACCACGACGCCGCGTTGCGGTTCAGCAAAGCGCGTCTTTCCTCGGGCCACATTGACTGCCGAATCGCAAATCCAAGATCGCTGCTCGGCGTTCAGCGTGTGCCGAGTCTCGAAGCCCCAAGGCTGAATGTCGACGATCGCGCCGTGATCGACGTTGACGCTTCCCGACCAGTCTCGTCCCGTTTCGTCACCGATGCCGAGAGTGATTTTCACAAAGATCGGCACTTGCGGGTCGGCCAAGACCGCAGCCGCGAGGAAGGAAGTGAGCAAACAAGCCACGCCAGGCGCCAACACAAGCCAAGCTACACGCCAGTAACTTCGCCGAGACGCGATTCTTCCCGGTGCCAACGACAATGTCTGAACGATGTTTCTTCGGACCATCGGTTTTCCTCCCTTTCCTGCTAGTGCAGAATATGTTCGTGTATCCTACCCCTGCCGACGCTACAACTCAAATGTTGTCGTACGACCATTGTGACTCGACGAGGTATTTCGGCGAATCGAAGAAACGAGAACAAGAACCATGGCAAAGCATGAGAACACAGGCAGGATGTCACGCGGCCGAATTCGAGTGGCGGCCGTCCAGATGAAGTTCGCTTCGACCATCGACGGCAATGTTGAAGCCATCGGCCGTTTGTTGGCCCAGGCGGTTCGGCGCCGGGCCGACGCGGTGCTGTTTCCGGAGTGTGCCGTGACGGGTTACGGCTACGACTTTGCCGGCCTGCGGCCAAGGGAGACTCGGGACGCCCTGGTGGCTGTGTCCGAACTGACGGCACGATACAAGACCAACGTTCTGATTGGTACTCCCATCTTCTGCCGCCGCAAGCTGTACAACTGTCTGGTCGTCTTCAATCGCCAGGGGGAGGCCGTTCATTGCTACGCCAAATGCCAGCTTACGCCGATGGACCGCGATCATTTCACCTCGGGCAACGCAATCTCGTTGTTTGAATTGGACGGCGTTCCGGCAACGACAGTAATCTGCCACGAACGTCGCTACCCCGAACTGGTCCGGTTGCCCGTGATGGCCGGCGCAAAGATTTTCTTTCACCCTAACGCCGGTATGGATGCATTGGCCGTGTCGCGCAAGAAACGCGACGGTCGTGACGGCGTGGTCACGCGGGCGTTCGAGAATGCCGTCTACTACGTGTTTGCCAACTCAGTCGGTCCGCAGGGCGGCGGGATGTGGTCGGCCGGCGATTCCAAGATCGTCGCGCCCGACGAGCGAGTGCTGAAACTGGCGGATAACAAGAACGAAACGGTGCTGGTAGCCGATCTGGACCTAGCCAAGGCCACACGCAGCTATGCGCAACGCAGCCTACAGCAGCCTCGTTTCCTGGCACCGCACTGGAAACAGATGGTCAAGGCGGTTCGGCAGCAAGCATCCGAAACGGCGATGCACCGGAAGGCCGAGACGCTGGCGGGGCTGGCGCGAGTGGTGCGAGATTGATGTCCCGGAGATGTCCTCCCATCCCGGAGCGAGGAAAGCTCCGTCGTGAGGCGTTCCACAAGGAATGGCCTCCATCCATTCGTATGCTCCACAGAGAAAAACCCGCGGATCGCTTCGCGACCCGCGGGTTCTCCGATGTGTCCGTGCCGGCATCCGACGGTTTTGTCACGGCTGGTTCTGGAGCAGTGCCCAGGCGTGGCGGCGGCTTTGGATGATGTCGCGGACCCTGTCGATACGCTCCTCGCGGACGTCCTGGACGGTGTCTTGCCGCTCTTCCACGACATCCTGAAACGTGTCGCGTCGTTCTTCGACGACCTCCTGGGCCGCGTTGCGGCGACTGTGAACCACCGCGGGTCGTGCGGGTCGCGGAGCCACGTGGGCGTGCCGAACCGGGCGGGCTGCGGGCCGCCGTCCCACCGCCACGCCGACCGAACCAACGCGGACGCGGATACCGGCCGAAGCCGTCGAGGAAGCCATCAGAGCACAAACCGTCGCCAAACTGAGAATCAAAGCCTTCATCGTACTAACTCCCATAAAAAGTGACCTGGAACAACCGAGTTTGAATGGGCCTTTTTGTTGTCTCTCGTGCCCTTTCACTCGTATCTACCCAGGTCCCACGGCGATCCTGCGCGCGTCGAAAAGAAATTCGAAAAGGCAGTGTTTTCGTATCTGCTGCCGCCCATTGGAGTTCACGTCCCAGCGTGCGATGATTCACTTGCCCCCCAGTGTACGCTAAAGCGTGGACTTCAGCGGTTGCTCGCACGGGCAGTTGAGAATCGGCCAATGTGATCGCGGGCCCAAAACCCCACTTGGCCGACTGAAAGTGGTTTGCGGCACGGTGGCTAGGCGTGTGGACAACAAAGAAAAACCCGCGGATCGCTTCGCGACCCACGGGTTTTTCCATGTCGATGTGTCCGTGCCGGCGTCCGGCGGTTTTGTTAGGGCTGGTTCTGGAGCAGTGCCCAAGCGTGCCGGCGGCTCTGGATGATGTCGCGGATCCTGTCGGCGCGTTCCTCGCGGATGTCCTGGACGGTGTCTTGGCGCTCTTCCACGACATCCTGGAACGTGTCACGTCGTTCCTCGACGACCTCCTGGGCCGCGCTGCGGCGACTGTGAACCACCGCGGGTCGTGCGGGTCGCGGAGCCACGTGGGCGTGCCGAACCGGGCGGGCTGCGGGCCGCCGTCCCACCGCCACGCCGACCGAACCAACGCGGACGCGGATACCGGCCGAAGCCGTCGAGGAAGCCATCAGAGCACAAACCGTCGCCAAACTGAGAATCAAAGCCTTCATCGTACTAACTCCCATAAAGAGTGACCTGGAACAACCGAGTTTGAATGGGCCTTTTCGTTGTCTCTCGTGCCCTTTCACTCGTATCTACCCAGGTCCCACGGTGATCCTGCGCGTCCGCAGAAAAATTCGGAAAATCCCAAGCCACGCCCAACGGCGGCAGTTTCCGCAGCCGGAGATTAGCCACCGTACATCCCGCGGCGCTATTGACACGCGTCTTTTGGGGGCGAAAGAATGGGGATTCCCTGACCGGAACGTTTCAGAACAGCATACCGACTACCCAAATTCGCAAGCTGAGGGAGAGCAGCCATGAAGAAGGAGTTTAAGTCGTCACGTCGCGAGTTCCTCGAGATCAGCGGAACGGCGGCCGCCGTCACCGCAGCGACCGCAATGACGATTCCAACCGTGCATGCCGCGGAAGACAACACTATCCGTCTGGCCTTGATCGGCTGCGGGGGGCGCGGAAGCGGGGCCGTCGCCAACGCCATGAACTCGGCCAATGGACCGGTCAAGTTGGTCGCCATGGCCGATGTGGTCGAAGACCGACTCACCCGAGCGCACAAGGCCCTGAGCAGCCGATTCGCCGATCGGATGGATGTCCCCAAAGAACGGCAGTTCGTCGGGTTTGACGCCTACAAGAAGGCCATCGACTGCCTTGGCGGCAACGACGTGGCGATGTTGACCAACTTCGCCTACTTTCGCCCGACCCAAATGGAATACGCCGTGAAGAAGGGGGTCAATGTCTTCATGGAAAAATCGTTCGCCCCCGATGCGCCGGGCTTGCGGCGACTGATTCGCGCCGGAGAAGAGGCGAAGAAGAAGAACCTCAAGATCGCTGCCGGTCTGCAATGCCGCCATAGTGTGAACCGCCAGGAACTGATCAAGCGGATCCGCGACGGAGCACTCGGCGAACTGCAACTGATCCGGGCTTACCGAATGCATCGGGTCGGAGTGATGGGCCCAAAGCCGGAAGGATATGATGAACTGCTGTGGCAGATCCGCAATTTCGTTCGGTTCTTCTGGGTCTCGGGCGGACTGTTCGCCGAGATGAATATCCACCAGATCGACGAGGTCTGTTGGCTCAAAGGCGACTACCCGGTCACCGCCCACGGCATCGGCGGGCGGGTGGCCAACAGCAAGAACCACGGCCAAGGGTTTGACTCGATTTCTATCGAGTGGACCTTCCCGGACGGCACCAAGGCCACCGACGGCGTGCGATGGCTCGGCGGACATGCCTTCAGCCAGTTCGCCACGTTCGCCCACGGAACCAAATGCGCGGCCCAGTTCTCCGGGAATATCCATGCCGGCACAACGCGCATCTACAAGGACCAACGTATCACAGAAGACAACATCGTCTGGGATGCGCCCAAAGAGCAATTCAGCCCCTGGGATGCCGAATGGAACGTGCTGCTGGACAGCATCCGCAACGACAAACCTCAGAACGAGGCCGAACGGGCGGCCATGTCGAACTTTGCGGACCTGATGGGCCGGGCGGCCGTACACTCCGGCAAGGTTATTACCTGGGACGAAATGTATAACTCCGACTTCCAGTTCGTCGAGAATATCGACGCCATGGACTACGAAACCGAACCGCCGGTCAAGGTCGGCCCCGATGGCTACTACCCCGTACCGATCCCCGGCGAATGGTCGGAGGTTTGACTCCGGACGAATCAATCGGAGTCGAGTCCGCGTGAAGCCATTGCGCTAACGATCAGAATTCGCGCACCGTGCGCGAACTCGTTTAACGGCAAGCCGAAGGCGACTCTGTTTCCGGCCATCGCCGACGCCTTCGGCTTGCCGTTAAACGACTTTGGTTGCCCCCAGAGACGGCGCCAGATTTCTGGAGTCTAATGCGCGAGCGCTCTTCAGCCTGCAAGTATCCGCTGGACGCCAACGATCCCGCCGGCTGCTCGCAGACATTCGCCCAACTCCCGTAGATCAACTCCGCCGTAGGCTTGCGAATGGCCATACAGGCGGAGGGTTCCTTCGTCTTCGTCGACCGTCCAGTGACCGCCCCCGACAATCGCCCAATCCTGGGACTCGGGAAGGAATACATCCTTCTTGACGTTGTACTTGCCCTTTATGCCCCTGAGCCCCAGGAACCGTTCGACGATGTTGGCGTGGTAGCGGGACAAACCTCGCGGCGAGAAAACGACGTATCGATCGTGAGCATCGTCGAGCAGCACGAATTTGCCGTCGCGCTTCCGTGGAATCTCCTCGTCCTGCAGGATCACAGAATACACTTCCGAATAATCGACGACGGTCAACTTCATTTCGTACCCTTTCTACGCCGAGTGCCATGTGCCGGTGGGCTGAAACGTCGATGCTGGGTAGGTGGACGGGCGGCCAAGCGTACCGTCATAGGCGGCTTGAACAGCAACGTTGCCGAAACGCTCCCAATCAGCCTGGCCAGTTGGTTGAAAGCCGGGCAGGTTGAGGGCAAGAGATGCACATGCTCCTTGGACGCGCGCTGCGCGTGAACGCGAGTCATACTTCGCGGGAGGACAAAACCGGAGCGGTGGTTTCCCTTGTGCAACAAGTGCCACCTCCCGCTCGAATACCATCGCGACCAGCCGCAGACGCTCACCACGATCCGTCAATCGGTGCGCCAGTTTCTCGGCGGTCTCGTCAAACGACTGCGGCCAGTGGCGACTTCGCACCGGAATCTCAAGATGTCGCGCCAGCTTACGCATCACACCACCTCGATACGAGACAACCACATGGCACGACACGGGCAACAAACCGAGGTAGTCATCGAGTTTCACGTAGCGAGTTGGCTCGGAGACACGCAAGGACGTGAAACCCTCATTCGCGCAGACGGTCCGCAGCGCGTGAGCACGACCTTGATTGAAACGACTGAGGATGAAGCCTTTGGCGCGAGATGCATGCTCGTCGGTGAACCGGTACGTGTGACGAAACGCAGAACGTGATGCCGCATACAGACGGACCGCCTTCTGATTGCCCGCATGATCGCGGATGCTGATTTCCAGTGGGCTGTCGCCGGCTGACACGACGTGCGGTGTGAAAAGGACTCCTTGTTGCTGCAGAGTCGCCCGGATAGCATCGGCGATCACTCCTTCGCCCAGCACGCCCGACAAGCACGCGGGGCAATTGCCCAACGAACGAACCATGCAAAGTGGTATGACGATGGAGGAATAGGGCCCCTCGACAAACACCGCGGTCACGCCCGGCAATGCAGCCAGGATCTGCTGGAAGCCCGTCGGAAAATCATCGCCAGCGCCGCGTTTGCGCAGCGTGCTCTCCAGACCGCGCACATTGGCGACTACTCGCCTGAACCGCGCAGCGTCACTTTCGGGGTTATCGACCGTCACGGAAAAATGAAACGGTACGAACCCGTCGCCATAGACTATATCGTGCGTGCTGGTTTCACTCACCCGCTGTCCTCCAACGTGGCGTCTCATATCAGGTCGTGGGCCCGCAAGCACTCGAAAAGTTGTTTGACAGCAAGACGTGCATCGGGCGCACTCAGGCCGATTGTCTTCTCGTCTTTCCCGAGGGCGAAAAGCGACTCAGACAACCTGGTCTCCTTCAGAGCATCGACGACGGTACGCCGTATCTTTGCCGTCGGCTGTCCTGTCCCCCGCATCGCAAGCACGTCGCAAATCAGCCCAGACAACTGGCGAAGGGCCGATCGCTCGTGCCGGCTGCGATCGCTCCAATCCGTTGGCCGATCCAACCATTCGAATGCCGACTTGCGGATTTGCTCGACATCAATCATGGTCAGCCGATGGCTTTCCAGATTCAAGACGAAGTTACCTTTGTGACAATCCTTAAATCGAAGACCTGACTCCCAGCTTCGTATCCAAATCGTCCCAATCAGATCGTCCAGGACGGAGCGGGCACGGTCGCTCGACCACACCTGTCCGGATTCCTGATGTTCACGGAGCGTCTTCCCGTCGACGTATTCGAGCACGGCATAAGCGCCTTGAGATTTCCACGTCCCGGCTTCCAGCGATTGCTGAAACGCTGAGTTCCCAGGCAAGACCGGCAATCGGTGAAAACAATCCTGGTGAAAACGCCGATAGTCTTTCGCTGGTCCCTTGAACAGTTTTACCACAACCTGGGGAAACCGTCTTGAGAAGCGATGAGGCACATGTGCGCGAACGGCGACCAGCGATTTCGTGCGAGCGCCATACCCAAGACTGATCCCCCAGACTTCGTCGCGACACGCTGCAGGAATCCGGAGCAAGTCCGCAGCCGTTTGCTCCATCTCAAGAAGCTCTGCGTCCGACGGCGCCGGCTTTCCGAGTCTCCGTTTCTTCTCGATCAGCCGTTGCCAGTCAATAGGCATGGACAGACACCCGTGGTTTGCTGCTGCTTATCAGTCGTTCAACGCAAATGAGCGGCGCCCCATCCGTGTGTCTTCATCTGTGTGCCATAGCAAAGTCGGCGAAACGGCCCACTTCATCGAAATCATGACTTCGGCTTGACGATCTCCGTGTACAAATCGGGTCTTCGCTGTTGGAAGTTCCGGCTGTACTTTCTCGCTCGGCGGATGTTCTTCAGGTTGATGGTCCCGGTGATGTAGCTCTCCTTGCGGTCCGGACAGCGGGCAAGGATTCGCACGGGCCAGTCCGCGATCATCGTACCTGCACCGTAAGCCTGATTCGTCGAGATCACCGCAACATGGTTGCGGAACATGGCCGACTTGACGATGAAGTCCTCGACCGCGCCTCCGCGGCCATTGATCCATACCAGGATCTCCGCCCCCCTCAACGACAGAACACGAAAACTCTCTGGAAACCATCCGTCGTAACACGTGAGAATTCCGATTCGGCCGAAATCCAGATCGAAGACCGGCAAGTCCTCGCCTCGTTTCATGATCCATTCGGGGTCGTTCTTGATGAACCAATCGGAGTCCTTTCCGCTGGGCGGCTTCGACCACGGTGGGTCGCCTTCCCAGCGATCCACGGCGGCGTGCGTCTTGTGATATTTGCCGATGATCTTGCCCGTGCGGTCGAAGAGCAGCGCAGCGTTCGCGAACGAATCGTCATCGTAAACTCCCCAGCATCCGACGATCACATAGATGCTATTCGCTGCGGCTGCCTTAGATATCCTCTCGGTCGTCGGACCGGGCACGGGAATCCGGCCCAAGACGTATTCGGGAAAGACCACGAGTTGGGCACCCTCATCACCGGCCTTGTTGATGTAAGGAACCATTGCTTCCGTCGGGTCGTATCCGGGCCGGGGCACATCAGTCTTGTCGTAGCCGAGGATCTGGACCGCGGCAACTTTGACAGTATCTGGCTGGTTTTGTGCCGGCTCCCCGGCCAGCGTGATCGCTGTGGCGAAGACAACAGAAAGCACGAGCATCGGTAGAACGAAGCGAATCGACATAGGTGCTCCTCACATTCAATGAATCACGAAAAGTGCTTTGTTTAACGGCAAGCTGAAGGCGACTGTGTTTCCGACCATCGCCGTCGCCTTCGGCTTGCCGTTAAACGAAGAAGAATGCATCTTCGCGGTCGGCTCAGCAGGAGCTTCACCCTCCCACGTTTGCCGCAGGGTCGTTCTGCTCGCCCACAGCATCGCCTGGAAGGCCAAGTCCTGCAGCCATCGCGACTCCAGAGCCCAGCATTTCACGGCGGTTCACACCGCTTGCGTTGTGTGTCTTCGTATTCATTTTGTCCCCTCATGACGACATCCTAGCGTAGCCAGGAAACTCTGGAAACACGGCTGTCCGTCAACAAGTTCGTAGGACGGATTTCCAAATCGTTCCCAAGACCGCGGACGAATCTTGCATCACTCCAAGACGGTAATCTCGCAGTTCGGCAATGCTGCTCTCAGTTGGCGGACGCCGGACTCAGAAACACCGGTGCGAACGAGCCAAAGCTGCTTCAGTTTCGTCAGTCCACGCAGATGCTCCAGTCCCTCGTCAGTGATCCGACTGCCGTGGATCAGCAACTCGTCCAGATCCGTCAACTGGCTTAGGAGCGAAAGTCCTCGATCGGTGATTTCCGTATCGGCCCACGGTGGTCGTTGCCGCAGATACTCAGCGTAATCAGCTACATGCCATGCCCCGATCCAGAAAATCTCTTCGGTACCGTCATAGTATGCTTGGCTGAGTACCAGTCGTTTGAGCTGTGGCAGATTCGGCAAATGCTTCGCAAGCACCGCGAGTTTCGCGTCCCCCAGGGCCTCAAGCAGGGCCGCTTGGAGGGACATTGCCTGCGCATCACCCTTCAAGGCCAATCGCAACTCCTGCACGTAGGGCTGCGGCGCGTCTTCCGGGCTCCCGCCTAAGCCGAGGGGACGAATGAAGGTGACGTGTGTTCCGTTGTAGGTTGTATAAGCTGGACCGGCGAGTCGCTGCCACCAAGCGGGTGGCCGACGCGAGATTTCAACACTTCCGTCCATCGAGCGGATCATTTCCTCTGCGCGCCGCTGCAGTTCGTAACGCTTCAGTCGATGAGCGTGGTAGGCAAACGCGGCTGCCGCGAGAAGGGTCAGCACAAACAGCGACCTGAGGCTGAAGCGGTACCAGCGGCGCCGCTTTCGTGTGGACGATACATCCGCGATCGCGTTCATCCTCTCAGCCTCGCAACGCCGGGTATCCAGACGGCACTACCATCGGAATTCCTGGCCGACTCCTAAGACGCTCGCAGCCGCTATCGCGACAAGCAGTACTACTATGACGATGGCCACAGCGGTGGACATGGTCGCAATGACGAACCCCAGCGAGGCGATGGTGCCAGATAACGCGTCTCGAAGCAGGTTGGCATGACGGCCCTGCAAAGCACAGCCAACCACCAACAGCGCAACCCCAAACCAAAAGCCAATCGCACACAGGCAGAGTACGGCCACTTGAGCCGGCGGATGCCACGAAAGCACGCCGAAGGCCACTGCACATGTGGTTGTCAGAATGAACAGGGTCCGGAGGCGATATTTCACCGCAGTTCAGCCCTCCAAATCAGACAGCGGAGTGTCAAACCGATAGGGCCTCTTCACTCAATCTAACGAAATCGGTGCGGAGACGCGATAGTGGCCGTGCTCGTATGGTTTTGCCCGACAATCATTTTGCCAGGAGAAGACAAGGCAGAATCATGTAGGGGCAGAATCATAATGCACCTGCCAAGTCAACGTTACGTCAAGACTTGGCGAAGGCGAACTCGCTGCTGCGTTTGACAATGATGGGAACAATTGGCAATATGAACTGTTGACGTTCGGTCTGGCGGATGGTTGTTTAGGCTTTCGGTTGGAGGGGCGTGAAATGAGGGGCATTGTGTTGGTTGGTGCTGGATTCTGTCTGTCGGTATTTGGATCCGGGCATGTCGTCGACTCGGCCGCAGTGACTGGGAACAAGGAAGCATCGGTGTCCCCGCCATCGGATGCTGCGGACGCGGCACGGAAGGCGGTATCGTCGGCATCGATCGAGGAACCCGCGCGTGGGGAGGAACTGGCTCTGGCGGATGAGCCGACCGAAGGAGTGTCGGCTGAGCCGAAAGAAGTTGAACGGGCCGAGCGGTCGCCCAGCGATTTGCCGGTCGAGGCTGCTGCTCCGGGAACGGCGGTGCCACCCACGGTAGTTGCAGCAGAAACCTACCGGAAGAAGTGCCGTCTGCGAAGCTGCCGTCGGTCTACCTCGCGGCCGCGAATCCTGCGGCACAGGACGTGTTGCCGTCGAATCCGCCGGTTACGGTGATTCTGGAATTGAGAGTGAACCGCTTCGTCAAGGTTCCCATCGAGGTTCGACCGCCAACAGATGTCGCACGAAAAAATCGGCGCGGCGGCGTTTGGCGTATGGACGTTCTCCGACTCCGTGGCCGGCACCGGGGACTACCAGCATCTCGAAGTCCTTGTTGGCTCTGATCAGTGCGTCGACCACCTGCATCGTCGAGGCGGGGTCCACATTGCGGTCAAGCTCGCCGACCGTCAGCAGCAGCTTGCCCTGCAGCCGATGAGCCTGTGTCACGTTCGACTGTTCCGCATAGTGCGGTCCCACGGGCCAGCCCATCCAGAGCTCGTTCCACCAGATCTTGTCCATGCGATTGTCGTGGCAGCCGCAGTCGGCCGCACCGGCCTTGTAAAAATCGCCGTGCATGAGCAATCCGCGCAGGGCGCTTTGGCCGCCGGCGGAGCCGCCGTAGATGCCGACGCGAGTAACGTCCATTTCCGGATGCTTGGCCGCAGCGGCCTTCATCCACGCGATACGATCGGGGAAGCCCGAGTCGCCCAGGTTCTTCCAGCACACGTCGTGAAACGCCTTCGAGCGATGTGACGTCCCCATGCCGTCGATCTGCACAACGATGAAGCCAAGTTCCGCCATGGCGTACAAGTCGTTCAAGAGACCAAACGACTTGGGAACAAATGCGCTTTGCGGTCCGGCGTAGATCTTCTCGATGACCGGATATTTGCGCTCAGGGTCAAAGTTGGTCGGTCGAACGATGATGCCGTAGATGTCCGTTTTGCCGTCTCGGCCTTTCGCGACGAATCGTTGTGGCGGGCGCCAGCCGGTTTCGCATAGCGTGCTCCAATCGGATCGTTCCAGTTCGCATACCAGGCTGCCGTCTTCGGTGCGGCGCAGTTCGGTAACTGTCGGCTGGTCCACGCGCGACCAGCGGTCGATGAGAAGACATCGATCTGGCGAGAAGTCCCATTTGTGGTTTCCCTCGCCCTCGGTCAGTATCGTAAGCCCGGTGCCATCGAATTTCACACGGCAAAGATGCACGTAGTAAGGATCCTGTTCCGGACGGATGCCGCCGGCACGGAACCAGATTTGCCGGCTTTCCTCATCCACACGTTCCACGCCGCGCACGACCCATTGGCCTCGAGTAATCTGGTTCTTGAGTTCACCCTCTTTCGCGTCGTACAGGTACAGATGGTTCCAACCGTCCCGTTCGCTCATCCAGATGATCTCGGCCGTTTCGTCAAGATAGCGGGTGAATCTCTTTGCCGCGTATTCAATGAACGTGCGGCTATTCTCATCGACAGCGGCACGCGCCTTACCATCGTCCGAGTCGACCGCCACGATTCTCAGCACTTGATGGCCGCGCTCGTTGTACAGAAACGTGAAGCGGTCCGAATCCGGCGACCAGCGCAATTCCGATATGCTCCACGCATTAGGAAACAGCTCCTCGTCCACCGTGATCTGCGAACGCGACTCGAGGTCGAACAGGCGAGGTCGCGAAACCGGCATGCGATCTCCCGGCTTTGCGTAGTTCATCGTGTGCAGTTTCGGTTGCAGTTGGTCTTTGGGCGACGATTCAATCATGTGAATCTCGCGCTCCTCGCCCTTCCGCACCTGCAGCACGACGAGTTTCTTTGAATCCGGCGACCAATGGAAACGCGGCTCGTAAGGGTCGTCCTCCGTGCCGTCGGTACTGAGCGCGAATTCCTGATTGTCTTTCGCTTCTTGTACGAATAAGTTGTGTTCACGAATGAAGGCTCGCAGGCGTTTGTCGGGAGAGAAACCGCCCCCACGATTTGTTGCGCGCGGTCTTGGCCGCTGGGCAATCGTAGGGCGTTTTGAACCGTCGATGACAGCCAGGCCCTGCTCGGCAGTTGCCTCGAAGGCGGCGACCGGTTGACCGTCGGCATCGACAACAAGCCACACGTGACCTTCGTACGTGTGTTGTTCGTGCTGCTGGCCGGCAGCGATTGTCTCGTAGTGTCGCCGATCACCGGATGTGTCAACCCAAAACAGTTCGACTTTTCCCGCAGTGCGATTCACGAAGCGGACCGAAGTCTCTTCGCCTGTCCGTCGCGAACGTTGAACCGAATCGAGCGCCTTCACGCCCGTGTCTTTCGCATTCACCGATTTCCCTTGCGCGGTCTCCGTCAGCTTCTTGTCATCGAACTTCCACTGCCAGTGTTTTCCAAACGCGGTGAACCGAACCGCGGACCGATCGTCGTTGAACGATATGGATCGAAAGGGCAGTTGTTTCGCCAGAACCTCCTTGCCGCACGCCTCGCCGAGCGCCGTGGCGACTCGATCGTGGTCAAACGCTGGCTGCCTGACACCTTGTTCGGCGTCGACGAAGACAAACTCGTACTGTCGCGGTCCAACCTCGATGCGGTACCAGAACCGCGATTTGTCATCGAGCCAATGGGGACGAACGCTGGTACGAAACACCTTGTCTCGTGTCCGATCGCCATAGCTGGCCGCTCGTTCATAATCCTGCTTGGAGCCTTGAGCAAGAATAGACGCAGCGGGCAGTAACGCGGTGAGGAAGACAAACGACAGATGAAACAAGGTGCGGACGCAGACAAGTTGCGTGATCATGAGTAGTTCTCAGGAGATAAAACGGCCTCTCGATGTCAGACAGGAGCCTACCGAATTGTCCCACCGTATCACACGGACCTGTCGGGGGATATCCTGGACGTCGAGATATCGTTTGAGTATGCCGTGCGCTGCCCGAGCCATCATGTGAGGCACCCATGACGGTCACGCTTCAGCGGTTTGTGGGAATGCTGAATTCCGCCCAGCGTCGCTCCTTTTCGGCAATGTAGTTGGCCTTTTCGCGCCGATGCTCTGCGGCTCGAATCGCCAAACGCTCCTGCCAGTCGGTGCCGAAAACGATCTTGCCGCCCGGCATCATCTCCAACAGGTTTGCAGCGGGCAAAAGGATCGTCTGGCTCGTATCGCCAAACTTAATAATCGCGCCGTGGGCAAGCGTCCTTGAGCGAGAAGCCGCAGTCTTCGTGGAATCGCGGAGACTTTCGACGCGATTGCGCCACTGGTCGGCGTGAACCGCGTTGCCAAGTTTCCGGTGCCACGGCAAGCCGTTGCGGAACTTTATCGCCGGCGAGCCATGCGTTTTGAACTGGACGGTGATTCCGGTCTCGCCGTAATCGTATTCAATGGAACTGCTCGTGTATGTCACACGTGGTGCGCCGGGTAGCATCTGGACCGGCACGTAACACCGCTCGCCCGTTCTTGGATGGTTTGCCACTACGATGGAAGGGCCGCCGGGCAGGAGTTGAGCCTGAAAGGAGCGGTCACCCGTATAGTAGTACCGATGGACGAGAACCACCGGCGGAATATCCACCTGCGCCTGACCGTACTCCCCGGGCCGTACGAACACCGCCGGGTTGCCCAACGGGTCCACGCCCGGATCGAGCACTTCGATCTCCAGGGTGGGCGGCACGTTTGATGCCTGGCGATGGGCCGCGAGGCCGGTAGCGGCGTACGACACCATGACCGCCAAGCTGGCAAGGACCGTTTCGAGCGTTCTTCGAGCGACCTGGATCTGCATAGGTGACTTCTCCGTTACTCCTTCCGCCTACCCTATTCCGTGTGCGTTGGGATTGGGGAACCGTGTTGGCTGTAGTAGAAGAACTCGACTTCCACGCGATCGATCTCCTCGAAATGCTCTTTCACCCACGGATCGCGGTATCCCGTTCGAACGTACCGCGGCTGCCCGTTCTGCACCCAGAACTGGATCGTACGAAGGTCTGCCAGTACGGGTTTTCCGGCCGCTACTGCGGTCTCCGTTGGTTCGCTCTGGAAAGCACCCAAACAACGCAGCCGCACCACGAACTGATTCCGTTTGATATACAATCGCGGATTGTACTGGGCCGGTTGGCCATCTGCCGGGCGACGGTTTTGGTCCGCCCTAAGGCTCAAGACCCAAATGCCGTCGTCGCGCAGTTGCAGTGCCACTTCGGAGATCTCGCAGTGATCGATCTTCAACCGTGGCCGATCCAGTTGATACAGTTCAACCACCGTCCTCCTTCTCGGCTCGGTGGCGGGCACTCTGGCCGTGAACGTGTCGCTGAAGACCCGGCGTGTGACCCCCGGCCTCGGGTCGACAAGAACACTGTTCTGCGGTAACGCCGGCAGCCGATCAAGGCTCGGCTCCGCACGCCAGATTCGAGACTCGGGCTGAGGATCTGCATCGACGAGGGTCTCGTCGATCCGTCGCTCGCTCGATCTCTGAAGCTTGTCCGGGTCATACCGCAGGACCTGCTCGTCACTATACTCTTGTCGCAGGTATGCTGGCCCCGGCTCGACGGCGTCTGCCACCGAAGTCCTGGTTCGTAGCAGGATTCCCGTGCGGCTGACCGCCGTTTCTGACGACGAACGCGGCCGATACTGGTAATTGTATGCGGGGATGCCGCACGCGTAGCCAGGCTTGGTGCAGCCACCGTGCAAAACGGGCGGCCTCGCGCCCCACGCTGTGCCCACTAACAGCAAGCAGGCTACCGCACCGCCCAGAAGCCTGTGGCAAACCATATCGTTACTCCCGGAAATGTATGACTGGTTCCGTATAGTCGTCGCCTGCTGCAGGGGTCGGGAGACCGTGGGCCGGTCCGCTTCGAGGCTCGATGATCGGTTCGGGATCGGGTTCACCGGGAGCGACCTCTTCCAATGGGTAGCCATCGGTGTGCGTACCACTTGGCGAGTTGTATTCACGTCGAGGCAGGAACGGTGAACCTTCCTTGGACTCGCCGGGAACGAACCGATCCTGCGGGTAGGCGCGGCCGGGCTGATAACCCTCCTGGAGTTGGCTGTCACGCAAGTCGAGTCCCGGCCCTCGATACCCGTTGGGATGCATGTACGGTATGGTTTCCTGAGTGCGGTACAGATCGGCCCGGCGATTTGCTTCTGGAATCCGCAGGAATTCGTCCACTTTCTCGCTGGCGTAGTCGTACACACGGTTTTCCAGTGCCCGATGACGTCCGCGAACGATGAATTCGCGGTTCGATACGCGCAGTGGGTCCATGTCCGCGACAGCAGGTGCCCAGCGCAACCCCATTAGATCGAATAGTGTGGGAAAGATCGTCGCTTGGCTGTAGATCAGGTTCTGCTGCAGTGACGATTCGTCGCTGGGCAAGGGTCGAAACAGGGCACCAGCCACCGGGATATCTTCGAACAGTGGCACGCCGCGGCTGGTGCGCGCAGCCTTCAGTGCCACCGTGTACCGGCTGACTTCGCGAAGCTCGAAGTTACTTAGCTGCACGTCTGTGTGCACAAAATGCCGCTTGACTCGGCCCAAGTGCTTCTCATCCGCTCGGACGGGCTCACGGATGTTCGTCGTGTACATGTAGTTGAAGTTGAACACGACCGCTTGCCCGTCCGGTTGAATGACCGGTCGGATCTCGTAGCCTGTGCCCGTTTCAAACTTGTAGATCGCGGGGTCGGGGATCAAGTTCTCCAGGTTCGATCCCAACTGGGGCCGCGCGCCGGCGTTGTGAGCCATGATCTGCTCGGAAGTGGTCGAGTCCAAGCCGGGCAGCACGTCGCGCACAACCCCAAAGCCGCCGGACGCTCCGGGCGGGATGTCCGACGACGAGTTCACACGACTCTTGGCCATTGCCAGGAACGTTGGATCGTTGGCCAGCGCTCCGACGTCGTTCATCATCGCTTTGGCACCGATCAGCGCCTCGGTCAACGCGTTATCTCGCGCCGGCAGATCGAATTCCATCGTCGCGCTCGGGTCGACCTTGGCGAACGCGCGGTTGTTGGCCAGGATGCTGGTGGTTTCCGTCTGGCCAAACTGCACATCGTGGTAAGTGCTCGCCTCGCGTATGTACCGAAACGCCGGATGGTAGAACTGCGTATTGAAGTCATCGTCCAACGCCGTCGTCAGCCGTTTCAGGTAACTATCCACATTCGCCGTATGCGCTCGCGTGCCATCCAGCAACTCGATGTACTTCTCCTCCAAATCGTCGATCAGCATGTCGAGAAACTTCTTATGGTCCAGGGGGCGACGTGAGCGTTTCGCAGTCTCTTGCGCGACAGTTAGATGCGCAGCCGATTTCGTCAATTCGTCAAGAGAGTCTTCCACTGCCTGAACACGTTTCCATAGATCACCTTCGACTTCACTCGAGAAGGTATCGAGCAGCTTCTTCCTGAGTGACACCCACCACCCATAAACCGCGATGATATCTGGGCTTTCTTCTGATAATTCGTCGAGCATTTGTAACGCCTGACGTTCAATCATGTCGTCGATCACGTCAGTCGTTCCACGGATGCCAACATCTTCAAGAATGTCGTTCTCAAACTCTATAACTTCCTGCAGCGGACGTCTGAAGTCCTGCAGCAGTAACTCGGCTACATCTCGGTCTGCTCCCTCACGAAGAGAATGGAGTGCTTCAAGCCTTTCGTGGATTGCCCTTCGTTTCTCAACTAGAGCAGCGCGATCTAAAGCGAGGGAATCGAGAAAACGTCTGGTTTCCTCCGCCTTACGCAAAGCCTGTTGCATTCTTTCTTTCCAGAGTCCCTCGTCTCTTGGATCATCGAAGTGAATCTTGGTCGTTTCTTCCCCTGTTTCTTTGCTATTGTAGTCCTCCCTCACAACCGAAATCGAACGGCCGTCGAGTTGGACGGTTCCGTGGGTGAGACTTCCTTTGACGGGCATTGGTCTTGGGGCTGCTTCAAGCAACTGCTGGGCTTCGACGGAAGATTTTCGCGCACCACGGAGAATAGCCAGAAAGGGGACGTATGCGCCCAAGATCTTCGTTCGCTGGTTCGCGACCTCATCTTGGACTCTTGCGAGCGCATTCTCGGCCTCTTCTTCTTTTGTTTTTGCGTCTTCAAGTTCTTTGATTCGGTCTCCCAACCGGTCTTCGATGATCGCCCGCTCCATGACCCGCTGTTTGTATTCGAGCTCCGTTATCAAACGGCCTTTGAAAATCTGAGCCAACCGGATGAATTCGCGTTGCAGCGGCGTAAGGGTATCGTCGTGTGCGATTTGTGAATTGAAGAATCCTCGGAGCGATTCGAATCTGGCTCGGTCGGCCATTGGGTAGAACTTGGGCGGGCAGCGCAGGCCAAACCTCTTCTTGCACGCCGTCATGCCGGCTTCCAGGTAGCTGGCCTCTATCATAGGCAGCTCGCCCTGGGTCATTTGCTGGAACTCCTCCAAGATTTCCAGACGTGTACTATTTTTAGCCAATGCCAGCAGGTTCAAGGCGGACGAAAGGCTGGTGGTATCCATCGAGTGCAGCGACAGCAGTTTGTTGCCCGTCTTGAGGAACTCGGAGTCCATCGCCGCAAGCTCGTCGATGAATTCCTTGCCAAAGAAGGCATAAAGGTAACGGTGATCGCGGCCCTCCTGGCTGTGACTAGGACCTAGCGGCATGGCCTCCTCGGCCTTGCGAGCGGCCACCTGTACGACTGCCTTACGGAGCATTTCCGACGACTGCATGGTCAGGAACCGGGCGTGGTCGATGTACAACTGAACGACGTTCGCCACGTCTTCCATGCGTTCCTCGCGCTCGCCGTTGATCTGCACAGTGTGGACGGCCACCCGGACCTGGCCGACCGGCTGATCGATCTGGTCGATCATGGTGCGGATGACGTTGATGCCCTTCAGGGGGCCGCGCAGATGGATTAACCCCTCGCCAATAACCGAAATCGACACCTGCTCGACCGGATCATCGGATTTCGGCCTGCCTGGAGCGTAAGTATCGGGGTCTGCGTGAGCGGCGGCCTTCTCGCGACGGAACTGCTCCCCGCGCGCGAGCCGTTCTTTGCCCTCCAACTGTTGCGACAGTTCATTGGCCTCGATTTCTCTGACGCGAGCATCTTCGATTTGCCGACGGAGGTCATCCACTTGGGCGGAAAACGAACGTGCTGTCGCATCCAGGCTTTGGACTACTTCGCTGTCGGCTGGGGCACCCTGACGCCGCGCGTTCGTCAATTCCTGGACGGCACGGTTCAATCGTTGTTCTGCAGCCCGTAGCTGGTTTTCGATGCGGCGGGTTTCCTGAGCTCTGATAATCGCCGCCCGCTCGGCTTCCTTGCGCGATTCGGTTGCCTGATTGGCCAGCGTGCGTGACTTGTCGGCCAACTGGCGTGCCATGTCAACGCCCTGGCGATTGTGCGATTTGACCTTTCGATTGACGATCTGCGCGACCCGGTGGGCATCGCGGTAGTAGTAAAGCCGAACGACCCGCGTTTCTACTTTGTCGTTGGGGTTGAAGCCGTCCGGGACCTTTCTGGGCTTTACGAACTCATTGAAAGGAACGTACTCGCCGGTGGCTCCTGTGATGCCGGGGCGAACACTAAGCGCATCGCCAGGCGCATGTTCCGCTGCAGCCAGTTTGCCCAAGGTCGTAACGTAATCAGTGCCGGATTTCCCGGGGATACCTTCGAGTTCGTTGGCGTAGAGATCCGTGATGCCCTCGCCATGAACGGTGAGCTGGTAAACATCCGAAACAACATTCTGGTACACGATCCTCATTGAGTTTGTGTTCGGATCATATCTCGGGTTCGGCACGGAAGTAGTCGACCCGGCTGCGCCCACCGGCTGTTCCGTTCCGCGATCGAATACACCACTGCCATTGCTGCGCAGCAAAGTGAAGTAGTCTGTGTTTTCGCTGGAACTGTCGAGCGGATTATTTTCATTGAAGAACACAGTCAATGCCGTGACTCCAAGAGCCTGGCCGAAGTTACTTGGCTCGACACGTACAACACGCGGCCCGCTCTTTCGAATCGCAATGGTGACCAGATCCGAACGTGACTCTGGCTCCGACCTGTTGCCTTGCTCGAGAGCGACGTAGACCTGTTGGCGGCCTTCCGGCAAATCGGACACTGTTACCTTCCACTCGGTGGCAGGAGTATCCGCCGTATTTGAAAAGAGCCCTATGGGCTCGTCGTCGCCTTTGCGGTATGCGACGACCTGAACGCCGGGCGGAATAGTGTCGTTGCCATGAAGATCGAGGGTTGTCCTGTTCGCGAAGTAAACGTCGTGGGCTGCCAAAGAGGCCGCTTTCCCAACGTGCGTGACCTTGGCCACCGCGAGCTTCCTGTCCAGCGGCTGCTGCGGTCCTATCGTGAAGCTCAGCGGCTGCGAGTAGTTGGCTCCTTCATTGTTTTTTCGCACGCTGAGGACGACAATCGCACTCGACATCCCGTCATTGCCGTTGACGGGGAACTCAGCCTTCCAGGCAGTCTCCTGATCGGGGACGCGCTCGGCCTTGGCACCCGGTATTCTTGTGAGCGATAACGTACTTTCGCTCGCCTGCGCCTGAAAAAAGAAAAAATCCGTCCCCTGGACGTAATTCCGTCCTTCCAAGCGAACATACGGATTGGGCTCGAAGACTCTGAATTGACCGCTGGGTGGTTTCGTGTCGCCGTGCTGGTGAGCGGCCACTCCCCTGACGGTCGGCGCAGGAGGTGTTCTGCTCGATGGACTGTAGATGGTCACGGCGTGTATTGGAGTATGCGCTCCAACTCTCGTGACAGCCAGGGACAGCTTTGCACGCTGACTTAGATCAACGTCTATGGCCTTGCCAGCCGGCAACTCCGGTACCGGTTCGTCTGACGCTGCAACAAAATTGCCCGTTTCGGTCAGTAACTCGCCGTCTTCTTTCGTGACGGAAAACGAATCAGCTTCACCCGGTTTGCCAGGAACCGTAACGGTGATTGCAGAGGATCGCACATGTACGTCGCTGGTTGGTTCCGTGATGGGCCATACAAACACCGGAGAGATCTGGGTAGATTTTTCGGCGATCCGCAGTGGATCCGATCCTGATTGACCTAACACGCGGGCTGCCACCGCCAGGGGCCGAACAACCTGATGGGAAGCAAACCGGACGGCACTATCCGGCGGTACGCCGGTTTCGGCAAAGAACGAAGCGTCTTGGGCTACGAGGGGCGGCAGCCGTCGCGGTGCCAGTGCGTCTGCTTGTGGGACACGTGTCACTTCGGTGCGCAAGCGGCCCGGCTCGGCATCGTCTTTGGATTTGAGGACGCCGGAGTCGATCACGATACCCACGATCGCACACAGGAACAGTGTCAACAGCACCCAGCGAGTCTTTCCGTTCACGGTTGTGCTTCCTTGCTTGGTGGGTTGTACGTTGGGCGTTCGACGCCTGCCCCCGCGAGTGAGT
>CAZURK010000143.1:30496-36810 GCA_964623055.1 uncultured Pirellulaceae bacterium
TCCTTGCTTGGTGGGTTGTACGTTGGGCGTTCGACGCCTGCCCCCGCGAGTGAGTGGACGGGGATAGCGGCGGTCCGCTTGTTCGGGCCCCAAACTGCGAACAGGCGGGCGTGACGTGGCCATTCATCAGGCCACGCCGCGGCCGGTGATTGCGCGGGAAGCACCGTCAAGCGCAGCATATGCCGCGTTTTCGGCTCTTTGCAGAATTTCGGCACAAGCGTCAAATAAGATAAGACCCAAACCGCCAAACCTGGGAGTCAATAGCTGAGCTGCCAGTCGGGTGGTCTGTTTATGCCAGTTATGCCGATAGTGCCGCGAAATCCGCTGAGCATTCTCTGAATCGGAAGAACGTTGAAGTGCCCCCAATCTAGCATGCGCTATAACTCTCCCAATTTACTGGACTTGCCGACCCGAGTCGAGTATGATCTCGACTGATCTGGCAAGTTTGCAGCGATCGACAAGTACTTGGATGCGAGGAGTCTTGTTATGGCCAAACAGTGCACTGTGGATGACATCTGTAACTTGAAAGCTTGGGGCTGGACGGATAGCGAAATCGCGCATTGTTGCGGCATGAGCGAAGAGGACGTCCGAAACACCGATTGTTCTGATTGGGTACAAGTGGTGCTCACGGCCAAGAAGGCACCCAAAGCCGAGAAAGCAGCCAAGCCGAAGAAAGCACGCAAGGCCAAGAAAGCGCCCAAAGCGAAAAAGGCGCCCAAGGCCAAGAAGGCACGGAAGGCCAAGAAGGCAGTCAAGGCGAAGAAAGCACCAAGGGCGAAGAAGGCAGCCAAAGCCAAGAAGGCACGCAAGGGAAAAAAGGCGGCCAAAGCGAGGAAGAAAAACTAACAGCGTCGATTTGCTGCGTCAGCAATCTCTTGCCGATGACGGTGGGTGAGTTTGCCGCGATTCGACGATCAGACGACCTAAGCATCGTTCGAGATGAAATCAGTCGTCCGCTATCGGGAAGGATGTGTGGGGCCGTGCCCAAACCGGGCCGATCCGGTGCGGCGGATACTGGCGTCCTTGCCCATCTCGGCGTAGCAGCGAGGCAGGGTTTCGCTGCGACCTTTGCACACGTATTCCCGCGACGGTTGGCAGCATTGTTTTACCCCCGGCTCGTCACGATCACTCGCACACTCACGTTTGCGTTTCGCGGCTTCTGATTCGGGATAGGGAAAGACAATCGGCGCTAAGGTAACCGTGTACCAGGGGCCGCCACGATGGGGCTGGATCAGAAACTGCAGCCTTACCGTCGCGGGCAATGCAGGCGTTGTGGCACGAAAACGGACTTCGTAGTCTCCGTCTCGATCAAACGTGAACATCATACCTTCGTAGATAACCAATCCCTCGCGCTGGATGACTTCGCCGCATAACCCAAACTCGCGAATGGGAAAATGTGCGGCGGAGGCAAAGCAAAACGGATTGGGCGTACTGTCAAGGGCTCGCGGCGAAGGTTTGGAGACTGCGGGATCCACCTTCCCTTTGGCCTTGGGATACTTCTCAGCGGGTCTTGTCCGAACGTCTTCAATTCGCTGGGCAGCACCCGAGGCCAGGGCTGCGTAGTGCTTCACGATGGCAGCGGCCTTCTCGGCTTCTAGTTGATGGTACTTGGCCGTCCTGGTGTACGCCTGGGCCCGCTTCTTGACCTCCATTGCGACGACCGCCGCTTGATATGCCGAGGCGCCATCCCCATGGCGGACAGCGTCAAGTGCCCGATCGGTAGCCGCCTTGGCCTCAGCAGCGGCTTTGGCCGCGTCATCGCGAGCTTTGGTGCATTTCGCAGTGTGGTCGATTACGGTCGCCTCCGCTTGCGCAGCGTTTCGTGCGTATGCCGCCGCCTCGCTCGAAGCATTTGCAGCCTCGGCCGCCACGAGGACTGCGGAATTGTAGTCCTCTGCTGCTCCGAGCGCCGCCTGATTTGCGGCGTCACGGGCCATGACGGCCTCGCGCACGCGACGTCGTGCCGCCCGGGCATCCGCCGTATCGTCGCTTGTGTCAAGTGAGGCTGCGCGCCGACTTGCCTCGACGACTGCGTTCTGAGCGTCGGTTGCCGCGTCGCGGGCCAGTGCGAGCGATTCGTCGGACACTTTGCGTTCCTGCTCTGCCGCCGCCGCGCCATCTTCCGCGTTTGTCGCGTGGCTGTCTGCCTCGCGAGCGAGTCGGGCCGCTCGCCGGGCCAACTTCGCCGCGGTCGTTGCCGCATCGGTGGCGTCTCGTGCGGCTGCTTGCGCCGACGCCCTATACGACGGGGCTGCGTTGGCGGATCGCAGGCTCGCCAGATTGGCGTCCGTTGCCGACTGTCTGGCCGTCACAATCGCAGCAGAAGCCCGCTGAAGTGCTATTTGGGCCTTTCGATTTTCCGCCAGAGCATCTTCCTTGGCGGTTTGCGCGTTTTGACTATGTTTGGCGGCAGACAGTGCAGCCTGTGTAGCTAGATTGCGTTGTCTGACGGCCTCGTTTTTCGCTGCAGCCGCCGCACGGTGCTCGGCATCGAGTTTCTTCAGGGCCGCTTCCGCGGCGGCGCCATTGCCGCTAATGACGTGCTGCCGAATCTCTTGTTCCAGAAGCCTCGCCCGTCCCACAGCCTGATCAGCCGCTATCTTGGCCTGGGCGGTGGCGTTTAGAGCTCGGCCGGCGTCATCGCTTCCTACTTTCGCGGCCTGGGCGTTATCATGCGCCGCTCCGGCATGATTGGCAGCACGGACAGCGGCAGTCGCAGCTTCTTGAAAAGCTGATTCAGTAGCACGCCATGCCTCGTTCGCTCGTTCTCTTGATGACTTCGCTGCTGGTGAAGTGTGTCGCTTCGCCTCCAGCGCCGCGCTGTGAGCTTCATCGCGCGTCGTTTCCACTCGGTCGCGCGCGGTCTTTGCGGCGTCGGCCTGCCGGGCAGCGTCCACCGCGGCCTGCAGGGCCGCGCGTTCATGGGTGGATGCCTGATTGGCTGCCGTCTTCGATTCGCCAGCCGCGGTGGCCGCCAAATCGCGAGAGTCGACCGCTCTTTGTAGCAACTGCTGCGCTTGTGCTACATGATCAGACGCTGGATGTGCGACGAAGAAGACCGAGCAGACAAGGAGATTGGCACTAGTGATCATCGTAGTTGCCTCGTCCAATCTGGAAGACGGATTCGGAGGAGATTCTCGACGCGCATAGCAATACGCTTTCGTACTTGTCACGGGTGGCTATCTCACGAGTTTAGTTCGAGCCAACCAATGCACTACAACCGAGGCGGCAGTTGGTGGAGGTTCGACGGCCTGCAAGTCGGTTGAATCGGAAGATCCCGCAGGATCGGAAGCCATTGGATTGGGGGCCCTCATGAACGCCGCACAAGACGCTTCCCGCTATTCTTGACGCTCGCATTGTCGGCTGTCTTTCTCCGCTAGATGTGCCCGCTCTCTTGAGTCCCGGTGCTTGACGTGGTAGTCGTATAGTGCCCTCCAAAGCCCGCGGCGGTTGCTGACAGCCGAGGTTTCTGCGACAACCGATACCGAAAAGAATCCACACTTGAGTTGAAACATACTATGTCTTCCGCGTTGCGTTGCCATGGAGGTCCGTTTGTCGTTCCTCCAGACAATCCGAGTGCTTGGCAGTCCACGGAGTACCCCAGAGGGCGGAATACGAGATGGATTGGGGGCGTCTTTGCGTGGTTAAACAGAATCGCTATATCCTTGGGATTGCTGGTTTCGGCTGGATGTATGGACGACGGGGCGCCTAAGGTCGATCGGGTAGAACCCGCCGATCGGCAGGCGGCAGGCCCGGGCAAGACTACGGTTGACGATGAGGGCGGAGTTGAACCGTCATCGCCGCCCAATCCAGATGATTCCTTCTGGCCTCAGTTTCACGGCCCCAGACGAGACAACATCTCGGACGAAACAGGGTTGCTGAAGATTTGGCCCAAAGGAGGTCCAAGGTTGCTTCGGAGGGCCGAAGGGCTTGGACATGGATTCGCCACCGTGTCGTTGGCCCGAGGGCTAATCTACACAACGGGCAATGTCATAGTGAAAAACGATCCCGAGAAGGCTGTTTTGACGGCCTTGGATCTGTTGGGAAGACGCGAGTGGCAAGAAGATATTGGCGGCGCGTGGGACAAGGGACCTCGAGGCACGCGCGGCAATCCCACGATTGACGAAGACCGCCTTTACTACAAGAGCCCTTCTGGCGTCGTTGCCTGCCGGAATGCAGACACCGGCGAACTGCTGTGGGAACTGAACACCCTGGATCGGTTCGGCGGTGAGAGGGCCTTTTGCGAGTCACTGTTGATGGACGGCGATCGAGTGATCTGTTGTCCGGGTGGCCCGCAGGCGGCAGTGGTGGCGTTGAACAAGCACAACGGCGAGATTGTGTGGGAACGGCGCATCGAAGGCGAACTGGGCCAATTCGCCTCGCCGTCCTTGGGCGAGCATAATGGCTTGCGAATGATCTTCACGACCACACCCAAAGCGGTCATTGCCGTCAACGCCGACAGCGGCACTCTACTGTGGCGGTTCAGACATGTGACTCCGTTGGGCGGGAACGTCACGATGCCTATCTATCACGACGGGCACGTCTTCGTCAGCACACAGGGCGCTGGCGGCGTCATGTTGCGCATCGACGTCGAGGGCGACCAAGCCAGCGTCCAAAGGGTGTGGCGAACGAAAGACTTGGACAACCATCATGGCGGAATGCTGCTGTGGGATGGCTGCTTGTACGGCACGGGATCAAGCGGCAGCGGTAACCTGCAGTGTCTCGACTGGAAAAGTGGCGACCAACTGATTGACCAACCGGACGTGAAGGAAGGATCGCTCACCTATGCAGACGGGATGCTGTATTGTTTGGACGAGCGGCTCGTGGTCAGCCTGGTAAGCGCGGATCCAAGCAATCCAGTGGTGGTCGGTCAATTCCGCATCCCGGCAGACGGCAAAGGTTGCTCGTGGGCGCATCCGGTGGTTTGCGATGGGAGGCTGTACATACGACACGGCGACTACTTATATGTGTATGATGTATGCGCTGAACGAAGTTCGTGATTCTCGAAGGAGGGCGACCGATGAATAGGCCAATCGGCAGACGATTCGACCGGCGACGGTTTCTGAAACGGACTGCGGCGGCGGCCGGAGCCATGGCTGCGCCGTACCTGATCACCTCGACTGCTCTAGGCGCCGAAGGACGTCCGCCGGCCAGCGAGCGCGTGGTAAGCGCCGGCATCGGCGTCGGTCCCCGCGGTCTGCTGAACGTGCGCGAACAGTTGGGGTGCCCCGACGCCCAAGTGGTAGCAATCTGCGATGTGTGGAAACAGGTTCGCGAGCGAGCCAAGCGTGCGGTGGACGCCCACTACAAGAACACCGACTGCAAAGCGTACACGGACTTCCGCGAGTTGTTGGCGCGCGACGACATCGACGCAATCACCATCGGCTCGCCGGATCACTGGCACGTGCCGATGACGATTGCCGCAGCCAAAGCGGGCAAGGATGTTTGCGTCGAGAAACCGTTGGGCGTCAGCATTGACCAGGATCTGGTCTGCCGCGAGACGATCAAACGCTACGACCGTGTGTTTCAATACGGGACAGAAGCGCGGGCGATGGCGGCTTGCCGTTTGGGGGCCGAATTAGTCCGCAACGGGCGAATCGGTGAGATTCGCGAAATTCGAGTCAAAGCGCCGAACAGCACTCCGGGCGGTTCCACCACGCCGAAACCGGTGCCGCCGGAACTTGAATACGATCTGTGGTTGGGTCCGGCCCCGTGGCGACCGTATACGGGTTGTCCCGACAGTGGCGGTAACTGGTTTCACGTGTACGATTACGCCATAGGCTTCGTTGCCGGATGGGGCGCCCATCCGCTGGACCTGCTGCAGTGGTCGTATGATACGCACTTGACGGGTATCTGGGAGGTCGAAGGCAAGGGCGATATTTCCAAGACTGGAACGAACGACGCCGTATTCAACTGGGACATGCGTTTCCAATTCGCCAACGGTGTCTCGATGACGTACTGGGCAACCGGCCTGCCCAAGGACGAGCATCCTCGACTCAAATCGTTGAACAACTACGCTCAATTAATCGGCACGGAAGGATGGATCGCGGTCTATTACAACAGCATGATATGCGAACCGGAATCGCTAAAGACGGTCACGCTTGGCCCGAACGACATCCGCTTGCCCGTGAGCAGCGGTCAAGAGCGAAACTTCATCGAATGCGTGAAGTCGCGCAAGACACCGGCCAGCCACGTGGACGACGCGGTACGCTCCGACATCATCAGCCACGTTTCGGACATCGCCGTCCGCGTCGGCCGAAAGATCAAATGGGATCCAGTCAAGGAGGAGATTATCGGAGACGACGAGGCACGCA
>CAZURK010000144.1:0-36395 GCA_964623055.1 uncultured Pirellulaceae bacterium
CCAACTGATCTGCGTCCGGATCAAAGCAACGCAGGCAACGTGCGACATCCTCCACGGTGAGTGTGACGCCCAGTTCGGACAGCATTTGTTCCGCCGCCGTCGGGCCGGCCAGCGCCGGTGCTTCCCAGCGACAAAGGATGGCAACGGTCAGCAGCAGCAGGATCGTCTTCTTTACCAACAATTGCAGCGCAGCAGCCATGAAGTCCTCTGTTTCTCCGGTTGGAAACCCGATGCAGTGAACTGCCGTCTTTTCGCACATGGCATGGTGTTTTATTCCTGATGGTCCCGCGATGGCCAAGCATTTGCCGCCTAAAGGCGGTACTACGAACGGAACTCAAACAGTCGAACTTCGGAAGTCAACGGTAGCGGACTTCGATCTTTGCCGGCCGGTCCAGACCTTCCAGGATGACGGCCCCATCGCCGAACCGGTCCGTCGGCTTTCCGTCAACCGCGACGCCCTTGATCTTTGCCCTTTCGGGATGCCGCAAGTGCAGCACGATCGCCTTGGGCGGCTTCCGCTTGGGCGGGTCGAGCTTCACGGCGATCCGCCCCTGCTCGGCATGCGAGTCGATCGTGTAGCTCACGTTGCCGAAATGGGTCGGCGCGTCGAGCACGGCCACCTGCTTGCCGTCGGCCAGCCAGTGTTGCGGCACGGCCTGGGCAAGAACGAGCCGATCGCCGTCTTCGCGGACCAGCATGTTTCGCAGCAGTCGCAACTGCTGAGTGCCCGAGCGAAGGTGCGGCAGGGTATATCCATTGGCGCCGGAAATCATATTGGTACACTCGACGCCCGCCCACGTTCCCCGCGACATCCCATAGGCCAGGGTGCCATAGAATCCCAACAAGACTCGCTCAACCTCGCCGCGTTCCAGGCAGTTCATCCAGTAGCCGTAGGTGAAGGCGTGGTCAATGCCGCCCTTGCCGCCGAACGTACACATACCCATTGCAAGACCGTCCCGGCGCTCCATCAACTCGGGTATCAAGCGGAAACGCTCGTCCGAGGCCGGCAGAAACTTCGTCTCCAACACGATGCTGCCAAACAGGGCGTAGTAGCCGTGACCGGTGTAGCCTTTGCCGGGCTCGGCCTCAACGTGTGTCTTGTAAGCGGCCCGCTTCAGGTACTTGTGTGTATCGGGCATGACCGGCAGGATTCTCATACCATCGTGCTCGGTCACAGACCGACGCATTGATCTCTCGATGTCCTGCCGATAGACCTCACTTTCCTTCAGAATGCGCGCTGCTTCGTCCGTCATCCCCAGTGCCCGTAGCGATCTTACCGCCGCCTCCATACCGACACAAAGGCTCGTCGCCGTCACGTAGCTGTAGTAGGTTCCGAGATTGTCGACGCCGACCCGAGACGAAATCAGGCCGTAGGCTACGGAATCTTTCGCTTGCTCGGCCTTGCTCTGGTTTCGCTTCCTGATGATCCAGTCGCACATCTTGATCATGTTCGGGGCCGCCTCTCGCAGCCACGCTTTGTCGCCGGTCAGTTGGTGATGCTGGTCCATCACCCACAGCAGGGTGCCCGTGTCGACAAAACCGAAGCTGACAAAGAAACAGCCCTCCGGCGAGATGAGCGTTTGCAGTGAATCGAGATACGTTCGGGCCTCGTCGGGATAGCCCATCACTCCCAGTGCATTGCAGTACTTCGCTGCCATGATTCCAAAGATGGCTTCGTAAAACCCCGATCCATCGTGCGGTTCGTACCTGCCGCCGATCTTGTCGACGTTCAAGAACGTATAGGCCAGCCAGGCGCGGTAGGCGTCGTTGACCCTTTGCTCGGGCACCTTGATCGTCATCCCGCGAGAGAGAATCCGGCGCCAGGCCGCGGCGGCTTCATCGAAGCACTTCTCGTACTGGGCGGCCGTCACTTCCTCGACGCCTTGAAACCCGCCGAGAAAAGGCAGCTTCGTGAACCGGTTGCTCTTGTTCTTGAACTCGGGCGAATCGGTCGTAATGCCCTCGCGCGGCAGCGTGCCGTCGAAGGGGAGCTTGACGTGGATACCGTGCTCCCCGCCGGGTTTCAACTCGAACTGCCACCGCTTGGCCACCTCGATGATTGGCGGTCTGCCGCATTCGGTTTGCAGATCGACCTTTACCGTGCGAGGCTCGTTGGTCCGGTTGGTCAGCTTCAATCGCATGTAAGCCCACAGGGGTTTTTCGGCCTCCATGTTCTCGGACCACCCCAGGACGGCCTGCTCGCACCGCAACCCCTTCTGATCCCAACTGGTAATGACAATCGGTAGGTAGCCGTCCACCAGTCGCCTGCTGACGGGCTTGCCCTTGGTCCGTCTGTCGCCGTCGACGACGATTACGGCCACGCCGAGGTTCTCGCGTTGTCCGCCCGTGATGATTTTCGGGTCATTCGAGAACTGCACAGCGGCGTCGGGCAAGACGACGAATTCGTCCCGGCCATCCTTGACGCCGACGGCCTCGCGGGGACGTTTCATGGGCGGAAAATGGCTACTCACCGACTCGAAACTCGGGTCCCGCCCGGCGGCCAGCTCCTTCTCACCCAGCGGGTCCGAGCCCCATGCCGTTGATGCCCCGATTGCAGTAGCCAATACGAGACCCATGACAAGTCCTGCCCTTGCCGAAGCATCGGACCAAGTGCGTGCTCTCAGCATTGCATCACTCCTGTTGGTCAATAGACCGTGTGAGGTTTAGACGACTGGGGTTTGTCGTCGTTCGAGCTGTCCGCCCCAAGTGCCATGTCCTCAACCTAGCACGCGACGTGGGTCCCGGCAATGATATCCTGTGTCGATGAAGTTCGTGATTGTGCCCAATTCTACCGTGTCGAGCCCTCGCCCACGACTACGTGCAGACGCGCCGTCGCGGTTTGGTCGCGATCGTTCGTCCGGTGGACTTGCACCAGGTAGTGACCGGGTTTCTGGTAGCGGTGCGTGGTTACCGCGTAGCCGTCCTTGGCAAGCGAGACGGCGCGACCGTCTGATTGCACTTGGACCGTGGGACTGCCATCGCCGAAATCCCATTGCTCGTGGCCTTCGGTCTTGCCGATCCGGAACGATCGAACCTTGAAGGTGACAATTGGACATCCATTGGTTGGCAGACTGCGTGGACGGTGCGATCACGGCTTCGCTGCGAAGACACGCAAGCTGGTAATGGCGCATGTGCCGACGGGGCCGGGGGTCGGGTAATCATCGCTCGTGCCGCGAGGGTTCATTTTGCCCAGTCGAACGGCCTCTGGGGCGTCGGGATACTGGCTGCGGGGCAGCGCGTGGACCGGCTCCCAAACGAGCAATCCGTCCGCCGAGCACTCGATAACAACCTGGTCGGCGTCTAATCTGACGCGCAGGTAGTTCGAGTTTCCGCGACGGGGCGTCGCGGGACGCACGACGGTTTCCTTGGCGCCGTCGCTGATGCCCATGCCTCCGTCGCTGCGGAGCTGGAATTGGAGGAGCTTGCCGGGCCATACCAGCGCCAGGCCGGGGCCCCAACTGGCGCCCCGATCGCTTCCGGAAGACACTCGGCACTCGACGATCGCCGTCTCCGGCGGCAGGGGGCGCTGGGCAAAGGCGCAGGTATTGGCTGCGGCTTCGATGGCGATCGAGCCGCTGTGGAGCTTGAGTGTGGTACCGGGCCGCGAGGAGAGAACGACGCGCCACGGCTCTCCCAAGCGCTCTCGGTCGAAGCGGTCCTCAAGGATCAGCTCCCGGTTCTTGTATGCGTTCGCCGCGACCGGCGGGACCACGCGGGCTTGCTCGTCAAGAATGAACAGCCAGCCGCCGCCCACCGGGATGGCATCGGACGGGCCGAAGAGGGCCTCGGGCTGGAAGCCGGGAATGGCGG
Organism: uncultured Pirellulaceae bacterium; assembly: GCA_964623055.1. Lineage (GTDB taxonomy): Bacteria > Planctomycetota > Planctomycetia > Pirellulales > Pirellulaceae > JADHUC01. The sequence goes on from CAZURK010000144.1 coordinate 3,811, forward strand.
GGGCGTAAAGATGGGCCTTGCGGGGATCGAGCCCCAACGCCTCCCAGTCGATCTTGAGCCGGCACTGCACGAGGTCCTCGCTCCAACTGGCCAGCGCAACCAGCACCTTGCCCTTCTTGCAGTAGGCGGTTGCCAGGATGTCCTTGTGGTCGGTCCTAATCGGGCAGGCGGGATCCCAGTAGCCGATCATCTTGGCATCCTGGATGCCGAACTCGTCCCACAGGCGCCAGATGTGACGTGGCTCGCCCCGGTTTGCGTGGTAGTAGCGCCCCGTCATGCCGTAGATCATGCCCCGCCAGGGGTTGCTTCCCGGCCCCAGCATCTCGCCAAACAGCCCAAAGGGAATGCCGGATATCTCGACCAGCCAGTAGTCGGGCGTTTCGTCGTAGTCGTATCCCTCGCCGAACCAGAGGCTGTTGACGAACGGAAAATGCTCCATGTAACGACATGCCGGACTGACCTTCCTATCGGCGTAGCTGTAGCCGTTTCCCGAGTGGAAGTCGATCAGGCAGCCGGGTTTCGCCCGATCCATGACCTTGCGTACGCGCTTCATGATCTGGCGGTCGTAGCCGATCCCGTCGAGGTAGATGCCATCGAGCCCTACGTTCTCGATGAGCCATCGCAGCCCTTCGAGGTAATAGTTGTGCCAGCGTGACAGACCCACTTGGTTCAGCCCGGAGTCGAACTCACCGGGCTCCTTGAGTTGTCTCAGGGGCTCGGGCCAGCCGCACGAGTAGCGATCGACCAAGTGCTCCTGGAGCCACGGATGATTGGCGAATTGATCCTGACCGCCTGAGCCGTCGCTAAAGACCTCGCCCAGGCTCCGCAAAGGCCACAGCTCGACCGCATGGTTCGAGAGCAGCCGGACCGTGTAATAGAGCTTCACCTTGATGCCCTTGCCGTGGGCGTCCTCGACGTAAGGCGAGAGGGTGTCCAGGGCCAGGAACGGGTAGTTGATGTAGGGATTAGGCGGAGTGGACTGATGCAGATTACTGACGGTCACCCCCAACTCCTTGGCCCGGTCCAACGGGAAGGCGATGGGCCATCCGTCACAGTAGCGCTCAGACCAGTGCGCCGGATCCAGAGGCTTGAAGGGTGTAATCATCAGCGCGAAGCGGAACTCGTGCTCCTGACCCGGCCGGAGGCGTCGGGCGCCGCTTCGGGCCCGGACAACCACCCGATCATTTCCCTCCTCGACCACCTCGACGGCGCCCTTGCCGCCGTTGGCCCACGCTTCGGGCATTCCGGAGTAATACGACCACCGGTCATCCGGCGTCTTGAAGTGGCAGCAGAGGCCGGCGTCCACCTCGCCGATCCAGACTTGGTTGGCGCCCCGGCTTTCCCATTTCCATTTCCACTGTTTGGGGCGATATCCGCCCTTGCGGGTCAAGCCCATCATGTACGTCGCCACCTCTCGCCGTATGGGGACTTCCAGACGGATGTCCTGCAGGTCGGCGGTATCGACGGCCTTGATCTTGACGCGGAAATCGAGGTGGCCGTCGAACTCCATCTCGGCCCGACACGTCATGCCAAGCCCGCCACCCATGCTTGACGATTCCCATACGACCTTGCCTGTAGCGGTCTCGACAATCGTCGGCTCGCCACCGGCCCAAGCCACTTCCCCGGCGGCGGTCTGCGCGATCATCGTGATCGGAGCGGCCAGGATCTCGCGGCCCCACGCCTGGATACTCTCTGGCAGGCCGGTGGCCGAGTAGCGCAATTGGCGACCAAGGATCTTGACCGTCCGGCCAGCCGCCTCGACCGGCGTGAAGGGTGCGGTAACCTCGTCGTCCAACCCGATGGTCGAGTCGAGCCACCGCAGCCGGGCCAGGCGCCACAGGTCGTCGTCCCCGCAGTCCTTGAGGACCTCTCCAGCCACCGACAACTCAAGCTCGACGGTGCTCTCCGGAGCGTTTCTAGCGCGCAGCTTCAGCACTGCCTGGTACGTGCCGTTGGCGGCGTCCTGGGGAACTTGGACGCCGCACCAGAGCGCTTGCACCGAACCCCTCTCCATCGTGACGGTTTTTCGGAACGGTCGCCCCAGCCAGTCGGCCCCGCCAAGGTTGACGCAGCGAAACGCCCCAGCGGGTATGACCGCTCCGGCCTCGGTGCGCAGGGGGCCGAACTCGACGGTCATATCCTCGATGGCTTGCCGGGCGGCATACACGCCGATCTGAAAGACGTAGAACTCGCCCGGCCGCGCCGCCCCTTGAAACCGGGCGCCGAGCCCCCGGCGGATCCAGCACAACGGCAGGTCCTCGGTCATGCGAACCGCGCGTTGGCGGTCCTCGGGAAACAACAGGTAGGGCCGATCCGGGTGGCTGGCAAGAAGCCCCTTTACCTCCTCGGCCGTGGCCACAACTTCCATGGGATCAAAGCGGTCGAACTCGGTCCGGGCCTGGAACTCGACGACCTTCCCCTCGGGCAAACTTTTCCACCTCCCTTTGCCCAGGCTATCCGGCTTCAGCCCGTGACGATCCAGCCACGGCGCCTCCGCGGTCGCTTCGGGAGGCAGGTAGGCAGCACGGTAGTTCCCCCCGCGGCCGCTGTGCTCGAAGGGCATGTAGTAGACGAAATATTCGCCCGGCACGGTGGCCGGCTGGAAGACAATATCTGCGAACTCGCGATGGACGTTCACTCCGACCACGTTGAGCACGCGTTGGCCCGTCGCGGCGTCCACGACGATGATGTTCTTCTTGTGCGGCTGGCGGTCGCGCCGCCGCCACGGAAGGTGAACGCGCACGGCATCAGCCTTCTGGCACACCCGCACCCGCGCGCGGTGGTTGCCCAAGGTCTCCTCCCAGCGGCTCTCGGCCACCCCGTAAGGCACATCCGCGACCTCGGCCCATGTGAACGGCAACGCCGCGGCGGCGACCACAGACAACGCGACTAGGATTTTCGTTGTTTTCATCGCGGGTAGTACCTCGCGTCACTTGATTCTGCCCGTAGGACGGCCTTTCCAGGCCGTCGCGGGATTCGGTGGAGACGGATTGGCAATCCGTCCTACCTCTATTACTACCGCACGACGATTTCGTCGACAAAGAGCCAAGCCGGATTGCCGGCGGCTGGATGCCAGGCGGGCAGCTTGCCGACGGTTTCCGCTCGGAACCTCACGTAGCGGGCACTGACGTTTTTCGGTTCCAGGACCAGCGATTTGACCGCTAACTGCCTGGGGGCGTTTCGCTCGACTGGAACATCGATCCGTCGAGTTGCCACGGTGCGGAACTCTTTCCCGTCGTCGGAAACGGCCAACTCGATTCGGCGAGGCAGCACCATTCCACCGGGGACCAACTGAAGAAACCGGACTTTCACCGAGCAGAGCGGGACCGCCTTGCCGAGATCGATGGTGGCATCCACGTCGGCGCCGCGGAAGCCCATCCATCCCAAGTGCAGGTCGTTCGGTTCACCCAGCTCGCCATCGGTCAGACCTGCCGTGCCGGTGCCCGGGTGCAGCGGATGGGGCTCGACCGTCACTTTCACCGGCTTGTCCCGGGCCAAGTGTTCCAGGCGTTGCGGCATAGCTTCGTTCATGATTGCCACCGCCTCGTCGATCTCCATCAGTTTGCGATACCGCTCGAAATGCACGGCGATCTTGCTGCCCGCGGTAAACTGCCACAGCGAGGTCTTCCTTTGCCGCATCGCCAAGGCCGCGACGATGTGCGACTGCACCCAGCCGGTCTCACTCGACCAGGCACCCCAGCCGCTGTCGCCGTTCGCCCCCCAGTAGTCCCACTGCTTGAAGTCGAAGGCGCGGAACCATCCTCCATCCAGCCGGGGATGGGCATCGGAGCAGACTTGAATGCGAACCAGGAACTCGGCAACCTTGTCGGCAGCCTGAGCGTACATCGGGTCGCCGGTCGCCGCAGCGGCCTCGACCAGTCCGATGAACGCCGGCGGCACCGAGTAAAACACGTCGGCACACGGATCTCCGTCCTCGTGAAGGATCGACACCTCGCCGGTTCCGTATTCCTCGTTCGACTTGTGTGACCTGACCCGAAGTTGTTCTTGGATCGCGCCGGAAGCGTCCTGCCGGGCCAGCATGTCGTCGACGATCCGGCGAAGCCACTGGCGATGTTCAGGCGTATCGTCCACCCGCACTAGCCACGCCAGCGGCAGCAGAATCCTCCCACGTTCCATCTGCATTTCGTGCAGCGCATAGCCCCAGCGATCGGGATACCGCTGGATGGTCAGCCGGAGCGCATTTCGCGGTTGCTCAAGCAGCGGCTCGTACTTTGTCTTGTCATAGAGCCACAAATAGCACGCCCAGGCCCAGCCCTCGCGCTGAGGCCACGCAGCGATTGTCCGGCGACGAGCGAAGTATTGCCAGCCGCGCTTCTCCAGTTGGTCCGCAGTGATCGGCAAACCGTCGCGGAAACCCAACGGGCCAGTGGTGCGGAAATTGGCCAAGATGCTCGTCAGAATCCGCTCGTCCCAACGTTCGCTCTCCAAGGCCGCGGCCGCGGTTAGGCTGCCCACAATCGCCTTCGAGCCGTCGTTGCCCCAGAACACGTCGGGACCCCGACCGTGCGAATACCAACCCAGCAGGCCGTACGTCGGACTGTCCGGATCGCCGCGATACAGGTCCGAGTCGAAGTAGACGAAGTCCATGATGTTCGCCGCCACGGACTGCAGACGCGGATCGTTGTCCAGGAGTCCGCCCAAGGCAAGTGCCATGCCCGATTCGGCGTTGCAGTCGCCTCGCAATAGCCACCGCATCGGCTGGCTCCCGTCGGCGAAGACCTTTGAAATGTGACCCTCCAGGATTCCATGGCGGCCGTTGCCGATGGGGCGGGCCGTTCCTCGTTTCGGATCAACTGGCCCGTAGCCGATCTTGGCCGGCCGGGCCAACTCGTCCTTCCACGACTCGTCCACAAGAAAGCCCTCGAACCACTTCACGCCACGTCGACAAGCCCGGCGTTCCACATCGGCCGGAAGCGACTCGTCGCGAGCGAACGACGGCCGGACGGTCGGCGTCCATCGCAGATCCGGCACGCGACTGTCCGGCGAAAGCCAGCCAAGAACCATCCTCCAAACCGATCCCCAAGCCATGGTGGGAGCGTAGCGGGCGGAAACGAACTGGCTGAGTTTCGTGGTGGCAATGAGGATATCGCCGCGGGGATGCTCGAACAGAAGAGGCCAAGTCTCCTCAGGCAAGCCGTAAACGGCCTTGTCGTACCCCGCCACCCGAGCCGACACCAAATGCGCGCCAGACGCCTTCACCGGAAGAAAATGGCAGTCGTGAATCTGCAGAATTTGCAACCTCACGAGTTCTGTCCCAAAGGCATCGGAAGCAACCACCGTCCGTTCCCAGTGCGGCTGACGAGGCCTGTCAAACTCCAAGCCTGGAATCGCCGCGGGATATTCAACGTACAATCGCAATCTCTTTCTCGCCGCTTGCTCCAAGACGGCCGGGGCGATCTCGGTGGTCTTGCTAGGATACCGGTCGGCCAGGATCAACACGCCGGCCCCCTCCGGCGCCCCCTGCACGGCCTGCGAAGCGGACGCCAGACGCGGATAGGCCGTGCCCCCGGAGGTCATCACTCGGTAGAGGTCGTTGTCGGCCGCACAGGCAAAGACCAAGTTCAACGGAGCCGGTTCTGCCGCGAAAGCGGCGTCCGTCAGAAACACTCCACCCATCACCGCAACGCCAGAAAGCAAGACGAATCCCACAGCAGTCATTGTGGTCCCAAACATGGGAGGGTTTACATTGAACATAGCCTGTGATCTGCAAAGTCGATTGTAGTGGCTGACGGTGAAACGGTTACTCCCACAGGGAGTTTATCGCCTCGACGGTCTGGTCGACGAGTGCTTGCCCGCCCTCGGGGCCGACAGGGCAACTGGGCGGGATCGCGCTGTAGCCGCCTCCTTTGACCGCCCTGACCGTCGGCAAATACGAACCCGATCGTTCGCCGGTCAGTTGGATGACGAATGTCTGCACGGCCTTGCTTCGGGCCTTGATCTGGATGCCGTAGTCAGTGTACAGCTCGAAGGGATTCGTGCAGATAGCGATGTCGCCCAGGCGGATGACGTGGAATTGTCGCTCGTATACATCCGGCTTCTGCTGCTCGTAGCGGTCGACGACCTTCTTCTGCCAGAGCATCCTGCGACGGTTCGCTGGATTCTTCGAGAGTCTATCGACCTCGGCTTTGGCAGCCGCGTACTGCTCGTCGGTGACTTTCCAGGGTGGAAGTTTGAACGCTCGCACCAGATGCACTAGCTTCACGTCGGTGCGGATGTCATTCTTGGCAACCTCGTGCACATCGTCGACCGCACCCTCGATGCGCCTCGCGATCTCCTCAAGCCGCGTGAGCCCTCGGAGTTGACGCATGCGTTCTTCCGCCTTCTTGCGATACATCAAGTGCGGTGACTGGTCGCCAGACGCTCCGCACCATCCCAGCACGCAGAGGTCCTGACCGTAGCCATTTCGCAGCAGCTCGCGGGTCTCGTGCCAGAAGTCGGCGTTGACGGCGCGTCGGCTTTCAACCTCCTGCGCGGGACACGCCACGTCGACGGCCATGGCGATCGGCTTCTCCTTCGCATCCCAAAAGCAGAGCACGTCGATCCCGTGGTCCTCGTATCCCTCGATGCCGCGGAACTCGGGTTTGTCGGTCTTGCCGTACATGGCGGCCGAACCGTTGGCGTAGACGGCCCGGCGATTGTGGGCCACCACGGCGTGCCCCAGCCCCCAGCTAACGCCGGCAGGTTTGCGCCCTTTCCATGCCTTGACCACCGCTTCGCTGGCCTGCTCCACAAGGAACTCGACATATTCGGCCGGTTGGATCACGCCGTCTTTCGGTATGACGTACTTGCCCTCGACCATCACCGGAGCGGTGTGCGTATGGGTGGCGCTGACGAAGAGCTTCTGCACGTCGACATCAGGCAATTTGGCGCTAACGCTTTTTCTGATTCGCGGTTGAATGTGTTCACGAATCACAACCAGGTCGCAGGAGACCATAATGGCCAAGTCCAGCGACTTGTCGCCGTCGCGCGACTCCAGCACGAGGACGTTTGCCGTGACCGGGCTTTCCACGGTCTTCGCCACCCGCGTGTGGAACTGGCCGGAAAGGGCGACGGGTTCCTCAGGCGTGATACTGGTGCTGGCCGCGCCGACCAGCAACTCGGCGGCCCGGAGGTCGGTCGCGTGGCCGAGCCACAAGGCAGTGAGGCAGACCGCCAACACGACGAGTCGCCGGTGAGCGGCATGGAGGTTGAGTTGATGATTCTCGATCATGGTGGTGCTCCTCAATCAGGGGTGAGTTGGTGGCGTGACCGCGACCAACCGTCGTGGCTTCGTCCGGCGTGCGTTTCACTCACTGCACAAATTCCGAGTGTAGCAGAGTACATTGCGGATTACCTCATGGGGTATGCCTTGTTGATTCCCATCGCGCGGATAGGCTAAGCTCAGGGCCGCGCGATATCAAATGCGGGGTAACATGCGTGCCACGGAAGGCTGTTGACAGCATCCGTTGGCTTTCTTCCGATCGAAGCTCCAAAGCTCGATGATTCATAGGACGATGCAGATTCGACGGTCGTGTAACTCGACTAACAGAGGAGTCTGACGATGCGATGGCAAAACTTGCGCGGCTTGGTGGCCGTGAACGTGATTTTGGTTTTTCTCATCAGCGGTGCGCTGCCGGCTGCGGAGCCGGCTTGGAAGGCGGGCATCGCCAAGGCGAGAATCACGCCTGAGAAACCGGTTTGGATGGCCGGCTACGCCGGCCGCGATCATCCGGCCGAAGGCGTACTGCACGACCTCTGGGTTAAGGCCCTGGCTTTGGAGGCCCCAGACGGACACCGCGCTGTGATTATCACCAGCGATCTTGAGGCGATTCCGGGTACAACCTCCAAGAGGATCTGCGACCGGCTTAAACGTCGGTGCGGGCTGGAACGTCGGCAGATCATGATCACGTGCTCCCACACCCACTCGGCGCCCGTGTTGGAGTGCGCCGACCCGGGTTGCTATCCCTTGGACGACGAACAACTCGCCAGGATCAAGGAGTATACGTCGGTGTTGGAAGATCGCGTCGTCGCCACGGTGGTCGACGCGATCTCGCGATTGACACCGGCCGTGCTCCGTGCGGGCGAAGGAACATCAACGTTTGCTGTCAACCGCCGCAACAACCGGGAGAAAGAGCTGCCCGCACTGCTCGAAGAAGGCGTTGCGCTGAAAGGGCCCTCCGATCACAGTGTGCCTGTGATGACGGTCTCGACGCCGGAGGGCGAGTTGCGGGCCGTGGTGTTCGGCTATGCGTGCCATTGTACGACGCTGAGCATCTACGAGTGGTCGGGGGACTACGCCGGGTTTGCCCAAATCGCCCTGGAACGGAAACATCCCAGCGTGCAGGCGATGTTCTACGAAGGCTGCGGCGCCGATCAGAATCCGCTGCCGCGACGCACAGTCGAGCTTTGCCGCAAGTACGGCGAGATGCTGGCCGCCTCGGTCGACAGCGTGCTCAGCCGACCGATGCGACCGATCGATCCGCAACTCCGCACTGGTTTCGAGGTAATCGAGCTGGACTACGCGCAGCAGCCGACGAAGGAAGAACTGCAAGACATCGCCACGAAAGACAACTATCGCGGGCGCTGGGCCAAACACTTCCTTAATACTCTGGAACAAGGCGGATCGTTTCCCAAGTCGCGGCCCTATCCGGTCCAGGTCTGGCGGCTCGGCGAAGATCCGTGGTGGATCGCCCTTGGCGGCGAAGTCGTGGTCGACTACTCCTTGCTCTTCAAAGCCAAGTATGGTCCCACTACGCGGGTCACCGGCTATGCCAACGACGTGATGGCGTACATCCCTTCGCATCGGGTCTGGGAGGAGGGTGGCTACGAGGCCGGCGGGTTTGCCGCGTGGGGACTGCCCGCCACGCGGTGGTGCGAGGACATCGAAGCACGGATCACGGCCACCGTAGCGCGGATCATGGAGGAACTCAAGTGATCATACTCGAAGGAGGGTGAACAGTGAGCAGTACGTGTCATGCGTTACTGGTGTTTGTGTCGACCGTCGGCGCAGCGGTGGAGGCAAAGGAGCGGGCGACCGGCGACAAGGAGACGGTGCGGATCGTTGTTGGTTTCGAGGGGAGTTGCCCGCAGAGCCTCAAGGGCGTCAAGCGTGAAGGACCCAACCGGTTCCGCATCTTCCCGTCGTGGCGTCCAAGTGTGGGGATCAGCGAGGAGGCGGTGGGACGGAGCACCCGGCTGGGATTCAAGGTAGTCAACGACGGCCCATCCGCGCAGCCCGTGGAGCTCTTGATCGACTGGCAGTACCACGACGCCCCGTCGAAGGATGTGCCCCGATTCGCCAGCGTCGACGAGTTCATGTCGTACCGCGACTTCGTGGTCGTACGAGGTCCGGGCGAGAAGGCCTGGCAGACGGTGATGGCCGACGTGGACGACTCGGTGGGCAAGTTGCGACTGAGCGTTGCGCCCGGTGACACCGAGATCCACTGGCATCCGCCCTACACGTACACGCAAAGCGAGCAGTTCGTCAATTCGTTGCGCAAGCATCCGCTGGTGCAGGTCGAGAAGCTGGGGGAGAGCAAGGAGGGACGGAATCTCTGGCTGCTGCGGATAACCGATGATTCGCCGCGGGCGAAGAAGCCGGTGCTGATCCACACACGACTGCACGCCTATGAAAGCGCCAGCAGCTACGTCATGGAAGGGATGGTCGGTTGGCTGCTCAGCGACGAACCGTATGCCGCGGCGGCGCTCCGCGAGTACGCCTTCCACATCAACCCGATGATGAACCCCGACGGCGTGTTCAATGGCCTAGGCAAGCTCACTGCCCCAAGTGGGAACGACCTTCAATTCCTCGACCCCGAGCTGTCCCCGGTGCAGCGCATTATCAAACGAACCATCGAACGGGTGCAGCCAGTGTTGTTCATCGACATACACAACTGGCAGAGTAAACGCACGGACGGACTATTGTTCCTCGAACCGACCGTGCGAGAGCGATTCGTGCGCTACATGCCGGACCAACTCATGTTCGGCAAGACGTGGATGTTTCGCGATCCGACCCCACAGCCGAAGCAGCCGCCGGAGCGCGAGCTGGCAAGGATGTATTGCGGACGGATGTTCGACCCAGTGGCGGTGACTTTCGAGTTTCCCTGGTTCGGACGCACCACCGATGACATGCGAGCCACAGGCCGAACGGCCCTCTGGGCCCTGCTGCGGGCCCAGGACGAGCCGCCGTCTCGCGGAACACGTTGATTAGAGTTGTCGGCCGGAAAGGTGTCATTTGCCGGGAACCGGCCCTCCCGGTGTAACAGTTCAGTTCCGGGGCCAGGGATTTGCGGTGCCCTCCCGGTACTTCGCACAAATGGTTCCTGACACCTTTTTCTCATCACCTATTTCTCAGTCCTGTGGGTGAGAATCAAATCTCCTCTGCGACGTTGGAGCTTCTCGCTGCGGAAGGCTCTTCTGCTGTGGCGAATGGGCGCGGCCGCGATCGTTTGCGACGCAAGAACTATAAACACCAGTCCAGAACGCACGGTCCGCAACACCCAGCCTTCTCATGAGTGTCCAGCTTTCATTCTTGCGTGCCGGACTTCCGCGGAAGCGGGACGTAGGGCTGATTGCTAACGACTAGGCAGTCCAGCCGGGTCCCAGGCTTGCGGCTGGTCAGAACAAGGGTGTGTCTGCCTTCGGTGAGCTGGAACCCGCGTTTGACCGTGCGGACATTCTTGAACTCATGAGGCCGCAAGAGATCCCAAACCCAGAAGCGAACGGACTTCGAATTGTCTAGCCACTGTTTTGGCGGGGCGCCGTCCATGGAGTACAGCCAGCCGCCGCTCGAAGTGGGCGGTGTGTAGAACCGCCCGAGTACGTAATAGTCGCCCTGGGCCGGCACGTCGAACGTGATCGTCAAGACGCCGTGTGAGCTGGCAGACGTGACGTGAATGTAACGCTCGCTAGAAGCGGCTTCATCCTTGCCGATTTGGACCGCGCCGGTGAATGTTGCCTCTTCGGTTTCGAAGAAACGGATGTAAGGTTGGCTGTGCAGCACCTGCACGCCCACCGTGATCGACCGATTCAGGCCGGTGTCGGTGCGAAAGGTGATGACCGCTCGGTGGAGCCGGGCATCCAGGTCTTGCGGATTGCAGGAGATCGTCACCTGAGTCGGAGTTCCAGTTGCTCCCGTGCTGGGACGGCAGATCAGCCACGGTTCGTTCGGCCGGGCGATCCAACGCTGGCCTGCCGACCTGGGAATGGTCAGCATCACCGTCGCGCTCTTACCTGTTGACTGCTCGCCGGATGTCGCCACGAGCGTCGCGTGCTGAGGCGTCACGTCGATGCCAGAAGTTCGTTTGGGCATGATCCCGTCAGATGCACCGCCGCACTCGAAAAGACCCAGTTCTGGCGACCTACCCGTGACGATGCGGTCGAAGCCGGGTATTGGTTCGCCCTCGTCCACGCCGGCCGCCGTAGCACGAAGGCGATAGTCGGCCCCGATCACATCCTCGAAGGCGAACATCTCGTCCGAGGGATGCGCCTGATAGGGATCGGATGGATCGAAGAAGGTGCCGGGCCTGGCGGAAAGATTGTTCTGGACGTAGACGGTGCGGTCGAGTTTGAAAAAAGGCTCCGCGCTGTTTGGCATTCCTGATCCGCTGCGACCGACCACAGTATTGAAGAAGATGAGATCCAGCCCGAAGTTCAACGGACTGGCACCCATCTTGAATGCCGTGCCCGATCGAAGAAACTCGTCGCCCGGATGTGCCACCAGATTCAGCATCGCGTAGGCCGGTCCTTTGATGCACGGCGCGAAGCTCATGCTGCGGTAGGTGTATTCCATGCGGTTATTCCAGAACCGTACGTTCATCTGTCCGCCGTCCAGTTCCACCGCGTTGTCCTGGCTGTGAGATAGGAAGTTACCGTGGATATCCGTGTCCCGATACGGTCCCCCGAAGGGCGAGCCGTTCCCCGTGCTGCCGATGATATCGTTGTACCAGTGGTGTTCCGTGCCGATCATCTCATTGTTTCGGACCACGTTATTGCACGAGCCGTTGTACCCCAGTGTTGTCGCTTGAGGGCCGACGGGGTGGCCGAAGCGCCAGTCCGTGGCGGTGCCGCTCGGCGTGTGGATGTAGTTGTCCTCGACCACGATCTGACGAGTCATGAGTCCGAGACGGATGGCGTCTTGGCAGTTGATGATCCCGCCGCTGGGTCGAACGTAGAGGCCCTGAGAGTTCTTCCGGCCAGCCAAACCCCAGTCTGTAATCTCGCACCGTCGGATGCGAACATGATGCGAGTTCGTGACGAACATGCCGTGCTCCGAGCCGCCTCGTGCGGTGAGGCCTTCGAGGATGATGTAGGCCGAACCCTCAATCTCGACGGCGTATGGAGCCGAGCGGCCCACGTCGATCGTGGTGGTTGATCCCTTGGGTGGCGCGTACCGAATCCATCCGTCCGCCTTGCCTCTCGCGCGGATTCTAAGTGGCTCCTTCGACAAGCCGGCCGGTAGTGCCCGGCTCTCCGCGACAGGCACTTGCTCGCGCCATGTGCGTTGCGTCAGTCGAAGCCCGTCGCCCGGCGGAGCTGTGCCGTCCGGATCTTCGGCCCTGATGTCGATCTCGTATTCCGTGTCCTCAGCCAACAACAATATACTGCCGCGGAACTCCGGTTCTTGGCTGGAGCGGACCAGATCCATTCCACGTTGCCAGCGAGTGTTTGGCTTGCTGCGATACCGCACTTTGCACTTGGCGTTTCGGTTCGCGTCGTGCGAGAACCTCGCGTACAGGCTGATCGAGTTGAAAGTGGGAACCGACTCGACCGCAGTCAGCCACACGCGAATTGTATCCCAATCGTCAGGCGCAGACTCGTTTACGATGTTCGGCTTGAAAGGCTCGAAGTCTCCCCAACGCCCGCTGAACCACGGACATACGAGTTCGTTTGGTGAGCGTGCTTTGGCCGAGATACGCAATTCGTCAACAGCGCCGACAAGCCCATCCAGCAGCATCAGCGGGCCTTCGCCCGGCTTGAGCGTGCCCGTGGCCATCCATTCCTCCTTGCGCTTGCACGATCGCACTTTCTCGCCGTGCACGTACAGAGCCAGAGGCGGATCCTGCTGGGCCGTCGGATCGTAAACGAACGCCACGTGGACCCATCGGTCGAACAAGATCTGCTCATAGGTCCGCGCCGCGAAGCCCCCCTCGTTCGTCCATAGCAGCATGTAGGGTCTACATCGACCCAGTGGATCGACATCGAATCCCGCTTGGAACGTTCCTCGACGTTTCGCTACGACGTAGGAGCACGCCTGCTTGGGCCGTTTGATCCGTACCCAAGCCTCGACGGTGAAGCCCTTTTCGAGGCCGGCTGGCGTTGGGGTGCTGAGCTTCGTTTCGCCGCTGCACTCCACAGCGCCCCCGATCACTCCGTCCTCCAGCCACACCGCCGCGTGCGTCTCGACCGACGTACGTCTTTCGGAAACATCCCTCGCTGAACCGTCCAGATGAAGCAGCAAGACCGTCGCCGCGTCCGTCTCGTACGGTCTGACACGCGGTTGCCAAGACCACGCGGTGTTCGGCAGGAATGAAAGAAAGACGTAGGCGCAGAGCGGACCGATGCATTTCTTCCGTTTGTGAAGGTTCACGGATTCTGCGAGATCGGCCACAACAATCTTATCGTTCCTTTCATGTCCGCTTTTCGTCTGATGCGTGTGCTCGTTCATCGTCGGCTGGGTTCCCGTCATTCCCGTTTCATCCTGTTCGTATTGACCACACATCAATACGCGCCGATGTGGCGAGCGCTACTATCCCTCATGCCCGGCAGAGGCCCGAAGTCACGGTCGCCCAGTTCATTGGATTGGCCCAGATTCAATCCGGTGAGGCGCGCCGGGCTGTCCTTCGGTAGTTCGAAATCGGGCATCCTGGACGCGTCCCACAGGCTCACGTCTTTTTGAAGCACATTCCGTTTGCCGTACCAGGAAGCTGTGGTGTAGTCGTGGCCCGGATGGCTCGTCTTGAATCCGCCGCCAAGCCAATTGTGGTCGAATACGCCCATCATCGAGTCGCCACCGATGAACGTTCGCGCTGCCCAAAAGGCAACGCCGGTCGAAAAGACATTATTCACCACCACGGTTTCCGGCAGGCCGCCCAGTTCGTCGGCCCAGCCGGAAACGCTGAGCCCGGCCTGGCCGCCGGCAAAGCTGTTGTGGTAGATGAAAATGCGAGCGTGGTCATCATCGGGAATGATCGTGTTCGGGTTGTAATGGAAGTAGACGTGCGAGCCCACGCCGGGCTTGTTCCAGAAACGGTTGCGATAGACGTAGAGGCTGCGAGGGGCCGTCTGATTCGCTTCGTTGACGTGGTGGATGCGGAGATGGATGTTGCTGTCATAGACCAAGTTCTCGTAGATCCGTACATCCTGCACTCGGTTTAACGTGCAGATGATGCCGATGCTTGAAAAGCCCCACACGGTGTTGTGGTGCACGCGAACCTCACGCCCATCGTGAACGCTAATGCCCTGGCCGCCCACGTACACGCGATTGCGGCACACTTCATTGCCCGGTCCGACCCGATACAGGCGCACGCCATAATCCGACGTGCTGTTTGGCCCGAAGAAGAGCTTGTAGAATCGGTAGAACTGCTGCTTGAGGCGGAATTCGTATGGGATCTTGCCATCCACGGGCGCGCAGCCCCAGGCTCCGGTCTTGCACTTCTCGGCGTAGAGGTCGATGGTCATCTCGCTGTCGCGGACGGTATTGTGGGCGGCGCCCTCGGTGAGGAAGACGCGTTTGGACCCGTTCAACAGCCGGCATCGCTCGACCACGTTGTGGGCCGCCTTGGTGCCGGCAATCAGCACGCAGTTCTCGCCGCCGCGGATCATGAGATCGCGCAAGACGATGTGGCTCTTGTTCTCGATGTGCACGCCACCACCGGCCGGCGCGGCTCGGAGCTTCTTCTTGTTCGGGTCATCGCCGTCTCGGAAACGCAGATACACGAAACCATCGCGCGTGCCGAACATGGCCTCCATCGTATCCCAGTACTTGATCTCCTGCTGGTAGTAGTCGGTCTTGATCACGTGGTCGGCGGGGAAACCCAATGCCTCGAACCCGGACCCATCGGCCATATGGTCTTCCCAGATGCGAGGAATGAACTTGCCATCCACGAGCATCTGGCGCGGCTCGAAGCCAGGGAAGGGCGTCTTGTATACGCCCGTGCCGATCTCGGGCGCCGGCTCCCACTTCACCTGAAGCGGCGCGGAACTGTCGATGATCGTCCGCCATTGGCCGTCGTCGCCGCGTTGGCCGCAGATGGTGATCGCCCTTCCCGGCGCGCCGGACCGGGGCACGACGACACGTTCAACGTAGACGCCGGCTTCGATGCGAACCGTATCGCCGGACAACGCCTTGCTCAGCGCGTGCCCGATGGTCTGGTAGGGCTCGGCGCGTGTTCCACTGCCCGAATCCGATCCGTTGGTGGAAACGCACAAGTCTCGCGCTTGAGCCGCTGGAGCACAGGCGATCGTTGTGACGATGCTTAGCAATGTCGCCGCTTGGAGGTTGCATGGCATCCAGCGTTGCATGATTCGTCTCCCTCAAGGCGTTTATCTTCCCACTTCGTCCCAGCGTCAGACTTGCACTTCCCGCGCCGGCTGGTTCGCTTCGAGCACTCGCAGGAAGTTGCCACCAAGGATCTTGGCGATATCATCGTCCGAATAGCCGCGCGTTACGAGCCCCACGGTGTAGAGCGGCCAGTTCGTCCACGCCAGACTCCCCTTGGCGGCTTCATCGGACTTGCCGGACAGCGGGTGGTTTTCCGAAGTCCAGTTCCCCCACCATCGCGTACTGAACCGGGCGTTCGAATAGCCGCTGAGACCTTTCGGCCAGTCTGCCTGGTAGCAAGTGTCCGTGCCGATGGCCACGTGGTCGACGCCGACCAGCCGCGCGATGTGACCGACGTGATCGAGCATCGTGGCGAGCGTTGCATCGGGCCCCAGCATGCTTGGCAGCACGTACACTCCAACAAGGCCATCCGTCCCGGCGATGGCCTTCAGTTGTTCGTCGGTCTTGCAGCGCATGTGGTCGAAGAGGGCCCGCGCTCCGGTGTGGCTTGCCATGATTGGCTTTTCGGAGACCGCGGCCGCGTCGAGCGTAGTCTGGATGCCGCTGTGGGGTACATCGACGATGATACCGACGCGATTCATCTCTTTGATCAAGTCACGCCCTAATTCGCTCAGGCCGCCGTTGGCCGGCTCGGCACAGCCGTCGCCGATGAAATTCCGCCGGTTGTACGTCAAATGCATCAGACGCACGCCCAAATTGTACCACGTCTCGATCCAACTCAGTTCCTCGTCGCGGTCTTCTAACCGGCCAGCCACCGGCGGGCCATTGACGCTCCACACGACCGCCATCTTGCCCTGCTGGTGCGCTTCGCGCACCTCGTCCACCGAGCCAGCTTGCACCATGTACTTGCGGAAAACGCGAAGGCATTGGTGTGACATGGCCATTCGTTTGATGTCCATTTCGCGGGATTTTCCCTCGGCCACGGTCTGAACCATGCAGTTCAGACCCGATGCCTGAATCGCCATCAGGAACTCGTCCGCTGCGGCTTCGTCGTACGTGGAGGCGACGCCGCGGATTAGACCAGACCGCCAACGCAACTGTCGGGCGCCGATGTGGCCGTCCTTCAGCTCGTTCCACTGTTCGGCAAAGTCCGAGGGGAACACGCTGGGCAGGAAGCCAAACGTGTCGCACGCAAACACGCTCTTGTGCACTTCCAGCCCGTGCTCCAGTTGCGCCGCAGTCGGCTTGAGAACGTTGAGTCCGCGCTGCCAAGCGGCTTTCATCTTGTCGTTTTGGCGGCGAGGCATGCCGTTCTCCTTCCGCGCCGTGCGATCGCTCGACGGCGTCTTCCCCGGCGGCTGCGCGCCAAAGGCCGACGCTGAATTTAGCGCGGCTAAAGAAACCGTGCCCTTGGCTGCCCGTGCCAGGAAGTCTCGGCGATAGATCGATTTACTCATAGTTGTTCCTCCTTAGATATCATTCTTCCACCAACTCGCCGACCAAACGAATGAACCCGAGCCGTAGCGCCGTCCCTTCGAATAGTTCGGCGCGGTATCGGTTGTTCTTTTTGGCCGTTTCGATGGCCGTGCTTCGATCCGGTTCTTCCGGTAGAAGTTCGATGGTCACGGTGTGAATTGTGTCAGGCAGGTTTTCTGCAACCTGGAAGCTCCACAGGCGGTGATAGTAGGACCACGGATCGACGGGATCGCGGAGCCGTTGCTCGGAACCGTCGACGATCGCGCGCACCCGACCTGTATCCGGACCCAGCGAGCACAGGATGCTGGCCGCCGTGCCGCGGAACCTGAATGTTAACCTGGCACCCGGCGTGTTCGTGAACCAGATCGTGTCGAAGTACGGGGCATGGCTCTTGCGGAGCTGGTCATCGGGCGGGAGTTGCTCCCAGTGGCCCGCGAGCATCGCTTGGCTGATCGGCACCAGCCGCGCTCGCTGGAAGTTGTCGTCGCGCAATGGCGGCGGCAATTCGGGGGAAACCGGCTCTGCCGGCCCTGACAGCGTCTCGAACGCTTCGACAATTGCATCAGCGTAGATCTTGTCGGTCTCGGCTGTGGGCTGCCAACCGTTGGGCGAGAACAGCAGCTTGCCTTCCGGCAGCTTGCCGTCCTTCGGCGGGCGAAGCAGGAGTTTTCCATCGTGGTGTAGTCGGGCAATTCGCAATCCCATGTTGATGGATGGCACGCCGTAGTGCTCGGCGACGATCTCGTAGGAAGTGATTGCCGGAGGCGTAAGACCTACGCTGTAATGCGCGTCGTAGTCTTCTTGGAAGGCGTACAGGAAGGCGATGTCGAGCTGAGGATCGGCCTCGCGAGCCTGTCGCACGATTCCCTCGACGATGCGCATGAGGATGTCGGGCCGCGTGCCGTGATCGTCGCAGGCGAAATCGACCAGGACGAGATCCGGCTTCTTTGCCAGCACGTCGCGGCGGAAACGATACACACTCGCCAGCGACCCTCGCAGGCAGGCGGGATAGCTTGCCGGAATCTCCGTCACGTTGCCGTACCGCTCTTTCAGCCGGTCGATCATTTGCTTGCGCCAACCACCGGCGTGGTGATACCCGCCTCCGAAGTAGGCGATCTTGAGCGGCTGGCCGGCGGCGGCCCTGGCGAAGAAGTTGTCCAATCCGTTGCGAGCCGACAGTTCGCGCGCCTGAACCGCGCTGTGGCCGCGAAGCACGTCGGCATCACCCTGGCTGACCACAGGCCTTTCGCGCACACCGGGCGCCTCGACGATCGGCCACGAGGCGCGGAGATCATCCCGGTACGGTCCAATTTTGTCGAAGGGGATCGGTTTGAATCCGAGCTTGAAGGCGGGGGATTCGGCCCGAAGCCGATAGTCGTCGTTCTTGGGATCGACGAAGAGTGGATCGGCAACGATGCTGTGGCGGTCGAACCCGCGCCGCTTCCAGGCTTCCCATTGCTCGCCCAGCGGCACGCCCCGGTCGCCGGTCAACAACGGCAGGCCGTGATGGTAGATCAGGTTCTCGTCGCAGGTGGTCTGATCGTCGGGGATCCGTAGCTGGCGATACAGCGTGGCACCCAGGTTGGAGTAAGAGATAATGTTCCGCTTGAACACCGTGCCGGCCATGCGCCAGCCTTCTTCCACGTTCATCGCCTGGAGCTTCGGGTACTTCTTGTACGCCGGCAGGTGGGCGTACTGAGCGTATTTCTCTTTCAAACCGGGGATATTGAAGTTGTTTTCGTCCATGAATCCGCTGAACGACATCTGTCGATCGCCGCCTTCGACGAATACGTTGTTCAGCCAGATGTTGTCGCGGCCGGCGTTCATCATCCCGCCTCCGTATGGCGCGCGGACCACTACGTTGCCGACAACCGTCGTGCCGCACGTTATGCCATCCAGGTAAATGCCCCAGGCGTAGTAGGGCGTGACCCATTTGCCGGCCACTTTGCCGTAGCCCAGGATGTCGTGCAGGTAGTTGTAACGGATCACGGTTCCCCGGCGCGTCCAGTCGACGCCGTAGCCGTAGATGCCGCCGGTATCGCAGGTCTCGGTGTTCACGTGGCGGATGCGGTTGTATTCGATCACGTGGTCGTTGTCGGCGAAGTAGATGCCCCAACGCGGACAATCGTGGATGAGGTTGTGCGACAAGCGATTGCCGACTCCGCGAACGACCATGCCGATCCCCTGCTTGTAGAAGACGCCCGTGTGATGCACGTAGTTGTTCTCGGCGTAGAGCTTCGCCGGCACGAGGGTCTTGCGGTCGCCAGCGTCGATCTCGATACCGTGACTGCCAACGCTATGAACATCGTTGCCGACCACGCCGCACTCCGAACCGCCCTTCACATAAATGGCCGGCAAGGCGTCCGAGCAGTAGCCGACCACATTGCGCACCGTGTTGCTGGCAATCAGGCAGTGCTGGGCGTCTTCGAGCAGGATGGCCGTCCGATCGCAGCATTCGAGAGTGAACCCGCGGAACACGATGTGCTTTGTTCCCGGCCGGAAGCGGACGATCATGTCGATTGCCGGCGCCCGAACCTCGACACTATCAATCTCATCCGGGGCGATTGCCTTGGGCGGACAGAGGTAGAGCGTCCATGTCCGCTTGTCCAAGAACCACTCGCCCGGAGCGTCAAGCTCCTCCAGCAGGTTTCGGAAATAGCAGCGATTGCCCGGACCGATTGGGTACGAGGCGCTGCCCGCCAGTTCAATGAGGCGTTTGCTCCGGTCGATCGACTTGACCGCGATGATGTTGTTCCACCAGTTGTAGCGAGGGAAGATGACGACTTCGGCATCTTCGACGTGCTCCCAGTCGCGGAGGGCACCGGGCGGGTAATAGAACATCCTCTTGCGCAGGTCTTCGGGGATATCCTGTGAGACGTGTTCCGGTTTGTGGCCCGTTTCGGTCCATCCGCCGGCAATCGGTGCCTCGGGGTCAAAATTGGGATGCCGAGCCAGATGTTGCCGCTGGCCGTTGAAGAAGAGCTGCCGAAAGTAGAACTCGGGGAAGCCTTGGCCGCCAAGGTCGGCTTTCAGAATCTTACCTTGGTGCGCGACAAACCGCTTGATCGCCCGGCCGCCGCTCAGCACCGGCTGCTCTCCCTGAAAGGCGCGATACACGATCGGAGCCTCGGCCGTGCCCGAGTCCTCCGGCGTCAACTCCAGTGTGGCAGGCATCACGTAGACGCCGCCGCGGACAAACACCGTGGCACCTTTCGGTAGACCGTTTTGGGCGCGCTGCTTGCGAACCGCGTCGCGCGCCCGCGACAGAGACGCGAAGGGGCCATCTGTCTTCTCGTTGTTGGGCGTAGACAGTTTGCCTGACCAGGCATCGTTTCCGGTCGTCGCGACGTAGAAGACCTCGGCTTCGATTGGAGCGGTCTGTTGGTCCTCGACTGCAAACAGGGTGCCCCAGAAGCACAGAACAAAGTACATCGTGGAGGCTCCGCTGAACGCGACACGCATGATACGCTCCTTTCGATGCCGTTGAACGCTGGGAATCTCCTTCGCGTTACAGAACATGGCTGCTCCAACTCTGCCGGTTGTCTTGACTGTAGACGACATCATTTCGGTGCTGTTTCCGTGTCCATCCTTGCGATA
Organism: uncultured Pirellulaceae bacterium; assembly: GCA_964623055.1. GTDB lineage: Bacteria > Planctomycetota > Planctomycetia > Pirellulales > Pirellulaceae > JADHUC01. The sequence continues at coordinate 24,386 of CAZURK010000144.1, forward strand.
CCGCAAGCGCCGATGTTCGCGTCTTCTTCGCCAGCGCCGATTGCGGGGCTGCCGGGCTTGAGGCGGAAGTCACCGGCGGCCGGGTTGGCGAACATGGGGCCGGTCTGGAGGCTGTGTGCGTCTTGGCCGCTGCTTTTCTGCCATTCGTCGAGCGTCGGTCCCGAAGCTGGAAGGTTCGAGAGCAAGCCGCTGTACACGTACGCCACGTGTGTGCCATTGACCATGGGTCCGAAGATGTTGTGGTCGCTGGTTAACTTCAGATCCCTGCTGGGGAAACTGATGGCCAGCGCGGCGTTCGGCACGCTCGTCGGGTAGTAGAAAATGTTGTTTACGAACCGGCAGCCATCGTGTTTGCCGAGGAAATGCACGGAGAAGACCTGTCCCCAGGTGAAAGTATTGTTCTTGATGAGGGTTTCGGTGCACTGGTTCAGCACGACGTGGTAGCGCGTGCCCCAGATCACGTTCCCTTCGATCCGCGCGTTGTGGCATCGGTACAGGTTCACACCGTTGCCGTATCCGCTATGTCTCCGCTTGAGGCCGATTCGGCAACGCAACAGCTCCACGCCCTTGCTGTTATCGCATTTGACGACGCCCGAATGGCCGGCCGACGGAAGGTTGTCGAAGGTGATGCCCTCCACGGTTACGTAGTGCTTTGAATCGAGCACGACCAAGGGAGCGACCACGCCACCGGCGTCAATGATAACGTTGTCATCGCCGTGGCGGCGAAACGTGATCCGCCGCCCCTCCGCACCGCCGCACAGAGGCGCGATTGCCTGGTGATAGACGCCCGGCGCGATGAGCACGGTGTCGCCGGGAGCGACCGCGAAGCAGGCACGACGGATCGTCCGCCATGCAGACTGTGGTGTGCGTCCATCGGCGTTGTCATCGCCGCTGGAAGCGATGTAGTAAGTCGCGGGTGAGTGGGGGCTATCAGATGTCTTGAAAGTCTGAACGGCAGACCGCGCGACGCCCCCTCGTCGACTTCTCGCTTCGATGGTGAACTCGTACTCGGTCTCCGGCTTCAAGCCCACAAGTCCCACACCATGCACGGTGCCAAGTTCTGAGCGTTGGAGTGTGTGCCACTGCTTGCCGCCCATGTCTCGGTAACGAACGCTGGCTGTCGTGTCGTCTCTGGGCGTGCGCCAAGTGAGCACAGCGGAATCATCGGACGTCGCGGTTACTTGAATGCCCTCGATCTCTGGAGTGCGTTTCAACGCCGCCTTGGCACCGGCAGGCCGGCCGAAGGGAGCCAGATGCGCGGCCGGACTGTCCCACTGGAGCCGGAAGTCGCCTTTGGCTGCGTCTGCGAACTTCGGATCGTCGACAACGCTGCGGATCTCCTCGGCGATTCGTTCGCGGTCGAGGCCGTCGCCGAAGTAGCAGTTGTTGCTCGCCAGGTAGCCCGCGCGCGAGTCGTCCGCCAACGCAATGGCTCGACGGGCATGGGATGCGAAGATGCAGTCACGCACTGACATGTCCGTGCTGCCCCGTTCAAGAGAAGCGCCCGTCGCGTTTCCGGCAAGAGTGCAGTGCCGCAAGGTGGACGCTTTGGCGCCCACGACCTTCACGCCACAGCCTCCGCAGTCGTGCACGACACAGTGCTCCAGCGTCACGTTGTTACCGGTAACCACGACGCCATCGCCATCACTGGCCGACACGGTGAAGCCATCCAATCCCACGCGGGATCCGGCAACTCGGATCGACGGGACCGACACGTCCTCTTTGCCCCATGCTCGGACTTTGATGTGCCTTTCCTCGCTGCCCGACGAGGCAATGGCGAGCGGCTCGCTGTACGTGCCGGGCATCACGTACAGCGTATCGCCGGCCTGCAGTTCTGCGGTTGCCTTGGCCAACGAGCCGAAAGGCTGCCGGTCACTCGTGCCCGCGTTGGCATCGTTACCCTCTACCGAGACGTACAGAATACGACCCTGTACTTGGCGAGACGTGCCAACGTCGCCGCCGCCAATCGCCTTCGCGAGCAACGGGCTGTCAGCTTGAAGCCGATAGTCCAGGTAAGCCGGGTCGGCGAACCGCGCAGCCGCTATTGATTGAGCCCTGTTCTTCTGGTCGGGTGCGAAGTTGTTGACAAACGCCTTGTACGGATCGGCCCAATTGCCGCCGGCGCCGCAAGGCGGCATCGTTTGGTACGCGGTCTGTACGGCTCCAAGGAAAACGTTGTTTCGAAAAACGATGCGGTCCTTCGGCTTCTTCCACAAATCTTCAGGCCGCGACCCTGGATACGTGCACGGCACGGTCGAACACGAACCGAGCATAACGTTGCCTTGAAGCACGGTGTCCCGGACCATGTATTTGCAGCGGTAACCGTACGATCCGGTCATCACATTGTTGACGATGTGGTTCCGTGGCCCCACGTGTCCGTAAGTGCTGATCCCGTAGTGGTGTTGCCAGCCGCGCACTCGAATGGTCGGCGTGGACGGATCGAGGCGGTTGCCGATAAACAGGTTATCGCGCGTATCCTTGTGGTTGACCAGCAAGCTGCCGCGAGCACCGTTCAGCATCCCATAGTTGCCTTTGATCAAGTCCCACCGCGCCCCTGCGTAAAGGACGAGCCCGGCGAAACATGTCGAGCTGAACGCACAGTCCTCGACGGTGACGTGATCGCCACCGCGATAGGCGTTCGTGCCGTCCTCACCTTGATCGGAACTGCCCTGAACGACCAAACAAACGTTGTCGTGCTCGAACCACAGGCCCTTGATGTGCACGAAGCTGCCTCGCACGTCCAGCAGGCAAGCATCGCGGTTGCGGAAATGGCTGACACTGACACGTCCGGGCCGCATGGCCAGCACATGGGGCTCGGTCGTGCGCGAGTCGGCGAAGTGTATGTAGATCCTCTCTTGCTCTTCGTCATACCACCACGTGCCCGGCAACTCGTCCACCATGTCGATGCCCGCAACAGGCTGAAGCAGGATCTTGGTGTCCGCTTCCCACACCATCGCGCGGCCTTTCTCCAGCTTGTGCGTCGTCTGCCATGTGAAGTTCGTATTCGGAGTCCGCTGGAGTGTCGGGCGAACCGCGGCCGAGATGATGACTCGATGACGCGGCGCAGCCATCACCGTGATGGGCCGCCCGGGCTCGCCGCTCTGCCCGATGCTCATGTTCGGCTCAATGTACTCGCCTTCGCCAATAATCAGCGCGTCGCCTGCGTTCAGCTTGCCCAAGGCGATGTGAATGTGCCGCCAAGCTGTCGCCCATGACAAACCATCGGCTTCGTCGTCCCCCTCCAGCGACACGTAGTAACTCTTGCCCGGCCCAAGCAGCGGCCCACAACCGTACTTCGACTCGTCAACAGCCAACGGCTCTGCGAGAGCCTTCAGCGTTGGGGAATCGGGGTCCGATTCGAACGGCGCGGGTTCGGCCGCAACGACCGTGAGGTTCGCCAAGACCAAGAAGGCCCAAAGTCGCATCGCCCTCATGCCTGCTTGGCGGGCTGGAAGCCTGCTGCATATTCTCAATGCAGCAGTCGTTTTGGCATCAGTCATTGCATCGCTACTTCCGGTGTTTCACTGTGTGCCAAGTTCTACACTGCGGCAGCGGATCGAGCCCTACAGCGACCAGCCCTCACGATAGGGCGGTTGGATGAACCGATCGGCCTCGGGGCAGTTGCGGGCTTTCAAGTTCTCCGGATCCCATTCGAGCTTCTTGCCGACGCGGAAGGCGACCGTGCCCAGCAGATTGTGCTCCACCAGCGAGCCGGAATATTCGAAGTTGCATAGCGTCGGCGAGCCCGTTTTGCAGGCGTCGATCCATTCCTGGTGATGGCCGGGCGACGGCGGAATCCAGGGCTTTGGCGGCTCGAAATCCTTGAACTCGGCCTCCGGCAGCAAGATCCATTTGCGGTAGTCTGCCAGCAGAGTGCCTTTATCGCCGACGAACATGATCCCTTTGTGCCATTTGCCCAGGTCAGCGCCCTCGGGCGACTCGGGACGCTGTTTGCCGTCATACCAGACGAGCTTGACCAGCGGCTGGTCGCCGCGGGCCGGGTGCTCCCAGCGCACGGTCAGACAATCGGGATACGTTTCGGGGCGCACCGGCAACGGGCCCTCCGCCTCGACCGTCGCAGGAGACTGCAGCTTGAGCGCCCAGAAGGGCAGATCGATCAGGTGGCTCCCCATGTCCCCCAGCGCTCCGTTGCCGAAATCCCACCAGTTCTGCCACGATATGGAACGGCGCTTGAAGTAGCAGGAGTGATAGGGGCGCTGCGGCGCCGGCCCCAGCCAAAGATCCCAGTCCAGGTTATCGGGAACCGGCTGCGATTCCTCCGGACGGCTCCGCGGACCTTCGATGCCCTGATGCACCCAGACGTGCGCTTCGCGCACGGGCCCGATGGCGCCGGATTGAACCAGTTCGACCACGCGGCGGTAGTTTTCCGTGGCGTGAATCTGCGTGCCCATCTGGGTGGCTACCTTGGTCTGCCTGTAGGTTTCCCGCATGACGCGCGCTTCATGCACGGAATGGGCAAGCGGCTTTTCGCAAAACACGTGCTTGCCTCGCTTCATGGCCATGACGCTGGCCGGCGCGTGGGTGTGCTCGGTCGTGCTCACGGTAACCGCGTCGATGTTGTTCTGGTCGAGCATCTTGCGCCAGTCGACGTAGGTCTTGGCCTTGGGATACCTCTTGGCTGCCTCGGCCAGGTAACGCTCATCCACGTCGCACAGCGCGACGATGTTCTCGCTGGCCACCGCCTTCATGTTGGCCGCCCCGCGACTGTGCACCCCGATGATGCCCATGTTCAGTTTTTCGTTGGGCGAGCGGTTCTGGGCCATCGCGCACGAACCGGCGACCCATAAGCCGGCCCCGGTCAGAGCGGAACTCTTGAGAAATTCACGACGATTGGTATACCGACTCATAATTGACTCCTCTGATTGTGAGGGAGACAGGTAAGGGGAAAGATTTACCCACGCACCGCGGAAATCAAGCTAGTTCCCGTGATTCGCCCTGTCAACCGCCAGCAGACTCCGTGTCGTGAAGGATGATGGCAGTCAAGCCGTTTGAGGAACTCGACAAGCTGAGAACGCTGTCTTCTTCAATCCGATGCTCGAGCATGCGTGGTTCGCTCCCGGGTGCGTGGTATGTCACCTTCCTGACCCGCCCATCTCCAAGTAGCCCCATTCACAGTCGGATCAGAACGTAGGTCTGTCTCATCATATTCTCCCTCGGCGAGCCACGGATTAAGATATGTGTTTCTCTGGGAGCAATTCAATGATGGAACCGATGACATCTCGATTCGCACTGCGTGTATTGGCATTTGCGGGGCTTTTTTCCTGCACTGGATCTGTGGAGCTGGCGTGGGGGGCGCAGCCGTTCTCCCCATACCTCGACCGTTCATACTACACGACTGAGCCGTCCGCGGTAATCGTGTGCCGGGTCGATGAGTCGGCATTTGAACCGGGAGACAGGCAGATCGTCGTGAAGGATGCTGGCGGTAGAACGCTTTCGACCCATCCAGAATCTTGCGATGGCACACAGCTCACGTTTCCAATCCGCGAGTTGCCAGTGGGCGAGCACGTGATCACGGTTTCCGTCTCGGAGCAAGGTGATCGCCCAATTGCATCGCAGGATCTGAACCTGGTGAAACGAGTTCCCAAACCGGGATGCGAATGGAAGATCGACCAAGTCAACAGGATCATCCTTCGAAACGGCAAGCCCTTCTTTCCGCACGGCATCCTGATGGGCGGGAGTGAGGACGATTTCGCACAGGCCGCCGAGATGGGCTTCAATACGGTCCACACCTGGTCTTCCTCGAGAAGGCCCGAGCATGCGACCGAATACGTGGACTGGGCCGCCAAGTACGGTCTCTTGGTCATCATCGACATCACCGACTTCTGTCATGGGGTCAGATCGGATGTGCTGAAAGAGCTCGTGAATGCTGAGGAGTTGGAAAGTGCACAGAAGACTTTGGCTTACGCTGGGAGGAGTGTGAAGAAATTCAGTTATGGCCTTTCACATAGCAGCCATCCGGCGGTAAAGAAGCTGTCAGGTGAAGCCAAGCTGCGGCTGACCGAGGAGTACTATGAGAGAAACGAGGCAGATTTCACCGGCGCCTTGAACCTGGCCAGGAACAGTCCGCACCTGATCGGGTATAGCCTCTACGATGAGCCGGCCAGCTTGCTAGCTCTCGTGCTCGGTCGGCGGTTCTATCGCAGGGTTCAGGACGTTGACGGCTACCATCCCAGTTTCGTCGTCTATTCGTCCACCATTCCACCAGGCGATGAGTACGTCGACTGGATGGATTGCCTCGGAACCGACCCTTACTGGGTCCCGGGCAGTGGCGGCAGTCGCGGCAACGTGAATTACGTCTCCAAGATCACGTACCTGACCAAGAAGCGGGCCGACGAGCGGCGGCAGGTCACGTGGAGCGTACCGATGGGCGAATACTGGAGCGGAATCCGCAAGCGCGCCATCATGCCGAAAGAGCAATTCGCCCAGACCTACCTAGCCATTATCCACGGCGTAAAGGCGATCACCTATTTCCGCTGGCCTTTCAAGACTCAGCAGACGCGGGATACGCATGAGGCCCTGTGCAAAAAGATGAAGCTCATCGGGCCGATTGCCGTTACGCCGGACATCCCACAAGTGGTCGATTACCGTCCAGGAACGTTCGACCCTGAGAACGACAAGTATCCTGATGTGCAAGTGTCGCTACGTCGCAACCCGGCGGGCGAATACGTGCTGCTGGCCGCAAACAGTAGGTACTACCCGGTGGATGTCACGTATCGGATTGCACTGCTGCGGGACGGCGGCAAAGTGAAGCGACTATTCGACTCGAAGGAATACGACATACGGGACGGCGAATTCAGTGACCATGTCGAGTTCCTGGGAACGCGCGCGTATGCCTTTGACAGCGATGTTGCCCTGAACGGACAGGTCGAGATCTCCGTCGAGATGCAGGCATACCCCGACAAAGTTGACTCGGTGTACGGCGCACCGGGGCTGCCCGACACGGGACGACCGGGAAAGAGGAACCTCCTGCGCAACCCAGGGTTCGAGGAAGCCGGTCTGCCCGGTTGGCCGGACTACTACTTACTTACCGCCGCCGGACCAATTCCCGGACGCCCCGGTTCGCAAACAGGGTACGGTTTGGACACGGAGAACCCGTACGAAGGGAAGGCCAGCCTGTGGATTTGCGTCAAAGGCGAAGGGGCCAAGCGCTTTTACGGCGCGTGTTCGCCAAAGCTAGAACGCGAGACCCCCTTCGTCCTCTCGGCGCACATGCGTGCTGACCGGGACAACGTGAAGGTACGATTCGTCGGCTTCGGGTGGAAAGTCCCTCGGCCGACGTTCGGATACAAGGAATTCACACTGACCACCCAGTGGCAGCGATTTTCCGAGAAGGGAACGCTAATACCCGGTCTGCCACCATGGCACTCGGTGGGCGTTGAGATTCTGCCCAACCAAGACGCCACGGTTTTCTTCGACGCGATCCAGCTTGAGAAAGGAACCGAGCTTACCGAGTACGAGCCTTGAACCGCGCGTGGTTCGGTTGGTCCTGATGTGCGTTTCGAAAATGGTTAGGGCGACGAATTGGTATTATCATTCGGGGCTGTCGTTTCCAGCAACGCTGATCGGAATCTTCACATGATAGATCAGCCCCCAATCATTTCTCCTTTCATAGCTTTCCAGAGCAACCAGTAAACTTGGCTTGCATGTATACTCAGCAGTGACGCCGTTCGTTGTCACTTCTATGGGGCGATCGAAATCCACCATCTTTGGATGTAGCCAAAGGCTATAGAACTCGACGTGTAGAGTCCTGGCCTTGAATCTGTTGTTGCCCAGGTTTTCGATCTCGATCCTTGCACCCTGGAAAGTGCTGCGACTGCGCTTGGCGGAGTAGTCGAGCCATTGCTCGTAGGATTCTGCAGGACGGATGGTTCCCGTCTTGACGAGATGATCGACCGGCACCGGTCCCGCCGTATACTTCTCGATGCTCACCCAACGATCGTGCGGTGATTCCGCCTGGCGGAACGGGTCGCCGCTGGTCTTGGGGTCGATGATTTCGTAGCTGCCGCGCGGGGTCATCGCGATGACCCGCTTGGGATAGGGATCGCGGACCTTGTCCACCATGTAGCCTTTCTTTCCGTCGAAGAAGTGAGCCCTGGTGGCGTCGAACCATTTCCCGTTCAGGCGGTTGACATCGTTGTGACCGCCGTCGGTTTCGATGTACATGTGATCGTAGGCGAGTTCGGTCAGGATCTGGTGGGCGAAGCGGGCATGACAGACATCCGTCCTGCGATTCCTGCAGTCGGTTTTGCTATTCCAGTAGGAGTCCTTCTTGCCGTGCCAGATAAAGACGGGCGTGTTCAGCATCGTGTCGAACGTGCCCCAGGTCCACGAGCCGCCGCCGATGCCGACCACGGCAAAGCGATCCGTTCGCATGGCATGGTTGTAGGCGCCGACGCCACCCATTGAGTATCCCCACAAAACGACGCGATTCGGGTCGACATGGTATCTGTGCATGAACTCGTCAACCAGGTCGGACAGGCAACGTTCTGAGGCGGGCACGGACCAACGCCCCGCCATTTTGTCCGGCACGGCGCCCTTCGGAAAATTCACCCCGTGGCATGCTTCGGCGGCGACAAAGATGTAATTGCCGGTGTTCAAGGCATCAAGTTTCCCCCCGATCCAACGTCTCTTCACGTTCTTGCCTGGCTTGTAGGTGCCGCCGCCATGCATCCAGAGAATCAGTCCCATTGGTTTGGACCGATCGTAGTGCGGCGGCACGTAGTAGTTGAAGGGATGGTCTTCGTTTCGCTCCAGTAGCTCCGGAACCACAAACGTATCCCCCGCCACGGGGCGCCCTTTAATGTCATCGAAAGCCTCACTCCCCCGGGGTACGATCGCCTGGACGATCGCATCAATATCCCCATCGTATTTCTTGAGATCCGCTTCGAAGCCTGCCCGATCCGCCGGCTTCGCCGTCAACCATCCTCGCGCCGCTTCAACAATCTGACGAAAATCATCGGATTGCTCAGCCGAAGTGACTTGTGCCCACGAGCTTCCGGAAATGAAAAGGGTTAAGAACGTAACGCAGTGGAAGAAAGTTCGTCTCATTTGCGATATCCCGTTTCAGAGTGACCGTTCACTTTGCCAATGCCATGACGATCACTGTCCGCAACGATGAAGAAATCCACGTGCATTGTGTTCCTTTGGTAGGTCATGCGGAAGCGATGCTTGCCGGCTTTCAGATCCAATGGCGGGCCAAGTTCCTTGACTGCCCAGGTGTCCTGGTGGTCGTCGGCGCCGAAGCCGCCAGTGGCGGGAAAGCGGGCTGTGTTGTATTCGGGACCCGGCGACGCACCGTCCAGAGTTAGACAGCGGGTGGATTCCTGCGGCGCCGCATATCGAGCGAGGATGGTATATCTGCCGTCTTTGGGAACGGTGAATTCCCACTCAAGCCAGTGGTGCTTCGACCTGAACCAGTGAGTGATGCATGTTCCATTCCCGAAGGGTTTTGGCTCGCCGATTCCCACCTCCCCGCCGCCCTGCGCGACATAGTCCTCGGCCTCGACAAGGTTGCCCCGTCCGGCGAGTTGCTCCAGCGCGGCCGGCGGAACCGAGGCAGGCGCCTCAATCGTACTTGCCTTTCCGGTCTCGTCAGTGCCCGTCAGTTTGACCGTGAAACGGCTCAGTTCCGGGGGCGGCGTGTATTCCAGGGTTTGGCCGTTGTGCGTCCGGCCATTGGGCAGATGCCATACGAAGGTGGTTCCCTTTGATGTAGCAGCAGTCGGCCGCGCTTCGAGACGGAGGGTCCGTCCCTCGCCAAGTCTCAATGCCGTGTTACCGTGGATCAGCAGTGCCGTCACGCCACATGCGCCGATGTTCGCGCCGCCCTCACCTGCGCCGATTGCGGGGCTGCCGGGGCGCAGCCGGAAATCGCCGTCGTCCGGATTCACGAACATCGCGTCTGTTTGCAGGCTGTGGAGGCCGTGGCCGGAGTTCTCCCTCCACTCTTCCAACGTCTTCGAGGAAACGGTCTTGTTGCCTATTCCCAAGACACCGATGGACTGGCGAGTCATGAAGAGATTGTAGTCGCTCGCAAACAATGTGCTTTCCTGGCTGCTGACCGTGAATGCGGAACCGGAGCCGTAGAAGATGTTATTCACCACACGCGTGCCTTCGCTCGGTCCGCGGACAACGAAAGGAGAGGATGACAGCCCACGGGCGAGTACGTTGTTGCGGATATTCAAAGACATCATCGGTGCGACGGCGAAGGTGTTGTTCCTGATCAGCGTATTCGGGCTTTCGTAGCATTTCAGCGGGTAGCGAGTACCCCAGACGACATTCCCCTCCAGCCGGAACTCCGGCGATTCGTGAACGAAGAAGCCCTGCGCGAGCTGGCTTTCTGCCCGCTCCTTTCCGACGCGGCAATTCAGGAATTCGATGCCGCGACAGCCCATGATATTGAAGCACGGCGATGCCCCACTGCTCTTCGGGGCGTTGGCAAACGTGAAGCCGTCGAACGTGATATGGCTTTTGTCGATCAATATGACGAATGGCACGAGCACGCTGCCGCCGTCGATGAGCACCTCGCCGCCATCTGCGCGAAACGTCAGGCGGTGCTCGCGCGTGCCGCCGCTCAGAGGTGTGAAGCGATCGCGGTACACCCCCGGTTGAATCAGGACGGTATCGCCCGGCCCGGCTGCGAAGCAGGCTTTATGGATACTCCGCCACGCGGTCTTTAGGCTGGTCCCGTCAGCCGTGTCATCGCCGCTCGTTGCCACGTAGTAGGTCGTAGGTTCGCTGCCTTCGTCCGAGGTGGTGAAGCTCTGGACCGTGGATTGCGCCGTGCCGCAGCGCAGACCCTGCGCGTGGACCGTAAACTCGTACGTCGTGCTTGGTTCCAGACCCGTCAGAGCCACACCGTGATACGTTTCGCCGACGCCACGACCCAGCGAAGGGAAAAGATCTCCTTTGGCCAGCGCGTGCGCTTGCGTGTGCCACTTCGGCGCGCCCTGGGCTCGGTATCGAACGTAGCCGGTTGTGCTTTCTTGCGGGGTGCGCCAAGTGATCACAGCAGAATCGTTCGACACGTTGGCCACTTTAATACTCTCGATTGCCGGCGCCCGCTTCAGCGCGGCCGCTGCGCCGGCAACGCGACCAAAGGCGGCCAGGTGTACGGCCAGGCTCTCGCCCTGCAGGCACAAGTTGCCCTCGTCGAGATCGACAAAGGCGGGATCGCCAATGACGCTGCCCACTTCGCGTGCGATTCGTGTTCGATCGAGATTGGCGCCGAAGTAGCAGTTGTGGCTTGCCAGGAAACCGTGGACCGAATCGTCGGCAATGTGGACGGCTGCTTCGCGGTTCGCCGCCAGGATGGAGTCTCGTACGGTTGCGTCCATGCTGTCCCGATCAAGGACCAACCCCGTGCCGTTGCCCGCGACGGTGCAGTGACTCACGTTAAGCCCAACCGCGCCGTCGGCTTTCACTCCGGCACCACCGCATCGGTGCGCCACGCAACGCTTCAGCGTAACATTGTCGCCGGTCACCAGAATGCCGTCGGTTTCCGGTGCAGAGACGGTGAATCCTTCCAGCACAACCCACGAACCGCTGACACGAATCGCCGGCAACAGCGTCTGTTGCTTGCCCCACGCCCGAATTGTGATCCGGGCCTCCTCGTTCCCCGACGCGATGACGGTAAGGGTGTGCTCGTAGATCCCCGGCATGACATAGAGCGTGTCGCCGGGCTCCAGCGCCGCCGTTGCGTGGGCAAGCGTGCGGAACGCCTGTTGGTTGCACGTCCCTGGGTTTGCATCGTCACCGTCGTTGCCTACGTAGAAGACACGGCCCGCAGGTTGATGGTAGGCACCGATGTCGCCGCCGCCCAGCGCTTTGCCTTTCAATGGACTGTCCGACTGCAACCGGTAGTCCAGGTATGCAGGGTCCGCAAACCGGGCCGCGTCGATCCGAGCCGCCTGCTCCGCTTCTGAGAGAAACGGCTCCTTTGCGGAGAACAGCGCGAAGTTGTTGACGAACGCCCTGTACGGGCCGGCCC
>CAZURK010000145.1:0-29636 GCA_964623055.1 uncultured Pirellulaceae bacterium
GCGGAGGTCCACTTCCGTCACGGTCTCGTCTTCCGCGAAGGTCACATCCAGCCAGAAGTTTGTATTGTGGCTGTACTCCCACGAGTAATGCCAGCGATTCCCTTCGGACCTGGATGGGCGTCCGAATTGCTTTCGGACTTGTTCGGCGGTCGCCCCAGGTTTCAAACGCTCTTTTGCCGATTCGACTGTGTCGCGGGATGGGCGAAGCCACACTTTGACCTGCCTTACCTTGTCACCATCGAACCAGACCGTGACCGTTGCCATGGGAGTGCTGTCGGCAAGCGGAGTGCCGTATGCGAAAAAGTAGGACCAAGAATGCTCGCTCTTGTGCTGATCGCGAGGCTGCCCTAACAAGCCAATCACTTTTTGCTTCGAGTCTCCGGGCCGAATAGCGTCCTCTGCGCCCATGGCTTGCGTCAGGGAAACGTCAGACCGGTAGAGGGACAGAAGCGTAGCGACCCTGCCGAATTCCCGCGACGCCACAGGGCCTGTCGTGGGCACTGACGCAAAATGCTCGAAGTCGACCTGCAGATCGACCGGGCGGATGACAAGATCAGTCCACGACGACTCTGTGTCCGGATGTCCGGAACGAAGCAGAAACAAGCCGTCCGGTCGGCGCGTGATCTTGTCCGGATGGGCGAGTCCGGATGTCTCCTCGCCTCCGATTGGAACGTACGGCTGGTCGGCGAATCGGCGGTGATCCCAACCGCGGGCCACCTTCAGTGGCAGTCCTTCTGACGTTCCCAGCCGTAACGCATCTCGCGCGGGAACCGCGACGATGCGGAGCCATCGCTCATGTTTCGTGGAGTAGACGTGCAAAGACAGCTCAGCCGACGGGACTTCTTTGCGATAGCCATAGGTCGCGAACACGTAGTCGGCATCGCCGTACAGTACCGTGACGTGAAACCCCGGAACCGGGGCGTCTTGCAGGGGGTATCGTGACCACGTTCTGGTCTTTGTATCGTAGACCAGAACGCCCACGCCATTGCTACCCATCCAGAGCCGGTTGCCTTGGCGATAAAGGCCGCGGATGCCCTGCGGCAAGTGCTCGCTGCCTTCTCGCTCGTACCATCCAGCGGCGATCGCCAGGTCGAACATGCGATAGGCCCTTGCCGTGTTGGTTGCCAAGTCTTCCGCGACGAGCCCCTCCTCCATGATCGCCCGGTAGTACGCAACACGGTTGATAATGATCTTCTCTCCGGTGATCCGATCCGGAGGTGCTTGAAGGGCCTCACCGTCGTACTTCACGTCCGATGCCAGGAGCTTCAACGGGGAAAGGGAAGTCCGCAACCGTTCGCGTGGTTCTGCCAACGTTGTCCGACCAGATTGGAGAACTGCATCCTGGGGATTGGGTTCCTTGTCACCCAGATCTTCCTGCCGTCCGGCCGACTCCAATTGCGACAGCAGTTTGTCCACAGCGTCACGGGCGTCGCCTTCCAGTACATCGCGAAGGGCTCTTATCCGTTCGTCTTTGCCGTATTGTATCTGCTCAACGAATACGGACGCTGGGTCGCTTTCGTCGTCGATCAGCCAAATCGTATGGCCGTTCACATCTGGCTCGAACGCGGCGTCCCGGATGACGTTTCCCGCACGACGGAAGAAGAGACCTTCGGCGGCCAAATGATCGATAATTCGAGTGGCCTGCTGTCGTGTGATACGGATGGAAGGCTTCTCCCAGCCGCTGGAATCCTCGCCCTCAGCCACCCGCAGGGCGACGAATCTCGCCGGCTGTTTGGGCTGGAGCATCGGCCGAAACACGAACCGAAACGTGTCCAGATTGCGTTTGAGCAGCGCGATCCGGCGGGCGGCTTCTTCGACATTGGCACGCTCGGGGAATGCCACGTACTTGTTGGCACTGGCTGGCCGCTTGGCGAAGGCCGCTCGCACCGCTTGGCGGTTCTCAGGCGTGTCGGGTAGCGCCTTCACGCCGCGATAATTGCCGGGGTTAGGATTGATTCCGATCCAGATCACACGCTCCCCTTGCGCCACCGGCCGCTCGGGGCCATCTTGCAGTGTCCACACGCGGTAGCACAGGAACGGCTCACTCGGGCCGCGCCTGTTGCTGAGAGCGACGTCCCATCGATACCGATGAAACTTCCTGGCGGAACCTGGTACGAGGTGTGCAAAGTCCGCCTCCTTCGGTTCTTTGGTCGCCTCACAAGCGACGGCAAAAGCCGTCCAACGGTTCACCGCCTGCTCGATCGACAGCCGGCTGCCGGGCAGCCGGGATGGTTCGCTCAACGGTCCGCCGCCGGGCAGCCCCCGCTCAATAATGATCTCCACCGGGTTGCTGACGGCCCGGACGCCTTTGCCGTCGACCCCTCCGGTGACGACGACGCGAACCGTGTGCTTGCCGGGCTCCAAGGGAAGACGCCGGTCTGTCCTCTTGTCGTTCTTGTTGAGCCAATGTTCGTTCAATGTGATCCGATCCACCGGATGATCATCGATGCCCAAGTAGTACCACTGCCCGTCGAACTCCAACTCGCAGACAGCGTCTCCCCAGCCGAAGACGATCTTCCTCTCCCCTTTGCGGACTTCAGTCGTGAGTTTCGGGATCTCACCAGCCCGCCAGTTGAGCTTCTCGGCCCGCAACGCAATCTGCACGCGGTCAACCGCCTCGCCCCAAGAAGTAGCATCGCTATCGACACGTACGTTCGGCAGTGCCCGCGTGAGCTTCTTCACGCCTTCTTCCGTAACGTGCGTGTCCCGAAGGTCGAGCTTTCTGAGCTTGGCTAATTCAATCAGATGCTCTAGACCGGCATCGGTCACACCGGTCCCGCGGAGGGACAATTCTTCAAGTTCGAGCAGCCTCTTCAGATGTACCAGCCCTCGGTCGGTGATGTCGCGTCCGTGAACGTACAGGACTTTGAGTTCTCTTAGTCCATCCAGATGCACAAGGTCCGTATCGGTAACGAGAGAGCTGCTGCGAGCAAAGCTCACGATCATCACCTTGCCCTGATCATTCAACCCCACCGCCGCCGTCAGCTTCTTCAGTGCCGCCACAGGATCCGTGTCCGGAACTTGGAATTTGCAGGTCATGGGGCGCATCTGGGGACGTGTGCCCGCGGGCGCCGGGCCGGCTTTCCCGTCTCCGGTTTGGTAATGCTCTTCAAAGCTGATCTCGACCTCGTATTCCCCCGCAGACAATTTCGGCAAGAATGCCCGCAGGTAGATCGAGTTCGCTGGGAGCTTGGCTCCCTTAAGTGGGAGCGTGTACTTGAGCGTTCCAGAGACGCGATTGCCGATGCATGTGAACTTGAGCACTTCCACCGATCCCCCGCCCCTCGAGCCCAGTCCATACACGTTCAGAGGCAAGCGTCCGACCAGTTGCTCGTAGCCGTCGCCGATCTTCTTCTCGATACGCCACTGGTAGAGCAAATGAGCATCTGGCGATTGCCCTCGCCCGACATCGAAAGGTCCGACGGCATATAGGCCCCCAGGGAGATTATCCAGAGGATTGGCCTCGATCTTCAGCCGAACGCTGAGGTTTTCCGTCTTCGACGCCGCCGGCTGCTCGTACATTTTTCCGTACACATCCAACAGTCCCGGCTTGCAGCTTCGGCCACAGGCGATGCTGCGTTCCATGAGCACGTGGGCGACGGAATCGAGGTAGGAGGAAGCCCACTCTCTTCCTTCCACGCAGAACCGATACAGGTCGGATTGCTGGTCGCCGATTTCCTTGACAATTCCGTTTGTGCTCATTCCTTTCATGCGCTGCCGGACCTCGGCCAGTATCTCTGGCGTGTATCGCGGGGAAGCCGTTTTGTACGCCTCAGGATCGGAGAAACGGAACGTCCGGTCCTTTTGCTGAAGGGCGAACGCCATGGTCCGATTCCAGCCTTCCGTGTCCCGCGCGTAGCCTTTCTCGCGATGGATGGCGCCCAGCAACGCCCTCGGTTCAATGCATGCTTCGCGGCTCTCGCCCGTTGATGAATTGGCAATGGTGACGAGCACGTAGCGTGGCCCAGTGGAATTGTGACTCTCAAGAGCTCGTTTGTACGCGGCCTCGGGCATCACGAAAGGCGCGCTAGCCGTCTGCGCGCCGGCCTGGTCCTTGCCTTCTTCTTTGGTTACCAGAAGCCGGTAGCGGATGTTGACTCCTGGGGGGTCTTTGGTGAACTCCGTAACTTGCAGCACCCCCTGCGAAAGGCCGTTGTGAGTCATGAAAATGTGGACCAGACCCGGCAGACGTTCATCGAGGGCGCTCGGAGGAAGTACCCGATACAGCCCGCTCGGTTCGGCTGTCATCTCGGCTGGTTCCTGCAATCTCAATCTCTCGCTTGCCCACCAGCCGTCATTGACGGATTTGCGCAGCCCCTCCGGATCCAGGTCACTCCAGTATTGGTTGGGATCCTGGTGATCCACGTAGGCCGTCCACATATTAACGAACTGCACCTTGCGCGTGGCACGGTCAAACACGAATCGCAGATCAGCGCCGCTCTGCAACGACCAGCGAGACAACGCCGCACGATCGTCCAGGTCCAGGTCGGCGGGTGGCGTGCAGATTCGGCCAGTTGCGAAATCAAAGAACTGACCGTCTCTCAGTTCTCGCTCGACCACAGGGCCGAACCGGATCTTCTCTCCCACGTAGCCTGACGCCAATTGCATGCCAAGCGATTCGCCCCAAACGACGCCACGGTCGTCGATGGTGAACGGCACCTGCGTAACCAGCTTGCCGGTCCATCCCACTAAGTCCTTGCCGTCAACCTGAAGCTCGGCCCAGTCCAGGTTCTTGCCTTCCTCAGGGGGCACTTCGTATTCAATCTGGAGCAGGTATCGACCGCCTCCAGAGATCATATAGCCGGATAGGATCTCGCGATCCCGGACATTGATAGACTCGCCTGACTTCAAGATGGCCAACTCACGATGCCGCTCCTCTTGGCTGGCCGCTTGTTCTGGTCTTTCTGGAACCGGCTTCTGGTCATGAGTAAGCATGGTCGCCGATGTGCCCTGCTCTAGGCTGACTGCACTAAGGGGCCTATCGGTAACGTTCCGCAGGACGATCTCAAAGGCAACGAACGCATCGTCAAAGCCGTATTCGCTGCGGAGCAGGCGAACGCCTAACTGGAGGCCGTTGACGGCCCTGCTCCACACCACTTCGCGTGTCGCCGAAGGCCGGATGGTCGGCTTCCGTTGTTTGGGTCTCTCATGCCACCATCTGTAATGGAACCGGTCATGGATCTGGCGGTTGCCTTGAACCACGTTCGTGCCAAGTTTGACGATGGCCAGCCGCGCAGTTCCTTTGGGCGGCTCAGGCTGGCCGTGATCAGATCCGGCAGCAACTAGCCCATCGGTCAGCACGGCAAGGAGCGTATTGGCGGCAACCTTCTTCGTTCCCTCGGCGAGCAGTTCGGGGCGCCGCCGACGCGCTTCTCGGAAGGCATCCACGATCTCTGTCGAAGCGAGCTGGATGACCCGTACTCCGGAATCCGGCCTAGGCTCGACCATTGGCCTCCCTCGACCATCCGGGCCGAAGCCAGAAGACAGCCTGAGGTCGAACCCCTCAAGCCACTCTCCTTTGGCGGTGGTAGCTGGCGCCACGTCGAGATCGACCATAGCACCAACGTCGATCTCGTCCACCACGCGCTCGGCAATGTCTTCCACGGTGAACGCTTCCGTGGCAGCAGGCTTCTCCTCTCCACGTTCCACGGTGATTTCCACGGGATTGGTAACCACATCCCACCCTGGCCCCATGACAATGCCTGTTTTCGGGTCAGCTACAGGATCAATGCCGAAACGAGCACGGACGGTATGGTTGCCCGGACGCAGCCGAAAGAGGGCGTCGAGCTCCGCGTGGCCGAGTCGATGGTTGAGGGAGAAGGGGATGTCCGAGCAAGTCTGCCCGGGAACAACGACCTGTTCTTGCTTCGGCTTGTCCAACACCCAGTACCAGGCCCCGTCTACTTCCACATCCCGGAGAACCCACGATTGCGGAAACCTCCCGTTGTGCCGCAGATCGCAGTACAGGGTTGGGGTCTCGTTTGCAGCCCAAACGGCCTTTTTTGCGCGGAGCCTGGCCTGAACGCCGTTGAACGCGTCTCCCCAAGCCGCGGATTCGTCTGCGTCAGCATCAGCGGCCGTAGCGCTGCTCGCGACCCCGGCCGGAGGACTCATGTAGCTGATCATTACAGCCAGAAATGCCACCGTCGCCAGTATGGCGCCGCCGGCCAACCACGTTCGCGGTCGAGCAGCGTCGTCTCGTGGCCCTGGAAGCAACCGGCGGACGCGCGATAACAAGGAGCCGCCTGAGGCCGAGACGGTTTGGCCAACAGTCGCCTTGCGCTCGCCTGTGTGGCGCAGTTCGCCGAAGCGAGTCAACGTTCGGGCATAAGAGAGCGAGTCGCCACTAACCGCAACGGCCCAATCATCGCAGCAGTTCTCACGTTCGATCCGGATGCGGCGCGAAACCCACCAAACCGCAGGATGGTAGAACAATAGCGTCTCGATCACCGTTTGGAGCAGATTGACCAGGTAATCGTGCCTGCGAATGTGCGCCAATTCGTGAATGATGATCGCGTCCAGTTCCGAAGGGGTTAACCCTGTGATCAGGCCGAGGGGCAGGAGGATCGTCGGTCGCAACCAGCCAATCGTGATGGGCGCCTCGACCACGGCCGATCGCAGCAGACGGACTGGTCGGCTCACCTTCATGCGCTGGACCAACTCCGAGATGCGCCCCGCGATGTCGGGTTCCACGGGCGAAACACCAACAAGGCGCAACCGCTGGGCTGTGATCCATCCTCCGACGTTCCAGACGGAAAACCACAGAACGCCCAGCAGCCATCCCACGGCAATCCAGGGCAGCCATGGAGCCAAGACGCTCGTGGCTCTCTCGGTGAGCGAGGGAGGAACTCCCCCAGGCTTCGGTTTGGCAGTCGAGACAAGAGCCTCGGGGCGGTCACCGGTATCACCTTGTCCAAGATCCAGCGCATTCGGATTCTCGGCCGCCTCGACGTCGGGTCGGATGTGGCCGGGCGCTAAGGCAGCAGATTCGCCGATCGGATGCTCGCTCGCAACGGGTGTCTGCGCGCCTTCAAGGCGCCTTTCCCTCGCCGCTGCAATGACGTTGGCATCATTCTCTTGGAGCGAGGGCAGCAACAAGAACGTGGCGACGAATCCCGCGAACATGGTCGCCATGCCCGCACAGGCCACTATGTACCGGGCATTTGCGGAGCGCCTGCGCAAGGCCTGCAAAGCAATCGACAACACGATGGCCACCACCGCGCAGTGCCATAGAGAGTGTAGGAGGGTCCAACCAAGCCTGCAGACCACATCCGCGGACGATACGTTCGAAAGGAAACTCATGGTTTGTCTCCTTCGCTTTCCGCTTCGTTTTCAACCACCTCCAGCACGAGCGGCGGGAGGCGCATTTCCGTCTCCATGCCGACGGTCGAACGGCCGCTGGGTGAGTGGTAGCGCGAGACCCATGACTCGATCTTCACTGACCCGAGCTTTTGAATTCGCCAGGGCAGCGCGGCGGACAACGTCAACTTCCCGCCGGGCTCCAGGCGGTAGTACCCTGGAACGGGCTCCTCCTTCTTCATCCCCGGAATCCAGATTCGATGTAACTTCTCGACTTCTTCGTAGGTGGCCAGTCGAGCTTTCCGTGCGCAATCGACCTGAAACTTCGGCATCGTGAAGTTTCCGGGTCCATAGCGAGGATCGGGTCCGACGGCCCAACTGATTTCCTGCAAGCACTCGAACACCACGAGATCACCGCCGACATTCTCCACTTGTACGGCCACCTTCGGCGCCGCGCCGACAGCGACGGGGCCCTGGGACTGGACCCACCCGCACCGCAGCCCGTCGGCAGGTTGCCCCCAGGCCACGTCGTCCTTCTTCTCCGCCGGCAACGGCGGGGTTTCAAGGATAAGTCTGTTGGACTCGGCCACCAATGCACGTGTCTTCGGGGCAACATACCGCACCCACACGGTATGGCGACCGGGCTTCTTTCCTTCCCACGACCATCCCCAACCGCCGAGTTCCTTCACCTCGCCGGGCGACACGACCGTAACCGTTCCCGACCGCGGGCCGGAGAAGCTTGGGACTTCCTCGCCGTCAGCCCCGAGGCGGATCAGTCCGTAGTCCGATCCGAGATAAAGCGACTCCTTGCCGGTGTTGCGGGCGCGCAGTTGAAGCGCGATGCGAGGCTTGCCGCCGACGATCTCTTCTTTTTTTGTCAGTTCGAGTCGGAGATGCTCTCGACCCTTGCCTGCGTGAATGGCTCGGAGCATAGCCAACTGGTCTGAGCCATCGTCCAGAACCTCGAACTTCACCGGCAACGTGCGGGCGACACCTTCCCAGAGTTTCTTCGGCTTCTGGCCTGCGAGGTCTCCGGTTTCGGGGCCGTAGGCCAGGTTGGCGCCGTGCCGCTGTTTCTCCACGTCGCGGATGGAATACACGACTTCGGCCGTGTACTTTCCGGGAAGCAAGGCAGACAGACTGGGAAGCTGATCCGGCCCCGCGGCTGCGAGGTCCTTTGGAGTCGAGGGAAGGACAAAGGACCACGAATTACCGGGCTCGATCCGGACTGCCCGTGTGTTCGGCGAAGGATCCTCCAGACTGTGGATGGAGTAGTGCCCGTCGCCATGCGTGATCTTGTAGGATGCGCACGGAACGTAGGGCTCACCGGACAACACGTTCGCAGATCGTGCTTCACCGATGACGTCGAGCGGCTTGTCCGAGACGTTCGCCAGGGTGACCTCAAACTGCGGCTCTTCGCCGAAGGGTAGCCGCGTCTTCAACGGCTTGGCCCGGCAATTCAATCCGGCGACGGCTTCGCCGGTTGCGGGGCCATCCGATTGGCTGGCGAGCGGTTTCAGCCTCGGCGGCGAGGTCAAGATCAGGTCGTCGGGCTTCTCCCCGACCGCAATGCCGGATGCCTCGAGCTCGAATTGGTCATCCAGTAGATACACAAGGTAGAAACTGGCCCCGTTGAAGAGGGTGACTACTGGCCGCAGGTGTGGCCGTGCCGGTGGCAGAATCATTTTCAACTGCCGCACGCTCGTGCCGGGTCTCAGCAGCGCTGCCAGGGCCTCCCACATCGGCTTGCCGCCCGCAGGATGGTCGGAGCGAACTCGTTTGGCAGCCGCTCGTAGCTGTTCATCCGATATCTCCGCAATCACTTCGAATTCGACCGCCGGTAGCTCGATCTTCCCGGACCAAGCCCTGCTCTGCGGAGGCTTGTCGGGTGTCTTGGAAGAACCGCTCAGCGTGCCTCTCAATTCGTACTTGCCCGGTTCGAGCTTCCAGACGACGTGCACAAGATCCAACACTCCGCCACGATTCGACTGGTGATTGCTGACGCCTAGTCCGATCGTCTCCCTGTGCCCGAGTTGCCGCCACTCGACGGGCACATCGACGTTGACCGTCAGGTGGGGTTCGACGGCTCGGCCTTCCGCGTCAATCACTCGCCAATCAATCAGATGGATGATGCCCCGATCAATCGCCACGGGCTCGTCGGCAACGTTTTGAACCGTCACACATACGTCCATCCACAAACGCCGGGTGAGGTACCGGCTTGTGTCGATTTTGGCTCGCAGTCCCCCAACCGGGTTCGACCAATCGGCATCGTCCGCCGCCCTCCGGTCAGCCCCCTCCGCTTCCATCGCTTCCAGGAGCTTGGGTATCTCGTCAGTCTCGATCGACGTGCTTCGGTTCTCTGCCGGCTGCCCCGCGGCAAGTGCCGTCGCGGACTCGACGGCGCGGACATGTCTTAGCCGCCCAAGCAACTCGCCCATCGCCGCTGCCGCATCGCCGGCGAGGGTTTCCTTTAGATCCTTCAGCTTCCTCTCCGTCGAGGGGCCCCAATCGAGAGGAATCGGCGCGAGATCGGTAACTCGGCTTGGCTCGGATTCGTCGCCCAAAGACACACTGAGGAAGTACGAAGGTTTTGCGAATCGCTGTTCCTCGTAGGGCTCGGCGACCGTTCGCCACAGGTGGCCGGCAGCGGCCAAGTGCTGGATAATCGCCTCGGCCTGCCTGCGATCAATTTGTACCGTGGTCCAATGATCAGGGTACTTCCCTTTAGGCTCGTACGTCAGCAAGCGAAGCGATCGCAGCCCTGTCTGTTCGTCGGTCATGGCCACGACCTTAAAGGCAAACTCGTCCGTCCGTTTCTTCAGTGCTGCAGCCACGCGATCGGTCAACTCGGCTTTGTTCGGCGGTAGGACTTCCAACTCAAGTTCACCCGTCCGGAGGCCGCCTCCGGTGAGGCTCGTCGAGGCCGAGAGCCGATACTTGCCGGGGCCAACGGGTGCCCACGTCGTTTGCCGCGCGTCGCAGTAGATTGGAAAGCTGGGGGCGAACCCACACGATGCCACCGGGAGTCTCACTTGGTCCCCCGGACCCAGACTGTGACGCACCGAGCCAACCGGACCATCATAGGCAGGGCCACCTACCTCCACGCGTCGACCGGCAGCATCGCGGACCGAAAGTACTCGAAGACATGGCCCCGCGACCTGTTTGGAAGTGAATTGAATCGTCTCGCCGGAGACGTTCTCTACAACCACTTCGCAATCAACAACTTGGCCGACACGAATCCGGGGCTTTGGCTTGGTTGCTGGATCTGCCCCGAGCACTGGCCTGAACAACCGCAGTCCGGCCCGGAGCCCGCCGTTGGGCTCGCCCCAGGCAATTGACGTGTCGGCCACATGAATCACCGCGGCTGAGTCGTTCCGTCCATCGACTTGGTTCGTTTGGTGCTTCGTCGTTCGGCTTCCCTTCGCCCCCGTTTTGCTCACTGGTTGCTGAGGAACAGGCGTGGTTACGGGTGCCGATGTTGCTGGAGCCGGTTGCGCCTCTTCGGCTCTGGGCGTCTCGGCCGCGTTGGTACGCTTCCATCCGAAATAGAGAGACAGAGAGAGTGTCGACACGCACAGCGCGCCAAGCACGAGAACACCGGCCGTGCATCGCAACGGGGTATCCGAGTTCGATGAAGGACGGTCCAGCAGGCGACGCACTCGACCAAGCAACGCGCCGCCGTTGGCCGAGACAACTTGGCCGACGACAAGGCTTTCGCTGTTGGTGTGGCGCAATTCGCCGAAGCGAGTCAGCGTTCGGGCGTACGACACCCGGTCCCCTGTGACCGCCACGGCCCAGTCGTCACAGCAGTTTTCGCGTTCGATCCGCACGCGGCGCGATATCCACCAAACCGCAGGATGGTAGAACAACAGCGTTTCAACGAGCCTTTGAAGAAGATTCACCATATAGTCGTGGCGGCGAATGTGGGCCAGTTCGTGGATGATCATGGCATCCAGTTCGGACGGCGTCAGGCCGGTAATCAGACCGAACGGCAAGAGGACTGTCGGCCGAAGCCATCCCACGACAACGGGGACCTCGACCAGCGTCGACCTCAGAAGGCGAACCGGTCGAGCAACTCGCATGCGTTCGGCCAATTCATGAAAACGCCTCCTGATTTCATCGTTCACGAGAGAAGTGCCCACAAGCCGAAGTCGATGGGCAGTGAGCCATCCACCCGTATTCCACAAGGAAAACACAAACACTCCCACGAGCCACACCGAGGCGATCCAAGGAAGCCAAGGAGTAAGCGTCGCTATGAGTCTCTCGAACACTGATCGCGCGGGACGCCTCGATCTGCCGTGAGCGGCTGGTTCCAGCGGCAAGCTGTCCCCCGAACGGAAGCCGGGGCCAGCATCAGCACCGGGCGCAGCCTGAAACTCGGTCACGAAGCGGTGATAGGGAATGCTGTCTTCACCATCGCGAGACCAGGTGGACATTGGAATGATAGCAGTCGCAATCTGCTCGTTCGTCATCGGCGTTGCCGCGTCGGCCTGCTTGTCCTCGGGAACAGTCACTGCCAGGAACGTCGCCACAAACGCAACGAACACGATGGCCATGCCGATGCAGGATGCGACATACCGCGTGTTGGCCGACTGCCGACGAAGGGTTTGAAGTACAAGCGCCAATAAAGCGGCCAACAGCGCGCATTGCCATAGCGAATGGAGGAGCGTCCAGCCGAGCCGATATACGACATGGGAAGATAGCAGGTCCGAGAGAATGGTCATCGTTCGCCTCCTTCCGCATCGCGCAGAAGCCGTTGCATTTCGCCGAGTTCTTCTGCGGTGACTCGTTTCGCCGAAACCAGACTCATCAACAGCTTCTTGGCGCTGCCGCCGAACACCTTCTGGGCAAGGTCATCCAGTATTCTAAGCTGCGTTTGCTCCTGCGACTCGGCTGCGTCGTACAACGGCGGGCGCACCGAGTCGTCGCAGGTGACCAGCCCCTTGTCGCGCATCACCTGAATCATCTTCTGAGTGGTTGTGTAGCCCGTGTCGCGGGTCGCGGAAAGCGCATCGTGGATGCTTCCCATCGGGCAAGGTCCGTGTTTCCACAGAACGTGCAGGATTGCCAACTCAACTGCGGTGGGTTGCGAAGAAGGGTGTCGAGGCATGAGGATCGCCTATGCTGCTCGATTGCGACTGCCTGGACCGTCGGTGCCAAAGGCCATAACGAATGAATTCGTTGTGCAAATAGAATCATAACGAAAGAATTCGTTGTGTCAAGAGAAGCAGGCGGGAATCCGCAGAGTCAATCTGCTTGCTGTGCGAGGGTCTCCCGACCCCGCACGCACGGCGACCGTCAGGCCTCAAGAACCTGGGAGACCTGCGCCGAGCGCGGACCAACAAGGGCCACGTGTTCGCGGGAAATCTGGCCTAAAACTCGTACCGAACGCGGTAGGTGACCCTCGTCTCGCCGTCCTTTTCGACTTTGACTGGAAAGATAATGGTGCGGCTGTCGAGTTGATCGTAATCGTGGCTCTTCTTCAGCATCTTCCAGCCAGCCCAGCGGTAGAGCTTTTCGAGGATCTTGACCGTGACGGCCTCTTCTTTGTGGTTGCGGATCTTGATCTCGAACGACTCCTCGATGACATGGTCGGTGATCTTCTTGAACTCGGTCTGCTTACGCTCGCCGACGATGTCGAAGGCGTCGCCGATGTACAGCGTAACCTTCTCGTCCCGAGGCGTGTGGGGGATGCTGTCTTCGCCGATGAATTCCAGCGACTTGTCG
The DNA here is from genome assembly GCA_964623055.1 of uncultured Pirellulaceae bacterium. Lineage (GTDB taxonomy): Bacteria > Planctomycetota > Planctomycetia > Pirellulales > Pirellulaceae > JADHUC01. The sequence goes on from CAZURK010000145.1 coordinate 13,027, forward strand.
GTGTCGGCTTTGTAGACGCGGCACTTGCCCGACGGCAAGGCGATGCCCAGATTGCGGGCTGCCCGGTTCTCGAACTCGACCAGCACGTTCACCTTTTTATTCTTTTCGCGGCCCCAACCGGCATCCCAATATCGTTGGTAGCGATTCCAACTGACCTTGGCTCCGTCGTAGAGATACGTCTTTTCGACCGGCACCTTCTCGGCGGTGATCAATTCGACCTGCTTGATCTGGTTGTTGTTGACCGTGCTCGTCTCCGGCAGCTTGTACATTCGGTATTCGCCGAAGGCTCGGCTGGGGTCATCGCCCTTTTCGGACGTCGGTTTGAGTTGAGTCATCTGCTTGTAGTAGGCTTGGCCGTATCCCCAATTGACCTGACGCAGATCTTGGCGCACGTCGCCCGCCAGCAGTTTGACGGACGCATCGGTGTACCGGGTACCGGTGTTGTTCTGCAGTGTAACCCAACCGCTGACGTCAATCGTCGTGTCGTCGTCGCTCAAGACCATGTTGTAGTCCGCTCGCCAGCGGATCGAATTGGCTATATACGACACTTCGACCAGGTGCTTTCCTTCCTTCTCGGCCGCAATCTCCCAGACCAGCGTAGGGCGAGTGAGCAGTCCACCCGGCAGGCGGCTGAACTGGATTCGCTTGACGTTCTCGCCCCGCTCGACCATGAAGATCGGGCCGTTCTTTCGGTCCTCGGCCAACACGAGTTGCCGGTTGTCGTAGCTCATCAGGTTGCCTTCGTACATCCTGCCATCGGTCGTGTAGACGGTGATGGGCTTGTCGATGTACTTATGCAACAGCTTGTTGGCATTGACCAGATCGAATTCGTAGTTCTGTTCGTCGACGGTCGCGGTCGGGTCGGTCAGCGAGCGGAAATGGACGCTGGTGGCGTCGATCGTCGACGCGACATCGCGGAACCGCACGATGTTCAAACCGGCACGGAGCGGTTCGTCGAGTTCCCGCCGGTCTTTGACCAAGGCGAAGTTGTTGTTGTAGATCGTCAGGTGCACACCCGGTTTGGGTTTCTGTGCTTTCGCAGGCAACGTGAACAGAAGTGCCAAGGCGGCAACGGATAGGATCGGAATCGCGCGTTTCATGGGTCTGTCCTTTCTACCAGGTGTATTCCACCGTGTAGGTGACGGTCGTTTCTCCGTTGGCCGGGACCTCGACTTCGAAGTCCAGCGTTCGGAAGTCTTTCTTTGTGTACTCGTGGCTCTGCTTCAGGATCTTCCAGTTGAGATATCCCTGCAGCGGCTCCTCGACGACGATCTTGAGTGGCTGGTCCTTGTGATTCCTAAGCGTTACTTTCCAATCCCGCTCGTTCCAGTCCACGCCGGCCTTACGGCGATTGGCCGTCTGGACCCGCTCGGCCGTTAGATCGAACGCATAGCCAATACGGATCCGCACGGGCTCGTCCTTGGGTGTATGGTCGATGGTATCGCTGCCGACGAACTCGTTCTGGCTGTCTGTGTCGGCCAGATAGACGCGGAAAGGACCTTTGGGCAGAGGAACGCCAAGCCCTTTGCAGGTTTCCTTTGAGTTCTTGAACTGGAGTATCACCCCGACGCGGTTGCCGAAATTGGGTCGATACAGGTATCGCTTGGTAACCGGAACGGCCGCGACGTTGATCAACTCGATTTGCTTGGTCTGAGCGTTGGCCAGCGTGGTGCGGCGGCCCAGCGTGTAGAGGTGGTATTCGGCGAAGCTCTTTTCTGCAAAGCCACGGCCCGCGCCCTTTCCATGAACTTCATTTCTACGCACTTCTACAATACGTCGCTCCTCTTCGACCAAATGCAGATCACCGGCCATCAGTTTCAGCCCGGCGTCTTCGAACGTCGTGCCGGTCTGGTTGTTGATGGTCACCCAACCGGCCAAATCCATCGTCTTCTCGTCGGCCGCGGCCACTGCGCGATAGTCCACTCGCCAATTGATCGAATTGGCCCGATAGGCCACCTTCACCAGATGCTCGCCCCGCTTTGCGGCTTTGACCTTCCAGACCAGCGTAGGCCGGGTCAACAGCCCCTCGGGCAGACTGGAAAAGCGGATGTCCTTGATGTTGTTGACGCGCGGGATCATGTGGATGCCTTCGTCGTTCGACAGCACCACCTGGGCATTGTCGCTGGACAGCAACGTGCCATCGGTCAGGCTGCCATCGCGACCAACGATGCTGATCTCCCGGTCGATGTACTTGTGCAGGAGCTTGCTCGCGCTGACGAGGTCGAATTCGTAGTTCTGCTCCAAGACTTTGGCGCCGACGGGACGTAGTGAGCTGAATTGGACGGATTCAGGGACGATCGTGGCAGCTACCTCAGGGAATTTGACCACGCTGGCACCCGCCTCCAGGTCCATCAGTCGCCGCTCCTTGACCAGGGCGAAGTTCTGGTTGTAGACCGTCAAACTTACGCCCGGCCCCAGGTCGACTTCGTCCTGGGCCAGTGCCGCGCACGTTAGGCTCAGCAGCAGGCAGAGGGTGAGGGGGTGACGGGGTGATGGGGTGAAGGGGTGAAACGGTGATTGTGGGGGATGGCTGGCGGTCATTTTAGAACCCATGTGTTTGAGTGGTTTATCATGCCGACGAGTGTGGCGAGTATTTCGTCGTAGGTTCTGTATAGTGCAGCGGTTTCGTCGCGGTTGAGGTAGTTGCACTTGACGGCGAACTCCAGCCACCCCTCTACCATTGATAATCCACCGTGTAGGTGATGGTCTTTTCCGTATCAGGCCCCAAACGAAAGTCGAAATGGAGCGTCTTGAAATCGTGTTTCCTGTACTCGTCGCTTGACTGAGTGATCGTCCAATTGGTGTGGCCCGCCAACTCTCCGATCGCCCGCACGTGGACCGCCATCGGCTTGTGATTGCGGATGCGGAACTCGTAGGTCTGGATCATGCGGCGACGAGCCGGACGTTCGGTCCTGACGACGCGATACCCGTACACCACATCGAACGCTTGCCCCATGTTGATATCGAATTCTTCGTCCTTCGGCGTATGGTCGATCTCGTGGCGGCCGAGCAGGTGGCTGTCTCCGTCGTCGTCAACGGCCATCAGGGCCAGCATGCCCTTTGGCAATGGGCGGCCAAGGTTATTTTGCTTTTCGTTCTCGATCAGCAATTGCACCTCCGGGTGCAGATTGCCGCCTGGGTTTGACCGGCACACGAATCGCCGGATGGCTTTGATGCCGCTGGCCTTGAACAACCCAAGCTGTTTGATCTGGCGGTCCTTAATCGTGCTGGGCTGGTTCAGCGTATACAGTTTGTATTCAAAGAAGTCCTTCTGCGTGAACTCTTTTCTCTGCCCGAAGAACTCGACGAAATGCGCAGAATTGCTCTCATACCAGTATCGTCCTCCCTGCCTTGACGGTGGTAACGCTGCCCACGGGTCGCGCACACGGTTGACATCGCCAGCGATCAATTTCAAGCCTGCTTCCTCGTAATTCGTTCCGCTGCGGTTGTCGATAGTGACCCAGGCCTTCAGGTCAAGCGTGTCTTCGTCGGGAGTGGCGTCGGTAACAACGGCCACGTAGTCCGCCCGCCAGACTACATTGCCGCAGAGGTATGTCAGCGTGGTCAGGTGGTCACCCGGCTTGTCGGTCCGCAGTTTCCAGACTAGCGTGGGCCGGGTGTACAGATCTTCGGGCACTTTCTGGATGCGGATCGCCTGAAGCTTGTTGCGAGTAATCGTCTGAGTCTTGGGCCGCGGGGCGTCTGGATCATCCGAGGGTTTCGCGTCGCCCAGGACGACGCTCTGAGCGTCATAACTCAGCAAGTACCCCTCAAAGAGCTCCTCGTCCTTTCGTCCCACGCACGTGATCTTGCGATCGAGCGATTTCTTCAGCAACGCATCCGCACTTGCCAGATCGAACTCGAAGTTCTGCTCGACTACCTTTGTTCCAATAGGATCGGTGTCGCTTGCCAGCCGCACGCTGGTCGGATCAATCGTGGCCGCCACGTCGGTGAACTTGACCTCGTTGTCGCCCTTCTGCAAATGCAGCACCATCCGCTGATCCTTGACCAGCGCCATACCGGGGCTCTGCTGTATGACCGCTGTGCCACCCATTTGCCGTGCGCTCGGCCCCGCAGCGTTGATCGGCATTTCCCTTTGTGTCACCACCATTTGCGATTCCGCTTGGTTCGCCCCAAACGCCTCGCTGATGGGTGATACCAAAGGCATGAAAAGCGTGGGTTCGCGGTTTTCCGACTTGCTGAACACGGTTATCTGAATGCCGCGCCGCTGGACTTCGATCGGCAAGATCTCGGCCAACGCTCGGCGGTGTGGCTCCGGCCAGAACGAGACCCCCAGCACAATCGCGACCAGGACGCTTGCCGCCACGACAAGCGGCAACCAGCGAGACGACGAGCGCCGCGGTACAACCTGTGGCGACGTGTCGTCGCCGTTCGTTTCGTCGCTCGGCTCCTGGGGCGGCAACCGGTCGATCAGCGTTTCCCAACCCGAATCACGCGGTTGGCACATCCGGCCCGCTTCGTCCAATTGCTGCTGGAGGCTTCGGTATTCGTTGTCGGGATGGTCCATGTCTGGTTGTCCGTAGCTGGATTCGCAAGAATTCAGCCGCCTACTCCAATGGTCTGAATTCTTGCGAATCCAGCTACCCGTCAATGGAGGTTAACGAGGTACTAGTCTTTCCCTTGTTCCTGCAACATCTCCCGCAGTTCGGCATAGGCTCGGCTCAGGCGACTTCGAACCGTCCCGGGTGGAATCTCAAGTTGCCGGGCGATCTGATCGCCGCTTTGACCCGCAAAGTGTTTTCGCGAGATGACCTCGCGGTGTGGTTCGCTCAGGCGGCCGACCGCTGCCAACAGCGAAACCGTTCGCTGGTCTGATTCGGTTTCATGGCCGGCGGCCGGCGGTTCGTCAGTCAGCGGGACTGTCTGCACCACCTTCACCGGCTTCTTCGCCAGATTGTGAGCGATCTGATAGACCCAAGCACATACGCGGGCCGGCTCCCGCAGACCGACGATCTTCTGCCATGCGACCAGAAACGCCTCCTGAGCGACCTCCTCTGCATCATCACGTTGTCCGAGAAGGCCGGTAACGTATCCGATCAGCCCCGCGCGCAGTCGCTCCACCAGGACCCCAAACGCCTGGGAATCCCCTTTGATCGAGGCGCGAGCGAGCTGTTCGTCAGTTCTGTCCACACCTGGTGCTCGGCAAGTTTCTTCGCGAGTCCGTATTATAGAGGCTAAGACGCGCGGCTTTGCTCCCGAAAACAATCCAAAAACGGCGATTGGCTGAAGCAAGATCCGTAGTACGGAACTTCATGCTATCTCAACTGAGAGAATCTGCGTTAGAATAGCGGTGTGACGGGCCGTCCCGTGCCGGCCGGAGAATCGCCCGATGAGTGTCCGCTACACAATGCGATTGTGCAAAGTCCGGGATCTGTGTGCCGGGGCGGTTGTTGTCCTTCTGCTTGCGTTGTCCGCCGTTGGCGACGGTCTGCCTTTCCACGACGAACCGCGGCCTGAACTCCGCACCGCTCCGAACTATGACCGATCCGCGTGGATTGGCCATTCGTTGGCGACGATGGATGTGGTAGTCGCGGGGACTGCGCGTCGTACCGCGGCGGAGCGCGACAGTGATGAAGCTGCGCGTTTCGACGTGAGTGAAGTCCTCTGGGGAGAGATTTCTCCTGACCTGCGTGTCGACGCCAGGCAGTTGCGGCTTGTCCAGCCATACCGGTTCCAGCGGGATTGCCCGGGAGTCTGGATATTGCTGAGGACCGCGAATGGTTACTTTGCGATGAATCCGACGAATGCTCCGCTGGCGCGCAGCGAGTGGCAACGTCTGGCGACGACGATAGGCGATCACCGGCCAGCTCATCCGTCGCTGGAAACGCGCATCACCGACAACGGTCAACTCTATCGCGTGTATCGAGACGAGAAGAGCGGGAAAGAAACGTGGCACGGTACGAATGTCTGGTTCTCGACCGGCCTGTATACCGAGTTGCTCAGGCATGGCAAAAGGGTGTTTTGGAGAAGCTGGGACCGCGCGGGCCGATTGGAGAACGTTATCAATGTCAATGGAAAGAAGGGATACGTGCTACAATACCATGAAGGGCATCTCTGCAAATTCGCGCACTACCGAAACGGGAAGAAGGAAGGAGCTACATCACCGCGTGTGCCAACGGTCGGACCTTCCTGCACCAGTTTCATCCCAAGGAACACCAGATTGCTGTGGATGTCTACGTTGCGGGCAAGCTTACGAGCACGCTTGGTCCGTTCGTTCAGTATCGCGGACGCGATGTGAAATCGGCTGCCGATGGCACTTTGGCTCTGCCGGTATGGAAGACGGAAAGCAAGAACCACGCACAGGTAATCATCGCCGGTCCGGACGGTAAGATTCGGTTCCGGATCGCCTGCGACCAGCCGATCGGTTCGCTCGAAGCAGCCCCCGGCGGCAGGGGTATTCTGCTGAGAGTTGAAGCAAGAGAGGAGCCACCCGTGGTGTTTCGGTTCTACGGCACCGATGGCCCACGTACAACTTCTCCGGTTGGACCAAACGCCCACCTCGTCGCTTGGGTGCCGAAGACCGTCACGGCACTGTTTGCCACGAGTATCGGCCACAAACATCGCTACAAATTGATCGACTGCCTGGCAGGAGAGACCAGATGGGAGATCGCCGAGCCTGTGCGCCCCCACCCCCACACCTATCCGTCAGTCGCTGTCGATCAAGAACATGTTCTCTTTGGTGGAATCGACTTCGCGGCCGTCGATATCAAAACTGGCAAAGTCACAGCACACTGGCAGCCGGATCGCTCGCGTCCGGATGCTCCGAGGTTCGTCCGCTGCGACGGTCGTCTTTTCGTCGTAGCCAGTGACCAATTCACGGAGATACGGCTCGATGATATCGCAGAAGGCAGCCCGCTTTCGACACTCGGAGGCATCGGCCCGCGGCCCTAAACACGGAAATGGGCTGAAATTGCGAATCATTTCGCATAGAATGTCTCTCGTTCAGCGGTCGCCATATGTTGGACGACGCAAGGCAACCTGACGAATTCGACAGTTCTGGAGACAATCATCATGACTCACCATCTCTCACGACGACAATTCATGGCCACGTCGGCTGCCGCCGGTGTGGGAATGCTGGCGGCTGCAAGGCTCGATGCGGCTCCGTTCAAGACCAAGCTCAAGAAAGCGCTGATCGGAAAGCCAACCGAGCAAACACTGAGCAGTTGGAAAGAAGCCGGCTTCGAGGGCATGGAAACCAACGTCTGGAAGGCTACGCCCGAGGAGGCGGCTGTTGGTCGCAAGATCGCCGAGAAGCTGGGTATGAAGATCCACGCGGTCATGCGGGGATGGGCCAACTTCAACCACCCCGAACCGGGCCGCGTGGCCGATGAGATAGCAAGCGTGGAAACCGCGTTGAAAGCCGCGGCAGGCTACGGGGCGGACGCCGTCCTGCTGGTACCCTGCCGCGTTGGCGGCATGCCCATGCCGGAGGCTTGGGAATTCGATATCGAGTTCGACGAAAAGACGGGACACGTCTCCCGAGTGGCGGCCGGCGACAACGCGAAGTACGAGCAGTACATCGAAGCCCAGAACTACGCCACCGACTCGTCCCGAAAGGCCATCGAGAAGTTGATCCCTGTTGCCGAGAAAGCGGGCGTAATCATCGCCCTAGAGAACGTCTGGAACAACCTCTGGGTCAAGCCAAAATTCTTCGCCAACTTCATCAAGTCCTTCGACAACCCGTGGGTACAGTGCTACTACGACATCGGCAACCACGTCAAATATGCGATGCCGGAGGAGTGGATTCGTGCATTGGGCAAACTGATCGTCAAGATTCATGTGAAGGATTTCCAATTGAACCCGGACGGCCACGGAGGGAAGTTCGTCGATATCCGCGACGGCAGCGTCAATTGGCCGGCCACTCGCAAGGAATTGGACGCCATCGGCTACAACGGCTGGATGACGATCGAAGGCAGCGGCCGTTTGCCCTTAGAGGAACGCAACAAACGGCTCGATCTGATCATCGCCGGCAAGTGACTACAATCAGAAGGAGAACAATGTGCTTCACAAGACCCTCGCCATCGTGACGCTTTTGTGTATTGCCGCGCATGTGCCCGTCCATGCGGCCGAAGAAGCTCCCGGCCGGCCGCGACGGAAGGCCAAGCCCCGTGCCGACCGGGAAGCACTCATGGCAAAACGATTGGCTGGCGCCGACGTGCATGTCTTCAAGACCATTGGCGACGTGAAACTGCGTCTATTCGCTTTCAAGCCGGAGGGACACAAGGCAACTGACAAACGTCCCGCAATCGTCTTCTTCTTCGGCGGCGGCTGGACAAACGGATCGCCCACACAGTTTGCTCCGCATTGCCAATACCTGGCATCGCGCGGCATGGTAGCAATCACTGCAGAATACCGCATTAAGTCAAAGCACGGCGCGACGGTTCCACAGTGCGTAGCCGATGCGAAATCCGCCGTGCGATGGGTTCGGTCTAACGCACAGAAACTCGGCGTAGATCCCGAGCGAATTGCAGCAGGCGGCGGCTCCGCCGGCGGACATCTGGGCGGGTGCGTCGGCGTCGTGCCTGGTCTGGACGCGGCGAGCGAGGACCAGTCGATCAGCTCTCGGCCCAATGCCATGGTGCTGTTCAATCCGGTAATGGCTACGGCGCCTGCGGAGGAACTTAGCCAAGGGTACAAGCAAGGCATGGAGCGTCGCCGCGAACAGTTTGGCGGCGATCCGGAGGTCGTCTCGCCGCTCCACCATATCCAGAAAGACCAGCCGCCGATGATCATGTTCTTCGGTTCGGCCGACCGATTGCTGGAAAGCTCTGTGCTGTTCGACAAAGCCTACCGCGCCGCGGGCAATCGTTGCGAGTTGAAAATCTCGGATGGTCCGGGCCACGGATTCTTCAACTTCGGACGCGAGGGCAACAAGTACTTTATCGAGACATGCCGCGAGATGGACGCGTTTCTCGTTTCGCTCGGCTACCTCGGAGGTGAAGCGACGGTGGAGTCGTTCGTGAAAGAACACGCGGCTGCAGGTCGGCGTTAGCGTCGCGCGCGACCGTCCAACCGCAGAGTCGTAGGACGGATTTCCAAATCCGTCCAGGAACCACGGACGGACGTGGAAGTCCGTCCTACAGAGTTTCAGAGCTCCTGGGTGACAAGAGAAATGCAGTCTTCAAATCGTAGAATCAGCCGACGCGACGTGCTCGTGGGCACTGCCCAGGCTACGCTGGCCGTGGCCGGTGCGGCGACGCTCCAACCGCTGTTTGCCGGCCAGTCACAATCGGAAGCCGATGGGCCCGTGATCTGGGATGCGCACACTCATCTGAACGGCACGAGCGGAACACCCGAAGAACGGATCGCGAATTTGTTGTTCTTTGCGGACCGAATAGGGATCCAGCGACTGATCGTCTTCATGGGCTATCCCTTCCTGCAGGACCCGTCACCCGACCAGGTGCGTCTGCAGAACGATCAGGTGATGCGAGCGGTCGATTACGCGGACGGCCGTGTACTAGGTTTCGTGTATCTGAATCCGAAACACACCGAGGAGAGCCTGAAAGAGCTGAACCGCTGCGTGCGCGACGGGCCGTTGGTCGGGATCAAACTGTGGGTGGCGATTCGATGTGCCGATCCCTGCCTTGACCCAATTATCGAACGTGCTGTCGAGTTGAAGATTCCCGTACTGCAGCACACGTGGCGGAAAGCCACGGGCAATCTGCCGGGCGAGTCGACTACGGCCGATCTCGCAGCGTTGGCTCGGCGGCATCCCAACGCTTCCTTCTTTGCGGCCCATGTAGACGGGGATTGGGAAAGAGGCATCCGAGAGATCCGTGCCCTCGAGAACGTCGCGGTAGAGATTTGCGGCAGCGACCCCACGGCCGGCATGGTGGATATGGCCGTTCGCGAACTGGGCGCGAAACGCGTCATTTTCGGAAGCGACGCAGGCGGCCGCAGCTACGCGTCACAGTTGGCCAAAGTGTACGGTGCTGAAGTATCGGACGAAGCCAAACGCCTGATCCTCGCGGGCAACCTCCAGCGACTTCTGCAGCCAATCCTGGCCGATAAAGGGATGAATTCATGATTACGGACGTTAACGTCTACCTCGAACGATGGCCATTCCGTCGATTGCCCTGCGACGAGCCAGCCAAACTGGTCGACAAACTCCAGACCTCCGGCGTCACCCAGGCGTGGGTCGGCAGTTTCGATGGACTGCTGCACAAAGACATCGGCGGCGTGAACGCGCGCCTGGCCGACGTGTGCAAGAAGACGAATCCTCAGTTGCTGATCCCCTTTGGTTCGATCAACCCCAAGCTGCCCGACTGGGCCGAAGATATCCGCCGCTGCCACGAAGATTACCGCATGCCCGGTATACGGCTTCATCCCAACTACCACGGCTACACGCTTGACGACGCCGCGTTTGCCGAACTGCTAACGATCGCCGAAAAGCGAGGGCTGATCGTGCAACTCGCTGTGAGAATGGAGGATATCCGCACGCAACACCCGCTGATGCAGGTACCCGACGTTGACGTGGGACCGCTCGCTCAGTTGGTGAAGGATCGCCCGCGTCTGCGACTCGTGTTGCTGAACAGTTCGCGGACCGTGCGCGGTTCGATACTTGCCAACTTGGTCAGCGTTGGCCAGGTCTATGTCGAAATAGCGACGCTGGAGGGAATCGGTGGCGTCGGCAAATTCCTGGATAGCACACCTTTGGACCGAGTCCTGTTCGGTTCGCACCTGCCGTTGTTCAACCTGGAGTCCGCAGTGCTTAAGCTGCGCGAGTCCGTTCTCTCAGCAGCCCAAAAGAACGCAATCACACACGGGAACGCAAAACGGCTCCTCGGTGCGTGATTCGCTCAACGTTTGATCGGTCGCGCATGTAGGATGGGCACGGCTCCCAGGTGTTGCCGAGTTAGACAATGATTCGCGTCTATCAGTTCTTCCGGAGGAACTTTTGCGCTCGCTGGCCCATGATGTCGGTGGCGTAGATGTTGCCTTTGGAGTCCACGGCAATTCCGTGGACCCAATTCAACTCGCCCGGCTGCTCTTCGTCGTCTACGCCCTTGGGCACGGTCCATATCTGAAGGGCCTTGCCCGATGTGTCGAACTTCATGAACACCTGGTCCTTCGGCGGGCAACTGAGCGCGTTGTCCGTCTCGCGCCATTGCATGGGCGTACAACCGCATACCCAGATTTCGTCCTTGGGCGTGATGCATAGCCCCCACGGCACGATCAGATTCTGCCATTGGTCCAGGAATTTGCCATCTTGGTCGAACACTTGGACACGGGCGTTGTTACGATCGGCCACGTACAGCTTGCCTTTCGAGTCGACGACGATAGCATGCGGAAGACTGAACTCGCCTGGCCCTGTGCCCAACTTGCCCCACGCCTTGACGAATTTGCCGTCGGCATCGAAGTGGACGATTCGGGCGTTACCGTAACCATCGGAGACGAATACCTGGCCGTCCGGTGTGATTGCCATGTCGGTTGGTTTGTTCAAATGCTTTTCATCACAGCCGGGTTCGCCCCGAGTGCCCAGCGTCTTCAGCACTTTGCCGTCTGGCGTCACCTGCAGAACCACGTGGTCCGCCACGTCGGCCAGCCAGATCATGCCCTTGCTGTCAATCTTAATCTGATGGGAACCAAGCCCCGTTTCTTTTGTGCCGATCAAGCCGACGCCCCAAGCGTGTATGAATCGCCCTTCCGACGAGTAGATCTGGACCGGCGGTTCGGCGCGAGTGAATACCCACACTTGATCCTTGCTGTCCACAGCGATGCCGGGCGTCCGGCCCCACAGTATGCCGGTCGGCCGCTCCGGCCAATTCGGATCGACTTCATACCAAGTCGATAACGTAACCTTGGGATACTGCTGTGGTTGTGACGCGGCGGTTGCCTTCGGTTCCGCATAGACGGGTTTCGATGGCTCGGCTGCTCGAAGCACGCCTGCGGTTGCCAATCCGAGCGTCAATAGGGCTGTCAGTACCGTGCGGGCCTCTACCATGGCTTGAGAATACGTCACGTCATTTCTCCTTGGGGTGCAATACCGGTTTCTATGGGGCGGATGTAGCAGACTGGTGCCAAAACGATTTCCAATAGGCCTGATCCGCGGCATACACGTCAATGGGATCGTTGGGATTCAGGTCTGGTGGAAGGATTCCGTAAGTCTGAAGCTTGCGGAAGTAATAGACGTTGGCCCGGAAGCCTGGCATGTCAAAACGTCTTTCGGCTTGGTGTTTTTCGCTGGCAGCAACGATTCTGGAGAGGATTTCCTGATAATCCGGATCACGATTGTCCTTGAATACCGGCGACTTGCAGAACTCCAAACCGCCTGCGTCTGCGGCGAGCGGCGCCCTCAACAGCAACGATTTCTCGGGTCGAGTCAGATTGCAGAGCGATTGTGGCGGACGGGCGCTACCGAACTTGTAGTAGCCGATACTGCCGCGAATCTGCTGAAGATCGAGAAACTCATGTACCAACGGCAACGCAGGTCCCTGTTTGCCAAACTGGAAGTACATACTGCTGCCGATGCGCCTGCCTGTCGGCTCCGAACCGTGACAACCACCGCAACGTTTCTCGATAACGGCGATCGGGAATTCCACCGGATGCATTCCCGAACCCAAGGCCGCGTAGGTACCTGCATAGACCGCGCTGGATTCGATCCACAGCCGTAGCATCTTTCGTTCCCGATCGGATAACTTGGCATCGTAATGACCGCCATCGACCATCTGCAGCAACGGGCTGGCCGAGCTGCCAATCGTGCGCGGCGCTCGGTTGCCGTATTGCTCATTGCGACCGTCGGAAATCAGGCCGCGCGACACCAGGGCCCAGTAGCCAACCGAGAACAATGGCGTGTGATCCCCGCACAGATCGACTCGCCCTTCGGCCCGATCCGGATTGTGGCACTCCACACAATAACGATCGAGAATCGGCTGAATGTCGCGAGGGAAGTCCAGCACATCTGGTATGTCGTTGATGCGTTCGATTCGTGCGGGTGAACGCCCCAGCAGGCTGGGCCTTGAAAAAGGGGACAGGTCCAATTTGCCGGAACGGCCCGCAGGGTGCTGCGCACAAATTGGACCTGTCCCCTTTTTCAAGGCCAGCGTTTGCACGCGTTGCTCATGACAACCCACGCAGCCGATGGTCTCGCCTGGCTGGACGCTCAGGAAGCTCTGCATCCGCTTGACGGAAAGATCATTTTCGTCCAACGCAACGAGGAAAACCGAACGCATTGCCGGAATCTCGAAGTAGGCCGAACCGTCCGCTTCGACAGGCACCGTACCCAAGACGCGCGCCAGCGTAAAAGTGCCGCCCACGCTGATCGGCCACATGCCGCCGGAGAAGTTGATCGGTTTCGGCAATTGTTCCAGGACCAGCAGCTTCTTGATCTCGCCACGCTGCACACCTGCCATGTTGCGGCCTTCGTAGATGTCGCTCAGCACCAATTGTCCCGTGGCCTCTGCGTCATCCACGTGCGGCGCAACCACCGCCTCACGCGGCCGCGACCGCAGCGGTCGGGGTTCATGGCAGGTAAGCACCGGTTGCTCCGAGGACGGCTTGCACAGAAAATCCGTGGCTCCCTGTCCATCCATCACATGGATACCCGCGTTGTCGGCGACCAGTAAGCACTGTTCAGAGATCGGGTACGGATCGCGGTAGTACCGGCCGGGGCGGCTGATTCGTTTGCCCGCAACTCGCTTGTCCGGCCCTGTGCGCGGGTCGATCACGGTGATCAGGCCCATGTGTCCCGTTCGTCCGTGCCCCGGAGAAAACGACGCGACAACCTTGTTTGTGCCCGGGATCGGCTTGGCATCCAGCATGGCTGTGTCGGGGAATTGGTTGCCGAAGTAGACCATCTGGCCCGTGCCGTCCGGGTTCGTGGTCCACAGGTGGTGGAAGCAAAATTGGCTGCGGTCGACATACTCCCACCGCATGTAGACCACGCGACCATCCGGCAGCACCCAGGGTGTGTTGTCATGCTCGATGTTCGTGGATAACATGCGAACGGCCGATCCGTCGGCGTTACAGCGGTACAACGTGGCCACCGGAGTGCGGTGGCAGTTCACGTAGCGATTACAGCGGCTGGAGCAGAATATGATGCCGCCGTCCGGTAGGTACGTGGGTTCGATGTCGTCACAGGGCCCGTCGGTCAGTTGCACCAAGCCGCTGCCATCGACATTGATCTCGTACAGGTGATGGTACGATTCGCCGCCTTTACGGTACGAGAACAGAATCTTCTTCGCATCATAATGCACCTGCGGGTCGCGGATACCGCCCGTCGGATCATTCAGCAACACCGTCCGCTCGCCAGTCCGCAAGTTCAATCGACACAGGCGGCCACCATCGCCAAAGCAGCGCGGGATCTCTTCGCCTGGAACACCTCGTTGCTGCGGGTATTCGGCGATCGGCGCCGCGTAGAATCCGAAGTTGGCGTACCAATGGTCGAATCCACAGACGCGTTCCGCAAAGATGATCTCCTCCAAGCCGGCCAGCGGCCCGTCAAGCATCTCTTTGAGCAATTCCCCCGGTTTCGGACCGGCCAGGACGTCTTTGGGAATCTCCTTCAATGCGTTATCCGAGACGGGAGCGGGCAAGCCGGCGATCAATACGGGATCCAGTAACAAGCCCGTCCCGTCTTTGTCCTGAAAGAACAGCCCCGACACCTGGGCCCCTTCCGGGTAACCGAGCTTCGACAAGTCGATACCCAAAGCCAGGACTTTGAAATCCTCGATCGGTCCAGAATTCGCCGTGGCAAGCGCCGCCGTTTGCAGGTCATTTGCCGAGTTGGGCGGGCTGGCCAGCCGATAGAGACCGAACCCAGCCAGCGGCAGGGCACGCGGATCGTCGCAGCGGATATCGAACGCGTCGAACGCCACGGTGCGTAGACCGGTTTCAAAGCGAAGCGGGCTGACAAAGAAGGCGTCGCCGCCAAGTGGGCTGTTCAATTCCCGGTGGAACTCGAAGAACACCACATCGTCGCCCGGAAGATTGATAACCGGTGAATCGAATGTAACCGCGAAGCCGGGTGTGGCGTTCGACCCTTCCAACACGGGATCGGCTGTCAGCGGCGTCCGCTGGCCACCGGGATTGATCAGCCCCGTGTTCAGCTTGTTGTCGCGCAGCAATAGGTCCCGCTCGCCTGGCGGTGGAGCGGGCGATCCGGCGACGACCGCGAGGCAATTCGTGTCACTGGACTTGAAATGCGTCAACCGCACACCAATCAGTTTCGATGCATCAAACGTCACGTCGCCCGCACCGCGAGTGACAGTCACGCCCACCAACAGCATCTCGCCGCGGTTGGTTGTCCTGGCGTAGTACGTCTTTACCGACGCGACCGTCTGCGTGTAGGCACATAGCGTTACGGCCGCCGCGACCAAGCGAATCAGAGTCCATCGAACTACCATGGGCGTCGTTAGGCCTTCCATGTGTATGCATGAAACGAATCGCATTGCTCGGAGGCAAACAGACGCAGTATAGTCGCCCGGCGCCACTTTGTCAGTTCCCCACCGGTCCCGCGTCGTCCGCTAGTCTTCGTCGTGGCGATCGCTTCTGAACATCGCACAGCTAATCGGTCGTCATACTCATCCGTGTGCTTCCATCCGTGTGCGCAGTGAATTGCAGGACGCACACGGATGGAAGCACACGGATGTTAGTGTCCGCCCGGCATCGGCAGTTGGCTGTCGACGCTGAGAGGCTAGAATGCTCACACTAGTCACTCGCACGTGGGCCGCGTCCATCCCGCTGAGAACACCGAACTCACGGATCTCCGTGGATCGTGTCCTGCGGTCGATCGGTGAGCCCTTGGTAAGACAAAGCGAAACGGTTGGGCCAGTCTTTGCCGCCGATCGGGCGTGGGCCGTAGATTACGTAGTGATCGTCCAAGGTTCTTCCACTGGTGCACTGGATCTCGAAGTACACCCTTGCGCCGGCCCGCATTGAGTTAGAGGGGATTCTCAGTTCGCGCCAAACGTTTTGGTCAGGCCGGACCTCGTTGGCGTCGAGTTTGGCCGTGCCAATGTCGTTGCTTCTCGGTCGAGAGCCGAAACAGATTTCAATCGGACCCGGCTGGCCGTGTCGTGAAAGTCTGATCGCTATGCCTCGCAGTTCTTTCGCGCCTGCGGGAATCCAGAACTCGCCACCGATCTTTGTCTCCGGGCGCGAGTCCAGGGTGTGAGTGATGAATGGCGGCGGACCGGCGGGCTTGCCAGGTGTTTCCTCTACAACGGCCGGATCGGTGGCGGGTGTATCGTAGTCTCGGCCAACCGTGCGCGAGGGCCGTAGAAAACGGTCGAGGAAGTCGACCGCGCCGACCGCGTGGATTTCGTGACGGCCGTCGAAATGGTCCAGGACGATCCGGTCATCGAAGCCAAAGTGGTCTCGCCACGCTACGACCTGCTTCCACGCGTACGCCGTCCATTCGGGCGTCGTGATTCCGTCACGTTCGCCGAATTCGACACAGGCGGAACGCGGCGCGATCATGGCGATTAGTTCGGGATGCGTGAATCGGTGCAGGATGTTCCAGTTGTAGAAGTCTTCATCGGGGTGCCATAGATAGCTGGTCCGCATCGTGTCGTTCGTGATCTTGGTGCGCCAGTCGTTGAAGTGCCCGGAAATCACCGTCGCGGCCAATCGTGGTTCCAGGGGCGAGA
>CAZURK010000145.1:29736-36394 GCA_964623055.1 uncultured Pirellulaceae bacterium
TCGTTGAAGTGCCCGGAAATCACCGTCGCGGCCAATCGTGGTTCCAGGGGCGAGATCCAGATGGCCGAGTATCCGCCGTACGACAGGCCGTAATAGCCAATCCGTTTCGGGTCGACAAACGGCAAGGTTTCAAGGAAATCAACGATTCGTCGCGTCTTGGCAACCGGCATTGCCACACGCATCATGCCGGCCACGTCGGCCTGCCGTGCCAGAACGTTGATTTCCGCTGTCTGACGCTGCATCAGGTATGGCGAGAACACGACGTAGCCCTGCTCGGCCAAGTGTCGGGCAAACTCGTGGTACGCCGTATCCTTCGCCATTCCCAGGCCGGTGGTCATTTCCGGAGTCCCGCTAAGCCCATGCTGACAGATCACCGCCGCGGTTTGCCCTTGGATGTCCTGTGGAATCAGTAGGTTGCCGTACACCTCGACTCCCCGAGTGACATCGAGTGTGATCCGATACAACTTGTACTTGTCGGTCGAGAGAGCGAGTTCCGTTTTGGGGTTCAACGGTGTGCCCGCGGTTGGCACGTGGCCGACCAGCCCACGATAGTCGTCGAGCATCTTCGCTTTGATCTTCTCGAAGTCAGCAGGCGGCAAACCGGTCAGCTTCCACTTCGCCTCGCGCTTCGCTTCGCTCTCGTCGATAAGTTGTCGCAAGTGCGCCAGGCGTTCCTCAAAGTGTTGGTTCCTCACATCGTTAACCTGATCTGATGCCACGCTCAGTTCGGGCCACGCCACGGCGTCTTGCCGGTCGGGCAGTTTGAAGTGTTCGGCCAGAAGTGAAACGGACCGGGCCATCTTGTCGTCGCCTTGGCGAAGCGTGACCAAGACTCTTCGGCCAAATGCCCTTTGGCGGCCGCAAATGCGCCCGACGCGAATGATTTCCGCCTTGATATATTCTCCTGCAATGCTTGAATCTGGTGTATGGACGCACCAGAGCGGTCGCGGTGCGATGAGCGCGGCCAGTTCCGCATCGCCGAACTCCAACAGGCGTCGCGACAGTCGTCGATCTACGGGCTCTTTCCAACACCAATCGCGGACCTGAAAGTAGTCGACGACGACTGCAGCGGAAACTCGCCGGTCGACGGCAGCGGCGTGAAGGGCCGTCATCCCGCCTTGGCCGATCCCGACGATACCGATGCGTTCCGAATCCACATCCGATCGACTGCCGAGGTAGTCAACGGCCGCCAACACGTCTTGCACGTCAAGTCCCGGCATCGTGCGACCGACGGGGTACCCCAACCGGTACAGGATCATCCGGCGGTCCTTGTTGTTCGTGGTTTGGCAGTAAGGATGATCCTTGAGCCGTTCGATCGACTGCGGTACATACACAATTGCCCCGCGGCCAACCAGTTCGGTCAGCCATTTCGGCGCGGCGACATCTTCGCCGAGGCCCGCGAGACGTTCGGGCCAGCTTTCGGCATCACTGCACACGATCATGAGAGGATGCCGACTGTCGTGGTTGGGCGAAAAGAGCAGGCCGCGTGCGGCCAGGCCCGCAAACATCGCGATGGTGATCCGTTCGATGCGACAATCGTCTGACTCAGCGAGTTGTGTGCTTTCGGCATCGGCTACCGCGGCCTTGGCGTCAACGAGGCCCAGCATTGTTCGGCAACTCGTCCGGTGATGCTCGATCGACTTCTCGTAGCCTTCGATCGAAGTACGGTCCGGTTTCCAGGCATCGTCACGCAGCTTTCGCGCCTCTTCGATTCTTCGCTGGAAGTACTCGGTCACCTGTCGCAGATGCTTGGCGTGGACGACGGCATCATCTCTCGGAAGATCCAAAGGGGCAGTGCCGGGAAGCGGCTGGCCAGCGTCGGTTGCGCAGGGAACGACGAGCAGAAGAGCTAATAGGGCCCAGCGATTCCGTGTTTTCATCGTATTCGCCTCCAACTTGCGTCGTTACGGATCCGTCGCATGAATTGGTTTGTAGTGCCGCCTTCAGGCGGTCCGAACGGTAAGACACCGGGGAAACCGCCTAAAGGCGGCACTACGAACGGTTTCTTGCCCCGATTCATGCGCGGCATCTACACCTCATCCGGCATGCGGTAGTTATCGCGATACGTCGGCTTGAGCTGTTGATTGGCCTCGTCGTTGTTGAGAAAGGTCTCCTTCTCACGGTCAAAGACCAACTTCGCGTTTCCCAGGCGGTAAGAGAGAGTTGCCAAGTGCTCCAACGAGGAAGACAGGTGGCCCTGTTCCACGTCCGCGTTGGGAGTCTTTCGCGTGCGGATGCAGTCGATGAAATTCTCCGCGTGCGGCTCGTCGGGGAAGCGGCCGTATTGTTGCTCGACCACTTCGCCAAAGCCGGCAGCAAGGTCCTGAGGCCCGCCTTCCAGCACCTGCCAGCCGCCGCCGACCCGTCCCAAATACATCATCCGCTTGGTGCCGTAGATTTCGATTCGAGACGTGTTACGAGGCCAGAAGGGGAATTGATCCGCTTGGCGGATGCTCATGGGCGTCTTGAACATGTATTTCTCGGTAAAGCCGGTGCAATCGAAACTCATGGCCATCCGGTCGAACTCGTAAGTGACGATCTGCACGTCGGGCATCACGCCATCGTCGTCCTCGTGCTTCCATCGTCCGCCGACGCATTGGACCGACTTGGGATGCGGCGGGTCGCCAATGACCATTCGGGCCGCATCCAGAGTGTGAATCGCATCCGATCCGTTACCGCCGGAGAATCTCCAATAACCGTACCATTGGCGATGTAGCTGTTTGTTGTAGGGCCGATCGGGGACTGGACCGAGCCACCGGTCCCAGTCCAGACCCGGCGGCGGATCGCTGTCGGGGACGGCCTTTCTGGGATAGCCTCCATAGACGAACGAGTACATGCCAAAGACCTTGACGTAGAGAACGTCGCCCAAACCGCCGTCGCGGATGTAGTCGCGGGCGGCGAATATATACGGCGCGCTACGCGTCTGCGTGCCGGCTTGTACGATTCGTTTGTATTTACGTGCCGCTTCCACCATCCTGCGGCCTTCCCAGATCGAGGCCGAGATGTTCTTCTCGACGTAAACGTCTTTCCCCGCCTGGCACGCCCACACACTGGCCAGAGCGTGCCAGTGTTCCGGCGTAGCGATGATCACGCCGTGTACGTCTTTGTCGTCCAGGACATCCCTCATCTCCTCTGTCAGAGTGGGCGCAGAACCTTGTATTTGTTCGAGTTCGGCAACCGAAGCCTTGCCACGAGCGTCCTCAACATCGCAGACATACTTGATTTCCACGTTATCCAACTTGGCCATGTTCTTGATTACCATACGCCCACGGCCGCCCGCCCCGATCAGGCCGAGGACGACCTTTTCATTAGGCGATTCTGCGGCACCGGTTCGCCGGGCTGAGACGACTGACGCCCCGGCGGCCAGAGTGGTGGCCGCTTGCGCTGAACTTTGGACGAACCTACGACGCGTGATCTCGGTCATGACGCGGCTCCTTCTAGATAACATGGCTTGCTTGTTGTCGATACAGGCGGGTTAGGTCTCCGATGGATTACTTGTCGCTCTCGTCAAGTCGTCGATCTTCGTTTCGTCCACTTGAATTCCCAGCTCTGGGTCAGCTGGAACTTGAAGTACCCGGACCAAGGATAATACGCCAAGGATGCGTCGATTCGTTCGATTTTCACGGTGGTGGCCGCAGCACAACAGTATGGTTGAAGTCCCACCTAGCCCGAGATTGCCAGATGTTGGACTAGTACCTCGCGACTCTTGCCGTTGTCGGTTGGGTGTTCCTGCCCGACCCCAAGCAGACGGGCAGGAATGCCCATCCTACTGAAATCTCAAATGTCGTGAGGTACTAAATTCTCGCAGGAAATCAGCGCGTGGTCCAGAACAGGAGCGTGCGATTGGGCCTTTCATTCGCGAATGGGAGCCGGACCGTTGTGCCGCTCTTGTGTCTTAGCGCGGAAGGTCTTGTAGAAATGGATCGCGAGACCGCCGTAGCTTTCGTAGCGCTGAAAGTAGCCCTCGGCCACCGACACCTGCCTTTGAAATTCGTCAAACGAGTTGTCCGCAAAGGTGATCTTGGGAAGCATGATGCCCGTGGTGCTGAAGACGGATAGTCCGGTTTCTGTTCTGAAGGTACGAATGGGGCCGCCACGATATTGAGCCAGCGAAGGGTCTTTCATGATTGCCTGCCGGCCATACGCCCCGATCACGTCCGCGTCGAGTCCCTTCTCTGCGCAGGCGAACCCGCCGAACTCGCCTGCAATCTCCTCCAGCGCTTTACAGATTGCCCGCTCCTTTTTCACCGACCGGTCCCGCGGCACTTCCAGGCCGATGTGGACGTACCGACCATCGTCAAACCACTGCAGGCGATATCCCGACAGTCGACTCGATGATGCCAAGTCGCTGCGTCCTTCCAAGATCGCTACTCGAAAAGCATCCTTTGGCACTCCAACGGCGAACCAGACCTCCGTAGGAAGGTCGCCAAACGTTTCCACTCCCATGTAGACCTTTGCGCGGCCGACGGTGTCGGCGTAGGCCAGCAGATCACGTCCATGTGCGATCAGGCCATCGGCTCCGTCGGCCCTATCGCGGTAGTTCATCACGCCGACATTGTCCAGCATGTCAATGCAGTGATAGCTGGCCGGCTTCCGCACTCCGCCGTATTCCACCTCGGCCAGGGCGTGGCCGGTCTCGGCGTCGGCATCCTGCCACCAGAACGGGATATCGACGCCAAACACCAGCGGCCGGTGGGCACGGATACGCTGTTGGCACTGCTCGTTCAACTCGAGGTACTCGCGAAGGATCTGCTCCCGGCGCGTACGTTCCGCCCAGCCGATCAGCAAGTACGGCTCGTTGTCGAAGTGGACGCCGTCCCAGCGTGCCTCCTTTGGGGACTCTTCATTGAAGGCAATCACCGCGTCTACGACGGCCAATGGAACGCGGTGGTGCGGTCGCAGGCAGTACTCGGGGCTGCCGTCCAGTGCGTGTACCTGGATTCCGCGTCTATGACCTTCCCGCAGGAGCGAACGCAATTGCTCAGTGTGACGAATGACGCAACGCATCCCGCCAGCAGCTTCGCCCGCGGCCGAAACGTCGGGCGTTGGCTCACGCGGTACCGTCGAATAGGGCAGTTGCATCCACAGTTGCGTGATTCGCCAACGCTGGCAGAAGTCAAGCAACTCTTGAGACCTATCTTGCCGGGCAAGCAGTTCGTCGGTGGACCAGACCCAAAGGCAGCGGGGATAAGGTTGCCGGGCGGCTCGTTCCGCGTTCGCGGCGGTCAACGGCGTCGTGGATTTCCGGCTGGTCTTGAATGACACATCGTCGATGTAGACGGTTTGCTCGCCCAACCGTGTGAATTCTAGAATCAGCCCGCCCATGTTTCGCCGGTCCAAGGGCCCGATTCGGTCGAGTGGAATGAGTACCTCTTGCCAATCCTCGGTCACGCCGCCGGAGAGGAACTCTTCGATGCCTCCCACCGCAACCGCATCCTCCTTCTCGATCCACCGCTTGTCTGCCAATTTCACCAGTAGGTGCTCGCCGCCAGCGGCGCCCTTGACCCAGAACGACAGATATGGGTATTGGCGGCAATCGAAATACGTCGGGGCCGGTTGACGGAAGTCGAAGAAGTGAATCCAGAGCCCGCAGAAACCGTCCTGTTGCCTGTCGGCGTCTATCTGGAGGCTTCGCCCACTCTGACCTCGAAAGACGTCGGCCACTCGCATTGCTGTCGCTGTCGAAGGAGTCCGCTGGAACGTATCGCGGTATCCGCCGAGACGGTTTTGGACGTCGTCATTGAAGTGGTCGACCAGGAGAACCGGGGATTGACTGAAAGCAACAGTGGCCACAACCAGACACAGCGGCACCAGGGCAACCATTAACCGTTTTGGCATAGCTTTGAAAGGAAGCAAAGGCACGTTGCGACCACCATTCTCAGGCGAGCTACGGAAACTCTCTTACCCGTGGGATAGGCTTCCAGCCTGTCAAATGTGCTCCCTGACAGGCTGGAAGCCTGTCCCACGGTAAATCCTCATCTGCTGCTCGCCTTCTGTTGGCTCCCAAGCGGGAGCTCGGGAACCAGGGGTACCAGAGGTTAGCCGGGACTCATGATCAGCCTGTTCGATCGCAATGCACCTATCTCGATACCACTTGCACCAGCCTCGACTTGGGAATCCCATCGGGCAGTGTCTTCAGGGTCTCGCCGACTCGGAATTGCCTTGCAGCTTCGGCAGTTGGAGGCAGAATCACTACGGCCTGGAACTCGGTGCCAGGCGGAGTCTTGTCGTTGCCAAACCGGACTCTGGACTTGAAGCCACTTTCCCCGCTTCGCTCGACTTGCTCCTGAATCCACCACGGGCTGTTGGGTTGTGCGCACCGCACCAGGACGACGGCGTGTTGGCCTCGATCCAGTTTGCCATGGAGTTCCTCGACGCGAGAGACACGTGTGCCCGCTGCGGGGCGAACAATCGTGTCCGGTTCCGGCCCCGCGATGGCCGGCTCTTTTTTCGTGATTCGCACGGGCGCAGGAGTTGGAGCGCCGTGTTTGAAGCTCACGTCGTCGATGTAGATGGTATGGCTGCCGGGCTTGTCAAAGTCGAGAGTCAGCCCGCCCAATTGACGCCAGTCGAGCGTGTCGTTCGAGTGCAATGGCACCAGTACCTCCTGCCATTCGGCGCTCACCCCGTCTGGCAGGAACTCGGTGACCGGTCCTAG
>CAZURK010000146.1:0-35846 GCA_964623055.1 uncultured Pirellulaceae bacterium
GTGCCGGTCGATTGGGTTTCCGCAGTCCTCTGCCGGCTGTTCGAGACACCAGAGGCCCATGGCGGTACGTATCACCTAACTCCCGCGGAGCCGATCACGAACAAACAGGTCATCGAAGGCGGCTACAAGTACTTCAATTCCTATGGCGTCGAGTTCTTTGGGGCGGGGGCGAACGCGGCGGGCAGCGCCGGCAAAATGGACAAGGATTTTCAAGAGAACACAGTTCTTTACCACTCGTACGAGGCAACCGATCCCGAATTCGACACTACCAACACGGATCGGTTTACGGAGGATCTCCCCTGTCCGAAAATCGACGACGCCATGTTGCACCGGTTCTGGAAGTATGGCGAGAAGGATCGGTGGGGCAAACGGCGTCCGCCGAAAGCCGAGGTTCCTTTCTGGGTAAACAGCGAACTGGAGAGTGCCTCGACGCAGGCACAGACTTCGCACGGGTCGAGCCGGACGGACCGGCTGGACACGCCCCTGACCATCGGCCTCGATATCACGGGGCCGGGCGGCGGCCAGTGGCAAGTGCTGCTGCGTGGAGACCGCCTGGAGGATGTGGAAAGGGGACTGCCGTCCGCCGCCGCAGCAGTCTTGACGACTTCGACTGAAGACTGGCAACGGTTGTCCCGGTTAGCCGAAGGCGAGGCGGTTCATCAACTGTCGGGTAACCTGGAAATCTTGAACGGCATCCCTGCCGAATCGTTGGCTGGCTGGCTGTACGGGGCCCTCTTCCCTCGCACTCTCAGAACCGATCGGGGGCATGCCTGCATAGTCGGTTGCCGAGGGAAGGACAACGGCTCAAGCACCAACTCGCCCTCTCGCTCGAAGACGATCTAGCAAGGCTAGCTGCCATCCGTGTGTTCAGATGGTTAGGATCCAATTCGAGTTTCCAAGGTTGCCAGAAGGCTGCAGGAAGTGCTGGCTAGAAGTTATAGTCTTCGTTTTCGTGATCGAAATCTTTGTCCTTCAGCCCCACATTCAGTTTCAGATTCAACAAGGTGTACTCTTCGATCACAGGTGGCTTGGCGCCTTCCTTCTCCGGATAATCGTAGTTGACGTACCGAATCGGGACTTGCAGTTCATCGTCGATGAAGACCTGGGTGAGGTGGTAATCCGGTTTCCGTGACGGGTCGGCCTTCAGACTCTTGATTTCCATCAACGTGCAAACGCGACCGTTGATCTTGGCGCCCTCGCGGAAAGTCACCTCGCAGTGCTTACGCCCCGCGGCCTTGTCTCGCTCGCCCTCCTCGATCAGCTTGTCCACCAGGTTCTTGAGGCCCACCTCGTAGATGGGGTATCGTTGGCCTTGCATTGCGAGCATGCTATCCGGATCTAACCACACGGTGGGCAAGAACACGCCCGCCCGGCCCCCTTCATGCGCGACAAGTTTGTTGTCATTCCTGCCATTCACGTAGATGACTTCGCGTCCCCGGATCTTGCTAGGTTTCAGGAAATGCAGATACACGGCAAATGGCTTTATGACCTTGCCGTCTAACGTCTTGGGGTTGCGTATCCTTGCGAAGGCGTACTCGTAACCCTGTAACTCACCGTCAATGCGCTCGCGTTTCACCAACGTGCAGGTGTAGTCCCTGATCGTCTTCTTGATCTTCTCCCGCCCGTAACGGGCCAATTCCAGAGCCGGATCTAACGGATGACCGTTCGGATCCGGCTTTGTCACTCTGGCGACTAGCGGGATCGGCTCTTTCAGATTGTCACGATTTCCCGGTGCCTCGCCCGCTAACGCAGCTGGTACGCTGAAAACCGCCAATAGAGCTAGAGGATAGGAAACGACACAACTGGCAATTCTATTTCTCGTCATGTATTGAATCTCCCAGAATCAGGAGAAAACGCTTCCCAATGGGGCAGATTAGGGGGCAGCGGAGATCTCTTCCTTCCCTGAATGAGTAACGGTCATAGGCCTCGACAGATTGTATCGCCAACTGAAGTGGCAAATGATTAGAGTTCCGCAGTCCAGTGCCAGCACTTGCCGAAACCGCAATTGGGCAATTGGCGTCTTCGTTCTATTTTACGGTGCCCGTTGGGCCAAATAACTGAATGGACACGACGGGAATAGAAACATCGGCAGCGATCAGGATCGGCTGCGTTTTTCGATTCCGATGAATCTAAGGACGGTAGCGGATATGCACGCCGACTGCGCGTTTTGATGCACTGCTACCCCCCGCGTGTTTGCGGACCGGTCGGACACGCCGCTGACCATCGGCCTCGACATCAACGGGCCGGGCGGCGGCCAGTGGCAAGTGCTGCTGCGTGGAGACCGCCCGGAGGACGTGGAAAGGGGACTGCCATCCGCCGCCGCAGCAGTCTTGACGACTTCGACTGAAGACTGGCAACGGTTGTCCCGGTTAGCCGAAGGCGAGGCGGTTCATCAACTGTCGGGTAACCTGGAAATCTTGAACGGCATCCCTGCCGAATCGTTGGCTGGCTGTATGGGCCCTCTTCTCGCGATCGCCGCAGGTCCATCAAGAGCCTGCTTGCGAGGCCAGTTGAGACAGCGTTTTCAGATGGATGTGCTGCCGTCGGCTGGTTGTGTCTCCGTGCGGAACGGCACATACTCGACCATGCGCACCTTTCCGCGCCCGAGGATCCGATCAACCCAAGGTCCACGGCTTGCGGTATTCGTAGTGCAGCAGTTCGTTTGCTTCGTCCGAGTTGGTGAAACGTTCCTTCTCGGCATCCCACAAGAGTCGCTTGCCGACCTTCAGTGATATGTTCGACATCAGGCTGAACGACGTGGAACGGTGGCCGATCTCAACATCGGCATTCGGCTTCTCACGCGTCTTCATGCAGTCAAGGAAATTGCGGGCGTGTAGCGCCGTCAGATTGCGGTTGTCACCTGTAGCCTGGACTTCCTCCGGGTCCATTCTTGGTGTGCGGTCCTGAAACTGGCCACCGCGTTCGGGGACCACGTGGTATCCACGCCCGTCGACGTAGACGGTGCCCTTGGTGCCACGCATCTCGATTTCGCCGTATGGGAACGGCTTGTTGCCGCTGGTTTCGTACTGGCCAAAGATGGCCAAACGCCCCGAGGCGAACTCGAAGTTAGCCTGCAACGTGTCGGGAATCGTCCGGTCGTCGTCCACCGCGTATTGTCCGCCCACCGTGCAAACGGCCGACGGCGCCAGTTCGCCGGTACACCAGCGAATCGCATCCAGGAAATGTACTCCCCAGTTCGCCATCTGCGACGAGTACAGTTCCCACCAGCGGAATCGGTACGGAGCAATGTTCTCCTGGTAAGGTCGTTTGGGTCGCGGGCCCAGCCACATGTCCCAATCCAATTCCTTGGGCGGGGCCGCCGGTTTTTGCGTGCCGATCCCTTCAGGATACATGTTGCTAAGGCGGTACGCCGTGCTGACGCAGATTCGCCCGAAGTCTCCACCGTTCGTTCGTTTGGCCAAGTCCTTATACAACGGCGAACTGCGGCGATGCGTACCCACCTGGACCACGCGGTCGTTGCGCCGAGCCGCTTCGACCATACGCCGGCCTTCATAGACAGTGATCGACATAGGTTTTTCTACGTAAACGTCCTTTCCCGCGTCGCACGCCATGACCGTTTGAATGGCGTGCCAATGGTCCGGCGTGGCAATGACCACTGCGTCGATGTCCTTGCGCTCGATCAGCTTCCGAAAATCCCCGCACGTTTCCCTGCCGCCGCCCACCTTTTCGTTGGCCTTGGCCAGTGCGTTCTGGTCCACGTCACACAGAGCCACGATCTCCATGTCGTCCTGTTTCATAAACGCATCGATCAATTGACCGCCCCGGTTGGCCACCCCGATGAACCCAAGTCGGACGCGATCGTTCGCTCCTACGATCGTCGAAGCTCGGGCGGCCGTGGTTGTCGTCGCGGCCAGCCCCAGAGCGGCTGCGGCACTTGTCTTGTTGAAGGTACGTCGAGTGATTTCATTTCTCATCGGTAGTTCTCCCGTTTCTGTCCGCGATTGCGCTAGGGAAACAATCCCAACTTCATCCAATGTCGTCTCGCCATCAGTACGTGTTCGACCTCGAAGGGAAAGTTGAAGATGACTTCGGGAGCGTGGCAGTACTCGCAGCAGTGGCGTGCGCGTTTGGCGACAAAGGAGTAATGTGGATTCATGAACGCAACTCGTCGGCCAACGCGGTCGCCCGGTCGGCCGCCGCACGGACCTCGGCTTCCACCAGAGCGTCCAACTCCGTTTGCTCTTCTTGCGAAAGGCGTGAGCCAGCGCCCCGTGCCGTTCGCCAACGCTCCATAAGTTCCTTCAGACGCTGCTGTTGCTGTGCGGTGAAGAAGGAGTCCGGTTTCTGGTGTTGAACGACGACCAACGTACCGATCTCTTCGCCTGTGAGTTCATGCGTCAGTGCGTCCAGCGCCTGGCCGACAGTCTTGCCCGAGGATTGATGGTCACCGGCAATTGCCCGATACTCCCTTCCACCGTGATCGCTCAGGATTGGTAGGATGGCCACTGCAGTCATTTGCCGATCACCTCGCTAGTCCACACTCCAACGCAATTATCCTCGACAATACGTGATAGTTCAACCGCGCGGACTTGAATTCACTTCCCGCCCGCCTTGGACTCCTCGGCCCATTTTGCATGGGCGGCTTCACGTTCTTCCTCCTCGATGAACCCGAACGTGTAGACATAGTACAGCGTCTCGGGATTCTCGCGGAGCAGTTTGAAGCCAAACTTTGCGGGATCCCTGCCGGTCATGTGCAGGATGATAGCGAGCGCCACGTCCCGTACCTGGATCTTGATCGAACCGTCCTTCTTCAGCGCTTGGTTGCTCCACGTATGGCATACCGTCTTGTTATCCAGCAGGGACTTGAGTAGCGGAATGTGTTCCTCGTCGCCGTATTTGCCGACGGCGATGATGGCGTACTGCAGCATCGACGACGACGTGGTACGCTGGCTCTGGCTGATGATCTTCTTGGCCTGCTGCAATCCCGCTTTCCGGAGATTGTATTTCAAGGCCAGCGTCATTCCGTAGTGTGACATCATCGAGTTTCCGGAGGTTACCCATTCCTCGAGCAGTTCGATCAGGATCGACGAGTGCTTACCCGTCGTGATCGTCAGGTGGGCCGTCGGGTGGTTTAGCAGCGAGTACAGTTGGCTCGTGACCAGCGAGTTCTGCGCGGAGATCTTGTCAGCGCCGATCAACAGTAATGTGGCCATCGTCTCTGGCGGGATCTCGTTGGTCTGATTGCTTCCCCCAATGATGTGCGGCTGCAACGAAGCCACGCGAACGGCGAACAACTGCGGCAATTCGTCCGAGCCTTTCTCGTAAGCCGTCAACAACGAGTCTTCGGTGCGGATCATCTCCACGAACAGTCTGCGGGCATCGCGACCGCCACCAACCAACTCCTTGTACGGATCCCATCCCGGCAGACCGTGGTCTTCTTCCCCGTGGACGTCGGCGATGAACTCCGCCAGCCGGGCGTCCAGTTCGCTTTGCCTCACACACGCGAGAATATGATGGACCCGTATGCGAATCTCCAAGTCCCCATCGCTCAGTGCCTCCATCAGCACGCCTTTCGCCGCCAATCCCTGACTGACGAGTCGTTTCGCGGCTGCTTCGCGTGCCGCGTAGGAGCTGTCGCCAAGCTGCTGAACCAGTTTCCGCTGAGCCTCTGTCGGCTCTGCGTCGACGAACTGATCTGCCGCCTCTTCGGCCGACGGAGCGGCCGTCGAGATGCCAAGCAATACGAACCAGCTTGCGATGAGCGTCAGGTAGCGGACCATGTCAAGAGCTTCGTTTGGGGGCTTGCGATACCATACTCGATTATACGCAAGAGGAGATCGGATTCACCTCTCAGTTGCTTTTTTGCCGAATTCTTACGACCGTAGATCGCGAGAACGCGGGCAACCTGATTCCCTGCGCATCTTGCGTCACCGTTGTCCATTCGTCCTTCCATGGATCATACACCTCTACGGACCGGGCGTCACGTTCACCGGCCAAATCGATCAGAACGTCTTGCAGCGTTTCGGGCGTTTTCCCCTCAGCCAACTCTATCTGCCACGTGTTATGCGTATCGCGGCACCACAGCAGCCATGTGTTGCAGCCTTTCAGCGAGTACACACGCAGCCTGGGGTGTGCAATCATTGCCGCCTGGAATCCCTCGGCAGGCAGGTCGGGCCCTTCGACGACCTCGGCGAAACGGTCGAAATGGTGCCACAGATCGTTTTGGTCGACATAAACGCCCCAATGCCAGATTTGCCCCGGGCCCGCGGCGCCGCAGAAAAACGGTGCGAATAACACGTCGTGCAGAATGATGCCGGCTTTGTCCTTGGCATACAACTTCAGAGGCCCTCGCAAGGAAATGGTCTCGTTTTGGGATTGGACGTTGAGTTGTGTGGCACTGCTTACTTGTTAGCAGTGCCTGTTGTGGCCCGGGAAGACACGGCTAACAAGTAAGCCGTGCCACACAGGGTCCGATGCACTTTGCACGTGTTCCTCCAACTGCCCATCAGTGACCAGAACCTGGAAGATTCACCGCGAGCCTTTCATCGCTTCCAGGATAAACGGCCACATCAGATCTTTGTAGAATCTGTGGCCGTCGTTGCCCCAGCGGTGATCGAAGTGATCCGGGCACCCAGCCGCGCGATAAATCGCTTGGACTCGGCCGGCAGCCTGCTCGATGGCAGCGTCCGAATGCAGTGCGTCGCCGTGACCGCTGACCGCCAACAGATGCCGCGGAGCAGTCAGGCCGGCGACGTCGGACAAGTCGCCGAATCGAAGCAAGCCCGGCACCATGTTGCAGTCGCAGTGGAAGATGTAGCCGGCTTCGCTGGCGAGTGGCGCGAAAGAACAACTGGGCACGGCGATGGTGATCCGCGGTTCACATGCGGCCGTGTAGATCGTCACCATGCCGCCTCCGGAATTGCCCATCATCAGCACACGTTTGGAATTCACTTCCGGCAGAGTCGTAGCCCAATCCAGAATTCGTCGCATGTCCCAGACGCGTTCGCCAATCGCAGTCCGCCCGGCCAAAAGGCAGTGCATCAGTTGACTGCGGCAAGTTCGCCGTCCGTGCCGGGCGTGAAGATCGGGAACACCGTCGGTGGACAGCCCCCGCACAGCGGGCGCTATGGCAAGAAAGCCGTGCTTGGCCGCCTGAACGGCCACATCGCGGTCTTCTTCGATTCCTCTCTTTCGAAGCGCCTCGGTGGCGTAGACTCCCGCCGAGGTATCGTGTCCAACCGAATCATGCCCGTGTGGAAACACGCCCAACGGCCACGGCCCGTCCCCCTGCGGCTTCAGTAACCAGAACGGAATGCGAACGTCCGGCTCCGTCTCGATTGTGCCGCGCTGCCGTGTGTACTCACCGAGATCTTCTGTTTCGTGAAGTTCGACACGCGGCTTGTGCTTGCCGACAGTAGCTGCGATCTTGTCCAGACCAAGCAAACGGCAAAGCACGGGTCGCGCTTCGGATCGCCATGCTTCGACGCCGCCCGGATAGTCCTCCCGAAACGCAAACTCCCGATGCTCCTCGGCATAGATGCGATGCAAATACTTGACCACGGGCTCCGGATAGGCGTTGAAGTCCTTTCCCTGTGCGCGGGTCTGCGTGGATAGAAACAGAGCTGCCATCTGCACGCAGACGAGTAGCAGCAATCGTCGCATGTGGGGTATCGAAGTCGTCATCGTCAGTTCCTTCCATTGCTGTCGATGGATAGCACCTCCTCAAATCGGCGGTGCGGGAGGGCGAGGCTCCTGCCGAGCCGTCGTGATGGGGCAACTGCGGCTCAGCAGGAGCTTCGCCCTCCCGAGTGAGCGTCACGTCGGCTTCATGTAGACCGGGCGCCGCCCGTTACCGCTTTTTCACCGTCACGCCGACTCCCGCCCCGTCCATCAGAAGAAATGATGTTTCGAGTTCGGGGTTCTTGGTGATGGCCTCAATATATCGCGGATCAGGGCGCGGATAGACCATGTTGTGGGCCATGATCAATCCGCCTGGACGAATCAGCGGCAGCAGCTTTTTCAGGTAGTCGATGTAGCCTTCTTTGTCGGCATCCAGGAAGAGAATGTCGATCGGCTCCTTGTGCTGCTTGACCGTTTCGTGGGCATCGCCTTCGACGACGGTGATAATGTGGTCGACGCTGGCCTTCTTGAAGTTCTCGCGAGCGGTTTTGGCTCGACCAGGATCGAGTTCGTGTGTGATCAGCTTACCGCCTGTTGATCGCAAAGCCAAGGCAATCGACAAAGCCGATTCGCCGGTCGAAGTTCCGATTTCCACAACGCGTTTCGCCCCCGCGACTTCGGTCAGCAAACGCAACAGACGTCCATCCTTCACCGAGACATTTCGAAACCCTTGTCCGGCACGCATTTCTTCCAGCGTCTTCAGGATCCGTTCCTCTGCGTCGTTCTTGGGCAGCATCGGATTCTCGAACTCCGTTGCCGCCCCCGCACGGGAACCACCGCGTTTGCTCGGTGGCTGCGCCAACGATGCATTTGCGAGACAACCCAATACTGTCAATGTTGTGATAGCGAACGTGATGCGTTTCATGCCGCTCTCCCTCAAAGTAGTAGTCATGACCATGGCCCCAACCGGCGATGTTCCCGTTGAACCGTTACACCTCGTGATCCTATGATACCTGACCAGACAGCGACGCAAAAAGGGGGACAGTCTCGCATGCAGAGACGTCTGCCAATACAATCAAGCGATGCCGTCGTCGGTACCCGTCTGCACAAGCCTGCCTTGAGCGAATCTGAAACACAAGGCAGATGCAGCCAATCCACTAGAAGCGGTTTCAGAACCGTAGCTGCACTCGCCAGATCGTGGTTGCCTCTGTCCGTCCACGCTCTGGCGAGCGTAGCTACGAGAACTGTCAATTGGCAAGGATGCGTTTGCCGACGATCCCGCCGTGTCATGGACGCTCGAAGGCATGATCCACAGAGGCTGGTACACTTTCGTGGAAGCCAAACCATCGCCCGCCGATCCGATTGGCTGGTCACGATGCAAATTCGTCCTGCGCTGCGAAGCCGACACCCAACCTAAGATGGTCGGCGGTTACGGTCTGGACGAGAGTGGATGGGGCGTCGCCTTCGAGATTCCCGACACACCGTCCGACTGGCAGCAGCTCCACGACGAAACCGACACTTGATTGATTTAGCATTGGAACGGACAAGATTGTCACAGATGTACCGAATCGAGGCACAGCTCCGGCAATTCACGAATCTCTGAATTCTGCGCGCCTATCTCGTCGGCGTTTGACGCTTATCTCCTCAGGGAACGTTCTTTAGAACGCGTGTGGCGTAACCGTAGCCGGTTTTTCGCCGTCTGGACCCATGAATTACAGCGCCGGAGACGCTACACGTACGTGCGACTCGCGCTACCGACGAGGAGATGCCGATGCAACGTGAACTTATCGTGATCGCTGGCCCGGATGCGGGCCGCAGTTTTTCACTCGAAAATGGCCAACATCTGGTCATTGGTCGAGGTCAGGCGAGCAATACGCAGATCAATGATCCGCGGATGTCGCGAGTTCATTGTCAGGTGCAAATCGACGGCCCCAAGACACTGCTGCTGGACGCAGGCAGCTCCAGTGGGACCTTTGTGGCGGGCGAGAAGATCGCTTCTCGGGAACTGACACCGGGCGATGTGTTCCAAGTCGGAGACACGCAGATCCGCTATCAGTTGGACCGGCCCCAGGAGGCCACCACTCTGACCGGCGATACAACGTTCGGACGCCCCAAGCCCAAACCGGCGGTCTTACCGCTGAAAGAACTGGTGGACCAGACGCTGCACACGTACCGGTTGGACGCGATCGTCTCTTCCAGCACATCGGGAATGGTCTTCAAGGCGCACGACACCGAGGGAGACCGGGTGGCTGCCGTGAAAGTGCTTACCCCCGACATCGCCCACAGCGAGGAGCAGAAAGAGCGATTCGTGCGGGCCATGAAGACCATGATGCCAATCCGACACCCGAACATCGTCCGTCTGTACAACGCGGGAAAAAAGGGGCCATATTGTTGGGCCGCGATGGAGTACATTGACGGCGAGAGCCTGACCGCCGTTATTGATCGGATCGGCATCGACGGCATGCTCGATTGGAAGGAGGTCTGGACCGTGGCGGTCCACATTGGTCGCGCGCTCGCGGACGCGTACGAACGCAAGATCATTCACCGCAGCGTCACGCCCACCAACATTCTGCGGCGCCACAACGACAAGGTGTGCCTGCTCGGCGACTTGATGCTGGCCAAGGCACTGGACGGCACGCTCGCCAAGCAAGTAACGCAACCAGGACAAATAATCGGCGACGTTCCTTACATGTCGCCCGAGCGGACGCGCGGCAGCACTGACGTGGATTGCCGATCGGACCTCTACGGTTTGGGCGCGACGCTGTACGCGCTAATGACCGGCAAAGCGCCTTTTGAAAGCCCCTCGCTTCCCGAGCTGATTCGTATGGTCCGGGAAGCCGAGCCCGAGAAGGTCAAGCAGTACCAGTTGTCCGTGGACGAGATGTTCCAAGACCTGGTCATGCGAATGATCGAGAAAAGGCCGGAAGACCGTTATCAGACACCAGGCGATTTGCTTCGTGATCTCGAGCGGATTGGTCGGTACAATAGCCTCGAAGCCGACTGGAGCGACTGGGCGGGATAGGGCCGTTACTTGTGCCAATGATTTTGCCCAAAGATGGTTTTGCCTGTTCTTCTTCGGGCAAAATGATTGTCGGGCAAAATCATAGATCATCCTTGGCGAGAAGTCGCACGTTGCATCGGAATTCTTGAATTCGGCGCGCCCATCTCGTATGCATTTCACGCTCTTTACCTTTAGGGGGCCAGAATGAGCGACGAGTCGAAAGGTCAGCAACGAGACATCGAGGGCTATCGCGAGTACCTGCGACTGTTAGCCCAGCTTCAATTGGATCCGGGGCTTCAAGGCAAGATTGACTTGTCGGGCGTCGTTCAACAGACAATGCTGGAAGCGTTCCAGACGCAACCACAGTGTGAATTCCAGCATTCGGATCAGTTTGCAGCATGGCTACGACGGATTCTGGCCAACAACCTGGCCGACGAGATTCGCAGGCTGAGAACGGGAAAACGCAACATTTCACGCGAAAGATCGCTGGAAGCAGCTTTGGAACAATCCTCCAACCGATTGCAGGCATGGCTCGCCGCCGACCAATCGTCGCCCAGTCAGCATGCCCGGCGCGAGGAACAGACAATACGTCTGTCCGCGGCGCTGGCCAAGCTGCCGGACGCTCAGCGAGAGGCACTAATGTTGCGACATTTTCACGATTGGCCTTTGGCACAAATCGCCGAGCATCTAGGGCGCACCCATGCCGCAGTGGCCGGGCTGCTCAAACGAGGACTTCAGCAGTTGCGAAATCAACTTCGGAGCAAAGAGTAAAGGACGAGAATCGAACAGGAGAAGACAGAGGCAACGGAGAAAGCGAGGGGCAAGAACAGCTCACTCAAGGAGCGGTAACAATGTCAGATGATGCAAACGAACCATCTGCTCGAGAGCAGCGTGTCAACGAGGCGATCGCGGCGTACCTGGAATCCGTGGATGCCGGTGAAGCGCCGGACGCGACAGAATTCATCGCCGCACACAGCGACATTGCGGCCGAGTTGGAGTCGTTCTTTGCCAATCGGGCCGAATTCGAGCGGATGACGGAGCCGCTTCAGCCGGGTGCCGACGCCCCGAAGCCACAGCCGGATGATGTGACGCTTCCTCCAGCCGGTGAAGCGACCGAGGCTCCCACCCTTGCGCCGATAGACACAACCGGCGCGGCGATCGGTACGATGGTGCGCTATTTCGGCGACTACGAACTCCTGGAAGAGATCGCCCGCGGCGGGATGGGCGTGGTGTACAAGGCGCGCCAGGTCAGCCTGAACCGGATCGTGGCCTTGAAAATGATCCTGGCCGGGCAACTGGCTTCCGAAGAAGACGTCCAGCGGTTCTACACCGAGGCGCAGGCAGTGGCCAACCTAGACCATCCAGGGATCGTACCCACGTTCGAGGTGGGCGAACATGAAGGTCAACATTATTTTTCGATGGGTTTCGTCGAAGGCAGCAGCCTGGCGGCCAAGGTTGCCGATGGCCCGCTATCGCCAAGAGAGGCGGCGGAATGCACAAAGAAAATCGCCGAAGCAGTAGCCTTCGCTCACGGGCGCGGGGTGATCCATCGCGACTTGAAGCCAGCCAATGTGCTGCTGCAGACTGGCGACCGCAGCCTGGAGGCTGGCGGCGCGCGCGCATCTACACATCCTCCAGACCTACGGCCTACAGCCTCAAGTCTCCAGCCTAAAATCACCGACTTCGGTTTGGCGAAGAGAGTCGAGGTTGACAGCGAGCTGACAGCCACAGGCCAAATCCTTGGCACGCCCAGCTACATGCCGCCCGAACAGGCATCGGGCAAGATCGACCAGGTGACCGAAACGGCGGACGTGTATTCGCTGGGGGCGATCCTGTATAACCTCGTAACTGGCCGGCCGCCGTTCCAGGCGGACAGCCCCTTGGACACCTTGATGCAAGTCCTGGAGCAGGAGCCCAAATCGCCCAGGCAACTCAACCCGAAGGTGCCGCGCGATCTGGAGACGATTTGCCTGAAGTGTTTGAAAAAGGAGCCCGGCCGCCGTTATGCCTCGGCGAAAGAATTGGCGAACGATCTGGAACGGTTCTTGGACGGCGAAGCGATTCTGGCCCGTCCCGTCGCCCCGTGGGAACGGGCGTGGCGGTGGGTCTATCGGAAGCGCCGCATGGTCGCTGCGGCAGTGGGTGCGGCGGTGCTGGCGGGTTTGATAGCCTTCGTGGTGATCGCTGGATTGCGTCACTACCGCGGAGGTGCCGTCCGCGCGCAAGCCGAGGTGTTTGTCGAGGCAGTGAAGTCGGGGGACGAGGCCGCTGTAAGCCGGCTGTTGACGGAGAAGGCCCAACGAGACTATTCAGGAGATCTGCTGGAGTCCATCGGCGTTCCCACCGAGTTTCGCGACGCACTATACGAAATCGGCGACGCAACGATAGCCGGGGACGAGGCACAGATTCCCATCCGCTTGGTTAGAGACGGCGACAAGCAGGAGATCGACTTGCGATTGCGGCGCGGGTCGCGCGGCTGGCTGGTGCATCGCATTCAGGTAACCGGCCAAACTGTGCGGGTCACGAAGAGCCTGGGATCGGAGCAGGACGCCAGGGGATTCTTCTTCGAGTCCGAACCGGGAGAAACGCCCGAACCGTGGGAGAGCATGGACCAGACGAAGTTCGAAGCTGCCTGGAAGATCGACCTCGACGTGAAGGACGAGCCGGCGGGCGAGATTATCAATCGCCTGGCAGGCGAACTGGGAGTGAACTGCACCCACCGCGACGACCAGCAGGCGCTTCTAAGCAGCTCGGTGACACTCAAGCTGAGCGGTTCGCGCCTGGAGGCAATCGAAGAAGTATGCCGGCAGGTGGGACTGCATCCCGAGTACTCCGCAGAAGCGGCTTGGGGCGCGGCCCCTGAAGTCAAGCTTACGTTGGAAGAGGGGCCGCGCCCGTGGCCAGCAGTTTTTGCGGGACCGTTTCTTGTAGAAGTGGAGGACATCCAGCATGCCGCGCCGGAAGCCGTGGGGCGACTCAGATTAAGGGTCCGCGCCTTTGGGATACCCGAGTTGGTTGCGGGCCGAGTCGAGTGGCCGAAGCTCGTGGAGATTCTACCCGTTGAGATCCACGACCCGTCGGTCCACGGCGGGGCCGGAGGCGATTTGTCGGCTGCGTTGCACATCCAACAGGACATACCGCTGAAGAATTTGCTCAGCAGCGTCAAGGAGATCACCGCGCTTCGCGGGGAAATCAGCCTATTCCTGCCGGTCAGCGTGGAAAGGGCCCGTTTTGAACAGCTCGAACCGGGCGCGACCCGCCAGGTGGGCGACGCCAAAGTGACGCTCCGGTCCGTCGGTGAAGGCGAACCGTGCGAACTGGAGTTCGAGTTTGAGCCCGACGATCTGGATCATGACGACATCCAATTAATCGCCTACGATGCCGAGGGTCAGATCTTGAGGCAGCCCATGGGCGGCATGACCGCAGGCAATTACCGGTCCATCCTCGCGAGCGAGCGGCCATCGTCGGTGACCGTGTCCTTCGTCGCGCGGACCGAGGAGGTGAAGTACGCGTACGGGTTCCGGAACATCCCGCTGCCGGACCATGGATTGATGCCGGACGAACTGGCGGCGCTGGCCTTTCCTGGCCACGAGACGCCGGTGACGGTCGAGTTCGTCGAAATCGTCTCCGATCCGCATTTCCCCAAAGTCCAGTTGCGAGCCGCCAATCACTCGAACAAGGCAATCCGCTCTCTGGAAATAACCCTGGACTATCTTGATGCGAAAGGAACTCCGCTGAAGGAATGGAAGCAGACGCACACGGGCGATGAAGACCGAGAGAGCGGGATCAGCAAGATTGTCGGTCCGAACGAGACGGCGGAGTTCGAGGTGACCGCGTTCTCCATGCCCAAGGAAACGGAGCGCGTCGCTATCCGCTTGGAGCATGTCGTGTTTGCCGACGCCACCGACTGGCGGCCCGCCGCAGGACCCGGCCAGATCAGTGGCAAGATCACGCTACGGGGCTCCAGGCCCGACGGATGGATCAGCGTGGGCTGCCTGGGGAAGAACCCCGACGGACAACTGGAAGGTCCGGGCGTCAGCACGAAGGCCGACGCTTTTTCGTGGTCGGGTACCTGCACAACGTGGAAGCCGCGTAACACAACGCTCCGGTGGGACGGGATCAGCGGCGGGACGCACCGACACGTCAACCGCCCTCCGGGCCTCTACCTGGTGCATTTGCGTGGATACCGCGACACGGCTCCCGACGGCGAAGTGCAGTA
The DNA here is from genome assembly GCA_964623055.1 of uncultured Pirellulaceae bacterium. Taxonomy (GTDB): domain Bacteria; phylum Planctomycetota; class Planctomycetia; order Pirellulales; family Pirellulaceae; genus JADHUC01. The sequence goes on from CAZURK010000146.1 coordinate 14,802, forward strand.
TGAGGGCTACTACGATTGGAGATGGGTCGAAGTCCCAGACGACCAATCGGCTGTGGAGGCTGATCTCGAAATCGACCCGGACAATCTGGGTGCGCTGGAGGTCGTCGTCAAAGGCCCGACGAAGGAATCCTCGGTGGTGTACCTGCCACTGGACGACGACGGCCAATTGCCGTTGCCGGGGGCTCACTACTACTCGAGTCGCACGAGCTGCGCGAAGATCGAGGACGGCAAGGCGGTCATTCGTGGGCTCCGCGAAGGCAAGTATCAGATCGCCATGGGGCCGTGGCAACGCGGCGCCCGTTCGCCCGACGGCAAGACCATCGTAGAGATTTTGCCCAGCGTCACGGCCGACGTTGAAGTGAAGCGGGGCTCCACGGCGAAGGTGGAACTGGCCTCGCCCGTTGCCACTCCCTCCCAAAAGGTCCCTGCGAAGGATGCCACCACGAAACAAACTCGGACATCAACGACACAACCAAAGGTCTCTTTGGAGCCTCCGGATCTTCAGATTGCCCGCGTTCACCTCGAAGACCGATGGGTCCGGGCCATCGTCAAGAACGGCGGCGGGACGAAAGCAGCCGGGTTCGATGTGGTCATCTATGTGGACGGGAAGTCCAAAGCCACTCGGTTCGGCGCGAGTTTGCCTGCCGGAAAGGAGAGCTTCTTGCTTGCCACGAGCCTACAGCTAGGCACGCATGCGTACAAGGTGGTCGTGGACCCGCACGACAAGGTTCGAGAATCGGACGAGACCAACAATTCGAAGGAGGAAACGTTTTCCTCGCCCCGCTGAAGACTTGGAGTTCGGGGCGTGTCACGTATGGCTCGAACTGAACGTTTTTCCCGTTTCGTACCTTTGCTGAAAGGAGAGTTCCGATGAAGAGTACATTTTCCTGTATTGCCTGTCTGGTGCCCTGTGCTGCACTGCTGTTGTTCACAGGTTGTTCGGGCGGCGACCCGAAAACCGTGGCCAAGGGAAAACTGGTTGGCACGTGGAAAGCAGAACTCGAAGCCGACGAGGATTCGGACGTGGAACTGGCCCCCGAGTCGATGTCGATGGAAATCAAATTCCAGGATGACGGTACCATGACTATGGAAATGCCACTGATGGACGACCCCGTGTCCGGAACGTGGGAAGTGACTGCCGCCGAGGAGAAGAAGGTCACCATCCACACCGTGCTGAAGATGCCGTCCTTCGAGTTCAGCGGGGACGGGGAAGGCAATGAAACCACCAAGATCGAATACAACGAAGACCCGCAGGATTTTTCCATTGTCTTCGAAACGGACGATCGCATCACCATGACGCCAACCGACGACGAGGACCCCATGACCTTCGATCGGCAGTAGCAGTGAAACCAGTTGTCTACCGCGTAGTTGCGGAAAGGCGGGGCGGATTGCCAATCCATCCTAGGGAGGCATTCTGGCAGCGTCGAGGTTGAAGGATCTTGATTCATGAGCAGCGCGGAGAACGGGGATTCATCGCGCCAAGAGCGATTGCCCCGAGTCATCGCCGAATACCTGGAATCGGTCCGGGCTGGCAAAGGGTGTGACCGGCAAGAGCTGTTGGCGCGATATCCCGACTTGGCCGAGGAACTGCAGGCGTTTTTCACCGACCATGACGGGATGCAGGTGTCGGCCGAGGAAGACCAGTCCATCGGCCAGGCACCAATCACGGATGTCGACGAACCCACGCTTCCTCCGCGCGAACCAGCACCAGCCGGATCGGAGATCAAAGATGAAACACTTCCGTCTTCGTCCGCTGAACCCGACGATGCGGCGACGTTGCCTCCCACCGAAGGAATCGGCACTCCACAAGACTCGGCTCCGCCGGTGGGATCCAAGGTCCGCTACTTTGGAGACTACGAACTCTTAGAAGAGATCGCTCGCGGCGGCATGGGTGTGGTGTACAAGGCCCGGCAGATCAGCCTCGACCGAGTTGTTGCGCTGAAGATGATCCTGGCCGGGCAGTTTGCCGGCGAAGAGGACGTCAAGCGGTTCTATACAGAAGCGGAAGCAGCGGCCAACCTGGACCATCCAGGGATCGTGCCCATCTACGAGGTGGGCGAGCACGAGGGGCAGCATTACTTCTCAATGGCGTTCGTCGAAGGCAGCAGTCTGGCGGCCAAAGTCGCAGACGGCCCACTGCCGCCCCGGGAAGCAGCGGAATTGACCAAGAAAGTGGCTGAAGCCATCGCGTACGCGCACCGGCGAGGCGTGATCCATCGAGATTTGAAGCCGGCCAACGTGTTGCTGCAGAGGTCAGAAGCCAGCGCTCAGAGGTCAGAAAAAGGAAGACAGAGCACGACTCCTGACCTCTGTTCTCTGATCTCTGACTTCTCTCTTCGCGTCACCGATTTCGGATTGGCGAAGAAAGTCGAAGACGAAGGCGGCCTCACCGCTGCCGGCCAAATCCTCGGTACGCCCGGCTACATGCCACCGGAGCAGGCATCGGGCCAGATCGACGAGGTGACGGAGACGGCGGACGTCTATTCACTTGGCGCGATCCTCTACAGCCTCCTGACCGGCCGCCCGCCATTCCAGGCGGACAATCCCCTGGACACGTTGATGCAGGTTCTGGAACAAGACCCCGTCTCGCCACGGCAGTTGAACCCGAAAGTGTCGCGTGATCTGGAGACGATCTGTCTGAAGTGCTTGGAGAAGAAGACGCAGAACCGCTACGGTTCGGCCCAGGAACTGGCCGACGACTTGGAGCGGTTCTCGAACAGCGAAGCGATTCTGGCTCGCCCCGTCGCCCCGTGGGAGCGGGCGTGGCGGTGGGTCTACAGGAAGCGCCGCTTGGTCGCTGCGACCGTGGGCGCGGCGGCGCTGGCGGCTTTGATCGTCGTGTTGGCCACGGTCGGACGGAATTACAGCCGCGGCAGGGCCGTTCGGGCGCAGGCTCAAGCGTTTGCCGAAGCCATCAAGTCCAAAGACTGGGCCAGCGCCAAACGACTGCTCACCGAGAAGGCCCGGCGAGGCGACACCGGCGATCTGCTCGATTCCATCGGCATTCCCAAAGAGTTCTACGGCGCACACTACGAAATCGGCACAGCCACGATTGCCGGGGACGAGGCGCAGGTTCACGTCCATCTGACGAAGGACGGCAAAGAACAGGAGATCGGTTTGCGGTTTCGTCACGAATCGGACGGGTGGCGTGTTTATGGCATTCACGCAATCGGCGACCGTCTTCAGGTCACGGCGAACCTGGAATCGCTGAGCGGCTTCGGGGGGCTCGGCTCCGACTCGGAGGAATTGCCTGAGCCATGGGAGAGTATGGATGTCGAGCAATTTGAAGCCGCCTGGAAGGTCGACCTGGACGTGGAGGACCAGCCCGCCGGCGAACTCCTCGACCGCTTGGCCGGTGAACTGGGATTGGAGCTCGCTGGCCACGACGGTCAACGTGCGGCCCTGAGCAAACCGGTGACGGTCCAGATGAGCGGCCGCTCACGCCTGGAGGCCATCCACGAAGTGTGCCGGCAGGTGAATCTACATCCCAAGTACTCCAGCGCGGCCTGGACCGACTCTGCCGTCAAGCTCACGTTTGTCGAAGGACCGCGTCCGCGGCCCGTCGCCTTCGCAGGTCCGTTTCTCATGGAAGTGGCCGACCTCCGCCAAGCTGCACCGGCACCTACGGGCAGCCTCAAGGTACGGGTGCGGGCCTTCGGGTTGCCCGAGGTCGTTGCCGACCGAGTGCATTGGCCGATCAAGATCCTGGAAATCCTACCGGCGGAGATCCACGCCCCCGCCCATCGCGGAAACTGGGCCTGTGATCATTCGGGAGGGCTGGATTTCAGAGAGACCATAAGGCTCGGAAATCTATTCCGCCACGTCGAGGAGGTTTCCATGTTTCGCGGGGCCATCGGCCTCTCGTTACCAGCCAGCGTCGAAACGACCCGTTTCGAGAAACTCGAACCAGGCACAACCCGCCAGTTGGGCAATGCCAAGGTGACCTTGCGATCCGTCGGTCAAGGCGAGCCCTGCGATCTGGCATTCGGACTGGCCGGCGTCAGTGCGGATGACATCCAGTTCATCGCCTACGACCGGGAGAACCAGATACTGAAGGCCACGCAAAGCGCATACTTTGGCAATCATTACACCTTCCGCACAAGCAAGCGGCCCACCTGGGTGACCGCATCCGTGATCACACGCAAGCAAGACGTCGAATACTCGTTCCGGTTCCAGAACATCCCGCTGCCGCAGCATTCGTCGATGCCGGACAAGGAGTGAAGAAAGACGGCTCGCGCAATTGCGGGTGAGGTGGTGTTGCGCCAATTATCCGGCGATGAAGGCAGACAATAGGAGACAGATGATGTTCATGAAATGCGAACCCGTAAGTTTCACTTTGACAGCGGCTCTTCTGGCGCTGGGTTGTGACGAAGGCGTGGCGACACTCCAGGAGGCGTTACCGAACTGCGAAATACTAGTACAGCGAACTACACCAGAGTGATTCACGAATGCGGAGCGCAGTCACAAATCAACTGTCTTGCAGGACCCATTCCCGTTACGTGACGAGAGAAGTCCGACGACCACTTCTTCCTTCAGATTCGGAGGATACGACAATGTTCAGACCAGTTCTCATGGTGCTTCTTGTGTGCGTGTTCCTCTTCCCCAGCGGACTCGGCTGTGCGCAGAATCCGGAAACAGAACAGAAGACGAGCCTGTCGGTGGCTGCCGCCGAGCCAGCCGCTGAAACGACACCGGATTCTGGTGAAAGTTCGGCTCCCGGAAAGGACTTGCAGGCGGAGGAGACGGACGCGCTGCGTTTCCTCTTGATCCCGTTTTTCCCCAAGATGCCCTTCAAGGTCGAATCGGTCGCGTCCGATGGCTCGGTACGCATTCGTGTCCAAATTTCGGAACAGATGGCACAAAGCTTAGCTCGCAGCGGCATCTCGCCAAGCGTGGGGGCCGCCATGGTTTCTCAATTGACCGAAGGGTATTTCTTGGGCCTGAGCGGTTTGCCCGAATCGGACCGAATGATGGTATTCGAAGACATCCGGCGGGGTACGGTAGCCATCGACGACGTCAAGGCTTTCCGCGTCCAGGTGATGCAGGTCGAAGAAGAGGGCCAAGCCGTGGTGCGCATGGGGCCTGCGGCAACCGAGCATCTGAAGAAGGGGGATGCGTTCCTTCTGGTCCGACCGGCCGGATCCACCACGTCTCAGCTTCAAGCGACGCCCGATCTGATTCCTGTCATTGACGGCAGCACGGAATCCACCGGCATGGCTTCACGGATGGCGTCCAACTTGGTTCGGTCCATCAATAACCTAAAACAAATCGGACTGGCGATGCACAACTTCCATGACGTTTACAAACGCTTTCCACCTGCGGTGATTTACGGTCCGGACGGCAAGCCGTGGCACAGTTGGCGGGTGTTGCTTCTGCCGTTTATGGAACAGACGGCGCTCTACGATCAATACCGGTTTGACGAACCGTGGGACGGACCCAATAACAAACGGCTCTTGGAACAAGTGCCACCCATCTATCAGGATCCCATTTACGGTGAAACCGAGGACGCCTACACCCATTACGCGGTGGCTGTTGGGAACGGCACAGGGTTCCCGCCTGAGGGTCACAAGCTCCCCGAGAACCCGTCCAGAAGGATGTCGCTGGACTTTGGCCGGCCAGCGGGTGCCAGGCGTTTGGCCGATTTCATGGACGGGTCCTCCAACACGCTCCTGGTCGGGTCGGTCAGCCCCGAACGCAAGATCCCCTGGATGAAGCCCGAGGATGTGGTGTTTGACGAGCAGTTCCCAGGGCTCGGCAAGGAACAAGGCTTCGCGGCGCCCTACAAGACCGATAACGGTTCAGGCGGCGTCTTCGTGTTCGCAGACGGTTCTGTGACGACGATTCGTGATGACGTTGATATGGCACTGCTCAGAAATCTCATCCAGATTGCCGACGGCCAACCGATCGGCGATATCCCAAGGCTGCAGCCGGTTCGTCGTTCGCGCAGCGAACAAGTATTGGTCCTGACAATCCCCCGAGACAAACCTGGCGCACCTGCAAAGCTGACGATCGAGGATCTGCGCCCAAAAGAGGAAGTACCTGGCGCAGCCCCCGGAGCAGCTTCTGCACCGGCAGCCGGCGAAAAAGCAGTGCCAGCATCTACCGAAGCGATCCGGAAAGCCCAATCGGCGAACAACCTGAAACGGTTTGGGGTAGCCATTCACAACTACCATGACGTCTACAACCGATTACCTCCTGCCTACAGCACGGACAAAGATGGCAAGCCGTTGTTGAGTTGGCGAGTGCACGTGCTGCCTTACGTGGATCAACAAGCGCTGTACGATCAGTTCCGCTTGGACGAATCCTGGGACAGCGAACACAACAAGAAATTGATCGCGAAGATGCCGGCCACGTTCCGTTCTCCCAACAGCAAGGCGGAACCGGGCAAGACAAACTACTTGGGCGTCAGCGGCCCGCAGGGCATCTTTCCCGGCCGGGACAAGATCGCTATCAGGGACGTCATGGATGGGACATCCATGACCGTCATGATCGTCGAAGCGTGCGACAAGTCCGCAGTCATCTGGACGAAGCCGGACGACTTTGTGCCCGACGCCAAAGATCCAAAAAAGGGAATCCCGGGGCTGTGGAAAGGCGGATTCAATGCGTGCTTCACCGATGGTTCTGTCCAGTTCCTAAAAGAAACGATCGACGATAAGACGCTTCAGGCATTATTCACGCGTAACGGCACCGAACCCATCAACCGGCCCCGCTTGGGCGAATTTCAGCTTGCGCCCCGTCCCCAGGTTCGAGTATCGCCACGAGCGTCGGCCCGGCCAGCACTACCGGCTGTCGCGCCCCAGGTGAGCAGAAGCGGAGAAGCCGCCATTTCCGAAATCAAGAAGCTAGGCGGCAAGTCCCTAACCAAGGGATACAAATCGAGTTGGTCGCCTGATGGGACCCGAGTCGTTTTCGGACTCGGGGCACCCGGTACCTCACGTGACGATTCGGGAGGACTGGCAGCCCTGGACCTGGAAACCGGCGAGGTCAGCAAACTAGTGGCACCGGGAAAGGACCCCGCTTGGTCGCCGGGAGACGGAAAGCTGATCGCCTACGTCACCGGGTACGGCAACGCAGAAGAACTGAAGGTTGTGGAGGCGGTCGGTGGCAAGCCGCGGAAGCTGGCCGACGGGGGGTTTCCCACTTGGTCGGCCGACGGAAAGTCGCTGTTCTTCCATTCGCGGAAACAGGGGAAGCTGATGGCCGTCCAGGTCGACGCCGAAAAGCCCGAGCCAACCGCTCTGTTGGACATGTCATGGTGGTACCCAGCTATTTCGCCCGACGGCAAACAAGTCGCCTACCGGTCGGGACGTCAAGTCCTGGTGGCGGATATCGCCAGCGGCAAGGTGTTGAAGAGGTGGCGATTCCCCGGGAGCGCCCGGGGATTTCTGGCCGGATGGTCGACGGAAGGAAAGCGAATCGGTTTCGGCGGCTACGGAGGCCTTGACGCCGTGGGTTTGTGGCTGGTCGATGTCGAGACTGGCCGAGGTGGGCGTTTGGCAACAGGTCAGTTTACCATGCCGGACTGGTCTCGTGACGGGTCCAAGGTTGCCCTGGATCTCCGTTCCAGTCAAGGCAACGAAATCTGGACGATCGACGCCAAAGCCCTTGAGAAACTGCAATTCGACGAGTCCCTCGTCGATCGCTACACGGTACCGGCAGGCGACGTCAGCGAGTTGTTGAAGTTCATTGAAGATCTGAAGGAGTTTCGCCCAGAGACGCCGCAAGAGCGCGTCGAGCATCAGGTCAAGGCTCAGGCGACGCTCAAGCTGGCGGCGGAGAGAATACTCGCGCAGGACAAAGACCGGTGGTCCAAGGCTTGCCAGACGGCTCTTCGGGTCCTGTTGGAAATCCGCATTGCCGATATCCCTGAGGCGGATCGCCGGCAGCAAGAGCAAACAGTCGAGTTCGTCAAGACATTCCTCAAAGCGAAACTCGAAAGGCAACTCGATTCGCTCGATGTGGACTTGGCCATGTCGGCTGCTCGGGCACTGGGGAATTCCCGCAATCCCCAGTTGGCGGCCAAGGCGTACGACCAGTTTGCAGAGCAGATTGCCGAGAGCGGGAATACGGAGTTCACTAATACAGTGAGGCAAATGAAAGATGCGGCCGAACGACTGTCAGACGCGGACAAGCCGGACTGACCGCTGCCGTTGACCAATTACCGGACTATCGGATCTACCCAGAGGACTCCTCGACGCGCACCGCCTGGTGGGCGACCTGTAAACCGAGGAGTGAACGCACCGAGCCGGGATAACGCTTTCGCCTGCCGAGGTGGAGCGGGCGTATTTGCAGGGTGTCGATGCCCTGGAGATCGTGCGAATACTCGTCTTCGCTCCTGTGGCAAAGCGCAACGTCACCACATCGGCGGACGCACCGCGATCGCCCACATCAGAAGAAGCGGAACAGCGACGTCTGGAGCGGCTACGGGACCTAAAAGAGGATATGCCGGAAATCACGTTCCAGCAACTCGTAGATGCTTACTTGAAGGACGAACCGGAGGACAAGAGGAAGGACTAACTCCCAGCAATCGGAGGGTATCCCACATGCGTTTCCAAGCCGGGAAAGCTCCTTTCGAGAATCATTGGATTCTGCGCGCCCATCTCGCGAGTGTTTCACGCTTGTTAGCGTAAGGAGAGACAATGTCAGGCGAAACAAATGAGTTTTCCGTACGAGAACAGCGAGCAAACGAAGCGATCGCGGCGTATCTGGAGGCGGTGGATGCCGGTAAACCGCCGCACCGGAACGATTTCATTGCCGCGCACAGCGACATCGCGGCCGAGTTGGAGTCGTTCTTTGCCAATCGGGACGAATTCGACCGAATGGCCGAACCGCTTCAGCCGGCAAATGACGCTGCGGCTCCAGAAGCTCAACACGATGATGTGACGCTTCCTCCGGCAAGCGAGCCGACCGAAGCTCCGACACTCGCGCCGACCGAAACGGATGGGGCGGCGATTGGAACGATGGTGCGTTACTTCGGCGATTACGAACTGCTTGAGGAAATCGCTCGCGGCGGGATGGGCGTGGTGTACAAGGCTCGGCAAGTCACTCTGAACCGCATCGTTGCGTTGAAAATGATTCTGGCGGGGCAACTGGCCTCCGAGGAAGACGTCCAACGATTCCACGCGGAGGCGGAAGCGGCAGCCAACCTGGATCATCCAGGCATCGTGCCCATTCACGAGGTGGGCGAACACGAAGGGCAGCACTATTTCTCGATGGGCTTCGTCGAAGGAAGCAGCCTGTCGGCCAAGGTCGCCGATGGCCCGCTGCCGCCCCGCGAGGCGGCCGAGCTTGTTCGCGCGGTGGCCGAGGCGGTGCAGTATGCTCACGACAAGGGCGTGATTCATCGCGATTTGAAGCCAGCGAATGTGTTGCTAAAGCAAAGTTCAGATTCCAAAGGCCAGAGTCCAGAGCAGGAAGACACACGAAGGGCTTCTTCTTCCGGCTCTCGACACTCGACACTCGACTCTCAGCCCATGGTCACCGATTTCGGCTTGGCTAAGAAAGTCGAGGGTGACAGTGGGCTCACGGCCACAGGGCAAATCCTGGGCACTCCCGGCTACATGCCGCCGGAGCAGGCGTCGGGGAAGATCGACGAGGTGACGGAGACGGCCGACGTCTATTCACTCGGCGCGATTCTGTACTGCCTCCTGACCGCCCGCCCGCCGTTCCAAGCGGATAATCCGCTGGACACGCTGATGCAGGTTCTGGAGCAAGAGCCAATTTCGCCGCGAACGCTGAACCCGAAAGTGCCGCTCGACCTGGAGACCATTTGTCTGAAATGTTTGGAAAAGGATCGCCGCCGCCGATACGACTCGGCGCGCACGCTGACCGAGGAACTGCAACGATTTCTGGACGGAAAGGCGATTCTGGCCCGCCCTATCAGTCGCCCGGCGCGTCTCTGGCGGTGGTGCAAGCGGAAACCTGTAGCAGCGGGACTCCTGGTAACCGCCGCCGCATTGCTCCTCACGTTGGGTGTTGGCGGTTGGCTCGTTGCTTCTCGCGAAACTGCGAACGCCAGGGAGCAGACGGAACTTCGGAGGGAGGCAGACGACGCGCGACAGAAAGCTCAGGACAATCTCAAGATCGCCGAACGGAACGCCTACAACTCGGACATGCTGCTTGTACAAAGGGATTGGGATGACGCCAACATAGGCCACCTCAGGGAACTGCTCGACCGGTATCGCCACCGCGATGACCTCAGGAGCTTCGAGTGGGGTTACTGGAACCGGCTCGCGCACAGTGATTTGCTCACGCTCAAAGGACACACCGAATGGGTCCAGGGCGTGTCGTTCAGCCCGGACGGGACGCGGATTGCCTCCGCGAGCGTGGCAGAGGTGAAAGTATGGGACGTGGCCACGGGACAGGAGACGCTCACACTCGAAGGACACACGTTCTCCGTCAACAGCGTGGTGTTCAGCCCGGACGGGGCGCTGCTGGCCTCAGCGAGTGACAACGGGACGGTGAAGGTGTGGGACGCACGGCCGTTGGAGGATGATTGAGCCTCAGACTTAACACGGCGTTTGAGCCGGTCCGTAGGCTCTGGATGGGAGGCGTATTTCGTAGACCTCGTAACCGGTTGCACCGCGGTAAGCAATCGCGGTCAAACCACAGTTCTGGAGGAAAAAAGATGAGAAGTCTGGTCAAAGCTGTAACCGTCGCCGCCGCAGTGGGCGTGTTTTTGTTTTCGGGGATGCCTGGTGAGGCACAGGAGGCGACGACAACTCGGCAATCGCCCGAGTCGAAGGTCCTAGACCGCCAACTGGGGAATTGGCTCCACACATATACGCATCTCAAAGCCGAATGGACACCGAGCCAAACGCAAGGCACCCTCACCGGTTCATGCACGCGGATTCTCGGTGGACGTTTCGTGCAAGGGAAGTTTGAGGCGTCGGACGGCCAGACTTTTCTCCAATTGGACACATACGACGCGCAACGAAAGTGTTACCGTCGCTGGCTCTTTCGGTCGAACGGACAGACCTCCGAGCATATCGGCAAATGGAACGCGGATGCGAAGACCATGACCTGGACTCACTCCGTGGGCAGCGATCTTACATGCACGCAAGTGGATCGCTATGTGGACGCCGATACCCTCGAGTTTAACGTAGTGATCAAGGACCCAGATGGTAAGGTGTACTATCACATAAAAGGAAAGAGTGGGCGGCCAGAATAGTCGCCAAGAAAAAGGGCTGACACCACGACGATTGACCCGCGCTGGAAGCAGCGTTCGTCGTAGGCCGCTCGCGGATCCGAAAGACGCACGAGATTCTGGCGTTGTGGCGCTATATCATGCAGCCACTGAAGAAGAAGTATCTGAGTGGAAACGATAGGATCTGCTATTTTTCACAACCAGTCCGACGGATGCCGTTGCATTCATGTTTTCCATGCGACGTTTCTCAGCGGCCGCGTGCAAGTGTCCTTGTTAGCTCAGTCAGAGTCGTCTCCAAGGCTCAAGGTCACTTGAAATGAAGAGGTCAATTATGTCGAATGAAAACGAGCAGCCTCTTAGCCCCGCCTCGCCTCGTCAGTCAAGACTAGGCAAGGCATCGGTCGTCCTGGGGCTGATCGTTCCCGCGATCATGGTTCTTTACGGATGTGTGTTTCCGTTCGCCATGCTGTCGCTCGGAGAGCACGGAGATTCGGTCACTGGGCACCTGCTTGGCGAACTTGCGACACGGCGCTCGATGAGGGAAACAAAGATCAAGCAACACATCGACGACATCGGCCGCGAGGCGTTTCCGGATTCCCCGAATGTCGTCTGGTCCATTCGGGAGATCATCCACAAGGAGGAAGATGTCGCCTTTGCTGAAGTCGAACCGAAGCCATCGGATCCGATCGGTTGGACTCGCCTGAAATTCGCGCTGCATTTCGCCTCGAACGAAAAGCCGACCCTGGCCGCCTGTTATGGCTTCAGCGACGGTTTGTGGAGCAGCGTGTTTCACGTGACTGGCTATGATTCGTCTGAGTTCGACCGGCTGCTCTCTCAAGGAAGCGGACAGCCGATGCCTGTGCCCGAAAGAGAAGCATCGATTCGGGAGCATATTGACGGAATCGCCAAGGATGCGTTTGCCGACTATCCCGCAGTGTCATGGACGCTCGAAGGCGTGATCCACAAAGGCTGGTACACTTTCGTCGAAGCCAAACCATCGCCCGCCGATCCGATTGGCTGGTCCCGATGTAAATTCGTCCTGCGCTGTGAAGCCGACGGTTGATTGATTTGCCACTGGAACGGACAGGATTGTTGCAGATGTACCGAATCGAAGCAGAGCTTTGCAGTTCAAGAATACTGAATTCCGCAGGCCTATGCCGGAGACAGTCTGAAATGTCCGCATACATCGTTTGACGGCAAACCGAAGTCGACTGCGTGCCGGATTCACAGTCGCCTTTGGCTTGCCGTTAAACGAGGACACGATGAACCGGCGGCACTATATCTCGCATGCGTTTCACGCGTAATAGGTAGGGACAAGGTATCAACAAATGCAGCGTTCATCTGGTTCCCAAGCCGGAGCTTGGGAACGAGTTCGATATCGGGACGCTATTGTGGAGGACACTGCGTTGAACAAAAGCGATCTACTGCTTCTGCCACCTGTTGTTGTCTTCGTGTGGGCGGGATTCTTGTTCCACTCGGCGTTGAACAGGGGCGGCGTCTTGAATTGGTGTGGGGCTGCTTGCGTGTTGGTAGGTGCCATCGCCGTCGCGATAATGTGCATCCGCGGTCGCAAAAGCGGAGAAGCCAGTGCTAGCTGCTGAGAGCCTTCAAGTGAGTATCGACTCGACACAACTGACAGATCCCATCAGCACGCCTGTGAATGCCCTTTATTGTCATGTGTCGATCGAGAATCGAGACACCAGCGCCGTCCGCTTTGACGCAACGGAAATCGCGCTTGAAGTCGACGGGCAGGCCGTCAAGCACGTGGCGTCAAACAGTCAAAACTATTCGGAGACGATACGCACGGCCAAGGATTCACCGTTTGGCCGCAGGCCCGCGCAATTGGAGTATCTCGACCTGGGACAAATCTCGCCCGGCGGCAGCGTTGATGGCTGGCTGAGATTCGATTTGCCTTCTTTCAGGCAAGCTCGCGAACTGGCGAAGAAGACTTGGATGCTTACGGGCAAGGTCGGCGACAGGACTTTCAACGTGGATCTCCGACAGGCAGAGTTCGATGCGCTTGCGGCGAAGGTCCGACCCGCAGCGCTCGACAATTCCGTATCGGTTGTCGAGATTGGCGGTTCGCGGATAAACGGCTTGAACGTCGGGAGGTTCCTAGAGTTGATTGAACCCTTGGTTACCAAGGGACAAGGCTTCGTTGTCGCGATAACGAACGAGGACTGCATTGCAGATTCGTTCATGGGAAGGGAGATCGGTTCCGCAACATCTCGTTCGTCGGATATGGTGGCCTGGGCAAACGTCCCTTCGTTGCTTCGAGACAGGATGCAGTTGTATGTTAGCTCGCGGCTCTATTGTCGCTCGGAGGCTGAAGCGGTGTTACAGGTTCTCCGAAAACGCGAAGGCAGCGGGGGCTCACTGGCTGATCACCTGGGCAGTGAAGAATCTGCCATTCGCGTCGCGGCTGCGCGGGCACTGGCCGAGCGCACGTCCGAGGCTGGGGTTGTCGACGCTTTGGGAAGGCCGCCTCGCACGAGGATGTTCTGACGCGGGCGGCTGCTACATCGTCGCTCGGCAACACGACCGAATCCAAGGCCACGCAAGCTGTGATTAGCGCTATGAAGGACTCGGAAATGTCCGTGCGCGCCACGGCTGCTTCGGCGGCCGCCAACCACGAAGCCCGGTCCGTCGTTGATCCACTGATCGGATTGCTCGAGGACTCGGATACAAACGTTGTCATTGCGGCTTGTAAAGCCTGGGAAGGTTGAAGTCCGAACAGGCTGTGGCCCGTATCAAAGAACTGCGGACCAGCGAAAGCCAGCGCCTATCGGCCGCGGCCACCGACGCCTTGAAGGCGATTGGCGCTCTCTCAAGCCTGGATGCCGCGCGAGCCAAACTGGAGACCTCGCGCCTCACCGCAGACGAATTGGACGCGCTGGCCGAGGCCAGAGACAAGACGATTGTTCCCAAACTGATCGCCGAACTGCAGGCCAAACAGAAGACGGACCAGTCGTATGCCAATCAGGTCGTCAGAGCTCTGGGAGACATCGGAGATCCTCACTCTCCGCGGCGATTCGCAGGCCGTCGCATTGATCGAACCGTTGCTCGATAGCCCTAAACACCACCGCTCCGCCGCCACTGCCCTGTCGCAGATTGCGACTCCCGCAGCACGCGGGGCGATCAAGAGCCGATTGCTGGCAGAGGACTATCCGTACGCTCAGACCGTGGTTATGCAGGCGGCCGAGGTTTCAAGATGGGCCAGCGCGCTGGCTTTCTCACCCCAGGCAGCGGCGTCCCAGCAGCCCGGAGATGAACTGTATCGTGTGGTTTCGCTTGCCTCACTCTTCAGAGATGTTTTGAACAGTCCGAATTCATCCGTTCGCAACACCGCCTCGATTTTCTTCCACGAGACCACCGCGGGCATCAAACGGAAACTGGCCGAACCACACGTTGTTGATGCGCTGGTGAAAGCCGCTTCTGACGAGGACGCCGGGACTCGCGCGACAGCCGTATCCCCACTTGCCCACTCGCGGTCACCCGAAGCCACCCAAGCAGTGATCAAGGCATTGGCGGATGCTGATGCTCGCGTGCGGGTCGCCGCTGCGTTCGCGGCAGGCAGTCACCCGAGCGAAACGGTCATTGACTCGCTGATCGAACTGCTCGGCGATCCCGATGGCGGCGTCGTGATTGCCGCTTGTGGCAGCCTTGGGATGCTGCAAGCGGAAAAGGCCGCGGACAGGATTAGAGAACTGCAATCCGCCGAAGATCCTCGTCTTGCCGTGGTGGCCCTCGACGCGTTGAAGGCGATGGGCGCTCTCACGGAACGGGAAGCGGCGCGAGCCAAACTGGGAATAACACGCCTTTCCCAGGACGAACTCGACGTTCTCGCCAGGGCCAAAGACAAAACGATTGTTCCCAACCTCATCACCGTGCTGCTGTCCACCCAGGAAGAAGAGCAGTTCCGCTATGCTAACCAGCTTGCGAGAGTCTTGGGCGAGATTGGCCATCCGCAAGCTGTCGACGCACTGCTGAAACTCCTGAACCAACGCTCCGCTCCCCCGCCCGGCTACAGTTCGAAACTGCCGCTGGCCTTGGGCAAGCTGGGCGACAAGCGGGCGATAAAGCCGCTAGAGGAAGCCATGGCCAAAGCATGGCACCGGCCGTCTACCGTCCCAATTTCCGCCAGACGTTCGCAGCGCTACAGCTTTCTGGTGGCGCTGTTGCTGTTGGAAGCCCCCGGCATCGCCGATCGAGTTGCCGAAGAAATCAAGAGCAATAAGGGCTATGAAGTGACACTACTGCTGGACACGCTCAGTCGCGCCGGGAGTCCGCTGGTCGTGCCAATGATCGAACCGTTCCTCGACGACGCCCGATACCATCGTACTGCCGCCGCGGCCCTGTTGCAGATTAACACGCCAGCAGCACTCGCACCCATCAAGACCCGGCTTCTTCAACAAGACTTTGAATACGCTTCGTCCGTGTTGTCGCAGTTCACTCGTCGACCAATTCTCGAATCCATGAGCCCGGAGCAGGTTCAGGAGAACCTGAAACAACCGCTTGCTCTCTTAAGAGAGATCGCGAACAGTCCAAACGCCGCTGTTCGAGAGAACGGCCCCCGAATAATCGCTGTGCTGGAAGAGCGGTCGCTCGTGGAGCGATTCAAAGTCCTTCAGGCTCACATTCTAATCGAAGACTTCGACACAGCCGATTCTGTCTTTCGAGATTTCGTCGCCAAGGAATTGGCGGCAATTGGCAATGACCCCTCCCAGGCCAAACGCATCGTACGCTGGTTCGGCATCATTCAGTCCGGGTACACGCAGGCCGAGCAGACGGACCGGGCCGAGAAGCACTATGCCTGGCTGTGCAGCACGATCGAAGACATAGCCGCAGAGCCGGGCGCGCCCGATCTGACCGGGCTGTCGTTAGAACTGCGACTGATCCGGGTCGTATCGGCTCTTAGGGCCAAGAAGCAGGTCGACGACAAACAGATTCGTCAGCTAATCGATGACATCGAGTCTCTTCTTGGGGACAAAGCACCAGATGGACTAACGACCTGGGACCTGGCGATGGGAGCGTCGCTCGCCGAGGCGCTACATCGCACCGAGCGCATCGAACTGGCCGTCGAGACATACCAACTGCTCGCGAGAGTAGCCGGTCGGAGCCAAGACGAGAAGCTGACTCGGATGGGTGCCAACTATACAATCACAGCACGGAGGCTGAATCTTCCGGGCAACAGAACCAGATAGCGGCAACACGTTTCTTCTGAAACGGCCCACTCAGTCTTGCCAACTCCGCATCAATTTCTCTCGCGCCGCGGGGTCGTAGACATTCGGGAAAGCTCTTGACTCGCCTGTGATCTTCTCGATTGCCGAGTGTACCCGTCTGGCGAGACTCAGGCAGTATCGAGCGCGTGTTTGGCTGGGCTCAGTTGGCGGTTTGGGGTAGGCCTCGATCAGGACTTGCCGAATTCGATCGCGCGCCTCGGGGTACCGATCGGCAATGGCTGCAAGCGAAGCCACGGCGGTTCCCGTCAGCATGTTCAGATAGCTGCCGTTGGTCAGCGGCCGAATGACGGCGACGGATTCCGCGTCGCCACAGGCGGCCAGTGCTTCGACGGCTCGGCTTCGTAAGACGTTCGGGTTGTTGCTGTGCGCCGGCCGGCGAACCAGGGACTCAAGAGCCCCTTTCGCCGCCGCGTTTCCAGTCCTTGCCAGGACCTTGCACACTTCGTACCGAAACGGGTCGTTGCGCGCTCCTAGCAGCGATTCGGCGCTCGCGGCAACAGACTCTGGATCCTCCTCAGCAAGGATGCTCAACGCCCGGTAGCGAACGACAATGTCCTCGTCGTCCAAGTATTGCTTGGCTAGTTCGGCCGATGGATTCTTCTCCAACTGGATAGCTCTCGTGTCGGCTTGTTTCACGAGCTCAAGCGGCGTGGAGGACTCGCTTGCGGTGACCCTGGCCGAGTTGACGGCAGCAAGGAACGACGCAACGGTCCGACCCGTGTGCCGTAGGGCTCGCAGGCTTTCCGGATGGACCAGAATGAGCTGAGGCCAGCTTGTCAGGCCAAATCTCAGGCTGATTCGTTCCGCTTTCAAATCAGCCTCACTCCTGCTGAAATCTCGGAACACGTACAGCCAAACCACCTTGTCATAGGCAGGCTTGAGCCCGGCGGAGGGAAGCAACTGCTTCTCCAGAACCACGCAGTGCGGTCAGTAGGTCTTGGTGAAATAGATGAAGATCGGTTTGCCGCCACGCAACGCTTCCCGTTGGGCGTCGTAGAAGTCTCGTTTCCAAGGCGGCCCAGGCGGCGGCGTTTCGCTATCGCCAAATGCGGCCGTGGCGAAGAGAACAGGCAGCAACAAACTGCCCAACATCGTGTGTCTGATCATTTGGATTCGCTCCGCTTTGTTGTCAAGGTACGTGTCGGATACTGATTCCATTAAGGATTGTCGAGGCGTCTTCGCTGGCGGGTTGGAAGTCGACGTCGAGCCTTCCGTCCGTGACGATTACTCTTGGGACGGAGTGGATGTACGGGCTTCCCAATCCGGGCGCGAGGAAGACGTTTTGGGGTCGACGGGCCGGTTGCTGTTCTACAAACACTGCGAACACTCGGCGTTTCGGGTCGGTGGTCCAATGCTCGGCGAAGTACAGCCGGACTTCGTAGGTTCCGTTTGGCACGACCGCTCGAAAGGCGGTCAGCCCGCGTTGGGCGGTCTTGGCAACCGGGTTTTCCTCGTCCTCGTTCTTGACCGATTGGCCACCTTCATGGCCGAAGGTAGCCCCATCAAAGTCCTTCGATTTCGCCCAAGCGTTTCCTTCCGGATCTTTCCATGCGTCGCCGCCTAGATTCACGAACAAGACGAACCCTTCGTCTTGATCGCCGTCAAGTGCACTGTCCGATTCCAGGAATCTTGCCGGGTTCGGTGCGGATGTGGCCAACAGCCGGAAGCAGCCCAGATTGTCCCGGTTCAGTATCGTGATCGTCAGTACGCTGATTCCCTCGCCGCCAATCGGCTCGGCTGGTATCAATGCGACGGCGATCCGCTCGCCGCGGCGGCGGACAGTCCAGCTTGTCTTGTCATCGCCGTCGATCAGGCGTTCGACGCCTGCATCATCATTGTCAGTCACCGCCTTTGTGAACGACGCTCTTCGCTCGGCTTCTGATTCATCCTTCGCTCGGACGCTCGCCTTGAATTCGGACAGCGAGAATCTCCCCGCGACTCCGTAGCCCGGGCCTTTGCCCGGCAGATCGTCGTGAGGCATCGCTTGCAGGCACAGGGCCGTTATGCCGGGTATTTCAGTTTCCACCGTGATCCGGTAATCCTCGTTCGATTTGCTCGCGCCGTCTGCCAGAATCACGCCGTCGTCCAGCACTGCCAACTTCGATCCGGAGGATGCCTCCAACTTGGCTGGCGTGAGAACGACAAATCGTTCTTCATGTGGCGGGGCGGCCTCGTGCACAACCTCGCCGTTCTTGGCAGGCTTGACGTCCTCCATTCCCCGCGCGGGATCGACGACTGCTGGATCGGGCTGGTCAGTGTATTCGCCGGCTTCCTTTGGCAATGGTGTTGCGGTTGTCGCCATCGACAACAGCGGCGTACCGTTGGGTAGCCATTTTTCCTGTAAATACGCTTCGATCACCCGTCGCTCGTCGTCTGCCAGGGGCCGGTTGTACACAAGCAACTCTGCCAACTCGCCCTCCAAGAACTCCTGCAGCCCTTTACCGCGTTTCTGGAATGCGCCGATCCTGACACGGCTGGTGGAACGGATGGCATGGTCCGTGGCTGGAAAAGTCCCGCTCGGCTGACCGTCGACATGCCAGCGGAGGGCGTTCTGGTCCGCCACGATGGTTCTCACGCGGAACTCCGTACCGTCGTCGTTTTCGGCATTCAGATCTGTCCCTTTTGAGCGCAAACTGGCCACGCCGTCACGCATGGCAAAACTGCCTGCCGAATCGCCGCTGCCTTTCGATAGCAGCGTCCCGTTTTGGCCGCGGGCCACAAAGATGAATGTGTATTCGGGCCCCGTCTTGAACAACTCCGACTTGCCTTCGATCTGCAGGCATTGGGTGCCGAAAAAACGAGCTACCGGACGGCCGCCAAGCACGTCTTGGACAAGTTCGGGGCCTCGGTCCGTGCCGTCTACGGTTGCGTGGCAGTCTTTGCCACTCTTGTCGTTCCATTTGTCGATACGAGCGTCAACGTCCGTCTCAACTCGAGAAGTATCGGATGCATCGAGCCACAGGAGTAGACTATCGATTCGACCCGGAAGTCCGTCTGACGTGACCGCGGCACCAGATGGATCTTCTGTGGGCTGTTCGCCAACAGGCACATCTTCGGGCTCAACCGGCTCCTCGAGCCGCACGTCGGGCAAAGGCAATGTGTCTAATCCGGCTTTCGCTGCAGTTTCGTCCGGCGAGTCCTGTGCGCCGACCGTTTCCGCCTGCTTTGGCTTCCTTACCGTTTGATCCACCGAAGCAACGTGCTGCGTCTTCCGCTGTGTTTCTCGGGTCTTGTCTCCTCCGTCGCCACCTCCGATAAGCAACAAGCCGGCAACTACAAGCACGACCACCCCTGCTGCAACGCCACCGACGATTAGAGGAATCGGCTTCTCTTTCTTTCGCTCGGTCGCCCGGCCGGGCCGACCGTCGAGCGTAGATTCAGTTGTGCCAGCCACCGGCGGTTTCTTCTGGCTGGCCGGGCGAGTGGCAGGCCGGTCTTGCGACATCTTCGGCGGCGGAGGTGCAGGCGAGACTTTCTCGGTTCGTTGCCGATGTGTAGCAGGCGCGGCCTTTGGCGGCTTACTCTCGGCTGACAGCGTCGTCTTGAGCTCCGCGTCGTAGGCGGCTTTCTTCTCCGGATCGAGCAGGCATCGCCGCGCGGCGGCCAATTCGTTCAGCAGTTGTTGCGCCTCTCGCACGTGCGGGCCATCGGTGATCTCCTGCAGGTAGGCCATATGACGAGATGCTACCGAGTCGATCACGTCGCGATTGGATTCAAACAGCTCGATCCCGATCAGTCGATAATGGTTCGGCGGCCGCTCCTTGGGTGGAATTCCCAGCCAGCGGTAGTAGGGATCGAACGCTTCGGACATGAATCTTCAGTCACCAAGTCCTTTGAGGAACTCGCCAAGGTCAGGATCGTCCCCGCCGACGGATCCGTCTTTCGTGTCTTCGTCCAGGAGATCGAAGTCGAGTTCTTCGAGGTCCAGAAGATCGGCGTCTTCGCCGGTATCGAGCAAATCACTCTGCTTCCGCGATTCGTCTGCTGCCGCCGTTTCTTTCAAGGTTTCGCCAACGCGATCGACCAGCAACTCGCCTGTGTCGATTCGGTTTCTCCAACGCTCAAACGTCTGGTCCGTCAGGCCCGCGGACCGTTGGATGGTGGTATTTGCGTGGCAGCCGGCTTTGGGCAACGAAGCGCCGACTGACAGCCGGCCGTTGGTCGAGTAGTTGAATGTGACTTTGACAGGCGTTTTGACGGGAAGGTCCGGTGGCAAGTCGGTCACCACGCACTTGCCGATGTAGGTCGCGTTGGCACCAGTCGCATCACCTCCTTCGATCACCGTCACCTTGACACTGGCCTGACCATCCTTTTGCGTGGCAAAGGCCCCCGCGCCAACTGCCGGTAGTGTCGTGTTGCGGGGAATCAGCACTTTGCGCCGACGCATCCCTGTGCCTGGCTCGATTCCCAACACCCCCAGGTCGTGTGAGTTGACGTTGGTCACCGACATCCCTTTGCGCGCCATGTTCTCGTCGGCCATCAACAAGCCCGCATAGATCGCTGCGCCATGTGCCACCGCTTCGTCGGCGGATAGCGAACGGTCGACCGTCAAGCCGGATTCACTTTCGAGCATCTGCCCGATCATCGGCATGCGTGTGGAACCGCCCACCAACATCAGACGCGTCAGATCGCTCCAATCGCGACCGGCCTCTCGCA
>CAZURK010000147.1:0-22591 GCA_964623055.1 uncultured Pirellulaceae bacterium
CTTCACAAGCTCCATCACGAAGTACGGCCGACCACTTTCGGTCGTCCCAGCATCCAAGACTTTGGATATATTGGGGTGGTCCATCATCGCCAAAGCTTGTCGCTCGGCCTCGAACCGGGCGATCACCTGCCGAGTATCCATGCCCGGTTTGATAATCTTCAGCGCCACCCGCCGCTCGACCGGCTCCGACTGCTCGGCCATGTACACGACGCCAAAACCACCCTCGCCAATCTGTTGCAGCAGCTTGTAGGGGCCGATTTCCATCCCCGCCTTCTCCGTTATGGGCTGGTCGATGGTAGCGTCTGGCTCGTCCTCATCACCGCGATCCAGGAAACTGTCCTCGCCCTGGTGAGCCTTGAGGAGGAGTTCTACACGACCCCTCAATTCGGCATTCTCACCGCAAGCGTCGTCCAAGAACTTCGCCCACTCATCTGGCGCGTGGTTCTCGACCGCGGTAGTGAAAATCGACTGGGCTTTATTCGAGTCCATACTCATAGCACATCTCACATGTTCATGGGTGTTACTATGCAGTGCGAGAAACGGCCTGGATTAGTCCCAAAGATTTCTGCAAAAATCCGGGCTTGTGCAACCTAGCTATCGTCAGCAAACTCGGCGCGAAGCCACGCACGAGCATAAGTCCAATGGCGAAAGGTGGTTGTGCGCGATGTCCCGAGCGCCTGCCCCGCTTCGTTTACACTCAGCCCCGCAAAAACGCGGAGTTTCACCAATTCGGCAACGTCGGGTGCCTCCGCAGCGAGCCTATCGAGTGCGTCGTCGATCTCCAAGAGCCGGTCCGAATGGGCAAGATCCACAAGATCGGCCTCATTCAGAGCAAGCCGTTGCCGGCCACCACCAGATTTGTGAGTCTGCTTCCGCCGAGCGTTTTCGACCAGGATTCGTCGCATTGCCTCGGCCGCCGCTCCGAAGAAGTGCCCGCGACTGTTCCAATGCTGAGCCTTGTCTACGTCCACCAAACGAATATACGCCTCATGCACTAGGGCCGTGGCCTGGAGCGTCTGTCCCGGTTTTTCCTGTGCCATCTTGGCAGTGGCCAGCTTGCGTAGCTCGTCATAGACAAGGGGCAGCAGCTTTTCGGCCGCTTGGCCGTCGCCTGATTCGATCTGCGAAAGGATGTGCGTGACGTCGGACATGGACGAGCCGCTTACTTCTTGGGAATTGAGCGATGTGCATTATACTCTCGCGGAGCTTGGGAACCAGAATGAAGATGGCAGGCACAGTGGGTAGGCCGGACCGAGCGCAGCGCTGTTCCGGCAAGCCTCAATGTCACGAGAAATCAGTGCCGGAACCGCGTCGCTGACGCTCCTTGTTGCCGGCCTACAACTGGATGCGCACAGTTCGTGCGTTGGGCGGCAACAGGCAATAGCCGTTGCGATCGCGCGGAACCAGCGATCCATTGGCTGTGATCTTTGCATTCAACGATGGAGGCAATGCAAGGACGAAACCATCGGGCGGTGAGGCGGCGCCTGTGAGAGTGAGCGTTGCCTCGTCGCGGTTAGGCACGTAGGCAAAGGAGCAAATGCCGAAGTGGGTGGGCAGGTTCTTGACCTCGATCGCTTGCTTGCCCGTGAACCAATCGGGCGACACGCCCGACAGCAAGTGCAGGCGATTACCGTCTTCGTACACCAGGCAGTCTCGCAGCAGCAGCCACAATTCGGCGATGGCCCAGCCGTGCGGCATGGCGACGCTGCTCTTCCACGTGGTTCGCGCAAAACGCCAGCCGCCCGCACCGCTACGGCCGCCTTCGTCGAAGGCATACCAGCCGTGCATCTGCGGGTGGTCCAGGTGGTTCGCGATCGTTTGGTAGCCCGCTTCACGGTTGCCCGTGAGAAGACCTTGGTGCGCCTTGGCCAGTGCGAAATATCGCCAGCCGCCAGGGGACGTGGCACCGTTCTTTCTGAACTGTCTGTGGGCCTTGCCTTCAGCAAACGGGTAAAGGCGACATGGCCACAATACCGAGTAGTTGCCATAAGCGTGACGAAGCTTTCCGCCGAACTCTTTGTCGTAATCTTCCATTAGCGAATCCGCCAACCCTTCCGATTTGGCCGCGTCGTCGCCTTCGCCAGACGCATTGGCCAGCATGGCCGCTGCTCGAAGCCCGGCGATGTCAAATGCCTCGGTGTATTCGGGATGGTGCCCGTCGCAACTGCCGGGGCGCAACACTTGTCGTCGATGTGCCGGTCGTTCGCCTTCCCCGTCCGGCGGCAAGGCATCCCCGAATTCCAGAGTGGTAGCTTTCACGTAGTGCGGTTTGGGCGTTGTTCGATAGTAGCGGATCATGGCAGCGATCTTGGCGGCCGATGGGTAGACTCGTTTGAGCCAACTCTTGTCGCGAGTGATTCGCCAGTGTTCGTCCATGGCCCAGAGAATCTGACCGGGATTGTCCGCCTCGACTTTCGTTCTGCCATTGAATGGATGAGCCAGAAAGTAGTCGATCGCCCTTTCGGCCAAGCTGAAGTTGCCCGACTTCTGCAGGATGTTGGCCACGTAGACGCCGTCGCGGTTGAAGACGTTGTAGTTGACCACGGCCACATCGGGCGCGCCTTCGTTCATCTCCAGAGCCGCGTGGCCGATGATGGCCGCAAAGCACTCGGCCCAACGCGAATCGGGAACGCGGATCGTGGCTCGCCCTATCAGGTTCTTCCAGTATCGGTGTGCTTCGTCGAATATGTCGTCTGCTTTCAGGCCACGATAGTATTCCACGCCCGGATCGGGCTGAAGCACGCCGCCGTCCGGCGGATTCGGTTCGGCCAAATCAAGCTGGGCCCAGCCGCTGGTGCCGTCCCAATCGTGTCCCACTGCTCGCCGTCCGGCCAGCACTGGGCAGATGAAACCCAGTGTCTTCGTCTGGCCAGGCTCGATCCTCACATCGAATCGCATCGCGCCGGAGCAGTTACCAGCAGCGGATTCAGATTCCTTGTTAGTGGGTACTCTTCCCTGCACTGCCAATTCGCCGACATTGTCCTCTTCTGACACGCCGACGTCATCAGGAGTCGTTTCGGCAACCAGTACCGCGTGGCCGTCCACCACAAGAGCATCACGGCTGCTGCCGACCGTCAGTTCCCTGACCGGCCCGCCTGCCGGCCCCAACGGACGGAGAGCTACGAATAGACTGAACGACAGTGGCTTCGAGCCAGTATTCGTCACCTTGGCTCGCGCCCCGACGACTTGAACGACTCCAGCGGGAGACTCGCGTTCAATCTGGCAGCCTTCTGTCCGTACTGTCAGCTTCCCGGCAAACCATTGGCTCCACGGAATCAGATAGCCGGTCTCAGGCAAACCGTGATCGCACACAACGCCGTCCATGGTCGGAGCGATCAGCTTCTTTGCGTCCGGATCGTAAACCCAGAAAAAGACCCCAAAAGTCGCAAAGCCCGGCGAGAAGTTGCCTTCCGCTTCGACAAACGTCTTCAACGAGTCCACGGCGTTAGCGATGCCAATCGGCACATGGGTTTTTCCCTTGGGGTCCAGCGGATCGCGACCAAAGGCTGAAACACCGATTGCTTCCAAGGCTGCCAGCGCGATGACAACGCCGGTGGCTACTGTCTTGGTCATTCGTGTTTTCGGTTTTGGATTTGTTTCGGATTTCGCATTTCGAGTTTCGGATTTGACTACGGCCCGAGGCCGCGCCAGACTATTCAGCTTCTACCTCATATTCAACAATCAACTCGGGCGCCCGGCCCGTTTCGCGGGAGAGATAGTCGACCCCGTCGCAACTGGTTGGGTCGATAGCCAAGCTGAATGCGCCTTTCCGCGGCGGCGTTACATCCAGTGGACGTTCAACCGTCTGGTGTTCAACGACTCGGCCAAGCTGGGCGACCTCGCGACCGAGTTCTGGCCGTGACTTGTAGGTCACTTTGGTTTCCTCCCACGGCCCCGTGACTACGCAAATACGACCGGAATTGCCGCTTGGACCACCGGCGTTGAAGATCCGCAGTCTCGTGCTGACAATTTCGCCCGGTACTTCCATTTGAAACCGCATCAACCCCACAGCGTGGTCGCGGTCGGCCATCTGCTGGTTCCCGCCATCGGCCAATATCACATTGCGTTCGCCCCAGTTGCGATCCGGATATCGCTGGATCACGTAAGTGTCCTCGACCGCACGCAGGACGATGCGAGCCCGAGTTCCGAGATGCTCGATGCCAATGCGACGTTCCAACTCGACCGTCCCGTCCGATCGCAGCAGCTTGAACGGAATTTCGTACTCTCCGGCCGCAACATCACCAGCCGAAATCGTGACCGGGATTTCAATCCGCTCGCCCGTCGTCAACCGAATGGGATCCGAGGGTATCGAGACACCAAACCCTTCGACTTCGTCGAACCGGAGCGTCCCAGCGAATGGTTCGTCGCACCGATTCACGATCTTGATCGTTCCTGATTTCTTGGGCTCGTACTTGTTCATTACAAACGCCGGCGGCGTGCACCCCGGTGCAACAAAGCGTTCCCGCTCGATTTCAATTGCGTGTAGGATCGGTGCCACCTCGATTGACGAAGGACGTTTGTCGGTCGTCAATTCTATTGTCAGGTTGTCCGACACTTCGACGCTGGCGAATTCCTCGAAGACGGCCCGATTTGCACCGCCCGCCGAGCGCGCGATGTCATAGTCCTCGGACACCACCGCGTCTTGTAGCTTGATATCAAACACGCGCTGGCCCGGTTCGGTGTGAGTTGGATCGGCGAACGCCAAACGGACCTGGTAGAGAGCAGTTCCGTCGCCTCCGTCAACCAAAGGAACAACGCACTTTCTCAGGCCACGCCCCGCCGAGGCGAACAGCCAGGGTGTTTCTGTCTCGGCCGTGTTCGTATACACGGAATTCTCCTGGACGAATTTACCGCCAGGATGGAACGATGCGTCGCCGTCCAGCCGAAGCGATAGCCACGATTGGGCTCGCGGAAAGGCGAGCCACAACTTGCCGGACGCGTCGCGGCGATCCCCCGCCGCGCCCAGATTGAGGGCCAAGTGCTTGACCGGCGTTGTCGGGCCAGAAGCGCTGTAGTAAGCCCACGCCTTGTTTTCCTTTTCCTCCGCCGGTTTGAACACGACGGTGCCATGATTGGGGAAGTCGCACATACAGCCCGTACTGGCCTCGGGCATCAGCACCAAACCGCCAGCCGGAATGAAGTTGATCCAGCAACCGGGACGCTGGCCGGAAAAGTGCATGCTGCCGTAGTCCCCATCCAAATCGTAATAACCCAGGTGCAGCGAGCGGAAGAACATCATGTGTGGCGATGCAGTCGGAAGGCCGCAATGATGGCCGGCGCGTCCGAATTGCCAGTTCTCCTTGTTGCCCGTGATCGGATTGATTCGCGTTTTGGTTTCGCCAGTGTGCAAGTCAAATGCCCACGGCTCGGCGTGCAGCGTGTTGTCGATGATCAGCGGCCGTACGCGGAAGCCAATGGGCTTGGACCATAGAACCCCTCCGTCGCTGGCATCCATCGCGATGACGCGTCGCGAAGCAAACTCGCCGGCAAAGAACTGCTGCCAGTAGTGCCCGTCCAGATACACCCCGAATACGGTCAACACCCCCTTGTTGTACATGGCTGCGACATTGTTGCCGCAGTGCGTCAAGTCCATCGGCTTCTGCCACTTCACCTTGCCCGTGTCTTTGTCCAAGGCGATCACAAGACGCACAACGGCCTGTTTCAAGGCGTTCTCGGCGGCCGCGCGTTCCGACTCGGGCAGTCCCGCGATCGACGCCTTCTGCTGGTCGAGCACCTGCGCTCGCTGTTCGCCCGTCACATTCGTAGAAACAAAGAACAACTGGCCATCGCCAATCGTAATCGTGGTGTGCGAGATCCGGCCGCCCTGGTGAATCCACCGTTGATCGCCAGTTTCGATGTCCACCGCGAACACGGCATCGCTCTGGCCGGGCCGCGCGGCTCGTGTGCCGAAGACCAGCTTGCCATCGGTTGCCACGTATCCCCAACGGCGGAAATTGCCCGGCGTCGGCGGTGGCGCCTTGTAGGTCGCGAGGGTCTCGCCCGTCGCGAGATCCAAACGCAAGCACTGATCGCCAACCGCCGCAAACAGGCCCTTGTCGCAGACCGCAAGGCTGCCGCCGTCGTGCGACGCATTCGGACGATACGCACCGGCGATTTCTCGTTCCCAAAGCTGCACACCGTTGTAGATGTCGTAGGCCATCACCACGTTTTCGCCCTGGACGAACATCTTTCCGTCCAGCGCCAACGGACCGGTAGCTCGCACGTGTCGATTAGGCATCTTTCCCGCGCCTGGACGGCCGAACCAAAGTACGCCAAGCGGACTCTTGGCGACCTGATCGTTACCGCAGGCCGTGTTGCCGGAATTCGCGTACTGGTGCGTCCAATTGCCGGCACCAGGAATCGGGCCGCGTACGAACCGCATCCACGTACCGCCGTCCTTGGTCAGTTGGCCGCCAGTCAGGGCCGGATTGGCGATCCAAGCGCGCGCGGCAGCATCGTCGATCTGCTTGACGCCGGGTGCCAACTGCATCGGTTGGCCGATCATTACCGTCCCGCCCAACGGCTTGACCATGCGCATCAACTCGCCCGGATTTCCTGGGAGCTGTCCCGTGAGCATGGCGGTCTC
The DNA here is from genome assembly GCA_964623055.1 of uncultured Pirellulaceae bacterium. GTDB lineage: Bacteria > Planctomycetota > Planctomycetia > Pirellulales > Pirellulaceae > JADHUC01. The sequence goes on from CAZURK010000147.1 coordinate 6,587, forward strand.
TGAAACGACAAGATTGGCAAAGTAGTCCGAATACGGGATGTCGTCCAAGGGCCACTGCTCGACACACACGCGAGCACCGTAGACGCCGGCTGCGTCCACTGCCTTGCGAACGGCTGCGACCTTTTCGGCGTCGGGAGAAACAGCATAGATAACCAGTTCCGTTCGCTTGGCAAGCTCCAACGCGAGTCCGCCCGTTTCGCATCCCCAGACCAGACAGTAGCCGCGACGGACACCGGTTTGTGCCACGATGGCATCAGCCGCAGCGGCAAACGTCTCGTTCAACGGCGAATTGGCGAGTGGATCTTCTTTCGTAGGTTCCTGCACATTGCCATGTCTTTGCATGCCTTCTGCGCCGAAACTGTAGATCGTTCCTTTGTCGGTGCTGACCAGCAAACGGCCGTTCGCCACGGCCAGCCCCTTGGCTGCCCCGTTTACTTCCGCGTTCCAGCGGACCTGTCCCTTGGCGGCATCAATGGCCATCACTTGACCGGCGCCACCGGCGATTAACGTGTCGCCGGCAAAGACTAACTCGTCCGCACACGAGCACGGCGTCTTCCAGATCGTGGCTCTGTTCTTGCGATCCATCGCCATCAACTCGGTATCCGTTACCACGTAGAACGTCGAGTCTGTGACGATCATCTTTCTCCCTGGAAAGGCGGCAAACGTGTCTCGCGTCTCCTGATTGAACGCCACCATTTGCTCTGTGCCCGTGTAGACGTGGTCGCCGGCGATGAAGGCGTACGATCCGCCGACCGGTTTTCCGAACGACGTCACGTACAGCAGTCGCCCGTCACGCCGATCGAACGCTGCCGGCGAGATGCGTGCCCTGGGCGCGTAGAGTTTGGTTTTCGATGCCAACAGGTAGCCTTGGGGCGTTACCTTAGCGTGCGGCTGTTCGCCTGTCGTATCATTCTTCCACACGAGCCGCCCGTTGTCCGCATTGACGGCGTACAGGAAAACGCGTTCTGCTGGAAATACGCCTGCCCCGAAGTAAGCCGTGCCGTCGTCCACCAGCACGCTGGTTCGCGACGGCCATAGTGAGATCATTTTGCCATGTCCCAAGACGCGCCGGTCCTCGGGCGCCGCGCGAAACTTCCATATCTCTTGCCCGTCCTTTGCCTGCAAACAGTAGGCATACCCGTCGTCGGATGCGACGTACAGCCGGTCGCCGACCAGAGTTGGCGCCAACCGGATGGGACCGCCTGTGATGCTGGTCCAGCGAATATGCCCAGTGGTCGCATCCAAACAATAGACCTTGTTGTTTGCCGACGATCCGAAGTAGACGGCATCGCCCGCTGCAGCCACTTGGAACACATCGTCGAAATGAGCACGTCGAAGCTCCAGTATATCTTCGATCGGAACTGGCTTGGGATCTCCCCAAGCGGGTTGCGGCGCATGCCGCGCACGGAAGTCCCAACATTCCGTAAGAGGGAATTGCAGCTTCTCGTCCGTTACGCCGCTTCGTTCGATGTCGTGACGATACGTCGGCCAGTCTGCGGCCTTGACCGATGCGCTGACAATCGCTGCCAGTACGAGAGCCAAGAATGCGATACGCCTGAAGGTCGATGTGTGGGGACGCAACCTTTCTGAGTTCAAATTCATCGAACATGCCTCCATGATGGTGTGCAGTATTCAGTACAGAGCGTTGAACCGATGCGGCTATTATGGCGACCTCAAAGACCGCTGGATACCCTTTTCACGTCGGAAGGTCTCCTTCTCCATCACGCCGGAGAACTACGAACGGCGAGGCAGAACCTGTATACTGAAACGATCGCTGAAGGCTATACTGGAACACAAGCGGAGTACGTGCGGTGGATTAGCAGGCTCGATCAGCAGAAGTGACGTGTCATGTTCGTACGCTGCCCACACTGCCACGAAAGAATCGCCGATGTCGAGGATGTCGGCGATCAGGATGCCATTTGTCCCTCTTGTGGCAGTAGCTTCAACTTGGTCAATGACGAAACGTTAAGCTATCGCGCCACTCCGCCCAAACACGTGGGCCGCTTCGAGTTGCGACGGGCTGTGGGCGTTGGCGCCTTCGGGACAGTCTGGCAGGCGTACGATCCGGAATTGGACCGTACTGTCGCGGTCAAGACGCCGAGCCGCAGTCACCTTGTGTCTGTCGAGATCGAGCAGTTTCTGCGCGAAGCACGTGCGGCGGCAAAGCTGAACCATCCCAACATTGTCGGCGTGCACGAAGTCGGCCGTGACGGGGAAACCGTCTACATCGTCAGTGATTTCATCCAGGGAGTGACACTCTCCGACTGGTTGACCGGTCAACGGCTCACGTGCCGCGAATCGGCAGAGCTTTGCGTTGCGCTCGCGGATGGGCTCCATCACGCTCACGAAGCCGGCGTTGTTCATCGTGACCTCAAGCCAGGGAACATCATGATGGACGCCGATGGCGCCGCTTACATAACCGATTTCGGCTTGGCCAAGCGCGACGCGCCCGATGCGACGGTCACGACCCGGGGAACGGTAGTCGGCACTCCCTCCTACATGTCGCCGGAACAGGCCGCAGGCGAATCGCATCGAGCGGACCGGCGATCCGATGTCTACTCGCTAGGGGTGATTCTGTTTGTGCTTCTCACGGGCGAGAAGCCGTTCCGAGGCAACCACCAGATGATCCTGCATCAGGTGATTAACGAGGAACCGCCTAGACCGCGGAGATTGGACAGCCTAATCCCCCGTGACTTGGAGACCATATGCCTGAAGTGCCTGGAGAAGAACCCGAATCGCCGGTACGGCACGGCGGAAGAGCTGGGCGACGACCTGAAGAGGTTTCTCCAGGGCGAACCCATTCGGGCACGGCCTGTCAAGGCCTTCGAGCGGCTGATGAAATGGGCGGCGCGGCGACCGGCGATCGCCGCCCTGATAACCTCTGTGGTACTCCTGACCGTCGTCGGAGTGTCCGGGATCACGTGGCAATGGCGCACGGCGGTCGCTGCCCAGAAGCGTCATGCGCGCACGCAAATCGAGTTGGTGCTGAGTGCGGAACCCGAAGTCGTGGCCTCGGTAGTCGAAAACCTCGACGAATTTCGTGAATGGGTGGATCCGGAACTCAAACGACTGCTGTCACAGGGTGACCTCTCCGAAAAACACCGCTATCGAATCAGTCTTGCATTGCTCCCGGCTGATCCCCAACGTGCAGACTACGTTCTGGAACAGCTTTTGGCTGTCGACGGCGAACAGTGTTTGGTGATCGACGAGTTGGTGTACGGTGCGCAGGCACTGTACGCACACCGCGAGCGTTTGGCAGGGGGATTGTGGGAATTGCTCGGCGACACCGACAGCAGCGTGGAACAACGCTTCCGCGCCGCCCTGATCCTCGCACGATTCGAAGCCACCACGGGCGACGGCGTCGATGATCCTCGATGGCAACCGGTTGCGTCTTTCGTTGCGGAAGAGTTGATCGCAACGGCCACTTTGCATCCTGACGACTACGCCACCCTCGTCGACGCCTTGAGCCCATTGCGCGAGATCCTTCGACAGCCTCTTCTTGCACACGTCCGCGACGATCGGTTGCCACCGTCTGGGAGACTGACCGCAACGGCGATTCTGGGAGAGTACGCGTCGAATGATCTGGAACTGCTTACCGAAGTGAGCCTCGAATTGCGACGTGAGCAGTATGCTCGTTTACTGCCTCGTTTGAGAGCGCACCGGGCAGAAGCCGTGAAGGTGCTAACGAGGACACTGGCAGAATTGCCCGAGCCGACGGCGAGCGAAGCGGCACGGGACGCTCTAGCGAGCCGCCAGGCAAACGCCGCCGTTACTCTGCTGCAACTCGAACATCGACCGGAGAATGTCTGGTTGCTGCTTAGGCAAAGCGCCGACATGCGATTGAGAACGTTCCTGATTCACCGCTTTGCCGAACTTCAGCTTCCGGCGCAAATCCTTGCAGACCGGCTTCTGTCGGACCCTTCCGGCACGCACACGGACGTCGGGATCCGTCGTGCTCTGATGCTCGGCCTCGGCGAGTATCCGCAGCTCGATAGCGGCATCCGCGCGGACTTGGTGCCAATGCTCATCGCCGCTTACCGTGACGACCCGGACTGCGGCGTGCATTCCGCGGCAACATGGCTGCTGAGACGGTTGGGCGAGGCCGAGCGATTGGACGCAATCCCGCGCGATTCGATGCCGCAACGTGCCGATCCGGAACGCAACTGGTACGTCAACGGCCAGGGCATCACCATGGCGGTGATCCGAGGGCCGGTAGTGTTTCAGATGGGCTCGCCGCCCGACGAGCCGGCACGCGCGGGAACGGAACGACGCCACTACCGCGAAATCAACCGGTCATTCGCCATCGCCACAACCGAAGTCACGGTCGCGCAATTCCAGCGATTCCTGGACGAGAATCCAACCTCTAATCACCACCATCCGCACAAGCACGGCCCCTCGCCCGACGGACCTGTCTTGGCTGTTCCGTGGATTCAAGCGGTCAAGTACTGCTGTTGGCTTTCGGCGAAAGAGGGGATTCCCGAGAACGAGATGTGTTATCCGTCGCTCGATGAATTGAACGAGATCAAGAGTCCGAGCGACATCATTGAAAAACTGAAATTGCCGGAAGGTTTCCTGAACCGCACCGGGTATCGTCTGCCGACCGAGGGCGAGTGGGAATGCGCGTGCAGGGCGGGATCGGAGACACGCCGTTTCTACGGAGACGCGGATCAGTTCGTCCCCGAGTATGGTTGGCACCTGCAGAACGCCAACGACCGGGCGTGGCCGGTGGGGACATTGAAGCCAAACGACCTTGGCCTGTTCGACATTTACGGTAATGCCTGGGAATGGTGCCAGGATCGTTACGGCAAACTCCCCCTGGCTTCCAAGCACAATCCGTTTGTCGATTCACCCAAGACGGTTGGCCAAACAGGCTTCGTCCTCCGCGGCGGATCGCTCACCAACAGGGCCGAAGTCCTCCGGTCCGCCCAACGTGACTTCTTCGACCCATTGCAGGACCGAAATCACAACGTTGGGTTTCGGGTAGCGAGGACGATACGCACACAACCGTGACAAACGCGCCCAGCGGCGTGGGGCGGTCGACGCGCAGCGTGAACGCCAACCTTGTTCGCCCGAGAAGGAGATCCAAAAGATGCTCGCTACGAGATTACCGGCTGTGTTCTGTCTCGTGTTCGTCAGCCTGTTGGCAGCCGATGTGACTTTCGCTCGAAAGGCGGCTTTGCTGGAAGTGAGCAAGGGCCAGATTCCCAACGATACGGGGAGCGACGGGTTGACCAAGATGTCGATCGGGGAGTGTCCCGAGCTGGGCGGTCGGGCGCTGAAGGTCGTCTACCATGCCGGGGATAGCTTTGGCGAACGACAGGCGCGGGTCCAGAACTGGAAGGAATTCATCACCCTGGAGTTCGATGCCTTCAACCCGGCCAAGGAAGACGTTCGCTTATCGTTAACCGTCAAGCATCGGAGGAGCACAAGTTACGAGACACGAATCGACATGCCGATCACACTCAAGCCGGGCAAGAACTCCGTGAAGATCGGCATCGACGATATGATGAACGTCAACGGTACAACGCCGGACCTGACGGAGGTCGGACGCTGGTATTTCGCCTGTGAGCCGGGCACGACCCCGACGCTGTACTTCGGAGACATCTATCTGGTTGGCGATGATCTTCCACCGACTTCTGCAGCGGGCGGCCAAGGCGGCGGCGCCTGCAAGATCACGGGCAAGATCGGCGATATGCCGGTGGACATCGTACAAACCCCGCGCGTGGATGGCCCTGGTAGTCGGATCACGGGTAGAATCGGTGACATGACGGTGGACCTCACCACCGCGCCGTTGGGCGGGATTCTCGCGCCCGGCGTCGCTGCGCCGCAGGCCGCAGGGCAGCGTACAGGACCGCGAGCCACGGCCCTCTTGCATGTGAGCCAAGGTCAGCTTCCCAACGACACGGGCGGCGAGTCGACCAAGTACGCCTTGGACGAGAAGGCCGAGTTGGGCGGCAAGTGCATGCGAGTCGACTTCGGGAATGCTCACAGTTTCGGCGGCAATCCACCGGCCGAGAAAGCCTGGAGCGGCTACCTCACGCTCGAGTTCGAGGTCTTCAATCCCGGACGGCAGACCCAAAGAATGGTGCTTACCGTCAAACACTCGCGGACGACCAGCTATCAGACCAGGGCAGACGTACCATTTGTCGTCAAGCCCGGGAAGAACTCGATTAACATCAATCTGGACGAAGTTACCAACGTCAACGGGTCCGCGCCCGAACTCTCTTCGGTGAAACACTGGTATATCAATCCGGAATCGACCGAGGCGTTGACGTTGTATTTCAGCGACTTCTGGCTTTTGGACCCCGGTGCCGCCAAACCTGCACCTGGCGAGTCCGTCGCAAGCGTCCCGGCCGGCGGCGCGCCGGAAGGCGTGATCAAAACCGACCCGGATCGGCTGGCTCGCATCCGCGCAGCGAAAATGCCCAAGATCACCAAGCCCGTGCTGTTCTGCACGCCGGAAGCCGATGCGATCTGCTCGGCGCTTGAAATCCTCCCGCCCGACAACCCGTGGAATCAACTCGTTGACGACTGGCCGGTGCATCCCAACTCGACCGCCATCATCGGGTCGATCGGGCCGGAGAAGCCGTTCCGGTACAACCCGGACATGAGCTTCATCTTCGTGCCGCCCAACCAGAAGCGAATCGAGGTGAAACTGACCGGCTACCCCGATGAATCGGATCCAGGGCCCTACCCCGTGCCCGACGGTATCCCGATCGAAGGATGGCCGGGCTACTTCAGCCAGTTTCGAGACGAGGTGCCGCCGTTGGAAGAAGTGCAACGCGGCACCGGTGGCGACCGTCACGGCATCGTGGTCGATCCGGCGACTCGAATGTTGTACGAGTTCTTCGTCATGCAGAAGACCGACGACGGATGGCAAGCCGCGCAGGCTTCGAGCTTCGACCTGAAGACAAACAAACTGCGCCCGCTAGGCTGGACTTCGGCCGACGCCGCAGGCCTGCCCATCTTCCCGGCCGTGGTCCGTTATGACGAGATCAAGCGCGGCATCGTCGAGCACGCGATGCGTGTGACCGTGACCAAGACTCGCCGCGAGTTCGTGGCCCCGGCCACCCATTACGCCAGCCCCCACACAAACCCCGAGTATCCTCGGATGGGCGAACGCCTGCGTCTGAAGGCCGACTTCGACATCTCCGACTTCTCGCCCGAGGTACAAGCGATCCTCAAAGGGCTCAAAAGGTACGGCATGTTCGTAGCCGACAACGGCATCGACTGGGCCATCTCCGTCGCACCCGATCCGCGGCTCCCAGACATGCACGAAGAGTTCCGCCGAATCAAAGGAGCATCGTTCGAGGTAGTCGTGCCACCGCAGTAGACGTTTGCGTCAGTTCGTGACGGAGCAACCCACCTTCGGATTCACACATGTCGTTAGTGCCAGTACCGTTCCAGGAATCGGTAATCGCGCCATTGGTCATCGAGCACTCGCTGCAATTCGTTCCACAACTCGCAGCAGACCGAATCGGCGGCCCGTTGTGTGCGCTCGTCGACCAATGCGATTTCAGCCATGAAGTCGTAGAGGCATCGCATACCGATCACGGTAGCAGGGGCGTGGACTTGATTGAGCGACATGAAATCAAAACTTCGTGCTATCACCGGTTCGAACACGCTTCGTCTCAGACCGCCCAGCAGATCCTTCGGCTTCGCCTCCATGTGAAAGACCGCCTCAGTCAAGATTCGCCGCAGTTCATCGGCGACGATCGGCGCAAGACCGCGCGATTCGCACAACCAGCGCATGTAATCGACAAGCAGCAAATACATTCTCCAGCCTGCCTTCTTGCCGTCCGTCCGCAGTTCTTGCGGCGTCCAAGTCTTGCCCGACTTGCCGGCCCAGTGCAACATGATCTGCCGTTGGTTTTTGAAGGTCTGTTGGGAATCTTCCACACCGACGCTCAAACCGCATTGGTAAGCTGCCTCGATAGCCTCATCGGTTGCGCCGGCCTGCACACAGGTCTGATACGGCGTGAACATTGCCCAAGTGATCAGTTCGTCGACGGCCCAAGGCATCAGTCCCGATTCGCCCCGAATGGACGTGGCCGCATCGATCAGACGATCGGCGACTTCGGTTCGCCCGGCTAACCGAACCAGCGACATCAAGCTGAAGAAAGGTTCGTCGATCTTCTGTATTTCGTCAGCCAGCCGGCCCACCGCGTCGTCGAGTTCATCGAGCCGGTCGGTCGCCACGTACTCGAAGGCCATAGTTCGGGTGTTCCAGTCCAGCCCCAACGCAAACACGTCCGGTCGCGTTTGATCGAGTTCTTCGAGAAACGCCACGTACCGTTCACGAGAGAGTGCAGACTGAAGCTCGTCGGTCGCCTCGGGAAAGATGGCATCGTACCAGTCGTCCCCCGGCTGCACGGTATCCAATTTCTCGCGGACCAGGAAAAGACGCTGATCGACATCCGAGTGGGAAAAGTCCTCCCACCACAAGTCGATCGGGGTCGCATCGCGTGGCTTTGCAGCCAGCGAGGCAGGCGGCCCTGGTACGCGTTCGGCCGGTTCGAGCCACCGCTCTTCGCGCTGGGGCTCTGCCGAGAGCGTGTCCACATTCTGTTCGGCAGACGCCTTCGCTCGCGCAGCAAGCCGCGCCCGTCGGCGTTTGAGTTCACGCTTCTTCTTCTGCTTCCTTCGTTGTTGCTTTGATGGCTTGGCCATATGTCCTCCTTGCAGCAAAGAGAGTTTCCTTGGGGTCGTTCATCTTACTCAATGAACGTGCCGCATGGAAAGAGATCTGCGGTTCACCTTTCAGGCTCGGTGCCTGCCACGAAGGATGAACTCACCCCGCCGCAGGCCTGACACTCCCCCAACACGAGAGAACGGAATGTGCTATTTCACCTTGACGTCACGTAGGCTTCGGACCGTCTTGCCGTTTTTGTCATCCAATTCGGCCAGCAATGTGTAATCGCCGGTCTTGTTAGGCATCGACGTGGCGACCGTCAAGATCTTGCGTTCCAACGGAGGTACTTTGGCTGCCTGTGTCTCGATCAGTTTGCGCTGCTGATTCTGTACGAGATACACTCGTACTTCGCCGTGCCAGTCTTCGTAAAGGTCGTTGATGACAAATACCTTGAACACCTGTGCCGATTCGGCCGGCACTTCTTCGGCCCAGAAGTCGAGCATGAGACCGACGGGGCTGAACGCATCGCGCACATACTCGGCAAACACCGGTTCGAATTCCAGTCGCTCCAGGTCAAGCCAGTGATCGCTGGTTGCGCCGCCCTCGGGCCGGGGCTTGTCGCCAGGGCGCGAATACCCCAATCCGCAGAAGTGCAACACGCCGGCACATTGGCGATGGGCGCGCCAGAATTCCGTCATGGCCGCGAGATAACGCGCGTAGATCCTGCGACGCTGATGGACGGTCGACTTTGGGCCAAGCAGGTGCTCGTAGACCTTCTCTGTCAGGCATGTTGGGTTGCCGTCACGTGTCAACCAAAGCCAAGCGTATTCGTTGATGATGATCGGCACGTCCAACTTGCGTTGGGCGGCGTTCAACTTCGGTGTGCCCGAATGAGTCGCCAACTCGCTCATCCGGAACGGCTTGCCGCCGAAGAAGTCGCGAATGAAAAGGTATGGATGCGACTCGACAAAATCGGTCGGCGTCTGCGGTTCGGCCCAGCCGTTCTCCCAAGGCCGGTTCGACAAGTCGAGATGGCGGACCGCTTTGATCGCCTTTCCGGTTTCGGGCGTAGAGCTTTCGTTCTGCCCGTCCCATATCACTACGCACGGATGATTCCATCGTTCGCGCATCCAGGCGGTGTACTCGGGAACGATCTTCTCGGCGACAGGCCACTCGGGACAGTTGTTCCGCTTGCCACCGAGTAGCCAAATCGGGAATTCGTCCTGGATCAGGATGCCTTTTTCGTCGGCAATGTCATACCAGGACTCCGGCGGGAATCCGATGCAGTAGCGCAGGGTATTCCAGTGCATTGACTTGTATTGCCGATGAAGCTTGCGCACCCAATCCGACCGCCAAGGCAGATCACGTCGCCCGGCATCTTCGAAAAATCGGTACAGCGTCACGTTGCTGCCGCGCAAGTAGTAGGGCTTGCCGTTAAGCAGGGCGCGTTTCGTCTTCGGATCGAAGCGGAACGAGCGCATGCCGAACCGTACCTGAGCCGCATCGGCCCCCGTGCTCAATGTCAGGTTGTAGAGGAACGGATCCTCTGGCGACCACAGCCGACAGTCCCGAATTGGCACCACCAATTCCACTCGCTGTGGATCGCTGCCCTTCGGCTGTAGCGTGGCCTTTGCCTCGCCGACCACTTCAGAGTTCTTGGCCGGCGCAACTTTGCCGGAGACAAGAACATCCCCCGATTCACCGTCGCAGTCGACTTCGACCACGACGCGCACTTGTTTCGCCCTGATGTCCGGTACGACTTGGACGTTGCGAATGTACGGTCGGCCGGCGAGGATCAATTCGACCGAATCGTAGATGCCAGGAATGTAAAGATACTTCTCGAAATCCCAGCCCGTCGGCATGTCCTGCGGAAGCGATTCGCGGTCGGCACCGACACGAATCACCAATTCGTTTTCCTGGCCGTTGCCGCGAAGTACCGGCTTGACGTCGAGGTAACCCGGCGTGAAGCAGGGCATGTGTTCGCCCACCAGTTGGCCGTTCAGCCATATCTTCGAACCGTATTTCGCTTTGTGGATCTTCAGGATGGCGACCTCGGGAATCTTGCCGTCCAGCTCGAACGTCCGCCGATACCAGAAAGCCTGTCGCCGTGGGCTCTTCTTGCCAACGTCCTTGAATTTGGGTTCTGCCATGTCCAGCAAGCCCGGCACAACCACGGTGTGACCGTAGGTCGCGGGCGGCGTTTCCAGGTCGCCTTGCTCGACCTGCCACGAACCGTTCAGGTTGACGACTTGTCGAGGTGCGGCCGGTTTCAGCGAAGCCTGCGTGATCGCGGGGCACAAGGCAAGAATGGAAACGAATACGCTGGACAAGAGCCACGCTGCTGCCTTATTCATGATTTTCCCTTTCGCATAAGGAGGTTGTGTCTTCCGAATGTCGTCTCGCGAGGCCATTCAGAGAATATCAAAGCATACCAACTCCGGCAGCCCTTGTGTGAAACTGGCGATCATGCGATTTCGCAAAGAAACGCAAACCTTGGCGCGGCCTTCGACCGCAGCTAAAACCTGGAGTGCGGCGACTCGTCGCCGCTTTGGATTTTTTTGACCCCACTGGCAGGTTCCACGCTCGCTTCCTGAGCAGCGCCTGCCGAAAAGGAAAGCTACGACAAGTCGCAGCACTCCAAAATGCATGCACATTGGAGAAACGACGATGACAAAGACGTACGGCTCGAAGTCGCCTCTCGGTCCTCGTGGTCGCAGGGCAACGGTTTGCTCGGTTGCCGGTTTGAGTATCGCGTTGGTGTTTGCCGTGCCGGCTGACGGCGAGATCCACAGATTCACGCTCGATCAGCCCGGCGCTCGTAACCTGGGCATCTGGCGTCTGACGAACGATGCGGCCATTCGCGACGAGGGGAACTACCACAACATTCAATGTTGGAGCGGCGACGGACGCTACACGTGTTACACGCATTGGGGAGACGACAAGGGTTCCGGCGGGAAGGGATCGGCCGAGGTGCATGTTGTCGATCTCTTGACGGGCGAGGACCGGCGAGTTGACAAGGGCATCAACCCTCGCTGGGCCAATAATCACAACTGGCTCTTCTACTGCCACTATACCGGCGACGGCACGCCGCCGTACGAGACCGGCACGCAGGTCATTCGTTACGACGCGGACACGGGCGAGAAGGTTGTGATCACGCACGGGATGGAGGGGCCTGGCAGTTTGGACGCCACCGACACCTGGCTGTACGGAGTCCAGCGGTATCGGGGACGAAAGCCCGAGATGATCACGGTGCGGGTGCGCAACGAGCCCAACAGCAGAATCGAACTGATCAAAGGCGCGCCGAACATGCACGGTTATGTACACGTCAACCCGCGTTATCCCGTAATCATGGTCCGGGCCAAGGACGTGAACGACGACGTGTACGGCAGGAACCGGGCTCTGTTCGACCTGGACGGATCGAACCAGCGAACAGGCTCAGTGATGTGCCAAGCCGGCCACCAGTGTTGGAGCGGCGATGGACGCTATCTGCTGATCGGCAACAGACAGGTCTGTGGCCGGCCCTGGGACAAGCCGTTCCCCAGCGATTTGGACGTGCTGTCGTGGGGCAGCGTGGGCGACATCTGCCCTTGCGGCAAGTCGGGACGTTACATCTGCGGGGGCAACGTCACCTTTGTGGACACGCGCAGCGGCGACGCGTGGCCGGTGGTCTTCCCGTATTCGAACATCATCTACCCGATGGCAGGCGACCATTCGACGTTAATGGACATCGACCCCAAAGGCAGCCCAGACGGTACCAAGATCCATTACCACTCGACTCGCGATATCGAAAACTCGCCGACCGCGAGAGTCACAAAATACAATCTCCAACAGCCCGATGTGATCCACGTGGATAGCACGGACGGTTTCCCCGAGTCTGGTGATGTGGTCTGTCGCTACGAGGTGGTCGGATACCGGAAGAAAACCGCCACGACTTTCGAGGGCCTGACGCGGCGCAAGTACGGGACGCGCCCGGCACCCGACATGGTGCGCAAAGTCCGCGTCATCTTCCCACTGTCGGCGTTCGTACTCTCCGAGCAGGACAAAGCGCGTACCAGACCCGATGCCTCGATGGTCCGCGCCGGTATTGCTGAGACCAACCCGTTGCTGTACCAGCGCCAAGCCGACTGCTACGTCGTCGTGACGCGACTGCCCGACCCGCCTCACCTCAAACTCAGAGACGAGCGAGTGGAGTTGATTCCCGGCGAGAGCCACTGGGAGACGCGGGGCTATCGGATTCTGTGCAACGGTCGCCCCGTGACGGAGAGCCTGTGCCAGCCGGGTTCCACTTTCGCCTTGCCGATACCAGGCGCGTACACCGCGATCGCGGTTGAATGGTCGGGGCTGGAAAGCCCGCCGAGCCTCCCACTCGACATTCAGACGGGCAACGAAGGACGCGTCCTTACAGGCAAGCCTGACGATTTCGCATGGACGCGGCCGGTCTGGCAAGTCGAAGGTAAGATGGTTTCACGAGCGGATGCCATGAGTGCTCCGCAAGCGACGATGAAGCTCGAACACCTGCACGATGGCGTGATCGCCCACGAGGAATGGGTGAACGGACAGAGAATCTGTCGAGTGGATCTGAACGAGCAAGGCAAGCCGATCCGTCGCCAGGAGTTCCAAAACGGTAAGCTGAAGAAACGAACCTACACGACTCCGGAAGGGTACCTCGCCAGCGAGGAGTTCTACGGCCCGGACGGATTCAAGACGGAATACGTCCGCTACTACACGCGCGAAGATCGCCGCGGCACGGAGTACAGCCGCTGGTGGTACGAACAAGGCCGGCCAGTCAGGATGACAAAGCGAGGCCAGGTTGTGTTCGACACGACCAAGGAATGACACCCTCACGCACCAAGAAGCCAAGGCGTCTTCGCCATGACGTGTGCATATGGAGGCGTTAGAGGATACAATAAGCACCGTCGGCTCGACAACCTGCGGCTCACGTGTTCAGTCGAATAAGCCGACTGGTGTGCTCACTCGGTATGAAGGCACCGGGTCCGCCGGTGAGAATTGATCTGGTTCTGCCGTTCCTTTGTTACTGCGAAGCGGTTAAAGATCATAGCCCAGGGTCAGCGGCGCAGCCGCGCCACCCTGGGTATCCGATCAATCGAATCCTCCGAACCCTGAAAGGGTTCCACAATGGTCATCGTTTTGTGCAACCCTTTCAGGGTTGAGGGTCGTTTATTCTCAGTCACCCAGGGTGGCGCTCCACGGCTGCGCCGGCCGCGCTTACCCTGGGCTATGTTGTTTTGACCCCGTTGGGGTCAGATGAGCCTATTCTCGCTCCCTTTTGGGGGCGTTCCTCGTGTCACCGGCTCTGCCGGTGGTTGCCCTGCCAGTAGCGGGAGCTGGTGCCGATGGTCAGCGAAGATGAAGCGCCGGACAGCACGTTGGGGCGGCCAAGTGGGTTGCACGTCCGCTGCCCGCATTGCCACAATCCTATCGAACTGGTCGACGATGATGCGCTGGAAGAGATCACTTGCCCTTCATGCGGCAGCAAGTTCACGCTGGCCGTTGACGAGACGCTTGACTACCAGGCGGGAACGGGCACCGAAGCCGAGCGTCGACGACGGATTGGTCACTTCGAGTTGACCGAACGCCTTGGTGTCGGCGGTTTCGGGGCGGTATGGAAAGCACGCGATACGCAACTTGATCGTATTGTCGCCGTCAAGATCCCGCGGAGCGGCAACATCGGGCGCGAAGAGACCGAACAGTTCCTGCGCGAGGCCCGTACTGCGGCCCAGCTTCAACATCCAAACATCGTCAGCGTTCACGAAGTGGGCGTGGAAGACGACACGATCTTCATTGTCAGCGATTTCATCGAAGGAGAATCGCTGGACAAGCGGCTGGCTGAGCGACGACTGAGCCGCCGCGAATCCGCTAAACTGTGCGTCAAGGTCGCTGAAGCACTTCACTACGCACACGAGCAGGGTGTGATTCATCGCGATCTTAAGCCAGCGAACATCATGATGGACGTGGCGAGCGAGCCACACATCATGGACTTTGGGCTGGCCAAGCGCGAGGCGGGCGAGATCACCATGACCGTGGAGGGTGCCATCCTGGGCACACCTGCCTATATGTCGCCCGAGCAAGCCCAAGGCGAGGCGCACCAGGTTGATCGGCGCACGGATGTCTATTCGCTCGGCGTGGTCCTGTTCGAACTGTTAACCGGCGACAGACCGTTTCGCGGCACCGCTCGGATGTTGCTTAGACAAGTGATCGAGGACGAGCCTCAAAGCCCTCGGAGACTGGACGCCACGGTCCCGCGAGATTTGGAGACGGTCTGCCTGAAGTGTCTTGAGAAAGGGCCTGCTGGGCGTTACGAGTCGGCGGCGGAATTGGGCGACGAGTTGCAGCGTTTCTTGAAGGGGGAACCGATCCGGGCTCGTCCCATCAGTACGATGGCTCGGACTTGGCGGTGGTGCAAGCGGAAGCCGGCGTTGTCGGGCCTGTGGGCGGCAGTGGCCCTGCTGTTGCTGACATTCGGTATCGGCGGGCCGATCGTGGCTTACAGGCAGGCGGAGAACGCGCGGGAGCAGGCCGCGCTGCGAGGTGAAGCGGAGCGGGAAAGCCTCCGCGCCTATCGCCATTACTACGCTACCCAAATGAACCTCGCTCAGCGCGACTGGGAGATTCCAGCAGTCGGGCGGGTTCTTGATCGGCTGAACGCCACGCGTCCGGAAGGCACTGGCGGACGCGACTTTCGTGGGTTCGAATGGCACTACTTGGACCGCCTTTGTCACAGCGATCTGATGACACTGAAAGGACACACGGACATTCTCCACCGCCTGTCGTTTAGCCCGGACGGGACGCGGATTGCCTGTCTGGACCGGGAGACGGTGAGGATATGGGATGCGGCGACCGGCCAGGAGGTGCTCACGCTAAAAGGACACATTCTCAGTCCAGACTGGCAGCAGATTGCCTCTGCCAGTTCCGATGGGACGCTGACCGTGTGGGATGTGGCCACGGGGCAGGAGAGGCTTGTGCTGACAGGACTCACTCGCCTTCCTAGCTGCGTGTCGTTCAGCCCCGACGGGCAGCGGATCGCCTGGCGCACTTGGGACAATATGGTGAAGGTGTGGGATACGGCGAGCGGCCAGGAGGTGCTCACGCTGAAGGGACACGCTAGGGATGTCACGGACGTGTCTTTCAGCCCGGACGGGAAGCAGATCGCCTCGGCCAGTTGGGACCAGACGGTGAAGGTGTGGGATGCCGTCACGGGCCAGGAGACGCTCACGCTGAAAGGACACACAGACCATGTCCGTAGCGTGTCTTTCAGCCCGGACGGGACGCGGATCGCCTCGGCCAGTGACGACCGGACGGTGAAGGTGTGGGATACGGCGAGCGGCCAGGAGGTATTCACGCTGAAAGGACAC
>CAZURK010000147.1:22691-35546 GCA_964623055.1 uncultured Pirellulaceae bacterium
ACACTGAAAGGACACACTGACATTATCCGCAGCGTGGCGTTTAGCCCGGACGGGACGCGGATCGTCAGCGGAGGTGGAGGACGCGATTCGAAGACCCACAAGCTTGTTGGAGAACTCAAGGTATGGGATGCGGCAACCGGCCAAGAGGTGTTCACACTGAAAGGACACGCAAGCTATGTCGGCAGCGTGTCTTTCAGCCCGGACGGGAAGCAGATCGCCTCGGCCAGTGGGGACCAGACGGTGAAGGTGTGGGATGCCGTCACGGGCCAGGAGACGCTCACGTTGAAAGGACACACTAGCAGTGTCGGTAGCGTGTCGTTCAGCCCGGACGGGACGCGGATCGCCTCGGCCAGTTCCGACCAGACGGTGAAGCTGTGGGATACCGTCACGGGCCAGGAGACGCTCACGCTGAAAGGACACGCTAACGTGTCGTTCAGCCCGGACGGGACACGGATCGCCTCGGCCAGTACGGACAATACGGTGAAGGTGTTGGATGCACGACCGTGGACGCCGAAACTGAAAGCGGAGTGTGAGGCACGCGCACGGCTCAGCTTTCTCTGTGCCAAGGTGCGCTCGCACGACGAGCTGCTTCAGGCAATCCGCACGGACAAGACGACCAGCGAGCCGGTCCGGCAGCAGGCGCTGGAGTGGGCAGAAGACTACTGGGAAGCATCTCTCCTGCAGGCTGCGACACGGCTGGCGGATCGGTTATTGGCTGAACGCCTCCCCAGAGAAGAGGTACTCCAGAGGGTCACCGGCGATACGACAATCACCGAGCCGGTCCGGCAACAGGCAATCCAGCTTGTGGAGCAGGGAATTGCCCAGACGCACAACGACGCAAGCTGGGTGGTCGCCAGACCTGACCGGTCCAAATTAGCATACCGCGCAGCTCTGCGTCGCGCGGAGGATGCCTGCCGCATGGCGCCGGACGAAGGCACCTTCCTAAACACGCTGGGCGTCGCCCTGTACCGCGTGGGCCAGTACGCGGAGTCACTCCGGACGCTCCATCGTTCCGACGAGCTCAACTCGAAGCGATCCGGCAATTCGCTCCCATCCGACATCGCCTTCCAGGCCATGGCCCATCACCAACTCGGCGAGAAGGACAAGGCCGCCGAGCTGCTGGCCCGGCTGCGGGAAGAGATGAAACAGGTACGCTGGGCCGACGATGCGGAATCGCAAGGTTTCCTGCGCGAGGCCGAGAAGCTAATTGAACCCGTGGTGCATACGAAGAAATCGCCATGACTCGCAGTAACACAGAGCTGGATTTGATGTTGGTAGGATGGCTTTCCAGAGCCGGCCAAGCCGCGTCGGCCTTGGACGGCCAACGTACACAACGAGTTAATTGACGTACCAGCACGGAGCCGGATCGTTCACAAACCGAAAAGCCACGTCACATGGGAGTCGTTGTCATGCGTTTCATACCTCCTCTTGTTCTTGTGCTGGGTATTTCGAGCATGGCGGCTGCTGAGCAGTCGGACCTGTGCGTCATTCCCCGACCTGCGTCCGTCGAGATGTGCGAGGGGACGTTCACCCTCAGCCCACAAACTACAATTCTCGTCGAGCCGGGAAACCCTGAAGTAGATCGGATCGGGCGATGGCTGGCCGATTTTCTGGCTGGCGCGACCGGCTACCGGTTAAACGTGGATTCGTCGCCCGATCGGGATGCCACCGGCACGGCCATCCTGCTGCGGCTTGTTGACGACGAGAAAGCATTCGGCGACGAAGGCTACCGGCTGACCGTCGCAGCGAATCGTGTGACCATTTGTGGCCGGCGCGCGGCTGGCGTGTTTTACGGCGCGCAGACGCTCAGACAACTACTCCCTCCAGAGATCGAGGCCCCACAGCCGGTGAACGGCGTGGCGTGGACCGTGCCGTGCGTGCGGATCGTAGACCGTCCTCGTTTCCGCTGGCGCGGGATGCATTTGGACGTGGCGAGACATTTCCACGACAAGGAATTCGTCAAACGGTACATCGACTACATTGCGGCATACAAGATTAACGTCTTCCATCTGTACCTGACCGACGACCAAGGCTGGCGGGTCGAAATCAAGAAGTATCCCCGGTTGACGGAAATCGGCGCGTGGCGCAAGGGGACACGAAAACATTATTTTGACGGCCGCGGCGATCAAGAGCGCTACGGCGGCTACTTCACACAGGACGACATCCGCGAGATTGTCGACTACGCGCGCGAGCGGTTCATTACCATCGTGCCTGGGATCAGTATGCCCGGTCACAGCCAAGCGGCACTGGCCGCTTACCCGGAGTTGTCAAGTACCGGGGGACCGTTCGAAGTATGGACCAGGTGGGGCATCTCCAAGGAAGTGATGGATCCGGGCAAGGAGGAGGTATTCCGCTTTGTGGAAGGGGTTCTGGACGAAGTGACCAAGCTGTTCCCCGGCCGCTACATCCACTGTGGCGGTGACGAAGTGCCGCGCGATCGCTGGAAGGAAAGCCCTTACGCCCAAGCACGCATGAAAGCGGAAGGACTTAAGAACGAAGACGAGCTACAGAGTTACTTTACCAAGCGAGTGGAGCGGTTCCTGGCCTCCAAGGGACGGCTGCTGGTGGGCTGGGACGAGATTATCGCTGGGGGACTGGCGCCCAACGCGGTCGTCATGTCGTGGCGGGGAACAGCCGGCGGCATCACGGCCGCCCAGGCGGGCCACGACGTCGTGATGGTCCCCAACCGCGAGACCTATTTCAACTACATGCAGCACACCGAACGGAAAGGGCCCGGACACACAGGCTACCTCCCGCTGATGAAAGTCTACCACTTCGAGCCCACGCGCGGCATGAGCGCCGAACACGCCAAACACGTGTTGGGCAGCCAAGCCTGCTTGTGGAGTGAGTACCTGCCCACGTCGGCCGACGTTGAGTATTTGCTTTTTCCACGCCTATTTGCCATGGCCGAAGTCGTTTGGTCGCCTGCCAGCTTACGCGAGGACGAAGACTTCCTGCGGCGCGTGCCCCTCGGCTTGGCAAGGCTTAAGCAGGCGGGAGTGAACTACTACGACGGAAACGAGTATTTTCCGAAGTGAGACAGAGCGACACCAGCCGGTCAAATGACCGTGGCCAAGTGCAGAAAGTGGCGTGGGTGCTCGCCAGTTGTTACGATGGTTTCGCTTGCGACCTCACATTCTTGTTGATTGGATATTGCGATGACGGCCACTCAGACGAACGGACGGGCTTCCACGACCAGAATCCATCGACGACGGTTCCTGAAGGCGGGGCTGACCAGCGTCGCGGTGGGCGGTCTGTTGCGCGGTGTACCGACGATTGCGGCGCCGCCATCCAGCGATCTTACCGTCACTCGCATTGATCGTGTTACCGTGAAAGTGCCATACCGCGAAGTCCCCGATCGCAACATGGCGCGTGAGCTGCCGCATTGGAAATACTCGGAGATACTGACCGTCCACCTGCAAGGCGGGCACCAAGGTCATGGCGAGACACTGTTGTATTACACGTGGGGCCAAACGACCGATAGGCACGTTGAACGCGCGCACGGAAAGAACGCCGCTACGATCATGTGGGACGACTCGCTAGGGGCCGGTTTGCAGATGGCCTTGTTCGACGCGGTTGCCCGCGCCTGCGATGTGCCGATCCATCGCTTGCTAGGCGATCAGGTCCACAAGCGCACCCCGCTGTCCTGGTGGAACATCGACACTTATCCCGAAGATATGGCCGCAGAGTGCAAAGAGGCGTACCGGCAAGGCTATATGGCGTACAAGACGAAAGGCCGACCCTGGTTCGACATCTACGAGCAAATGGACGCCGCCGTGAAGGAAGTCCCACCGGAATTCAAGATCGACATGGACTTCAATTGCACACTGCTGGATGCCAAGCAGGGCATGAGCATCGTCAAAGGTTTGGCCAAATACCCGCAGACCGACATCTACGAGTCCCCGATCCCGCAAGGAGACATCCCCGGTAATCAGGCCATCCGCAAGGCCACGCGAGTGAAGGTGGCGATGCACTACGGCACCCCCGCACCAAAGATCGCGATCAAGGAAAAGGTCTGTGACGGTTTCGTTATCAGCGGCGGGGCAAGTCGCGTTATGCGGCAGGCCCACGTTGCGGCCATGGCCGATATGCCGTTCTGGTTGCAGTTGGTGGGGACGGGGATCACCGCGGCGTGGTCGCTTCATCTGGGCGCTGTGACGAGCCATTCGACCTGGCCGGCGGTGAATTGTCATCAACTGTACACACACCAAATGCTGACAAAGCCGATTGAGCTGAAAGACGGCTTCGCAGCCGTGCCCACCGGTGCGGGACTCGGATACGAAATCGACTGGGACGCGGTGAAGCGATTCCGAGTTGACAAACCCGAACGGCGCCCCGATCCGCCGCGCTTGGTCGAGGCAATCTGGCCGGACGGCAAGAGGATGTACTTCAATCATCTGGGCGGAGTGAACTTCGTCTTGAACGCCGCCATGAAACCTGACATCGTGCCGTTCTACGAGCGCGGTGTGGCGACTCGGCTATTGCCCGACGACGGCACCGCGAAATGGCGAGATCTGTACGAGCGTTCGCGCAAATCCCCTCTGCTCATTCGGTCGTAGCTGCAGGCGTTGCCGTCGATTCCAGATCAGGGAGCCTGCCGTGGGCGATCAACGTGGACCCGGTTGCGATTGCGATCCAGAGAGCATCCGCGGACGGTTCGAACGAGCACTTGCCGGCGAGATCGTCGAACGGCCGGTCTATGCCGTCTACGACTGGTTTGTCCAAAATCGCCCGATCGACTGGCAGCGGCTTTTCGACCTGGGACTGGGCCAGATTGCCCATGCGGATCTCGTACGAACCGAGCGACCGAATGTCCAGATTGTCGAGACAACTGAGGAAATCGACGGTCGAGTCCGTCGGGACGTGCGATGGATCACGGACCGCGGCGAGTTGCACGAATGGTTTCTCGGAGAATGGCAACAGGAGTTCCTGATCAAGACGCCGGCAGATTATCAGATCATGCATCGGGCTTTGGAGGGTACGCGGTACTCTGCGACCTCGGAACCTTTTCGGCAAGCTGAACAACAGATCGGTGATAGCGGAATAACGGTCGGTCAACTCGGCTGGACGCCGATTCGCCGGACGCCCCTGTTGCAGGTCCAAATCGACTTTGCCGGGCCCGAGCGGCTGGCCATGGATCTGGCCGACGAAGTGCCCGAGCTGATGGAACTGTTGGAACTGATGACGGAACTCACCCTGGAGAAATTCCGCGAGGCTGCCAAGGGGCCGGCACGATACATCAAACTGTGGGAAAACCTTGCGGTGGAAATGATCGGGCTTCGGCGCTACCAGCAACACGTGGTGCCAATCTACCGTCAGATTCTGGAGATTCTCGATAATGCCGACAAGCGGTTGCTGGTCCATTACGACGGAAAGCTTCGGACGGTTGCCGACGAGATTGCAGCTTTGGACATCGACGGGATCGACTCCTTCACTCCTCCGCCGGACGGCGACATGTCGGTGGCGGAAGCCAGGGCTTGCTGGCCGGGCAAGTTTCTCTGGCTGCATCCGCCGTTGGGATGGTACCAGGAGGATCGGGCGACGCTGGTCGGACGGATTCAGAAGATGGTCCGCGATGCTGGGCCCCGGCGCTTCTGTTTGATGATTAGTGAGGACGTTCCGCCTCGATGGGAAGAATCCGTGCCTGCCGCGCTGGAAACGCTGGAGGCGATGTGACGTTCGGAAGGGTGGCTGTTGACTGCTTCACCACAGGCGAACTCGAATGATTTTGCCCGACAATCATTTTGCTCGATAGGGATAGAGCAAAATCATGTTGGGGCAAGATCATTGTGCAACTGTCGGGCAATGAGCGTTTGGGAACGAGGGGATGATATGCTGAAGCATAACCTACGCGGGTTTTGGGCAGCGGGCTCTGGGAGCGGAGGGGGCGTTGAACGGTCTTAATCAGTTTGAATTGACCTTCTGGGATTATCTTGCCTTCGGGACCTTTTTTGTCGTTCTCTCGGCGATTGGGTACTGGGCGGGTCGGCGAGAAAGGACGAGTGCCAACGATTACTTCCTGGCTGGACGTAAGTTGCCTTGGTATGTGGTGGGCGGATCGTTCATTGCGTCGAATATCAGCAGCGAACATTTTATCGGCATGATCGGCGCGGCGTTCATCTATGGCCAGTGCGTGGCCATGTCGTGCTGGGGTAACGTCCTATCGTTTTCGTTCTTGATTTGGCTTTTCATCCCTTTTCTGCTCGCCTCGAAGGTCTTCACGATTCCCGAGTTTCTCCAGCAGCGGTTCAACAGCACTTTGCGACAGTTCTTTGCGTTCGTGACCGTGCTCTCGAACGTTGTGGCCTTTTTGGCCGCAGTGCTGTACGGCGGTGGCTTGGCGCTGAACAAGTTGTTCGGGTGGGACCTCTGGTACGCCATCATTCTGTTGGGTGTTGTCGCAGGAACTTGGGCGATTTACGGCGGACTTTCTTCGGTGGCGTGGACCGACTTGTTCACGGTCGTCGTCATGATCCTGGGCGGAGTGCTGGTCACGATCCTCGGGCTGCAGATGCTCGCCGGTGATTCCGGATCTCCGGTCGACGGATTCCGCGTGATGATTGAGCGCAATCGGGCCTCGGGAGGCGAATGGCAACAGGCCGTCGAGCACACGGCGAATAACATCGTCCACACGGATCAATACAACCGCCTGTCCGTCATTCAACCGGTCACGCACAGGCTTCAACCTTGGACGAACCTGCTGTTCGGCGTCTTCACCGTGAGTATCTGGTACAACGTGTTGAACCAGTTCATGATCCAGCGAGTGCTTGGCGCGAAAAACGCGTACCATGCGCGGATGGGCATTGTTCTGGCTGGATTCACGCAAGTGTCTCTGCCCTTGATCATTGTCATCCCCGGCTTAATCCTCTTCGCGAAGCACCCCGAGGTAATGCTGCTGCCGTGGAAAGAGATCCCCAAAGAGGCCGACCAAACGTTCATAAGTCTGGTACAGGCGCTCGTCCCAATCGGGCTGCGGGGGCTCGTGCTCGCCGGGTTGTTCGGGGCCATCCAATCGACGGTGAATTCTGTGCTCAACTCGACGGCCACTATCGTCACGCTGGACATCTACAAACAACTATTTCGACCGAACGCCTCCAGCGGCCACTTGGTCAAGGTGGGGATCGCCACCTCTGTAATTGTACTGTTGGTGGCGATCGTTCTGGCCGGATTCATCGGACACCTCGGCGAGAGCCTGTTTGTCTACATCCAAACGCTATACGCGTTCTTCGCCCCGCCGTTCTCCGCCGTTTTCCTGCTGGGCATTCTGTGGCGACGGATCAATGCCATCGGTGCCACAACGGCCGTCTTTTGCGGCTTTGCCTTAGGAATTGCGATCAAGCTGTACGTGGGCCTCGTCGAATCCCACCCGGTTTGGATGGAACCCTACGCCAATCAGGCAGCCATCAACTGGATCTTCTGCGTTCTGGTGTGCATCGCGGTCAGTTTGGCCACGCCACGTCCGGCTGCGGAGCGGGTGACCGATCAACTTATCTTGAACTGGAAAAAGCTGAACATCTTCGGCGACTTGGGTACACGGTGGCACACCAGCATCGTAACCTGGTGGTGTCTGTTCGTCCTGCTGATCGTTACGCTGGTTGTGATATTCTCCCCGCTCGTGTTCTGAGAGTATCCACCTGTATGATTATGGGAAAGGAAGCGCAGCCATGAGTTCAGAAGTGGGCCGAGACGACGTTGGTGGTTTGGCGGGAATCAATCGGAAGAGGTTGTTTGTAGGGAGTTGTTTCGGCGTGGGCGCCAGCGCGATGACGTTCGTCGCGATCAGCGCCGTTATGGGGCCGTTGAAAGAGCACTTCGTGCTCACCAATGAACAGGTCGGATGGATCGGCGGGGCGGCCATGTGGGGCTTCACGGTCACGATCCTCACGTTCGGCTCGCTGTGCGATGTCGTGGGTATGAGACTGGTGTTGCGTCTGGCCGTTGTGGGCCACATTGCCGGAGCACTCTTGATGATCTTTGCCAACGGATTCGCCATGCTGTTCGCCGGTGCCCTGACGCTGTCCATGGCCGACGGCTTGGTGCAGGCAGCCTGCAATCCGTTGGTAGCAACGATTTACGCCGACCGAAAGACAGAGATGTTCAACAAGTTCCATCTCTGGTTTCCTGGTGGAATTGTCATTGGCGGGCTGCTCGCGTTTGTCCTGGATGAACTGTCGATCGGAACTTGGCAGGTCAAGCTGGCCTTGATTCTACTGCCGGCGCTGACCTACGGCGTGTTTTTCTTGGGACAGAGGTTTCCCGCCACGGAGAGAGTCCAGTCTGGCGTCTCCTTCGGGCAGATGTTCAAGGAGACGTTCTTCCGTCCTCTATTCCTGGTCCTTCTCGTCTGCATGATGATGACCGCGTCCGTGGAGTTGGGGCCGAATCGCTGGGTGCCTGCGGTCCTGGAATCGGCAGGCATCCCCGGAATCGTGGTGTTGGTCTGGATCAGCCTGTTGATGGCGGTGCTGCGGTACTTTGCCGGCCCCGTCGGACGCCGGCTTTCTCCCACGGGAATCCTGCTCTGTTCCGCTGTGTTGAGCGGATTGGGGCTGTTCTGGCTCAGCCACGCCGAGACCCTGGCCATGGCTATTGCCGCCGGGACCGTATTTGCCGTGGGGGTATCCTACTTTTGGCCCACAATGATCGGAGTCACCTCGGAGCGAGTTCCCAAAGGCGGCGCTTTGGCTTTGGCCGTGATGGGTGCTACGGGTATGGTTTCCGTGGGACTGGTTACCGCGCCGATGATGGGCCGAGTCGCTGACCGTCATCTGAACGAGAAACTGACTGTCCAGGAAACCGTTGCGTGCCTCGAGCGTGTTGTCGAGAATTACCCGGCGTTGAAGACCGAAGCAAACGGCAAAAGCAGCGAGGATATTCAACGCGCCATTGACGACGCACAAGAGGTCCTTGACGTCACCAAACGCGCGGGATCCCTGCCGGAAACCGACACCGCCAATGCACTGCGAAGTGCCATCACCGCGGCGCCGAAATCCCGCGCAGCCGGGACAGCCAAGGAGCTACTCGGGCCCGCCGAGAACTATGGAGGAAGAATCTCCTTCCGAAGGGTCGCCTTCTTGTCGATTCTATTGACCGTCGTTTTCGGTGTTCTCTACCTTCGTGACCTTGCGCGAGGTGGGTACCAGGCAGAGAAGCTGGCTTCCAAGACGCCTTGAATTGGAGGAACGTTCATGGCCCGCATCGCAAAGTAGCTCGTAGTCCCGCCTTAAGGCGGTCCCGATACAGATGCCGTCGCGGAAGACCGCCTGAAGGCGGTACTACGAACTGCCTTACACCCGATTCATGCGCCGGCTCTTGAGCTACTGCCAACTCAGCACTCAAGCATTGGAGATCAACGATGAAACGAGCAAAGTGGGTTTTCTGTTTGTTGCTCGGTGTCGGGATCCTGCCTCACGGGAGCCGCACTGCCGCTGGGGAGAAGTTCGACGTCAAACAGCACTACACAAAGACAGAACACATGGTTCCGATGCGCGACGGCGTGCGGCTGTATACGATCGTCTATAAGCCCAAGGACACAGAAAAGGAATACCCATTTCTTCTCTTTCGCACGCCCTATTCGATTGCTCCCTATGGGGCAGACAATTACCGCAAGTCGCTGGGCCCGTCGGTGCAATTTGCCAAGGATGGTTACATCTTTGTGTACCAGGATGTACGCGGGAAATTCAAATCGGAAGGCCAATTCGAGGTGATGAAGCCCATCAAGCCGAAGCCAAAGGGAGCGAAAGATACTGACGAGAGCACCGACACGTATGACACGATCGAGTGGCTGCTGGGCAATATCGCCCACGGCAACGGACGGGTTGGCCAGTGGGGCATCTCCTATCCCGGCTGGCAAACCGTAATGGGCATGGTGGACGCCCACCCCGCACTGCGAGCGTCCTCGCCGCAGGCGTCGCCGTCGGACATGTTTATCGGCGACGATTTTCACCACAACGGCGCGTTTCGCTTGATGTATACATTCCATTGGCTGGCGTTCAACGCGGCCTCACGGCCCGGACCGGCCGAAACGCGCGGCGAGCCGGTATTCAAATACGGCACGCCGGACGGATACCAGTTCTTTCTCGATCTGGGTCCTGTGGCGAACGTCAACAAGCGATACTTCAAGAATCGCGTGCCTACCTGGAACGACTATATGCAGCACGGTGCGTACGACGAGTACTGGAAAAAGCGGGACGCGTTGCGTTACCTGAAGGATATCAAACATCCCGTGCTGAACGTCGCCGGCTGGTTCGACGCCGAGGATTTCTACGGGCCGATGAGCATCTACTACACGATCGAAAAGGAGGTGCCGAACAACAAGAGCACGCTGGTAGTCGGCCCCTGGCTCCACGGCGGCTGGGCAGGCGGGAGCGGCGAGTCGTTGGGCGATATTCGTTTCGGCAGCAAGACATCGGAACACTACCGCAAGGAGATCGAACTGCCGTTCTTTCAGTACCATTTGAAGGGCCAGGGACGACCGAACCTTGCGGAAGCGATCGTTTTCGAGACTGGCTCGAACCAGTGGCGTTCGTACGATCACTGGCCGCCCAAAGAAGCGAAGACGAAGAATCTGTATCTGCACGCCGACGGACGCTTGTCCTTCACGCCGCCGACCGCCGAGTCCGACAGTGCACTGGATGAATTCATCAGCGATCCCGATAAGCCGGTGCCGTTTTCCGCGGAGATTCGCACGACGCAAGGGCACACCTGGATGGTGGAAGACCAGCGATTTGCCGCCCGCCGGCCGGACGTGCTGGTCTATGAGACAGAACCGTTAGAGGAAGACGTGCTGATCGCCGGCCCGATCATTGCCAGCGTACATGTATCTACGACGGGAACGGATGCAGACTGGATCGTGAAGCTGATCGACGTGTATCCGCCGGTTGCTGAAGACAACTCGCCCCGCGGCAGACAGGTGAAGATGGGCGGCTATCAAATGCTGTTGGCCGGCGAGGTCTTTCGCGGCAAGTTTCGTAACAGTTTTGAAGAACCGGAAACGATGGTGCCCGACCAAGTCGCGAAAATCGAATTCGACCTGCGAGACAAGTGTCATCGCTTTCTCAAAGGCCACAAGATCATGGTTCAGATTCAAAGTACATGGTTCCCAGTCATTGGCCGCAATCCGCAGAAGTTCGTCGATATCTACCATGCGACCGAAGCGGACTTCCAGAAGGCCACACATCGCGTGTACCGATCGGCCGAATGCAGCTCTCATTTGAAGCTAAGCGTATTGCAGCCGTGACAAGGCGTGTCGTGGGGAAGCCGAAGTCCAGAAAGGGAGATGGCGTTGTGAAGACTCTCAACAGAACGGCAGTTGTGTTGGCCACAGTTCTGGGCACAGTCCCCGCTGCGATGGCTGAAAGAACACAACCACCCGCAGACCATCGAACGGAAAACGCCGAGCGAAAGCCTGCCACTTCCGAGCCCACCCGCAAAGTCGCTAGAGCATCCGATCAACGCTGGCCGCGGATTCGCGGAGGCCACTACGTCAGGTGGGTCGACAGAGTATGGAACACGCGCAAACCGGCCATGATTTGGGAACTTGGCGGCGACGTGGGGACTCTCGGCCAACGCAACGGTACGGGCACGTATCTCGGCGAAGAGCGGGTCAACAGTGGCACGGTCGAGTTGGAGGTCAAGTTCGATGCCGGCTATCTTGCACCCAAGGGCGGTGGCAAGCATTTCCTGGAAATCATGAGCTGGATGGCGGACCGTGGCGACCGCAAGGCGATCCGCGCCCAGCCCTCGTCGCGCATCGAACTTGCCAACCTAGGCGACCGACCGCGCTGTCTGATCTGGAACTACGGCGCACAGTTCAAAGGCCGGGCGACCAAGATCTTTTCGATTGGCCCCGCCTTCAAGCCCGACCGCTGGTATCGCATCCGATTCGATTGGTCATATCGCGAGTCGGCTGGACGCGTCACGATACGCATCGATGATCGTTCTTACTCGTCCGAGTTCGAGTTCGTTCCCGGAACGGTTGGCCCGGGCCGCTTTTTCCTATTCGGGCACGTCGAGACCACCGAGCCGGACGGCCGTCTGCACTTCCGACATTTCACGGCAGGGAATCAGCAATGAGAGAGCTGGGCGGGGCAGTTCTTGGGGTCCTGTGGTTGCGTTTTCGCCGCTGGACTTGCGATTCTGGTGCTTGCTGCAAGCGCGACGGCGCAAGAGGACTCGCACGAGCCGTGATGATCAAGCAACCGCCAGCTCCGGCTACAGCGAATGGAAACACGCGTCCTAGACCGCGAATTCGAGGCTTGTAGGTGATAAGCAAAGACTATCCTTATACCAGTTGGACGCAGAGGAGGTTCGCATGCTCGCGTTCGAAGTGTGGGTAAACGGCGATCGGCTTTGTACCGCCTCGACGGCGACGAATTGCGTATTGTCCACCATCCTGTCGTGGGCCAGTCGTAGGCCGGATAGCATTAACTTTTGCGTAGGCGGTGTCGCTTCGGACGATCGCAACTGCCATGTCGACTGGGCCACTCCACAGATCAAGATCGGCGACGAAATCCGCGTTCGAGTCATCGACACGGACGAATACGATCAGCCCGATGAGCGATACGTGCCTGGCCGTCGCCAACAGGAGCCAACCGAAGCACGCGACTCGTAGTGGCTGCAACTGTCGATCAGACCACAGACAGGAAAACGCTTCGCCGTGGTCAACCGTCTTCTATTATTGTGGTGGTGGTCTATCTAGAGCCAAGTACTGACGGTTGAGTTCTGTCGTAAACTCTGAATTGACAACTAGTTGCGCGAATTCCGACATCGATCTCAAGGGTACTCGTATCGCGTGTTGTGGGAGAGAATCGCATGAAATCTGCATCGAAACTGCTGGTCTGGGCCGTCTTTTTT
>CAZURK010000148.1:0-35469 GCA_964623055.1 uncultured Pirellulaceae bacterium
ACATTTTCTTGTCGCCGCGTCTAAGCGTCTGCTCCACAACGACGTGGTCGACTCCTTCTTTGTCCGTGGCGATACAAGAGAATTCCAGACCATTTGTCGTTGTCCTGACCGCCATTTCCGTAAGCGCCCAGTTGATGCGAAGCCGTGTCCCTTTCGGCAGCGACACATCCCACTCCGCGTGGAGCGCATCAACTTCCAGGCTGTGCATCACAAAACCCGGCCGTAGCTCGCCACGGACTTGAGCCAGCGCACAGACCAAGAACGGGTGATTTCGGTGGACCGGTTGATATCCGTCGAAGACGAGGAAGTCCGGCCACGTCAGCCTCGCGAACTCCTGCCAGAGAAGCTCGCGCGTTTGCCCCGTCGTCCTGATTCGCGCCGCCTTGAGGCCGAATGGGGACTCGCCGGTGATAAGAGGGTGTTGGTTCGCCGACTGAATATCTTCTTTTCGGGCGAGCGCTAAATCGTGGTATCTCGAGAAAAGTCGGACGGCCGCGTTGTAGTCCTCAACGACGCTGCCGAGATCTTTCCCCTGGAGGTAGCATTGCGCCCGCGCGCAATAGCAGCGGGCATTTGTGGGTTGAAGCCGGATCGCTTCGCCGAAATCCGCAAGGGCGGCGTCAAGGTTGCCTTTCTTCCGATAGGCCTTGCCGCGCGCGATGTAGTTCTGGGCGCGGTCCGGTCCGTCCGCGATCACCTTTGTGTAGTCGCCGATCGCTTTGTCAAGCTCGCCGACTGCCACGTACGCGTTGGCTCGACGCTGGTACCAGATGCTGTCCTGGGCATAGTGCTCGATCACTTCCGTGTAATCTGTAATCGCTTTTTCAAACTCGCCGTCTTCTACATGCGCCATAGCCCTCGTCACAAGTTCGATTCTTCGAACCGCTCCCTCCATGACCTTCACGGTTTCTAGGAGTGTCTCATCCTCGCTCTTCGTAATGAGCTTGGCGAACTCCCCGTACGCCTCGACCGCAAGGTGGTGATTCCCAGCGTCTTCCAACGCCTTTGCCGCTGACATGGCCAATTCACAGTCCTGAGAATCCAGTTTTTTCTCTTGGAGGTTCGCTGTGAGGAAATCTTTCACGAACTTGACTGTTTCTCGTTGCCTCGCGGGGTTTCCTCCGCGGACCGTGCGCACGCGGTCTTCCAGGAGAATACGAAGAGCCGCCTGAAACGGCTCCGACCATTGATCCTCCTCCAGCTTCAAGATCCTCAAGGCAGCTGCTTTGAGTGCCGCTGGGGCTCTCCGGCTGTGCTCGGATGTTTGGCGAGGCGTTTCGGGTCGAAACTCCTTGAGATCGGTGATGAACTTGAACAGTTCGTCAACGTCGTCCGTCGGCAGGGTATAGTCAAATGGCTGCTCATCGCGTGGCAGTTCATCACCACGGCGATAGTCTGGCATGAACAGAGGTTCCCAATCACCGGGGCTCCAATAGACTTGACCGCCCACAGGCAAATTCAGCACGCGCGACCCATGCCTGCAGCGGACCAGGGGCACCACCTCGCCGAAAAGCTTCACCTGGCGAGCCTTCCAATCCCGACACACCATGCCACTGACCGCGCCCCAGTTGCCTGAAAGACGCGCAGGCGAGAACTCGTAGGTGAAGCTGCACGGCAGCTTCGGGTCAGGCCAAAACGATGCCCTTTGCCGTTGGCTGCTGCGGCACAACAATGCCTCCTTCTCAAGATAGTCTGGCACAAGGTCCGAAAGCCAGTCCGGCAGTTTCTCCTTGTCCTTCCTGTATTCCTCGATCGCCGCGTAGATCTTTCGCAGATTCGCCGCGCAAGCCTGCATCTTTTCAGGTACTTCGAGGTTCTCTTCGGGAACTGTAGTCCTGGCGGGCGACTTCTGTGGTCCGTCATCGCGTCCCTCGGCAGGCTCCGCGGCGGTCGATTCGGCCGATTCCCTGCCGGCTGCGGGCTTTGCCTTACTCCCCGTCTCTTCCCCGAATGTGGCACCAGTCGTTGGAGCTGTGATGACCGATACCAAAAGCGAGAGCATGACTATCTGGAACCAGCTTCTCATCGTGACCTCCCTTGCGGAGCACGTAAACGATCGACCCCGCGAGCAGAAAAGTGAAATGCCTTGATATTCTCATTGGTACGCGTTCACCCTAACTCGACGTAGTAGGTGCATTTGCCCGTGAGATACCCAGTGGCCGAAACCGGCCGAGTAAAATACAAACTTTCGCCGGCCGCAATTGCCGGTTCTGTACGGATGATGCTGCCGTCCACGGCATACTTCCTACCACGGCGGCCGATACGCGGTGGAATTGACGGGATCGCACTTTCGCTCCCTTGTCGTCCTCGATAGGTGTCAGTCCGTAGGCTGCGCGGAGATCCTCCAGCAGCCTACCAATGCGGCGGTGGTCTGCGAAACACGCCCGAACCTCTAATTTGCCGGCGCCGGTTGAGTGGACGGGATCCCGCGGTTCGGCCCGCTGCCGCCGCCCCAGGGGTGTAGGAACCGTTGTGCGAATCGCCGCCTCGATCGACGGCAGGGAATCCTCTCCGGCAGCCTTCACTAAGTCGCCCACGTCGTAGACAATGTCCCAGAGCTTCTGTTGTGCGTCGACACGGTGAGTGATCTCGACGTGTTCCCCGTCCACATACCAGCCCAATTCGAGTTGCTCTGTCAACAGGTTCAATGCCGATTCCAATCGGACACCCTCCAGTTGTAGTGAGACGGGAGAATCAACCGAGACGCCCCAATTGTCCAAAGCAGCCGTGTCGAATTTGATCTTCAACCCATGGGCCGCCTGCAAGTCCGCCACTGCCTCCTTCAACGGGACGTTCAGGAAGTTACATTTCGTGACTTGAACGACAACCCGCATCGGGGACAGGGGCTCTTTCGGCGGACGCTCAAGAGCCTTCCGCTGAGTCGCATACACCGGCTCAAGCGTCTTTCCAAAGCGTTGTAGGATTTCACGATGAACCGTAGCAGTCTGGAAGATCACAACCGCACGGTCACCCAATGCCGCCGCGCGTCCCGGTCCACCGACTGTGTCCCACGATCGGGGAAACACTCGGCTCTGGATGCCCCTGACGACAGAGTCCATCCGTGCCCGAGATGGAATTACGCGGTAGACGATCGTCTCACTGTTAAACACCCTTTCGCTGTCGATCGGTGCGGTGATGTACAGCACCTCATCTCGAACTAACCATGCCATGTCGCGCGAGCCGAGCAGCTTATTCAGCGCGTCGCGCACCATGATCCCTTTCGCGCCGAACTCAACCAGTTCGTCGCCACGTACCCCAAGTTCGTCGGCCAAGGCGTGCCAGTTGACGTGGTACGGAATCTCCTGCGGCTTAAGCAGCTTGTCGATTGCTTCCCGTAGCGGCATCTGCCGAATACTGAAATCTTGCCGTCTCTTAAGTGCCGCCGCAATTGCGCGGCGGCCCTCCGTCGCCACCTCACTCGGACCTTGGTTCAGCTGATCGGACGCTGCCTTTTGCCCGGCACTTTGGCGAGCGACAAGGTCTTTGACATAGTCTTGGTCGCCTCTGCTGAGGCGGTGCAGCGGCACAGCGAGGATCGTCCCGTCGCTTCGACGCAAAACCACCTCGCTATTCCGGATCCTGACGAATTCGGCTTCAACGGAGTAGCGTCCGGTATCGTCAGACCATCTCCTTGCCCACCCTTCACGATTCGCTCCGATGATCGCCATAGCGATGATCGTATACCCCAGTGCTATTCGAGTGCCCATGATTCCCGTCCCCTCTCGAACGTCAATGACTTGGTTCTGGTCGGATTGATGGTTCTATTTGACGACGACCCGTGCGTATTCTCCCCGTTCGTAGTGTCCCGGCTCGTTGCAGAACAGAACGAAGTCCCCGGTTTGAACCTCGCTTTTGCTGCTCTGACGAAACGCCTGCCTACTGTGTCAGGTTCTTGAACTCCGCGTTGTCGTGAAATCTTCTGAAATCGGGGTCTTTCGATGCCTTGCTCTTGCGGCCGGGCTGCAGTTCGATGGCCTTCTTCAGGTCGGACAGGGCATTTGTCGTGTCACCACTCAGAGCATAGGCCTTGGCACGACTGTACCATGGGTCTGCCCACGTGGAACGGAGTTCTATAGCTTTGCCGCACGACTTGATCGCTTCGTCGTACTTCCCGAACCCGACCAGTATCTCCCCCCTGTTGGCCCAGGCCGCCTCGTGCTTCGGCGCCAGGGTGACCGCCTTGTCGAAAGCCTTCAAAGCCTCGTCGTTCCGGTGGAGTGCCGCCAGCATTTGTCCCCTGCCAACCCAGTGGCTGCCATCGGCCGGCTGGAGTTGGATGAGTTTGTCACAAGTCTCCAGTGCTACCTCAGGGCGTCGTATTTCGGCCGCGGCGAAAAACTTACACTCCCAACGCTGCGGATCGTCGGGTTTGGCCTCGATCCACTTGTCCAGAACTGCAAGCCCGTCATCCGGTCGGTTCAGGGCTGCGAGAGTCGCATATTGGCCCATCTTCGCGTATAGGTTGTCCGGCTCAAGTTCAGCCGCCTTCTGGAAGGCTTCGAGAGCTTCGTCAACCTTCTTGGCGGCGAACAGTTCCTGGCCCTTGAGGATATACGCCCCAGCCGTCTTAGGCTTGGCGGCCTTTCTGGTTTCCTCATTGAGGCCGAACAGCGGACTGAGCCGTTCGATCAGGAGCATATTCATCCCCCTTGGCTTTCCCGCTTCCAGACGCTTGAACGCTTCATCCTGCGGCGTCTGGCGGTCAGACCAGACAAGCGCGCCAGTCTTATCCACGACAACCACTCGAAACTCGACCAGTGGCCCACGCCGCGGGCCATTGTGCTGGACGTACAACGCATAGTCCGTTGTGATTGGGTTCTTCTTGACAAACTCACCGAGAGAAACGGCCAGACGTTCCATGTCGGTCTCATCCTCGGGCTTGAATACAGTCTTCCCGACTGCGATGTTCTTCAAACCCTCCCACTCGAGAACCCCTCCCGTGGCTTCGGTCACGCGTTCGATCATGGAATTGTAGGGGAGCCATGAAGCTCGGACCGGGAGAATCGTCAGGGATGCTTCCGGGCCTTTGGATTTCAACAGCTCGATTCGCTTTTGCTGTTCTGGCGCGAGGAACCTCGGCTTGTCCGCCTTCGGCTCACCGGCCTTGACGGCAGCAGTCACGCCCACTGCCCCAATCCCCATCGCTACCACGGCGATCATAGCAACCTTTGCCGCTCTCATTGTCTTCCCTCCTCGCGAAAAGAGTTCTCGGAAATTAACGCGTATTCTCCGAGGCTTTCGGCTAGTTTTCATGTCAAGGTCCTGAGTGTGACGCCTGTGCATCGGACCGATCGCTTTTCCGCCGACCGCGAGATGTCGGGCATGCCTATTTCGGCAGTCGTTTCGCCACAAAGACCGAAATCACGAGTGTTGCACCGGCTCCGATGCATCCGACAACAGAGCCGACAACAAAACCCAACCGGCCGCCCGCCTCGTAGCCTGGGTAGCCCTGGTTAAACGTGAAGCCCTCGGCGTAGTTTACGAATCCTTCAGAGTGCATTCCAAAGAGCAAGCCGATGATGCCACACACCAACCCGGCGAAGCCGCAGATAATTAGCCCCGCCACCACAGCCAGAAGCCTGATTACCCATTTCGACGCATTCATGAGTACTCACCCCATGAGAGGGCGATATGTGCCACGGGCTTCTGAGACAATTGGTCGGCCAACGTCAGCGGTCAATGCACAAGTCTACAGTTCGGCAACGCCTGCTGGAGCTTCTTGACACCATCGTCGGTGAGATAATTGTAGCGTCACTTCCGACGAGATAGCTTTCCTCCTATTCGAGCCACCACTAGGCCTTCTTGATCTGTCAGGGTTCCGTTCCACAAGTAGGTGTCCTCGTCTGCGAAGCGTTCCGTTCGTTCATAGACAATCCCATCAACGGCCTCGGTTTCCCATGTCAGTGACCGCGTCGACTCGTCGTATTTGCCGATCCCTTCCACAGTTTCTCCATCAGAATGGAAGTACCAGTGTCGATACGTTTTGCGATCGGGGCAGAACGTCCATATTTGAAGTGCTTCGGACTCGCCATCGTGCTGCCGAGTACGCCCTACGAGGAACCTCCCGCCCAAATCTGGCCGGATACTTGCCGAACCCACCGACACTTCTTCCTCCCCATCTGGCAAGATGGCTATGGCCTCATGCTCCCATTCGCCAATCAGTCCTTGCAGGGCCCCCAGATCGTAAACGTCGCCGCTGCTGACGTCATCTTTTGTGGGATCCGCCCCTGTAGGTTCCGATCTTGGCCTATTCGCCTGTTGAGCGTTCCGCTGTTCCGCCTCCAGACTCGGTTTGACACATCCCCAGCAAGTCAACAGCCCCACAACCAACGCGACCAGCCGGCAGATGCGTGAACCGTTCACTGTCCCCCTCCTTCGCTACAACTTTGGCGGGCGGGAATCGTTCATGATCACACTTTCAATCCGATCACTCCAGCTCGTACCCGAGTTCCTTGGCCTTGGCGAAATCGGCTGCGGATTTGACCTCGTCGCCGTTGTCTCGGTACGCGATGCCCCGGTTGTGGATGGCTTCGGCGTAACTCGGGTCGATCCGGATCGCTTCGGTGTAGTCGGTGATGGCCCTGTCGAACTCGCCCGCGCGCCCGTGAGCGATGCCCCGAGTGCAGTACGCCCGAGCATATCCTGGGCTGAACTGAATGGTCTCCGTACA
This sequence comes from uncultured Pirellulaceae bacterium, assembly GCA_964623055.1. GTDB lineage: Bacteria > Planctomycetota > Planctomycetia > Pirellulales > Pirellulaceae > JADHUC01. The sequence continues at coordinate 6,671 of CAZURK010000148.1, forward strand.
GTCGGCAATGGCTTTGTAGTTTTCACCCTGCTCCAAGTGAACAACGCCCCGGCTGTAATACGCCTCGGCGAGATTCGGATTGAGCCGAACCGTCTCTGTGAAGTCGGAAATGGCCTCATCGGGCTTGCCCGTCCTGAAATATGCAACACCCCGGTTGTAATACGCCAAGGCATTTCCTGAGTCGAGCCGGATCGCTTCATTACAGTCGACAATGGACTCGCTATAGTCTCCTTTCCAGTTGCGGACTCCAGCACGGCTCATGTAGTACTCGGCGTGTTGCGGATCGACCCGAATTGCTTCGGTGAAGTCGGACATGGCCTCGTCGTATTCACCCATGCCATGGTGGGCGAGGCCCCGGTTGTAGTAGGCTGCGGCGAATTGCGGGTCGAGACGGATCGCTTCGGTCCAGTCGCCAACGGCTTGGTTCAACTCACCCTTGTTCACGTAGGCGAAGCCCCGGTTGAAGTACGCACCGGCGAGCTTCGGGTTGAGCCGGATCGCTTCCGTAAAGTCGGCGATGGCCTTGTCCAACTCGCCCTGATTGAAGTGGTCAACGCCCCGATTGTATGCGTCGACGGCCTGTTGTTCGTTGGCTGTGTCCATTGTTCGTTCTCCTTCAGACGGCCCACAGCCCGAGATGACCAGCAGCTCGGGCAAGAGCACCACGATCAGCAACGTCCGCAAGCCGAACTGATAACAGCGGCGTTTCGGTCTTGTCGGGTCGGATTCACTCATGGCAATGCCTTCAAGCCAATCACTCCGGCTCGTAACCAAGTTCCCTGGCCATGGCGAAGTCGGCTTCGCCCTTGTTAGCGTGAGCAACGCCCCGGTTGAATGCGTCAACTGCCTGTTGTTCTTTCGACGGCCCACAGCCAAGGAAAATCAACAGCACGAGCAGCAACACCACTCGTGACCAATCTGTGTGTTGCACGATCATCGTTCATCCCCTTCTCAAGGATCATTACAGCTCATACCCGAGTTCCTCGGCCTTGCCGAAGTCGGCTTCGGCTTTGGCTTGGTCGCCCTTGAGTTGGTAGGCGATGCCCCGACCGGCGTAGGCGTCGGCGTCGTTCGGGTCGAGTCGGATGGCCTCGGTGAAGTCGGCGATGGCCTTGTCGTACTCGCCCTCTTTCGCGTAGGCGATGCCTCGGTTGGCGTAGGCTTCTTCGACCTTTGGAAGGTTGAGCTGGATCGCTTCAGTGTAGTCTCCGATGGCCCTGTCGTGCTCACCCTTCTCATAGTAGACGATGCCCCGGTTGTAGTAGGCTCTGGCGTGCGTCGGATCCAACCGGATCGCTTCCGTGTAGTCGCTAATGGCCTTGTCATCCTCGCCCTTATCCTCATAGACGACGCCTCGGTCGCAGTAGGCAATGGCGTACTTCGGATCGAGACGGATCGCTTCGGTGAAATCGGCGATGGCATCGTCGAACTCGCCTTTCTTGGCATGGCCCATGGCCCGATTGTAAGCGTCGATTGCCGGTTGTTGATTGCCCGAGTTCGTTTTTGGGCCTTCTTCCGATGGTCCACAGCCCGAGAGTGCCGACAGCCCGAGCAGCAATACGACCCGTGACCAACCTGTGTGCTGCAAGTTCATGGTTCATCCCCTTTGCAGAATCATTCCGGCTCGTACCCAAGCTCCTTGGCCTTGGCGAAGTCGGCTTCGGCCTTGGCTTGTTCGCCTTTCTTCTCGTAGGCGACGCCACGATTGCAGTAGAAAATGGCGTCTTTCGGATCGAGGCGGATGGCTTCGGTCAAGTCGGCGACGGCTGTCTCCAGGTCGCTCGTTTGTGCGTGGACAGCGCCCCGGTTGCCATAGGCTTGGGCGTAATTCGGGTTGAGCCGGATCGCTTCGGTGTAGTCGGAGATGGCTTTGTCGAAGTCGCCTTTGTTGTGGTGGACAAAGCCCCGGTTGTAGTAGGCTTCAGCGTATTTCGGGTTGAGTCGGATCGCCTCGGTGAAGTCGGCAACGGAGTTGTCGTGTTCACCCTTGCCACCGTATGCGTTGCCCCGAGTGGAGTACGCCCAAGCATGTCCTGGGTCGAGCCGAATGGCCTCCGAACAGTCGGCAATGGCCCTGTCGAGCTCGCCCTTGTGCAGGCAGGCTAGGCCCCGGTTACTGTAGGCTAAGGCCAGCTTCGGATCGATCCGGATCGCGTCGGTGCAGTCAGCGACGGCCTTCTCATGCTCGCCCTTGCACGTGCGGGCGCCGCCCCGATTGGCGTAGGCCAAGGCCAGTTTGGGATCCAGCCGGATCGCTACATCGCAGTCGGCGATGGCCTTGTCGTAGTCGCCCCTGTTGGCATAGACGCCGCCGCGGCTGCTGTACGCCTCGGCGCAGTTCGGATTCACGCGAATAGCGCGGCTGTAGTCGGCAATCTCCTCGTCATGGTCGCCCTTCTTCCCATGGGCGATGCCGCGGTTGCGGTAGGCTTCAACGAGGTCCGGGTCAAGACGAATTGCCTCGTTGTAGTTGGCGATGCCCTCGTCGAGGTCCCCCTTCTTCACGTAGGCGACACCCCGGTCACACCAAGCCTCGGCAAACTCTGGGTCCAGTCGAATTGCCTCCGTGTAATTTGTGATGGCCGTGTCGAAATCGCCTTGCTGCAAGTAGGCTTCGCCTCGGAAGTAGTGCGCCGGCCCGGCCATCGGCTCGATCCGAATTGCCTCGTCAAAGTCGGCGATGGCCTTTTCGTAGTCACCTTTCTCGCAGTAGGCGAAGGCTCGGCCAAACCACGCTTCGACAAAACATGAGCGCAGCCGAATCGCTTCTGTGAAGTCGGCGATTGCCTTTTCGTATTCGCCTTTCTCGGCATAGGTACCGCCACGGTTGCACCAAGCTTGCTCGTATCGAGCGTCGAGCCGAATAGCCTCCGTGAACGCGGCGATAGCCGAATCGACATCACCTGCGTCAACGCAGGAAATGCCTCCCTCAAGAGCTTCCATTGCCGGGTCGTTGGCACCACCCGCGGTCAGAAACGCGTTCGGCCAACGCGCCCAGACACCATACAAGAGCAGCCCCGGTGCCGCGCCGAGAAGTCCTCCAATCACAAGAAGGACCATCTTGAAAAACGTAGTGTCTACGGCGAGTGAGGATCGGATGACAACATATAACCACATTCCGAGCATCCAGCCGAGGCCGGCGATCAAGCCGCATATCGCTCCGCGTACCGTGAGCGGCGTCGCGATCGCTCCGGCAATCGCCGATCCGATTGCCGCGATTGCCACCCAGCCGGCGACCGGAAGCACATTCCAGTCAGGAAAGAATCCGGACACGAGTGCTCCGGGAAGCAATGTCGCGACGAGGCCAACCCAAAACGCCCAAGTCTCACGCGATGTTTCGTCCATCGAAATGTCTCCACCTTCAACTCATGGCATACAGGAAAATATCGAGCCGATAGGTACCGTCATGATCCCGCCGATGGCCGCCGGCCGGTCGCCGTTCACACGGCCAACGGTGACGGTCGCTCGCTTTCACTTTCTGGCGGAAAGTCTCGTTCTTGCTTGGCGTTTTCCCTCGAATGTAGCCGAACGCAAGACCTAAGCTGCCGCGGCCCGCCGACGACAGTCCGAGGCCGGCGCCTTTCGCCTCGGGTACTTCGCGAGTCTAAAGACAAAATGCCACGTCATCTGTGCCAACTTCTTCGACAACGTCCTTGTGGGTACTGACCCCTAGCCCGTGCTCTTCGTCCCACGTGCACGCGAAAGACCATCCGACCCTGGCCAAGCCCCCTTGGGGTTCCTCACATGGTGAGCCCTCGAAATACAGCTCGTGCAAGCGAATCAGCCTCTTCAGCCCCTCGGGCGATTCGAGTTTCGGTAGGAATTCCTCCAGTTCTCTCTCTGCCGAAGAGGAATCTTGTCGAACCATCTTTTCCTGCAACGCCCTGAGATACATCTTTCGCTCCGCGTCGTAGAATTCCTGATAGCAGGCAAAAACGGCCTGGACGATTGCCTGGCCGACGGCGGTCTCATTCTCCAGGAGGTATATGAGCGCGTTCTCCTGCTCCGCCGATGGCCCCTGGCCGCTCTCGTCGTAGAGATTGATGAAGGTCTCTCGCTCTGGGCGGTCGCCCTTTTCGGGAAGGCCATGGCCCACGAAGAAAGCGAGACGAACTCGCCCTCCCCAAGTTTCGACGGAAGAGTCCCATTTGAGTGTGCCGAAGAGCGGGTGATGAATGGTTGGCAATGGCATCCCTTTCTCCTCGACAAGTAGGCTATCGTTCCAAGTCGCAGTACCGGCCGAACGCCAAGGTCAGCTCCGGTGCGCCCAAAGCGGAGCGGCGGGGTACAGCGTCAGCTGGACCTACCCGTTCGGTTGCTCCGGGATCTGCCCTGGCTTGCCCCGATCTCGAATGGGCAGAGGCACTGCATTGTATGGGATCTTGGCCAGCCGCCGTTCGAGTTTCTTTCGGTGATCCTCACGGATTTCCACCTCCAGTATCCAGTTGCACTCGGGGTTAGAGGCAAAGCGGAGATTTGTCTGGAACTCATTGTAGGGCTCAGGCAAGTCGCACTTATTGCTGCTCACCCAGATTCTGGCCGCCCCGCCCCAGGCGTCAGCTCTGTAGCACTGTCCGCCGAGATAGGATGCGTCCTCCTCGAACCGTGTCCCGAATGAACGCATCAAGCAGGTCAGTAGGTGCCGCGCATTCTGGACGTCAACGAAGCCATATGCCTCCCCATTCCGACGTGGGCGCAACCGCCTCAGGAACGTCATGAAATCTGGCGCACACTCTTGTAGGACTTCCCCCGGGCATGGATGCTCCATCTCAACATGAACGACAGATGGCTCGCCTTGCCTTCCGCACCTTATGTAATTCAGGCCGATGCCCCAATGCGCCTCCGGAGCCACGAGCAGAACTGCCTCAGGTATCCTTGGCCTTTCACCCCAATCAGGATGCACGCAGTCCAAGGTGGCCCACCACTTCTGGTATTCTCCATCAGAAACGTAGCCCTCAAATGCCTCCCAAATGTATCTTGGCAATTCCTGGATTGGGAGTTGACTAGCATGTCCCGGCGCAATGCCACATAGCTCAGGCAAGCCCATGGAATCTGGGGCATACTCGTCTCTGTAGGGAGTGCCGCCATTCTGCATTCTCAAGATGGCAAGATATGATGCAGGCAGCTTCAGCCCAAGTACCCTCTCAGCTTCTGCTACCATCTCATCAGTGAGGTCGGCCGGCTTCTCCCGGGGAACGTACCAGAAGAGTTCGTGCTCCCTCTGGATGATTGCCAGGGCTTCCTCGACCTCATGAGACGCTCTATGCACCACGAAGGGGACCGAGGTATCGATAGGCGCGTAGGGTCTGATATGGCCATCCTCGTACACTAGCTCAAAGCCTGGGCCCTCAGTAGTTTTTTGGGGGGCCGCGCCGGCCGGGCAAGTGGTACGTCGGGGAAGTCGCTTTGCCGTCAAGAAGCAAATCGTGCCTAAGGCACCGCCTCCCACTGTGGCTAATAGAAAGAGTATGGCTTCCCCGGTCACCCCATTTTCTGATATCTCAAGCCACGTTCCACAAAGGCCGATGATCGTCAGCAAGGAGCCGATGACGGTCAGGAAGAACAGGAGGGCCGATGCCAGGAAGACGGCCCCTCCCGAAAGCAACCGTATCCACTTTCGCTGATTCTCCATAGGGCCGAGCCTCTCTAGCGGGCGGCCTAACGACTAGACGATCCGTAGAAACATGCCCGAACAGAACGTTGACCCACACGCCAGATTCCGCGGGCCATATTCCTGACACCGGCGCTGGCCGGGTTTCGCTGATGGTCGTACCTTCCAGGGGTCGAAAGCGATACGCTGGTCAGTGTAACACGCCCACGCCGCGATGCATAGGATTCTCCGACCGAGGGAAGACCAGAGTCGGATGCTGGCCAGAGCCCAGCGTATTGGAATACATTCGATTTCTGACGAAACGCGCTGCCAGGGCGAGATCTGCGGCCGTTCCGGTGTCTCGCACTCCGACAAACTCATCTCGCAAAACAAAGCTGTCAAGAGAAACGTCAAGATCGGTCTCGAATGAGCCGCTCTCGCAACAAACCATTTCCCCCGACCGAAGGGCGAATTCGCTCCAAATCGGAGCGACCCGAGCGCGCGGTGGCGCATCCCTGGTGCAGTTTCACATCGGGCGTAAGGCACTGAGGAGGGCGTGTCCTGTGGCAGTTGAGCCGACGGCCGACATCCCCCCGTCCATCTCAGTGGCAAGCGAGGGGAGGGGGGTGGACAAGGATCATTGGTCAAGGGCACCGTTGTGATGAACGGTGCCGCAAGGCGTTCTTTTCGCGACGGGCAACAGAAATGCAGTGATCTACTGCATTTCAATGTCGGTCGAGTTTCTTGATCGGACGCGTTCCGGAATTCAACAATGGAGCCATGCCTGGAACTGAGAGCATCGTTCGGAAAGAAATCCCGATACCACCAAGTACTGGTCATTGATCTCCACGCGAACGTTCCGGTAAATCTCACCCCGCCCAGCGTCTGTGCCTTGAGCGTCACTGGGGCTGTCCCGGTCGCGTTTCGCTATCTTTTAAACAGTGATTGGCTGCGTAAAATGACCTTCCGATGATTCAACGTTGTCGCCCTTAACCCAAAGCTGAAGCATAGGAAACCGAACCATGAAACGCTACGTTGTTCTAGTCTTGTGTGTGGTAATTGGTGGAAAATTCGCCAGCCTTCCGGGAGTCGCAACAGGCGACGAGGATGACCATGCGACGACACCGCGATACGTCAGGATTGGGCATTTTCAGTGCGTTTGTCATCAGGGCGATTTCGAGGCCAATCTGAAGAAGGTGATCGAGGGCCTTGAATTGGCCTCGGATGCGAAGCTCGACATCGTCTCCTTTCCAGAATCTCTCCTCATGGGCTACTTCCCACGGGAGGAGGATGCTCGCGCGAATTCCTTTACTGTCGATTCGCCTCGGATGCAGCGAGTTCTGAAAGAGACAGCTCGCTTCGAGTGCTTGTTCATGGTCGGCTTCAACGAACTGCGTGAGAATCGCCTGTTCAATACGGTGGCGGTGATCGAGCGGGGTAAGCTCCTAGGTCGGTACAGCAAAGCGATGCCCATTCATCGTTACTTCACGCCGGGCCGAGAGTTCCCTGTTTTTCAGAAGAACGGGCTGAAGTTCGGTATCGTGATTTGTGCTGACGGCGGGTACATCGAGCCTACGCGAATTCTCGCACTGAAAGGCGCCAGGCTGATCTTCGCTCCCCACTTCAACTTTGTGTCAGGCCCCGTCAAACACTACCAGATGGTCCGTAACGATCACGTTGCTCGGGCCGTCGAGAATGGAGTCTACTTCCTCCGCGGCAACAATGTTGTTCCAGCCAGGACTCTGGAGGGCTCGGACTATCAAGGTTACGGCTACGGCGACAGCTATCTGTTGAACCCGAACGGCATGGTCGTAGCGGCCGCGGGGCTTTATCACGAATACCTAATGATCTACAACCTTGACCTGCAGAAGAAACACCGTAGCCAACCGAACCGTCGAAGCGTGAAATCAGCAAACGAGTTATTGGATCAGTTGCAGGAAGCAATTGACGCCTACCAAACTCGAAACTGAGGCGAGGACTACGAAGCTCTTGTCGTTGGATCTTCCTCTTTCTGTTCCTCGCCATGCATGGAACCGATACGACGCTTTGCCGCGGGCATGGGCGATGCAAGAAGTCGTTGGACCGGCACAGAGCAGGACAGGTCAGTCACACAATGACGGAGTAACGAGACGTGAGTTGTCAAGAACGCATGCGAATGGTTGTAGCACATCTTCCGCCGCTGACGGCCGTCGGCCTGCTCGTTTCCCTGAGTCTGACTGCGGTCGCCGAAGACCACGCTATCGGTATGAGAATGGAAAACGGCTGGTACGTTCACAATGGCCGCGTCATCTGGGGCTACGCGCAACACAACGGGTGGTGGCGTGCCGGGCAACGACCGAACATCACTCGCAACGCTCCGGATGAGGTCGGGCCAAATCGAACCGAGGACCTCGGCAAGCTGACTGATGCGATGCTGCGATTCGGCTATCCCGGTTTCGAGCACAACTTTGGTCTTTGGTACGACCGTCGCCGCGACGCGCATGACCAAGCGCGGCGCAATGACGGCAAGGTGGTTCCACCTTTTCTTGAACAGCCATGGGCTCGCAGCGGAGAAGGCAAGGCTTGGGATGGTCTGGCGAAGTACGACCTTGGCCAATATAACGACTGGTACTTCCAGAGGTTGAAACAGTTCGCCGATCTCTGTGATCGTAAAGGGGCGATCCTGCTGCACAATTTCTACATGCAACATGCGTTGCTTGAGACGAATGCGCATTATGTCGACTTCCCGTGGCGTCCGACAAACTGCATTCAAGAGACCGGATTGCCGGACCGCAACCCAACGGCCAACGCGTTCTACGACGTCTCGCACCCACTCCGCCGCAAACTGCATCGAGCGTACATCCGCAAGTGCCTCGACGTGCTCGGTGCCAACACGAATGTCGTCTTTCTCTGCAGCGAAGAGTACACGGGTCCTCGCGCGTTCATGGGGTTCTGGCTCGAGACGGTGTGTGAGTGGGAATCGGAAACCGGGCTCGACGTCCACGTGGGACTCAGTGCCACCAAAGATGTGATGGACGCAATCCTGGCCGATGTCGCAAACGCCGCGAATATCTCGACGATCGACTTGCGCTACTGGTGGTACCAACCGGACGGAACTCTCATGGCGCCGACAGGCGGCCAGCAGGTGGCCGGTCGCTATACGTACGAAATCAGGCGCACGACGCCCGAACAGATTCATCGCCAGGTGGCAGGGTGCCGCAAGAAGCACCCGGGCAAAGCCATCATCCACGGCAACCCGGGAACTCGCCAACACGCCTGGGCAGCGCTCACTGGTGGCGCATCGCTACTGGTCGGCCAGTTGCCGTATCCGCGGAAAGAAGACCCGCCCGAGTACATCTCGCCCGAGTTGTGCCGGGAGATTCAACACACCTACGACTTCCTCCGCCAACACCTGGGGACGACGCTACCACGCATGTGGCCCAACGACCGGCTGGTTCAGTCTGACAAGCCCGCCTGGTGCCTTGCCGCCCCGGATCGTGCCTACCTGGTCTACGCACTCCAAGGCGGCTGCTTCCAACTCGATCTATCTGGGACGACCGGTTCGTTTAACGCACGGTGGTTCGATCCTCGTACGGGAAAGCTGATCGACGCTTCCAATAGACCCGTCCGAAGCGGCGTGGTCATCGACTTCGCGACACCCGATCGTAATGACTGGGGACTCTGGTTGACAAAGGGCCATGATTGACGAAAGCTGATCTACAACCACGGAGACCGAGAACTTTGTCAGCAAACACTGCCAGCAGCCGCATTCGTGGAACGTGGGGCCCGGAGGCTCTCACCGAGCGTCGAAGACTAGTGCCTTGTCAATTCAGAAAGTTAGGGTTGGGTGGCCGGGGCTGGACTGAGCGTTGGCGAAGGAAGCCCCGGGGTTTCGGGCTACGCCCTCCAACCCCGGCCACCCTAAATCTAAGCGTTGACAAAGCGCTAGTTACCTTGATGATTAGCATGCTGGCGTGCGCGGCGATGATGACCAGCGGCTATGCCGTCGAATTTAGGGAACGTGAGGCCGCGATATGGCAGTACGAGGAGTGGACACTGACAGACACTTCATGGTCTGGGAATCCTTTTGATGTCGCGGCCAAAGTCACCTTCACCCACTCCGCCACGGGCGAAAGGCTTCAAACCGAGATGTTCTATTCGGGAAACAACCAGTGGAGGTTCCGGTTCACCGGTACGCGCACCGGAGCGTGGACCTTTTACACGTCCAGCGATGACACCGAACTCGACGGGCATACGGGCTCTGTGAACGTTGGCTCGCGGACCAACTCCCAAATGAGAGGATTCCTGATACATGTGAGAAACAAATACGCGATCATGGTCGAAGATGCCGACAACCTGCATGGTTATGTCTATCAGGTCTTCATGAACCAGCAGGACTTCGAGCAACAGCACGAGCACCGAACGAGGATCCTGGGACATCCAAGCCGGTCCGATCAGATCGCCGACTACTGGAATAACACTCAGGAGAACGGATTCGACATCTACTTCTTCTCGGTTTTCTATAGTTGGTTTCGGATGGGAACTCTGAGCATCGACGATTTTGCGGGCGGCGCGGACGCCGCCCTGGACCAACCCGATCCAGCCCTGTTCGACACTCTTGAAGCTGCCATCACGTATGCACACAAACGAGGAGGACGCACCCACATCTGGGCCTGGGGAGACAATGACCGGAAACAGACGCCCAATCACCTTGCCGACGGATTTCGGGGTGCGAGGCATCAGCGACTCATCCGTTATATCGCTGCTCGACTGGGACCACTGCCCGGATGGAGCATGAACTTCGGTTTTGATACTATCGAAATGCCCAACGCCGAGGCCGATGCTGCTTGGTGGGCCGACGAAATCAGCCGCATGATGGGCTGGCCGCATATTCTGACGTCACGGGGTTGGAAGAATGACAGCTTCGGAGCGAACTCATACGCCGGATTCGGAGGCAACCCCTATGACTTGGAGACGACTAACCAGGGCCCCGCCGACTACCAGGAAATCAGCAAACACATGAAGGCCGAGCAAGACAAGCCTTCGATTTACGAGGAGCGGCACACCTACAACCGATGGAAGTGCTGGCCCGGACGCGTCGCCGACCCTAACAGGCTCAACGAAACAGGCTGCCGCCGGTTGATTTGGTGGGAAACGATGGCAGGAGGAATGGGCGGTTTCTTCGGCCATTTTTCGGAACGGTTTAACATATTTGGACCCTTCCGCCCGAACGGTCCGTGTGGCTATCATCCCGGTTCTCTCAAACGGGCATTTCGCACGCATCGCGACTTCTGGAGAAACGGGCGACTGAAGTTGAGCATGCACCCGGACAATGACCGCGTCAGGGACGCCCGAGGCTATTGTCTAGTCACCGCCGATAAGAAGCACTTCATCTTCTTCGTTGAGGACGCGGATTCGGTGACCATCGATCTCAGCGGCATGCCGGGCAGTCAGCCCTGCGTGGCCGTGGACGCGAAAGCCGAGTATGAAGAGATCGACGAAGGCAGCTTGTCGGCAGGTGTTCATGCGATTCACTTTGGGAAGACTTCAGACTGGGGCCTTGCCGTCGGTGACTTTGGAGAAAGGGATACGAACCAGTGATTGCATGCAGGACGAAACATGAAGATGCCCTACTTCCAGGAAAAGGTCGCCCTTAACGACTCGACGGTCGAAAAAGATGAATGGACGTTCGCCCCCGACGAACACGGTCGCAGCCGCGTCATCCTGAGATGTGGCGGAGAAGGGCGGCAGGTCGATTGACTGGCCGGCGAGGCACTCACGCGAAGAGGAAGACCTTCTCGGCGGTCTTGCGAAGTAGCCATTGCCGGTCGTCGGCCGAGACGAAATCGAGCCTGTCGCGAACCAGGCTGATCGACGCCGCATAGTTGTTTTCGCCCTGGATCTGATACGGAGAATCGCTCGCCCACATAAGCCGTTGCGGGCCGAAGGTTTCGAACAATCGCTTGATCATCGGCACCAACTCCAAGTGCGGCGGCCGTTTCTTCCCCAAGGCATAGTACGCGGAGATCTTCACGCTAACGTGTTTGTGCCGAGCCAGTCGACATAGGTTCCGCACATCCGTGTCGCGCATTTGGCCGTCAGTGCCAATCCGAGCAAAATGGTCGATCACGACCGGCGTGTCGGCGAACTTTGCGCACATGCCGTCCACGCCGGGCAGGTTTTGTGGATTGATCAGACAGCACATCGCCTGACGCGTCTTGGCGCCTGTCTTCCACATCTCTTGCATGCCCGTCGTTTCAAGCCACTTATCCGGGTTCTGCTTTCGAATGAACGGCGTGATGCGAAAGCCTGTGACGCCGCGCGGCAATAGCCGTTTCATGGCCGCACCGGCGCCGGGCTGCTTATCATCGACCATGCCCACACACCGAAACCGTTGCGGATGTCGCCGCACCACATCGAGTAGGTAAGAGTTGTCGAACGCGTGATAGATCGAATGCTGAATAAGCACCACGCGTCGCACGCCTTCCGGACCGGCAATCGCCATCAGCTCGTCGTCGGTGAAACTGGGTGGATCGAGGTCTTTCTTGCTGAGCCCGTGTGCAAGCTGGAAACGGTCGGTTTCGGGAGGCCAGACGTGCGAATGAGCGTCGACCCAGTAGGCATCATCCGGCTGGTCCAACGCACGCGATTTCAGGCCAGCCAGCCCAACGGACGCGACGCCTACGGCCATAGCCGTTCGCCGGGTCATGTGATCGGTAGGGTTCATGGTACAGGTCGCCCTCGGCTTCAGGACAAACGATGGCTCTATCCGGCTACGTGGCAAGCGTCTTGGATTGTAGACGAGAGGAATGCGGCGTGGTAGCCTGACGGCGCTGTGAACGTGGTCTAGCGAATCCCCGCCGCCATAGAGCATTCCAGGGAGATGAGACGATGAGCGGAACGATGCTGCGATTGCTGACAGGAGGTCTTCTTGTGGCAGCTACCATCCAAGCCAGGGCGGAGGATCCTGCGCTGAAATGCCTGCAGAAGCCCATCGCTTGGATGGTCGGTCAACAGACTCGCATTGTGATCGAAACGCCGTCCGATTGCGGCCCCCTGGACGTGGCGTTGCCCAAAGAAGTGGAACTGTTCGATCGATGGCCTTGGCAGCAGGGCGATACGAGTCAGAAGTTCTACTTTCAGGCAAAGACGCCTTTGGATGGCGGTGAGTTGCAGTTCACGTCGGGAGACTATTCTTTGGCGTTGCCTGTCGAAATCCTCACCTGGGCACAGTCAAGAGAGCCGCGCAAGTTTGAACAGTGGGATCTACCGCGAATCTTCCCAATGGATGGGAAGGACGAGCCAAAGAAGGGGATCACTTTCCTGGATGAGGAGGTGTTGAATCAGATTCGCAAAGCGGGTCTGTCCGGCGCGGAGGAAATTGCCAAGAGCCTGCCCGAAGATGCAGAGCTGTTTTGCTCTCTGCCCGAGACGACCATCCCGCGGGCGGTCTTTGTGCAATACCATCAGCCCAAGGGTTGCCCCATCTGCGGCCCGAAGATCTTCGAAGGGCGCTCGCCCTTCTATCCGTGGGAACTTGACTTCGAAAGACGCCCATGGAAAGTCGGCTGTCCGGAGTGCGGCCGATGGTTTCCCAGCAACGACTTCGCCAACGGCGATATGCACAGTGGCGAGTTCGCGGACGACGGTTGGGGCTGCTTTCGCGATGGCGAGAAGTACCCTTACTGCTTCATCGGCTACTACACGTGCTGGCACTATATCCAACGCTGGGTGCCGCTTACCGTCAAGCTCTGCCAGCAGTATGCGCGCAGTGGCAATCGCAGAATCGGTCACTCCGCCGCATTGATGTTCTTCCGCACGGCGGAACAGTACATGAATCTGGCGGTGAATATCAATCAGCGCAAGGCCCTGATGCGATCTTCGGTCTGGGCGGGCAAGATCATTCCGCAGACCAACGTCCGGCTCTATAACACATGGCTGTACATCGAGCACAACTGGGAGGTGCCTCGTTTCACGCAGCATTGTGACGCTTTCGAGAAGCTGTGGTCGTTCTTCGAGCGGGACGATCCGGAATTGCTGGCTTTTGTGCAGAAGCACGGGCATCCAAAAATCCAGACGATGGAGGACTTCCGCCGATTCATCGTCGATGGCTACTTCCGTACGGTCGCTCAGGCATGCCTTGATAAGAACCTGATTGGCAATCTGCCCCAAGGCCAACGGGCCACGATTGAAAGTGCCCTGTTTCTGAATACGCCGCGAAGCTTCGAACTGGTGGACTGGGTGTTCAACGGGCCTGGCATGATGCGGTACTTCCTTACGAACGACTACTTCATTGATGGTTCGGGCTTCGAATCGCAGGGATACAACGCCGGCCACGTCTACAACCTCGAGGAGTTTGCACGCGTCACAGAGAGAATCAGGAAGCTAAACCCCGACAAGTACAGCCCGGACAGATTTCCCACACTCGCGGCCGATCCGAAGTACAAGAACTTGTTCGACTTCTGTATTGACTTCAACCTAATCGGTCGTACACACGCGCAGACCGGCGATTGCGGTGATGTCGCCAAGACCGGGCCCTTAGGCAGTTATCAAACGACCGACGTGCATCCTAGATGGTTCCAAGGCCCTTTCGCGTCGACCCGGGATCCACGCTTCGCGATGGTCCTTTACGATCCGCAATCCAATGCTCCCCTGCCCGATGTCACAGACACAAAGCTGCGCGAAGGGATCGAGAAAATGGTTGCCGAGCGTGGCTGTAGCATTCATTTACCCAGTAACGTCTGCGACGGCTACGGCCACGCGATCCTTCGATCAGGCAAAGGAGACGATCGCCGCACGCTATGGGTTCGCTATGGCCGTCACCGGGGCCATGCCCATGACGACATGCTCACCATCGGCTGGGAAGGGAAGAAAAGAAAACTCCTGCCTGAGTTGGGTTATCCTCACTCGTGGACTTTTCGAAGGCCGTGGGAGGGCAATTGGGCCGCGCATTACTGCGTACGGGTTGTCGGGGGTCCAAATCATCGAAGCCGCGGGCACTGCAGGCTTCTTGCCGACGGCCCGTGGGCGCGAGTGACCACGGCCTATTCGCCCGCACACCAAGACGTGGGTGCGCCGGCGGTTTACAAGATGTTGCCCGATTTGGCGACAGAACGGACCATCGCCTTGATTGATCTCAACGATACGGATTCTTACGCCGTTGATGTGTCTTATGCAACCGGCGGGACCGATCACTATTGGAGTTTCCACGGGCCGCGAAGCGAACGAGATACCAACGTCGTGGGCCTGGAACTGCAGAAGCAAGAGAAAGGTACCCTGGCCGGGCCAGATGTTCCGTACGGACAGGGTAACGACTGGGTCAAACAGAACCCTCACTTGACTGCGTTCCCATATCTATATGACGTGGCTCGGGCCAAGGCCGACAGAGAATGGTCGGTCGACTGGGCCCTGGAGAAACATCCAAACATCCACGTCAGGATGACTTCGTTGCCCTCCCGTGACACGGAGGTCAGCCTTGCGAAGGGCAAGCCGCCCGGCGGCGGAAACCCGTACGAACTCAAGTGGGCCATTGCCCACACCAGCGGAAATGAACCGCATCACAGTCATTTCTTGGATGTCATCGAAGTCTTCGACGGACAACGTTTGATCGACCAGGTGAAACGCCTTCCAATCACGAATGCCATCGAAGGCAACCATCCGCCAGTCGCGGTCCAAGTGTGCTGCGGCAAACGAATCGACACGGTGATCTGCGGCCGTAACAGGCAGCAGGCCGAAGCCGGTAACGTTACGACAGATGGAGACTTCGCCGTCTGGTCCGAAACGAACGGTGTTTTGACTGGCGCATATTTAGCCGGAGGACAATCGCTGAAGAAAGGTGACGTCGGAATTGACGCTGCGGCAAGTGATTGGCGAGGACGGATTACGAACGTCGACTACAAAAATCGCAAGCTGGTCGTGCAACCCGCGGCTCCGTATCCGGCGGCCCTGGTCGGACGCTACGTACGCATCGCCAACGAATTCAGTGATTGTACGCATCTTATACAGGCGGCTGCAAACGTCGACGGCGCCTGCCGGCTCACTCTGGGATTGGATCCCCGGATCTGTGAAGGACCTGTAGTGAAAGTCGCGAAGAATGCGATCACCAGTGGCGTCAGCCTGCATTTGACGGGGCTGCGCTACTGCCATGGGAAGACACTCAGCAATGAGGACGGCTCGGCTGTCTACCGAGTCAGTGGCGTAACAGGGAGGCAGACTGTCTGGATTGACCAGGCGAAACATGGAGACGTCTCGACCGGTCAATTGGAGAAGCAGTTCGACGACCTGGACGGCGACGGAATCAAACGACTCCTCGTCTACGACTACGGCGTGGGCGACGAGGTCAGCGTGCCGACGGTCGTTTCACTGCAAGAAACGAGCAACGGCGAATGGACTGTCGAAACGTCAGCCGAGGTCACCCTAACACTGCCAAATCAGCAGCGTACCACTGTCAAACCGGGGCAAGGGCGGCTGGTTCGTTTTTGAAGGAGTATTCGCGTTTTGGACAATCGAAGGAGATAGCCAACATGTCAAGGAACCAACAACGACCGTCCCGTCGCTGCCTCGCACACTGTTGCGTTTTCGTCGCTGCTGTGCTTCTCGCTTCGGCCGCTGATGCTGAGGAAGCGAACGAGTGGGTCGAAGTGACCCGGGGACAGACCGGTCCGCGCGTTTCGCCCGCGAGGCGGTCTACCTGCCGGAGTTGGATCTCGTGATGTTCGGCTACCATCTGGACGAGGGCAACCGTATCCCGTTCTACGACATCGCAAACAATCGTTGGCTCACTGCCGAGATCCCGGCTCGAAGTTCTTCGTCCGCACGCCGCCGGGAACCAGCGTCGACCTGGGATTGGCGTACGACGCGGAGCGCGACCTCGTCTGGGGTGTGATGTGCAAACTGCGCGGCAACGGCGCCGTGCAAGTGCTCCGCCTGGACAAGAATCTGAAACTCGAACCGCTGGGCACGGCAGTCAAGTCCATATGCCAAGTGTGGTCACTGTTTCTGGCGATGATTTTTCGCCCGGAGGATTGCGCATCATTATGGGGCCGCGGTTTCGGTGTCGCATCTTCACGAAGCATCCGGCCAACCGTGGTCGCGCCCAAATGAAGCCCGGCACGTGCCAACGTCTGAGCGATCTTGATCTTGCCCATGGTTGGACACAAGGTCTTCAATCGCTGGACGGCGTATCGGACGAAAACAGGGAATCGATTCACGGACGTTCGCATCTGAACCAAGGCATCAGGACCTTCCTCATCCAGCCGACCAATCCACGAAGCGATGGTGGGCGCCGTGACGTGAAACACGCGGGCTGTCTGCTGCAGGTCCGCCAGCCAGTTCCCTCTTCTCAACGTACCCTACGTGAGAAATCCAGGCTAGCGTATCTTGTTTTTTGGGAAATCGGCGGGGAATGGCTGGTACTGTTCCAGTTCCGGGTTCTCCCGGGCCAGCGACGGCCACGCGCGTGGCGTCATGTATGGCTTTTCTTCATACGGGAACGAGCGTGACTTCAAGTTATTGACTTCCGTAATCTCGTAGTATTCATCCGCCGGGTCGAGTTTGACCGTCACGCGAGCCGGATTCTCCGGCGAGGTGTCGGCAGGCAGCGTCCAATCCACTTCGAGAGTCACCGTACGTGGTTCGAGATCGTTCGGCGCTTCAAGCCCGGGGACGTCAAGAACCTGTCTCACGGAGCCTGCGGCCCCCCGTCCTGCGTCCGACGCCGTGTTCACTTCCACCTTGAATGGACCGCAATCGAGATTGCCGATATTGTGAACAGTGATGGACAGCTTTCCATCAAAGTACGTGATGTCCTGTGGCGCCATCGCCAGATCGACGACCCGATCGGGCATGCCTTTGCCGGGTTTGGTCTGGCGCACTTCGACGACGGATGATTTGCGAGGCGGAATCGCAAACTGAATCGAATCGCCGCGGTGAACATGAGTGTAGCGGAACTTCTTCAGCGTTTCGTCCAGGTTGTCGTCGTCATTGGAATCTACGCCGACCGTCACCTCGTACTCACCTCCGATCTGAATCTTCCACAGCCTCATGTTCACCGGCTCTTCAAGGTCACTGAAGTTATAGAAGATTGTCTTTGCGCCTTCCTCGGCGGACCAGAGATTGAGGAATGCGATGTTGCGGGATGTTCTTTCGAGTGTGAATGGAATACCGTTCATGCCGCCTTCTATGTTCTCCCCAAGCAGCATGCGATACATCTCGTGCAGCCCCGGGGGAGCGATGCGGTCGGTCGAGGCGACTTCGGAGGTCACCGACGGCCATGAATCGCGGAATCGCTGAACCGCCGTGGCCAAGTCAAGCTGTTCGATGAATCTATCCCGGCCCTCGATCTTGCGGTCCACCAGTGATGAGGCCACAGGCGCGCCGCGGTGGGGATTGACTTGCTTGGTCCTGCCGTCGACCAACGCCGCGCGCGGCTTGAGCCATTTCTCGTCGCCGGTTTTGCGGTACATCTGCGCAAAGAGATTCACGATGTAGTGGGAATACCAGGGATTCTGATAACAGCCGACACCTCGGCACCACGTGTCGTATCCCGCGCCGCCAAGATTATCGGAAGGAAACCCGATGGGACCGGGGATAACGCCCGTGGGCTTGCCGTGTTCCTCACGCTCCGAGTCCTCCAGCCACGCGGTGGCCCATTCGGTGAAGATCCGGTCGAGTTCGTCGGTCGGCGAATACCACCAGGCCCAGAAAGCCGGAGACGCGGCGCGTCCCTGGAGTGGATGGTCGATGCGGGCGTCATGAACGCCGCCATAGGAACCGCCAATCCGTTTGTTGCCTAGGACCATCGATTTGAAATGCAGATGTCCACGGTCGGAGTACCCCATCCAGAGATCGCGCATGAGCTTTGCCGTTTTCAGGTTGCGCTCGTAGTAGATCGGGTTGCCGTACTCGATGCCGATCATCACGGCCTGGGAATCACCGGTCCATTCGCCGGTGTGCTCGACATCCGCCAAGCCGTCGAAATACCCTGCATCGCGATCGATCTCACCGCCCCACCATACGCCCTCGGCGATTCCTCGGACGGTTTCCGTGGCGGCTGGCGAGGCGTCGGGGTTGACCAGCGTGATCATTTCCCAGACCAGTCCGATTTCAACGTCGTCGCCCCAACCGCCGCCGAGGCCACCGTCATCACGCTGGCGGTATTTGCCCCACCATTCGATCTGGTCGAGCAAGCGGTTGTACCCTTCGCGCATCAACGCGGCCCATTGCGGGGCGTCGCCCACGTCGGACTGATAATCCTTCAGCTCCCAGCCTTCCATTTTGTTGTACAAGTAGTAGCCGGAGAAACGGTTTCCCGGATCGGTGTCCTCCAACTTGAGAAACGCCTCTTCTGCAAGATGCCAACTGGGGGTCCAGCGGTGTGGATCGATGCTGGCATAAGCGCGTCCGATGTGCATGACGGCCTTAGAGTGCAGAATATTCTCTGGGCCGATCCAGTTCATTAACGCGCCGACCTGCGCTTTCACCTCGCTGAGATTTGTCTTGGCGCTTTCTTCCGAGGCGTGCAGCACGAGATAAGCCGCGCGCTGGAACATCTTGGCGATCCTCAACTGATCGGCGGTCCAGACGTCGCCGGGATCGGCCGCGCATGCCTTCTCAAGAACGGCGATCGCTTTGCCGATGGCGCGTTCTTCGACTTCGGGTCGCGCTTCGAAATGTCCGGCGATTGCCATGTAGGCCAACGCCTTGAGTCGGCGATCGGCATCGGAGATCTCATCGAAACTGACTTCGGCCGCGTCAAGGTTGCCAGCGTTGTAGTGCTCAACACCTTTCCTCGCATTGGAGTCCGTCACCGTCTTCTCGGCGATCAATTGCTGCCTGTACAGAGTCAGCGGGGGATTGACGTACGGTGTGATCGTCACACCGGCCAACGCCATCTGTGTAGGCGGCCCGTGGGTGCTCATGCGTTTACCGAGAAACTTGCTGAGACGCCCAAAGCAGAACGGCATCTGAGAGAAATTGTAGTCAGGCGTTTCTGCCATGACCTCGATGCGTTCCCTATACATATTCCCGTTCGGCCGTAGCGCGATTCGCAGATTGTTACGGACCACGTCGACCGGGAAGGACACTCTCGTCGGCCAGGGCGACGCGGGCTCGGTGAATCCTCGGAACATGATCTTGCCGGTAAAGATGTTTGACGCGGCCAGATAGCCGTTCGCGTAGATGTCGATGCCGTAACGAGGAATCTGCACGTCGCCGATGATCAGCGACACGAGGTAGCGTCCATTGGGCAGGGCAACTTTGAACACCAGTTCATCCGGATCGAGGACGGCGTCGCGGCTGACGTCGTCCAGCCAGACATCGTAGAAATCCAGATCGCCCCACATGTCCCGGATCGGCGGGAAGTCCATCGCGCGATTGCGTTTCTCGAAGACGCGACGCAACCCCTGGTTCTGGATGATGCCGTAACGATAGAGTTTCTCTTGGAGTACTTCCTCGTAACCCGAATAGGCAAAAATATTTTCCGGTGTATCGACCGACCAGCCGTAACCCTTTTCCCAGGTGAACAGATCGTCCTTGGCAATCTCGATCCAACCGGCTGCGACCGGCGCGCCGGCCGGTCCCATGTCGAACCGGTATGAGGTTGGGTTCTTGTCTCCCTTTGGGTAATTCAATTCCTGGTAATTGAACTCGCGTCTCGGCCCGCCCCTTTTCTCGATGTAACCGCTTTCGGATAGCGCCGCGGGCCACTTGTCTTGGGGAATGTACTCGAGGAACTTCTGGAAGTCGGCGTCATTCGCGGCTGTATTGGCCGCCTGAGATCCCTGGCGTGTCCCCGCGTCAACGCGTCGTTGCAGGTCGCGTCTGCCGCCATCTCTGGCCGATTGTCCGCCCGCGCGGTCCCCCGATCTTCGTTGCGCGACACTCGCCGCGGTTGGCAGCAAGACCAGCGATATGATCGTGATGATTCCCAAAATCTGTCGTTTCATACCTGAACTCCTGAGCTGGTTCAACGCACGTGATTACCGTTGTCGAACTGAAAAGTGTGATTACCCCGCCGCCAAATGGGCGATGGTGACCAATAACCAAATAGGATCTCCATTCTGCCTACCTCTCAGCTCCGCGCCAAGCTTGCGATGATCCTTCAGAGCCTCGCAGAACTTGCATGTTACCTGGGAAGCTCAGGCGGCGTCCCAGAAAGGAAGATGAATCAAAGCTTTGCGATTGGAACACGTATCGCTACTATGGCGAAGGTGGCAAAACACCGCCGTGGTCATCGTCGGAGTTGCCCGTGGTGCAATGAGCACAGTACCTAGACCTGGGAGAACCGTTGTGCACAGGACCTATTCGTTGATCTTAGTGCTTCTGGCTTTGCCCATCATGTCGGCCACCGGCGCCCAGCCAATGCCTGGTAAGAGTGACACGTCGGAGTTGGACACGTATCTGCGACGCAACAGGCACCCACTTACTGTCAAACTCATTGCCCGCCACTCAACGGCCGCCGCAAACATCCCCGTGACGATGGGCATTGGCTGTGGCGAGGGTGATTATCCAACGGGCAAGTTATGTCCTGTTCTGAACGGTACGGATTTGCCCGCCCAAGTGGACGTTCTGGCCACGTGGCCCGCTGACGGAACGATACGACATGCACTGGTCACGGTGATTGTGCCGGAGATCCCGGCTGGCGAAACGCCCATGCTTGAATTCAGGCAGGCCGAGCCTTCCAAGCCACCAAACTTCGCCCTCGCGGCCTCGCTTGATGATTGGTCTGCATCCGTGCGATTGACCGGCGTGGATGGCTTGGTGACCACTTCGTTCATCCCGGCAGAGACGATCGCAAGAATCAAGAACGTTCTCACCGACAAGACCGACTCCAACGAGTTGTGCCCCCGACTGGCCGGACCAATCTGTTACGAGTTCGAATTGTACGATGTTCCTGCACGGGGCAGCAGTGAAGACCCAAACATTGACGTCTTCTATCGCCTACGATTCTACAGCGGAGAGGAGGCAATTCGCGTAGCCTACGTCGTCGAAAACGCTCGCATGCCTGCCCTGCCGTACCCCGAGCAATTCACTGTAGCCGACAGAGAATTCAGCAAGCTTAGCTTCCTCGCGGGCGCCGCGGAGGCGCCCAACGAGGTTTGTTCGCATGGACCGACGACACACTGGTACGGTTCGCGTTACCGCGTCGTGAAATGGATCGGCGCGACGCCGGCCGAGATCTGCGCCAAGGAAGACTTGGCATATCTGATCTACTCACAGTTCTTCCCCAAGTTGGATTTGGCAAACCGCGTCACGTCAGTCGAGACAGAAGATGCCGTGAGAAGGTGGGCCGCAAAGTACGATCCCGTCGAGCTTCCGCTGGGCAAGATCCTGCATTGCGATCCGGTGGACAGGAACATGCCGGGTACGGGTGGCCGGCCGGATATCGGGGCCTACGCCCAGTGGCATCGCTTGGCGCTATCGGCCGAGTCGCCCCAGTTGCACGGGTTGGCCTTGGCGGCCGATGGCAACGGACTAGCGGCCTTCCCCATCCATCGACGTGAGGCCGGTTCGCTGAAGATTGGCGCACCATTCGATGCCGAGATCAACAAGACCATCTGGGATGGTTTGCAGGGGCGCAGAAGTGCCATGACTTACGAGAAGCTCGGTCGATGCCCGTACCACCCTGACTACGCGCACACGCCATCGACGTCGTTCTACGGCTACCTAACCACGGGCGATAAGTTCTTCGAGGAAGAACTCGCGTTCTGGGCCATGTATCCGTCGTATGTTTGGCCTCACACGGGCATCCTGCCGGGCACGACGCGAGCGGCCGCGTGGCAACTAAGAAACGTGACCGATGCGGCCTTTCTGCTGCCCGACCGCCATGAAAGAAAACAATACCTCTCGCAATACGTCGACCGGAACCTGTCCGACATGCGCCAGCGGCTCGACAAACGAGGCCATCTGCTCTCCGGTCCACGGAACTGCTCGGGCAGGAAACGCTGGGTTTGCTCCGGCCAGACGTCGATATGGCAATACACCTGGCTGGTCTGGTCGCTGGACAATACTGCCAGGAAGGGCTGGCCCAGAAGTGCACAAGTTCGCGATGATGCGGCTGATATTCTGCCTCGACTCTACGCGGGGCAGGAGGAATTCACCGCCCCTAACGGCAGAACTTACCGCTTCGAGTTCAAGGGAGGCATGCCCTATAGCCTGGCCACCGACCTGATTCAAGTGGAGTTCACTGAGGAAGGCCGAGAGGCCGACCAATTCCTTCGACCGATCACCAACACCGGTGAGATGTATTACTACACGCTGGTAAACATCAGCAACATGTACTACTTCACCGACAAACAGAAGCAGAGGGCCTGGATCGCGAAGCTGCCCAGCAAGACCATGAAGCCAGAAGACTGGAAGTTGGATCCGACCGTGGAGAAAAAGGGCGCGGGTGGGCTCAGCCATGAGTACGGCAACAGCGAGTGCAGCGCCGCTTTGGCCCGCTACGACAATCGGCGCGCCGAGAAGATGTATCAGTTCGCCCGCAAAACTATCAACGAAGCCCGTCGGCCAGACTATCAGCCAAGGTTCCGAGGAACGGAGTACGTGAGATGATTGGCGGGGGCAGGCATGGCTACCCAGTAAACGGCTTACTTCAGCGACGCCTCGCCGCTAGGAATACGTGTAATGGCCTTTGGTGGAGGATCCAGCACAATGCCGCTCGTCATGGCAAGATAGCCACCGCCCTATGCCGTGGGGTCAGAATATTGAGCCGAGGTGAAGACGCCGTGATTTACAGCGTTTCGAGCACCTCTCACCACGCCGATTTCGGCCGAATGTCTGGTACGGCACAATCGATACACAGCACAAAATCAGCACCCAGCGAATGAGATTGTTGCGTCGCCAGAGCCCGAGCCCGTTGAATCGCCGAACTGATCATCTGATGGTGAATCCTGTTTCCACGCACTTCACCACCACGAATCGCTCATGGATTCCACGCCCTCGGATCGCTCATTTCCGAAACGCTAACGAAAACGGATCGAGTAAACGTCTGCGTCCTTTAACCCAAAACGAAGCCGTACGGGCTTGCCTGCCAGCGAGTTGACGTCCGACCCGTTCTTCCAGCAGACGACCTGCTCGATCTCGTCGCCAGTGATTTCCGCTGAGTCGGCCAACGCGAAGCCGGGGACAGCCTTGCCGTCAGCATCCTGGATTTCAACACGGATGCTTCCTTCCGCGGCGGTCACGTGGTTGATCACCAACTCGCGGCCTTCGAACACTAACGTTTTGGTCAACAGTTCGCCGCCGTTTGCCGGAGTATGCACCGACACAAATCCGTCTACGCGATAAGAAAACCGGCGCAGGCGGCTGTCTGGGCCGGTGTAGTAGGCTTCCGTGGCGTACACGGACAGCTCCCCCGCGCGCCCCGGCAGTTCGAACATGCCCCACGCCATGTAGTTGCTGCGGTTTCCATCGCGGTCCTCGGGCGCGGTGACCGGAATCAGGGCATCGGTCCAGCGGTGGAAAGTGTGGCCGTCGCGGCTGGTCATCAACGTCGGCTCGACTTGGGAGTTGCGCTCCGGATGGAAGCGAGTGGGGAAGGCGATGAAGATGTGCGGGGCGCGGAAGTACGGTTGGACGGCGTTGGTGTAAAGGTGCTCCTTGGGCGCTCCGGGGTATTCCAGGAACACCGGCTCCGTCCATTTGAGGAAATCGGGCGAGGTGCACGTCAAGATATCACGCTTGCCCGCGCGGCCCTGGCGGTGGTAGTCGCGATACTCGCCGCGGACGGTGTCATAGAAAGCGAGGTTCTGCGAGTCGAATGCCCCCTTGGTGATGACCGCCTTTTCGCTCATCAGCTTCCAGTGGATGGCATCGGGCGATTGGAACGCGCACAGTCCTCCTCGCCCGCCGCCGAGGGCCTTGTACCTGGCCTCGGGCGGACAATCCGGATTGGGATCCTTGAAGGGCGTGAAGTTGTGGGTACCCAGGCCGTCCCAGACGATGTTATTCTGTTTCGACCCTTCGAACTCGAACAGCCCCAACTCGGGCTTCGTCCAATGGACGCCGTCGGTGCTCTCGGCGTAGCAGGCCACCTGCGGGTGAGACATCCGGCGGGCCTCCGTGTCGTAGTGCGACCCGCGGTAGTACATCCGATAAAGCTCGCTGTCCCGAAAGACCGTGTAGTAAGCGCAAGTGTTGCCCTCCCACGGTTTGTCAGTGACCAGAACGACTTCCTGCGGCGCCGGTTTGTGCAACCGTTGTTCCGCGTCGCCAGTGACCTTTCCGATCAAGTAGTCATCCACGAACAGTTCCAGGCGTGAGCCCACGTCAATCGGCTCGCCTCCAAGCGACGCGCCGGCCAAGATGTACAACATCAGCGACACGGCGCCGAGCACCGCGATCGCTGAGCGCGATAGAGTCAAGTTCTCTCGTAAAGTCATAGCTTGCCCTCCGGTCTTCTTAGAGTGATACTCCCTTCGTTCAGATAACCTTCTGGCACATTAAACCATTGTTCCATCACAGAATCCAATCAACTTTGAGGGTTTCCTCGCGATATCGTCGAGGTTCGAATCCGCCCTCCCTTTGTTGTGACCGACAATTTGCACCCGTTGAATGGGACGCGCATAATGCGGCCAGTCGTTCTTGATGCTGTTCCGCTGTTGGAGCCATCGCGCACGTCTCATACTGGAGTTCACCATGAGCCGAAGACAGTTGCTCGTCCTGCTATTTGGCTTCTTCTTCGTATTGCCAGGCCCCGGATGGTGTGAAGAGGACGATGCTAAGTGGAAACAGGCGGGCGAGGACTTCTCGATTGAAGCGATCCAACCACAGTGTGGATGGGTCATCGAAGAGAGAATTGATCCGAACCAGTGGAAGCCGGTCGAGCAGCCGGATCTGGCCAAGCAACTCGAAGAAGCCCCGCAATTGGAGCTGGAAAACGTGGCACCTCCGCCCGAGCGCTGTTGGGTCGGCCATCGTCCCTACCTCGTGCCCAATCCGGACGGCAAATCCTGGGACATGCTCTTTCCCTACTACAACACGTACGGCGGCGAGCAGGAAGTTGTCATTCATGACTTCGGCACCGGCCAGACGCGGAAGCAGATCCTCAGTGGCGGGAAGGGTGACTCGGTTCTGACGAAAGAGAGAATCGACTTTCACATGCAGCCGTCTTACTATGCCGACGGCAAGCTCATCTTCGAAATGTACGGTCCGGTCGTGTTTGTGGTTTACGATCCGGCGAAGGATGCGTTCATTCAGGGAGTCAAACCGTTCGGTGACGATGTGATCAATGGTCGTTGTGTGCTCGGCGAGGATGGGATGATCTACGGCGTCGGTTGGTCTAAGGACAAGAGCGGGTTCGTAGCCCACCGCTTCAACCCGAAAACATACGAGGCAGAACGCTTCGAAGGCTTTGGCCCGCCGAACGAACGTCGGAGGGAGTTGTACCGGGAAGTCAAGATGCTCGGCGATTGGATCTATGCGGCGGTTGGGGCCCAGCCCTGGCATCTGGTGGCATTCAACTTCGCGACCGGCGAAGGGCGTCTGCTCGCCACCACCGAACCGATCATCGGCGATTCCAACACGATTGGAATGACTCGGTTACAAGGAGGTCTGACCGGTCACATCCGCAATGCGGCGTCCGTCGCAGGAATCGACAATTTCGACCGTGAGGAGTTCAAGTTCTGGCTGCACGATGGAAAGATTCACAGCCGTACGGGCGACATCCCGCCATGGTCGGAAAGCCCGGCAGAAAGAGTTCAAGGACCGCGGTTCAATTGGACCCGCGAATTCCAGGTTTGGCCGCGGGATTTCGTGCCCCCGTCGCCGGCTCCGTTTATCCCAATGGGCTCCGGAACGCCGGATGCGTCGGGTCAGGTCGAACTGCCGTATCGCCTTGGCGGACAGAAGGAAATGAAGTCGCTCGAATACAAAGTGAAGATGTATCCGGGCGATGTCAAGCTGCTGACCGAAGTGAACGACCATGTGCTCTTCGCCACCGATTCCGGTTACGGCCAGCACGTGTTCTACGACTTGCGGACGAACGAGATCAAACGAATTGGCGGGACGGTCAGCCCTTATTCTCTCGGCTTCTTGCGGGATCGGCTCTACGTTTCCGGCTATCCGGGCTCGCAGATTGTCGAGTACGACTTCACCTGCCCATTGGGTCTGAAGCAAGAGAAACCAAACCCGAAACGACTCGGACACCCAGCGAGCGACACACATATCCCGTTGGGCGGCACGGTCGGTGGCGCGGATGGCCGAGTATACAACGGCGGTACCACGGCAGGACGCCGGCGAATCGGCGGCGGACTGGGCTGGTACGACACGTCGACCGGCGATTTGGGCGGCATGCCGCTGGAGGACCACCGCATCTTCTGGATGACCAGCGCCGCCGACGCTCGTTACATCGCCCTTTCCAGCAAACGTGAGGGCCAAGGTCAGTTATTCGTGTGGGATACCCAGACGCACAGCTTCCGTCACCGTGTCGATCCTCCCCAGGGCGCCACGCGACCGGGGCCGATCGTGGAAGCGTTACCCGGCCTGGTGATGGGGCACACCGTCGCCGCCGGAGACACACCGCTACTGTACGGCTTTGACCCAGCGTCGGGCGACGTCCTCTGGGCGAAATCCGTTCCCAGCCCGCCCGTCACTGCCTTCTCGCTTGTGCGCCGGCAGGCTTATAGCTTCCGCCGAGGGCCGGAAGGTTTTGTCTGGAGCTTTTTCGACAACACACTGGTGCGTATTGATCCCCGCAACGCGCATGTGGAAGCGGTCGGCCGCCTGCCGGCCGGATCGCGACCTGCGCAACTCGCATTCGCTCAAGGCAAGGTGTTCCTGGCGGGAGGATCGCACCTTCGCCGGATCAAGTTGCCGTGAAACGGAGGACAAGGTTGAATTATGTGTTCGAAGCAACTTGCCTGCTTTGCCATGCTCGTGAATCTGCTTGCCATGCCGGCGATTCGTGCGAACGAAAACCCGGCACCTACGCGAGTTGGTCCGGAACGGCACAACACGCATTCGTTGACCGTCGCCATTGCTCAGCCGCTGGTTGTTCCCGGCGCCGTGCGCAAGAACGTGCAAAACATGGAACCGCTGGTTGTTGAAGCCGCGCGCCGGCGCGCGGATGCGGTGGTGTTCTCCGAGTGTGCGATTACGGGCTACGATCTGAAAGGCGTGGGCGTCAAAGCTGCCGTAAGCCTGGACTCGCCCGTTCTGCAAAGCGTGGCCGATCTGGCAAAGCAACATGATGTGGTGATCGTCGCGGGTTTCCACGAGCGACAGGGCGACCACCTGTATAATTCTGCTGGCGCCTTCTATCCGGACGGACGACGGGTCGTCCAGCGCAAACATCTGATAGTCAAGCTCGAGCGATCCGTAGCGCCCATCACGCCGGGCCCGCGCAAACGTGAGATCTTCGACATCGCCGGGTTTCGCTGCGCACTGCTGATCTGCTCGGACTACGGTATTCCGGGGATTTGCGACGAGCTGGCCGCCGCCAATTGCGACCTGATCCTGCTGATCACAGCGGGCGCCGGCGACGAGAGTTTCGGACGTCATCAAGCGGAGTTGGCAGACGACGAGACGCGCAAGAAGCATGCGCAGCAAGCGGCAGCTTGTCTTTCCGCCGAAGCGATCGAACGCTGCATTCGGCTGAAAGTCGCTCAAGTCGCCTGCAACCAGGCTGGCTGGGACAAGCAGACCGGCTACTTTCACATCGGTAGCGGCTCCATCATCGACCACACGGGCGAAGTCACGGCCGTCATTCCACCACGATTTGTATTCGAACACCTGCGCCCCGACCTGGCCGTCGGATTTGTGACACGAGAAACGAAGGCCGGCGAGTAGTCGTAGGCCGATAACAAGGAGCGTCAGCGACGCAGTTCCGGCACATGTCATTGGCAAGATCGGTTGTTGCCGGAACAGCGCTGTGCTCGCTCCGGCCTACGAAGACTGGAGCAAAGCGATGGGCGTCGGGAAAGCGCGGCGTCACGAAGGAGGGACGACATGCAGCACATATGGCCGAAAGCGATGATGATCGTGTTGACAATGGGGTTGCTGGCGCCGCCGCTGCGCGGGGCGGAGAAGGTGGTGTTTCCGGGTGACGCCGAGCGCAAGGCGGCCATGTCGCCAGAGGAGCTGGCTTGGGAAGAACTGCTCGAGCAATGCCTGGGCAAGTTCTATCTGCCCCGGTACAAGGAAGCCAAGGCCAAGGGGCAGGAAACCGCCTGGGACTACGTCAGGGACGACCCGGACCTCCCTCGGGTGCTGCTGATCGGCGATTCGATTT
>CAZURK010000149.1:0-35269 GCA_964623055.1 uncultured Pirellulaceae bacterium
GAACAAAAACAGAAAACAATGCTTCCCGGCGGAGGCTGACATATTCACCACCCCAGGTCAGGACCCTTTTGTGCGAAGCACCCGGCGGGCCGTTCCGGCAAAAGGGTCCTGACCCCTTTTCGCGAATGATAAATGTTAGAAATTGAACTGGCTAATCGGCAATCCACGCATCGCTTCGACGCGGAGCGGTTGACTTCCGCCGCGAGGATGATTCTTACAGACGAGGGGATCGAACGTGCGGTGGCAAGCATCGCCGTGGTGGATGACGAGACGATTCACGAGTTGAATCGTCGCTATCTACAGCACGATTATCCGACGGACGTGCTCAGTTTCCTATTCGAAGAATCGGCCGGTCACCTCGAAGGCGAAGTGATCGTCAGTGCCGACACGGCAGCGACCGCATCGCCGCAATACGGTTGGACCGTTGACGACGAGTTGCTGCTGTATGTGATTCACGGAACGCTTCATCTGTTGGGATACGACGACGCGACGTCCGAGGCGCGAAACCTGATGCGGTCGCGCGAATGCCATTACCTGGGACGTTTCGGATTGGCGCCGCGTTACGAGGAATCGACCGAAGGTGCTGCGGACGCGGGCCAGCAGGACCAAGGAGGTGACCGGCCGTGATCCAGGCAATACTGATCGTGCTATTGGCGATCGGACTGCTGGCAACCATATTCGCTTCGATTGGCGCGAAGACGCTCCGTCACTTTCCGCACCGGCAACTGGAGGATGTTTGCCACCTGCGGAAGCGACCGGAACTGTTCCACCAGATCCTCGATCGGCACGATGACGTGGCGCTGGCTGCCGAGAAACTGCAGGCGATTGGCATCGTTGTCCTCTGCTTCTGCTCCCTCGGACTGTGGTTTACTTTCCAGGATCAAGGTCTGCTAAGTGGGGCGGTGGTGGCGTTTTGTGTCTTGCTCTTGATTCTGATTATCACTGTTTGGATCCCCTGGGCTGTGGTGCGGCACGGGGCCGGGGCATTTCTGCTGAAGACGTGGCGAATCTGGTGGCTTGTCTACCAGGCTTTCCGGCCATTGACGATCGGTTCCGCAGTTGCCCATTGGGTATTCCGACGTCTCGCTGGCCAGCCGGAGAAGATGGAAAAGGAGGAGGAAGAAGAAGCCTTCGAAGACGAGATCATGACGATGGTCACAGCGGGCGAGCGGGAGGGGCTGCTCGAGCAGGACGCTCGCGAGATGATCGAAGGTGTGATCGAACTAGGCGACGCGGACGTATCCGACATCATGACGCCCCGCCTGAAGGTGGACGCCTTGGATGTGAACTTGAGCTGGCCCGAAGTGTTGAGCTTCGTCAGCGAAACCGGTCGCACACGCATTCCCGTGTACGAACGCGCTTTGGACAACATTGTCGGTGTGCTGTATGTGAAGGACCTGCTGCCCGAACTGGCAAACGGATCCGACCGTCCGTGCAAGCCGTTGCGCGAACTGCTGCGGGAGGCTTGGCTGATACCGTCGACGATCCCGCTGGACGACTTGCTCCAGGATTTCTTAGAAAACCGCAAACACTTGGCGGTTGTCGTAGACGAATACGAAGCGGTCGAAGGCGTCGTTACGATCGAGGACGTGCTGGAGGAGATTGTCGGCGAGATCATCGATGAATCGGACGACGATCTCGAGGAAGAGATAGATCAACTGGACGAGACGTGTTCCGAAGTCCTCGGAGTCACGCACTTGGACGCGATCAACGAGAGTCTGGCACTGGATCTGCCCGAATCCGAAGACTACGACACAATCGCCGGCTTTGTGATCACCAGTTTGGGTCACATTCCCAAGCAAGGGGAATTCGTCGACCATAATGGAATTCGGGTCACGGTACTGGAGGCCGAGCCACGACGTATCGAGCGGGTACTGCTGGAGCCGGCTGGCGAGCCCCGAAGGGAGACGGGCTTGGCCCCCCGGTAGTCGCTATCGCCTCCCTCCGCCAAGACGGCTACCCGATCCCAATAGGTCCCGGCTGCCGGACGGGACCTTGAAACGATGCTGCCTCGCCAGCGTGGATTACCATAACAGGTTCCGTCCGGCAGCCGGGACCTACTGGACAAACCCGCCGTTGGCGGCATAACCACTGACTCATGCCGACAGAGAAGACGTCCGCGATCGTTTTGCGTTTGGTCGACTTCAGCGAAAGCAGTTGCGTCGTCACGCTGTTTACTGAGGACTTTGGGAAAATAGGCGCTCTAGCTAAAGGTGCACGCCGGCCCAAGGGCCCGTTCGAGTCTGCTCTTGACCTACTGGCCGTCTGTCGAATAGTGTTCATTCGCAAATCGTCTGACGCGCTCGACTTGTTGACCGAAGCCAAGCTTGAGCGACGGTTCCGCGCAGCGGCCCGCGACTTGTCTCGTCTTTATGCGGGCTACTACGTGGCCGAGTTGCTGCAGGATTTGACGGACCTCGGTGATCCACATCCGGAGTTGTACTGCGAAGCCGTTCGTACGCTGCAGAACCTGGACCAGGAGGCCGAGGTGTCCGAGACCGTATTGCAGTTCGAGGTGACGACCTTGCGACTGTTGGGGTTTTTGCCGTCGCTGGATAGATGCGTTGTTTGTGGCAATCCAGTTGGCAATGAAGGTCGAGTGTTGTTTGGGCAGATCGCTGGTGGCGTCCTCTGCCGGGGATGCCGCGGCGGGCAGAAGCAGGTGGTCAGCTTGAGTGAAGGAGTGTTGGACGCTCTTCGCAGGTTGGCCGAACCAAACCGGGACGGGACGGGGAGCCTCGTCGACAGGCGTTCAAGGGGCGAACTGCGTGGGCTGCTGAATCACTACTTGGCCAATCTGTTGGGGCGTCAGCCTCGTATGCACAAGTACATTGG
Source organism: uncultured Pirellulaceae bacterium (assembly GCA_964623055.1). GTDB lineage: Bacteria > Planctomycetota > Planctomycetia > Pirellulales > Pirellulaceae > JADHUC01. Next base: position 2,836 of record CAZURK010000149.1, read on the forward strand.
TTTCGTAAAGAACTAAACGCGTCCCGTGGGACAAGGATGTCCAAGATGCGAGCACGATGCACTGTCGGGTTGCTGTCTCTCTCATGCCTCTTTCTCGCTCTGGGCGGCTGCGCCTCGCCGTTGGGCGGCAGCCGCGACACGTTGCTGGACGACGATGCAGCGAAGAAGTCGCTGCTGCCGACACCGGGCGACCTATCCGACCAAATCAAGAACTCGGCGAAAACGCTCGTTGGCAAGGGATACAGCCCTGACAAAGCTCGCGAGCGTTATGTGGAAGCCGAAGGACACTACTGGCAGGCCGTTCAGACGCAAAGCGATGAACGCAAAGCCCTGTTCCTCTCCGCAGCCAAATCGTTCAAGAACGCCGCCGACCGCTGGCCTGATTCGGCGCTGGAGCAGGATGCGCTGTACGCGGCCGGCGAAGGCTACTTCTTTGCCGACCGCTATCCCAAAGCGAATGACACCTACGAATTGCTGCTGAAGAAGTACCCCAATTCGAAGTACCTGGATCTGGTGGAAGCACGCCGCTTCTCCATCGCTCAATATTGGCTGGGACGGCACCGGGAGGATCCACAGTCCTTCTGGGAGTTCAACGTCACGGACAAGAGTCGACCGGTGCGAAGCTCGTTCGGAAACGCCGTGCGCATCTTCGACCGCATCCGTATCGACGATCCAACCGGCAAGTTGGCGGACGATGCAACGCTAGCCGCGGGAAATGCCTATTTCCGGGCAGGCAAGTATATGGATGCAGACAACTTCTACAGCGATCTGCGAAAGACGTTTCCCAGCAGCGAGCACCAATTCCGCGCTCACCTGCTGGGCATCAGAGCCAAACTGCAAAGTTACCAAGGGCCGGACTACTCGGGCGATCCCCTTGACGAGGCGGAGAAGCTGATCAAGCAGGCACGCCGGCAGTTCCCTCACGAAGCGGCCAAAGAACGAAACCATTTGGATCGCGCCCATGCCGAGGTACGGAGAGGGAAGGCGGAACGCGAGTGGCATATGGCCCGGTATCGTGACCGCCGTGGGGAATACGGCGCGGCACGGTTCTATTACAGCCTGCTTGCGAAGAACTACGGCGATACGCCGCTTGCCGAGCGAGCCAGGCAGCGAATAGCCGAAGTTGCGGACAAGCCGGACGTCCCACCACAACGATTCAGTTGGCTTACCGACATGTTTCCAGATCAGGACGACGTCAAGCCGCTGATGGCCACGGCTGATCCCGGACCCCCGCGACGTTGACGGATTACTCAGTGCGTAGGTCATGCTGTGCATGACGAATCGCGTTATAACACCGTTCGAGCCGGTTTCCGTCAGGCACAGCCTGGACTATTGGTGCGGCTATCGATATTTGTCAGGTAGATTATGGCCAGGGTGGCCGGGGTTGGAGGGCGCAAGCCCGAAACCCCGGGGCTTCCCTCGCTGACGCTCAGTCCAGCCCCGGCCACCCAACCTGACATTGATCGACAGACGCACCACTATGAATTTTGATCACTGACGACTGACCACGGGGTACAGAGGTAGGCACGATGCGACGAAGGGTCTTTATCCTAGCGACGCTTCTCTTGCCTGCACTTCTATCGCTGCTGCTCGGCTGCGCAGGATACCAGGTCGGACACAATACGTTGTTTCGGCCGGACATTCGCACCATCCACGTGCCGGTCTTCGAATCGGAAAGCCTGCGTGGCAATCTGGGCGAACGTCTGACCGAGGCCGTCGTCAAGGAGATCCAGAACCGGAGTCCTTACCGAGTTGTCAACGGGCCGAACGCGGATAGTATCCTGCGCGGCCGTATCGTGCGGGAAACCAAACGGGTCGTCGCGGAGAATCGCAACGACGATGCTCGCGACATTGCGACCGAGTTCACCATCGAAGTACAGTGGATTGATCGCCGCGGAGAACTGCTGCTGCAACGATCGGGAATTCCTATCCCGCAGTTGAACGTGGGCGTCACGCAAAACTCGCATTTCATCCCCGAAGCCGGCCAGTCCCTGGCCACAGCCCACCAAGAGAGCATCGAACGTCTGGCCCGAGAAATCGTCGGCCAGATGGAAATCTGGTGGTAGCTTGCGATATAATCGCGGCATCCCTTACCATCAAGAGCAGACGGGATGCGTCACGATGCTCGACTTCCACGCTGCAGCCGCGTTGATAGATGACGCCCTGGACACGGGGCAGATTGGCACTCCAGTAGCCGTACGAATTGTGGCTCACCTTGAGGATACCGGCCCGGTCACCCGACCATCGAACGAACACGCAGCCCAGATGGCCAGTGAATGGCTGGCCGATCAGCCGATGCGAGTCCTCTCGACAGCTTCCGCCGACGGACGCCACGAGACCCAGCTTGTGCTGTTCTCACGAGGAAAGACGGCACTGTTGTCCACCGGCGAAGGCCATCCAGATTCCGCCATGCTGCAAATCAGAGTTATTGGGACTCACGGCATCCTGTCGTGGGAGGACAATGGCAATGCGCTGTCGCTGGATCCGACCGTCTTGCCCGAGAGCGATTCGCCGTTGCGTTCTGCGCAAGAGCCGCCGTACGGCGTGCTGCTGGTCGCGGGCGATCATACGCACCAGCCGATGTATTCGGGTGTCTTTCAAGCGGATCCCCGTTGCCGTCTGATTGGCCTGACGGACGCCGCCGATATTAGCGCCGGGCGTCGCCAATTGAACGAACAGTTGGCGCGCGCTTTGGGTATTCCTCTGCTGCCCGACATCGACGCAGCTCTGGCCCGAGACGACGTCCATATTGTCTGCGTCTGCGCCGAGCCGATTCGTCGAGGGTCGATCATCGTCCAGGCGGCGCGAGCCGGCAAGCACTTGTACCTTGACAAGCCATTGGCCGGTTCGCTGGACGACGCAGACAGCATTGTTGCCGCGGTCGGCGAAGCGGGTGTGTTTGCCCACATGTTCAGCTCGGTACCGACCCGGAGCGTCGGGCGGCTCCGCCAGATTGTCGACTCCGGCCAGCTTGGTGAACTGACAGCCGTTCATGCCGACTTGTGTTTTGCGAAAGGACGCGCGGGGTCCGCCGCGCTGGACGGGCCGCGAGCCGAGTCTCCCATTCCGCAACGTTACGAGGTGGCCGAGGCCAAACGCGAGATGACCAATGTCGGTGTCTACGCGCTGGTAGCACTCCTGTCGGTGTTGCGGCGCCGAGTTGTTCGCGTTGCGGCGACGACCGGCAACTTCTTCTTCGCAGAACACCAGGCGAACGACATGGAGGACTTTGCCCAGTTGCTACTGGAGTTCGAAGACGGCTTGGTGGCGACATGCACGACTGGCCGCACGGGGTGGCAATCGCATCCGCGCGAAGGTCTCAATCGCACCACGTTGATCGGCACGACTGGCTCGGCCATGGTGGATGCCTACAGCCCGCGAGTTGAAGTGTGGTCGGACGCGGCATCGTGGTCGCCGCCACCTCGCAACCCCGACGATCCCATGGGTATGTGGGTGACCCCCGAGGGCAACCCCTACTGTGCCGCGCCGAAACTGTCGTGGATTGCGACGCCGTGGCTGTCGCCGGTGACCGACGTGACCTACTTCCTTGACTGTCTCGAACGAGGTCGCGAAAGCAGCGTATCGGTGCAAGTGGCCGCCGACGCAACGGAGATTCTGCTGGCAGCCTATCAGTCGGCAGCCGCAGGCCAGAAGGTGTCTTTGCCGTTGCCCCGTTAGGGGGCGGCCGCCTCGCAGAAAAGAAAAAACCTCACGTCGCGTTCTTGCGGCGTGAGGTTGTTGTTGACGGGTGGTGATGGTGGAAACCCACCGGCTGGCTAGAACCGGTACTCTTCGTTTTCGTGATCGAAGTCTATGTCCTTTAGCCCCACGTTCAGTTTCAAGTTCAAATAGGTGTACTCTTCGATTAGGGGAGGCTTGCTGTCCTTCTTCACCGGATAGCCGTACGCCGCGTACCTAATCGGGACCTGTAACTCATCGTCAATGAAGACCTGGGCAAGGTAGTAATCCGGCTCTCGCAACGCGTCCGGCTGCATACTCTTGATTTCCATCAATGTACAGGCGCGACCGTTGATCTTGGCTCCCTCGCGGAAAGTCACCTCACAGTCCTTGCGCCCCGCGGCTTTGTCTCGCTCGCCCACCTCGATCAGCTTGTCGATCAGATTTCTGAGGCCCACGTCGTAGATGGGGTATCGCTGGCCGCGCATCGCTAGGGCACTCGTCGGATCCAGCCACACGGTGGGCAACAATAAGCCGGCTCTTCCCCCTTCGTGCGCGACAAGTTTGTCGTTATGCTGCCCCTTGACGTAGATTACTTCCCGCCCCTTGATCTTGTTGGGTCTAATGAAGTGCATATAGACGGCAAACGGCTTTGTGATCTTACCGTTGACCTCTTTTGGGTTCCGGATCTTGGCATAGATGTACTCGTACCCGAGCAGCTCACCGCCAACTCTCTCCCTCTTGACTAGCGTACAGGTATAGTCTGAGATCGTCCCTTTGATCTTGTCGCGGCCGTAGCGGGCCAACTCCAAGGCTGGATCCAATGGGTGGGCGTTTGGATCAGGCTTCGTCACTTTGACAACACGCATGAGCGGGTGTTTCAGACCAACGCGTTGTTGCGGCGCCTCCGCCGCAAACGCTACTGATGCACCGAGCACCACCAATAGAAGTAGAAGAGTGGAAACGACACAACCGGCAAGTCTCTTTATTCTCATGTATTGAATCTCCCGAATCAGGAGAGAACGCTCCCCAATAGTTCAGACGAGGGGGCAGCGGAGATCTCTTCCTTCCCTGAATGAGTAATAGTCAAGGCCTCGACAGTTGTATCGCCCATCCACCGGAAGATAATGAACGTTCCGCTGTCCACTGCGCACAGATGGTCAAAGACCAATTGGGCAATTGGCGCTTTCGTTCTATCTTACGGTGGCGTCCTGATTGTGATGGGGCGAAACTACTTGGCATTTCTGCCTCACGCGGTACGAATAGGCGGAGCCAAGGCCACGGGTATTGTAGTGATATCGTCAATTTGATGGGAGACTGTTTGTGACAAGCTCTAGAATGATCTTGGAACTGGTTGTATCGGAGATGTTCGGTGAGAACGCGTTTATCGCTCACATGGATGGGCGCGACGATTGCGTGGTGGTGGATCCGGGGTTTGATGCGGATGGAATAATCGCCCACATCGAGAAGAGGGGACTAGCGCCGGCCGCCATTCTGAACACGCACGGTCATGCGGACCATATCGCGGGGAACGAGGGTCTGAAACAGCGTTGGTCGGAGTGCCCTCTGGTGATCGGCGCGGCAGAGGCATCGAAGTTAACCAATCCGGCAGAAAACTTGTCGGCAAACTTTGGGATAGGGCTCGTCAGCCCGCCTGCAGACCACACGGTACAGGATGGAGACACTTACGCTGCGGCTGGCTTCGAGTTCCACATTCTGGAGACGCCGGGCCATTCGATCGGCCATGTCGTCTACTTGTGGAAGGGCGAGTCGCCTTGGATCCTCTTCGATGGTGACATGCTGTTTCAGGGCGGTGTCGGTCGTTCGGATTTTCCCGATGGCGACACTCACCAACTGCTCGAATCGATCCGAACCAAACTCTACTCGCTGCCGGACGATACGATCGTATGGCCAGGCCATGGCGATTCTACTACGATTGGCGAGGAGAAGCAGTATAATCCCTTCGTGCGAGGGTAGACGTTGGACCACTGTTGGCAGTTCTGGATCGACGTGGGAGGAACGTTCACCGACTGTTTCGCGCGCCGACCTGATGGAACGTTGCTGCGTCACAAGGTGCTCAGTTCCGGCGTGACGAAAGGACGAATCGGGGAGGTCACAGACGGCGGCGGGGGGATCGTCGACCCCTCGCGTTGCGGCGAACCGGAAGGATTCTGGCGAGGCTACACGTTCCGTTTGCTCGATGCCAGCGGAAACGTAATCGGCGACAGCACTGTTGCGGCGTTCGACACGTCGACTGGTGGAATCGTCTTTGACGAGCCGCCCGGTACGGTGCCTCGCCAAGGCCAGGCATATGAGCTTGCAGGGGGCGAAGAAGCACCCGTGCTGGCGATCCGTTTCCTGACGGGTCTGCAGTTGCACGACGAGATCCCGCCGCTGGTCCTGAAACTCGGGACGACGCGTGGCACTAATGCACTGGTCACTCGTCGTGGGGCAAGGACAGCATTCGTAACGACTCGCGGTTTCGCCGATATTCTGCGCATCGGGTACCAGAATCGTCCGCGCTTGTTCGATCTGACCATCCGAAAACCCGAGCCGCTTTTCGAATCGGCTGTCGAAATCGACGAACGTATCACGCCCGATGGCGAAGTGCTGGTCCGCCCCGATCCGGGGAAGATTCGAGCTTCGTTGGTCGAATTGCACGAGCGTGGCATCGAATCGTTGGCCGTGTGTTTACTGAATGCCTATTGCCGGCCGGAACACGAAGCACTCGTGGGCCAGATCGCTCGCGAAGTTGGCTTCGCCGAGATAAGTCTTTCAAACGAGACAGCCCCGCTGATCAAGATCGTGTCGCGCGGCGATACAACGGTGGTGGATGCCTATCTGAACCCCGTTCTCCGGTCGTATGTCGACAGGCTTCGCGGCTCGCTGGATCGAGGCGGGACGAGCGACATTCGTTTGCTCACGTCGGCAGGTGGTTTGGTACGTGCAAATCGTTTCGTGGGCAAGGACAGCATCTTGTCCGGCCCGGCCGGCGGCGTCGTGGGATTCTCGCGGGCGGCACAAGCTGCGGGCTTCGAGCGCGCCATCGGCTTCGACATGGGCGGAACGAGCACTGACGTATCGCGCTTCGACGGTCGCTTCGAGTTGGAGTACGAAACCGAAAAGGCCGGTGTACGCGTAGTGGCCCCAATGATGTCTATCGAGACGGTTGCAGCGGGCGGCGGTTCGATCTGCTGGTTCGACGGCGTCAAGCTGGCCGTCGGCCCGGACAGCGCGGGTGCCGAACCGGGACCGGTCTGCTACGGTCGCGGAGGGCCGTTGACTGTGACTGACGTGAATCTGTATCTCGGCAAGCTGCTGCCGGAGTATTTTCCATTTCCACTTGATCACAGGGCTGTCGACGATCGCTTGAGGCAGCTATGCGACGACATCCATCAAGCCACCGTCAAGCGTTACCAACCGCACGAGCTGGCGGAAGGGTTCCTGCAAGTGGCCAATGCGAACATGGCCAACGCGATTCGTTCTATTTCGATCGCCAAAGGTTACAACCCTCGCGAATACGTTTTGGTCGCTTTTGGCGGTGCGGCACCGCAGCATGCATGCGCCGTGGCCGACGAACTGGGTGTGGCGAGTATCTTGAACCATCCGGATGCAGGCATCCTGAGCGCATACGGGATCGGTTTGGCAGACGTCGTGAGACATCGAGTCGAAGGGGCTTACCGCGAGTACGGCGAGCAGGCAGTCAGCGACGTCGAGGCCGTCTTCGAGCGGTTGACCGAAGACGCGTGCCAGGATGTGGCCGCTGAAGGCGTCGCGAAAGACCGGATCGAAGTGATCCGCTCGCTTGATTTGCGCTACCAGGGTCTGGATGCTTTCCTGACGATACCGGCCCCCGACACAGACACATACGCGCAAGCCTACGAACACGAGCACCGGCGTCGATACGGTTACGTGCACGAGAACCGGCCGTTGGAGATCGTCGCGGTCCGAGTCGAGGCCGTAGGGCGATCCGCTACGGAGTTGCCGGCGTCGGAGCGAACGACGCGAAGGCGTCCGCAACAATCCGGAACGACTCAAGTACATTTCGACGACGCGTGGCATACCGCCGCCGTGTATCGGCGAAACGACCTGCAGCCGGGCGATGCGATCAACGGACCCGCTATCGTGGCCGAGAGCGTTTCCACCACGGTGATTGATCCCGGTTGGGGAGCCGAAATGCTATCGGGAGGCGAACTGCTATTAGAGCGAGTGACGGGTTCTCGGAGGAGCGAAGTGAAGGCGAGCCGAGAAGACCAGCGGGCGCGCCAGCCGTCGACGGCGGCCGATCCAGTGATGCTGGAGGTTTTCAATAATCAGTTCGCCGCGATTGCCGAGCAGATGGGAATCACGCTGCGGAATACGTCCGTCAGCGTAAACGTCAAGGAGAGGCTCGATTTCAGTTGCGCCTTATTCACGCCGACCGGAGATCTCGTCGTCAACGCACCGCACATTCCGGTCCATTTGGGGGCGATGGGCGAGACGGTCAAACGCGTGATTGCCGACAACGCGCCGATCCGCCCGGGCGACGTATTCGTGACGAACGATCCGTACCGCGGCGGCTCGCACGTACCTGATGTGACCGTCGTCACGCCCGTTCACGACATCCGTACAGGCCGGCTGCTGTTTCTCACGGCCAGCCGCGCTCACCACGCGGAGATCGGTGGCATCTCCCCCGGCTCGATGCCTCCGTTCTCTCAGAATCTTGCTGAAGAAGGCGTGGTGATTCAGAACTTCAAACTCGTCGATGCCGGACGCTCCCGAATGGACCAGCTACGACGGCTGCTTGTATCGGGCGAATACCCGTCGCGAAGTCCCAACGACAACCTAGCCGACATCGCGGCTCAAGTCTCGGCGAATCAACAAGGAGTCAACGATTTGTTGGGGCTCGTCAATCGCTACACATTGCCGATTGTCGAAGCGTACATGACCCACATTCAAGCGGCGGCCGAGCGTAAAATGCGGTTGGCGCTGGCCCGGCTGCCAGATGGTCGACACGAATTCGTCGATCATTTGGACGACGGTTCACCAATCGCCGTGGCAATGACCATCGTCGGCGATTCGGCCACGATCGACTTCACCGGAACCGGCCCCGTGTTGCCGGGAAACCTGAACGCGAATCTCGCCATCGTCACAGCGGCGATAATGTACTGTCTGCGCTGCTTGATCGACCAGGATATCCCTATGAATCAAGGTGTCCTGGCACCGGTCCAAGTGATCTTGCCCGAGTCCTTGCTCAATCCCCCACAGCGGGAATCCCTGCAGGAGTGTGCTGCGGTTGTGGGCGGCAACGTGGAAACATCGCAACGGGTGGTCGACGTGCTGCTGGGAGCGCTACGTGCGGCGGCTGCCAGTCAGGGCACGATGAACAACTTGGTGTTCGGCGACAAGACCTTCGGCTACTACGAAACGATCTGTGGCGGGGCCGGCGCAACGCGCGATGGCCCCGGCGCCGACGCCGTTCACACGCACATGACAAACACGCGCCTGACCGATCCGGAAGTTATCGAACAGCGGTACCCGGTGCTAGTCAAAGAGTTCTCGATTCGCCGTGGTTCAGGAGGTTCGGGGAAACACCACGGGGGCGACGGCGTTATTCGCCGCGTTCAGTTCCTTAGGCCGTTGGAAGTCTCGATACTCTCACAGCGACGCGGCGAGTCCGCGCCGTATGGTCTGAAAGGGGGCGAGCCGGGCGCGCGTGGCAGAAACTTGCTTGTCCGATCCGACGGTTCGACCGAAACACTGCCTGCATGTGCCCGATTCACCGCCGATCGCGGAGACGTCTTGACGATAGAGACTCCGGGCGGCGGCGGCTGGGGGGAGGCTGCATCGTGATTGTGACGTCCAGCCGATGTGAAGCTGAGAGCGACCAAGTGAAGCCCGTGGGCATCCGAGAAGCCCAGCCAGCGCTGGCAACTGCGCTGGAATAGCCCTAAAATCTCTGTGGTGCTGCTAAACGACCCATCTCTCCTTTCTCTCTCGGTGACATTGAAGGTGCGCACGTGACAGACCCTTCGTTTGCCAATCAGACTCAACGTGAACTTGCAGAACTGGATTCTTCGGGTACGGCCTATGCGACGGAGTTTGTGGACCAACTGCTCCGTGCGGCTCGCAAACTGGGCGTCAGCGACGTGCATCTGCAGCCAGTTGCCGATGGCCTGGACGTGCGTTGGCGATTGGACGGCGTGCTGCAGGATGTGGGCGTGTTCGCGCGCGGCGAAGCGTCGGATGTGGTCACTCGTCTGAAGGTCATGGCCGAGTTGTTGACTTACCGGAGCGAGGTGCCTCAGGAAGGCCGCATCCGCGAGTCGGAGGGCGACGTGGAGATGCGCGTGAGCACTTTTCCTACGTTGCACGGCGAGCGGGCCGTAGTGCGACTGTTTGCGGCGGAACGACAGTTCCTGCACCTGGAAGATCTGGGCTTGCCACGCGATGTTCATACGGCATTGAAGCAGGTCCTGGCCGAGACGTCTGGGGCGATCTTGATCAGCGGCCCGGCGGGCAGCGGCAAGACAACAACCGCCTACGCTTCGCTTCGCGAGTTGGTGCGCGGCTCGAGCGGTCGAAAGAGCCTCGTGTCACTGGAAGATCCCATCGAAGTGGCCGTCGAAGGCGTGGCGCAGTCGCAAGCGAATGAAGCCGCGGGTTTCGATTTTCCCACCGGCTTGCGATCGTTGATGCGTCAGGATCCCGAGGTGATCTTCGTGGGCGAGATACGCGACGGCGTTACAGCCGAGACGGCTTTCCAAGCGGCTTTGACGGGACACTTGGTGCTGACAACGTTTCACGCCGGCAGCGCGGCGGGCGTGATCAGCCGCCTTTCCGACATGGGCATCGAACCGTACCTGCTCCGCAGCGGCATATTGGCTATTCTCAGCCAGCGCCTGGTCAGAAGGCTGTGCAATTGCGCCACTGACAGCGACGAGGCCGGCGAAGCTTTGGGACTGCCCGTACAGCGGTTTCGTGTCGAAACGGGTTGCGAGGAGTGTCTGGGCACGGGGTATCGCGGTCGCATCGTGCTGGCGGAAATGCTGGAGGCTCGGCCGGACGACTTGGGACGTGCCATTCTGTCGCGCAGCGATGCGTCCCAACTGGAACAATTGGCGATTAAGTCCGGCATGGTCCCGCGATGGTCGCGTGCAGTCGAGGCGGTGGAAGCCGGCCTGACCAGCCCGCAGGAAGTTCGACGCGTTTTCGGCTTCTCTGATGGCAATATCACCGCAGAGCAGTAGAATAACGGACCGCAATGGAGTCTTATGCGGTAGTTCCTGCACGCGTCTTCCGAAATTCGAAATCCGAAGCACGAAATCCGAAACAAATCCAAATGTCAAAACCGGAATGTTCAAAACGAAGAGGTGCACTCGCTTTGGTCATTTGGATTTTCGGTTTTGAATTTCGAGTTTCAGTAGTTCCAGATTCGGATGGTAGGCTGGCGGAAGGTTGTAGCCGGATTCGTGAGAATTCGGGCTTTTCCGTATCTCCCCGAAGTCTCACGACTTCGGCTACGGGGTAATTTGGAGCCACTGAGTTTAGGATTTGGGCTCGGCCGCATTACCACTTGAGGGCCCCACGTCTTGTCCGAACAATCATCCGGCGCCGGATCCTCCATAACGTTGGATCAACTTGTCGCGCTGAACGACGAGATCGCGGCGTTGGCTCGCGCTGGTGTCCCTTTGGAGAAAGGGCTCATCCACGTAGGCGGCGACCTGCCTGGGCGGCTGGGACGCATCACGACCGAGTTGGGGCAGCGATTGGAGGCAGGCGAGGGGCTGGCACATGCGCTGGCCGCGGACGCAAGTCTGCCGCCAGCTTACCGGGCGATTGTCGCGGCGGGAATGCGATCAGGCCGATTGGCGGTCGCGCTGGAGGGAATGTCCTCGCTGATTCGCCGCACAGCCGAAACTCGCCGTCTGGTCACGGCATCGTTAGTTTATCCGCTGGTGGTATTGGCGGTGGCCTACGGGCTGCTCGTTTTCACAACGAAGTTCTGTTTCCCGGGCATTGAATCTACGTACAGTGATTTGGCGCGGCAGGGCAGACCGCTCGAGCTAGTGAAGTGGTTCGTCGAGACTCTGCCGTACTGGGGGCCCTGGTTGCCGATTCTGTTTGTGGTTGTTGTGCCCGCCTGGTGGGTATTGTCGCGTCGCGCATGGGCTGTCGAAGGTGGACGTCGCGGGCGGAAGAAACGCTGGTTTTCTGAACGCTACCCGACGGTAGGGAATCTGCTCTTTGCTGGGCGCATGGCCACTTTCGCCGAAGTGCTGGCGCTGTTGGTTGAACACGAAGTGCCGCTTATCGAAGCCGTCGCGTTGTCGACGGACGCGAGCGGCGACCGTCGCCTGCGCGAATCGGGCCGGCTGTTGTCCGAACAGTTGCAGCGCGGCGAAAAGTCGTTGGGCGTATCGGCCCTGACCGGGATTCCACCGGTGCTTGCCTGGTTGCTGGTCGGCTCGGCGGACCGAACCCAGATGATCTCTGCGTTGCGCCGCGCTGCCGATTCTTACCGGCGGCGCGCGAGGTGGATGACCCGCTGGCTGTCACTATACCTTCCCATCTGGCTGACGACCGCGATTGGCGGCACGGCCGCCGTGCTGTACGCGATTGTGGTGATCGGCCCGTGGAGCCAAATACTATTCGAATTGGGGCAGCCTCTGCAGTAACGCGGCCTCGGCCGCAAACAGGTAGGGTGGGCCAAGTCTTCGCGGACCCACCAGATTGTCCAATAGCTGGCCGGTGGGCCCGCGAAGACTTGGCCCACCCCACAAAGATGCACGCGAACTGCGTAGACCGCGCACAATGGTCATGTCCGATGCTGGTCGACAATCCGATGGTGATCGTCCTCCCCTGTCGAAGGGCGATGCCGAGGCTTTGACCGAAACGCTCGCCGATTTGAGCGCTGCGGGTGTGCCCTTGGTCGAGGGACTGCAGGCGGCGGCAGCCGAGGCGTCCAGCAATCGAATGGCCGCCGAGTTGCGATGGCTGGCGTTCCAGGTGGACAGCGGTCGCTCGCTGGAAGAACTGATGGAGTCTCGGCGAGGTCTGCCCAGCTACGTGGCCGGTTTGGTGCGAGCCGGCGTACGCACCGGCCGATTGGGCGAAGTGTTGATGGAATTGGTCGATCATCAACGGGCGGTGCGCGAACTCTGGCGGTCCATTCGATCGGCGTTGGCCTATCCAATGGTTTTGCTGGCGCTCGCCTTAGCGGTCGGACTGTGGGTCGAATTCGGGCTGGTCGGGGCCTTTGTGGATATGTACGACGAGTTCGATATGGATCTCCCCTATGTGACACAGGTCCTGGCGTGGGGATACCAGATCGGCGGGAAGTGGCTGTTAGCATTCGTCGTGGCGGGAGTAGTCGGATGCATCGTATTGCGTTTTGTGGGCGGCGCGGCTCGCTGGCGTCGAGTGATCGCTACGGTGCCGCTGTTTGGCGTACTGTGGCATTGGACGGGTGTATCTGAATTGACGCGATTGCTGGCGGCTTTGATCGCACAAAGGGTACCCTTGCCGGACGCCCTGCGGCTGGCTGCCGATGGCGTCCACGATGCCAATGTGGGCCAGGTCAGTCGGATGTTGGCCGACGGCGTCGAGCAAGGCCAATCGCTGGCCGAATTGTTGGATACCACCTACCGACTGCCCGCGACGCTGGTGCCGATCGTACGCTGGGGCGAACAATCGGGCGAACTGTCCGAGGCATTTCACCTGGCGGGCGAGATGTTCGAGGGCCGTGTGCGAATGAGGTCCGAATTGGTGATCGCTGTGGTGCCGCCGATCATATTCGCGTTCGTGGCGATGATTGCGATGGTGATCCTCGTTGGTCTGTACGCGCCAATGTTCACGATAATACAGGGGCTCTGGTACTACTAAGTAGAATACATGTTCGAGAACATCAATCCCGTCAACTTTGTCGCTTTCGCCATCCTCGGCGCCGCCTTGTTGTGGGCCGTGCGTCTGGTGTACGGCACGCGGCGCGGGACCAGCGACGACCTGATTCGGCGGCTGCTGTTGTTGGCTGGCTGGGTGCTGCTGCTGGCCGGAACGATAGGCACGATCCTCGGCTTGAGCGGGACGTTGCTGCTGATCCTGGCCTTCGGACTGCTCATCGCATTTCTCGTGTTGTCGGTGGTGTGTCTGGCCTACCTCAAATACATGGAAGCGGAACGGCGAACGTTGCTGTGGGCCCTGCTGGTGGCCGCGGAAAAAGGGATACCGCTGGAGCAGGCGGCAAGGGCCTTCGCCGACGAGCGATCGGTTCAGATCGGGCCGCGCGTGTCGCGGTTGGCAGGCTTGCTGGAATCTGGTGTGCCCTTGCCCAATGCCCTGACCATGTCGCGTAATCCAGTTCCCACGGACGCCTTGCTGGCGGTGCGGCTGGGCGCGGAAACCGGTCGGATGGGGCCGGCTTTGCGAATGTCTGTCGACCACATTGATCATTTCGAGGGTGCAATGCGCGGCGTGCTGGCAAAGCTCTTTTACGTCGTTACCGTGTTGGGTTTCGGCACTGCTATTGTCGCTCTCGTCATGCTGTGGATCGTGCCCGCGTGGACTCGGATGTTCGAAGAATTCGACCTGAGCCTACCAGCGGTCACGCAGCTCAATATTGCAGTGTCGCAGTTCATGCTTAAAACCTGGCCTTTGATGATCCCACTCTACGGGCTGTTGTTCCTTGTCTTCCTCTTTGCGATCTCGTATTACATTGGTTGGTCGCGATACGAATTGCCGGTCTTCAGTCGCTTCTGGATCCGATGCGACGGCGCGTTGGTCTTGAGGTCGCTGGCCCTGGCTGTCAGGCAGGATCGCGAGTTGGGACCGACCGTTTTTATGCTGTCCAGACAGTACCCTCGCCCAAGCGTCGGAAAACGCTTGGCGCAGGCATCGGCCCATATCGATAATGGGGTTCACTGGTGCGATGCCCTGGAGATGGTGAGCCTTTTCAAGCCGACTGACGTGGCAGTGCTGAAAGCGGCCGAGCGAGTGGGCAATCTGGCTTGGGCGCTGGACGAAATGGCCGACAGTGCGCTGCGGCGATTTGCATACCGACTGCGTGCCGGTTTGGCCGTCGGGTTTCCCCTTGTGGTTCTGGCATTCGGTGCGATTGTGTTTGTCATTGTCGTGGGGATGTTTCTGCCCTTGATTGAGATGATACAAGGCCTTTCGGGATGATTCGCACCAACACACACCTCGCCGCCGACTGGCGATTGAAACGGCGCAGCGGAGCCATCGCCATACGTGGGGCACGATTCCATCGTGCCGAGGCACGTGTGAAACGTGCCCCACGAATTGCCCGGCGTGGTTCGCTGCTGTTGGAGACCACGGTAGCGATCGTCATCTTGGCGGCGGCGATCGTCGCGGTAGCACATACGATGGCCGTGCTTTCGGTCCAGCGCCAGTCGGCCGAACGGCAATCGCTGGCGACTCAGGAGGCCGCGAATCTCATGGAGCGGATCTACGTCTTGCCCGCGAGCGAGATAACGCCAAAGAAAGTGGCGGAGTTGAAACTGTCGCCGACGTGCCGTGAACGGTTGCCCGAAGCCACGCTGGATATTGCGGTGGAATCGCTGGGCGCAGAGCCGCCGGCCAAAAGAATCTCTATCGAGATTGAATGGACGGGGCACGGCGGCGTGCGTTGCCAACCCGTTCGTGTGACGGCGTGGAAACATGCGAAGAAGGAGGCTGCAGAATGAGGCGAAGGGTGCGCGGCATCACTTTGGTAGAACTGCTGGTCGTGATCACGTTGGTTGCCGTCATCATCAGCGCGGTCGCGACTTGCCTGCATAGCATGTACCGAGCGGATCGGCGCACGCGCGAGTCCATGGCGGGGCGGTCGACACTCGGCCGCCTGTCCCTGCGGTTTCGTGCGGATGCGCACGCTTCGTTGGACGCTGTGGTCGAAGGCCAGCCGCCCAACGAACCGTCTTCGATCATTTTCTCCCGGTCGACAGGGGAAACGGTCGAGTATCGCTTCGACCCAACAGATGTCTTGCGGATTGTCCGCAAGGATGAAAAGGTCGCACATCGAGATGCATTCAGGCTGCCGCGGCGCACTCGAGTCGAATGGCAAGCGGCAGTCGGCGAGGAACCTCTCGTTTCGATGGTTGTTCACGACTTGCCGAAGTCCGATGTCGACAAAGCCACACGCCAGCAACGAATCGAGGCGGCTGTTGGACTACGACATTCGGTAGCTCAAAACCACGAATAGCCTGTACGGGATGAAGTGTGATTTGATGAGCAGAGAGCATTTCAAAATCCAAATCGGTCGTAGCCGCGTTCGCCAGAACGCGGATTCTCCCGGTATCCGACCGCACTCTGGCGAGTGCAGCTACGGCGTTGAAGCCGTTTTCACTTCGAGACGTGCTCTGAAACGCCGCGGCATCACCGTTGCCGTCACTCTGGTATGCCTGTTGGTTGTGGTGACGCTGGGCGCGGCCTTGGTGCGAGCGATGGTCGATCACCGTCGCCAAACGCTGCGAGACCAACATCGTGTCCAGGCATTCTGGCTGGCCGAATCGGCAATCGATCGCGCTATCTCGCAGCTTGCCTCGTCGCCCGGCTACAAAGGCGAAACATGGCAGATCGATAGCGACTCGTTGGGCGGTCGCTGGCCAGGGTCCGTTCTGATTCGTGTCGAACAGGCCGGTACCGACGAACAAGCACGCAAGGTTATTGTCGAATCACGATATCCGGAAGATACGGTGCGCCGCGTTACCGAACGAATAGAGGTCGTTGTCAAATCATCCGCCTCGGGAGAGTCGTCATGAAGAATAGACGCAAAGGTTTCACTTTGGTCGAACTGCTGGTCGTCATCGCCATCATCGGCATCCTGGTCGCGTTGCTGTTGCCGGCCATTCAGGCCGCGCGCGAAGCGGCTCGACGCACGGAGTGCGGCCAGAATATGAGCCAGTTGATCGTGGCTATTCATCACTACGAAATGGCCTGGGACGTCTATCCGCCGGGAACGATCGAAAAGACCGGGCCAATTCAGAATCATGCCCACGGCTACCATCACGGTTGGCTGACACATCTGTTGCCATACCTGGAGCAAAACAACGCCTACAAGCACATCGATCGCTCGGTCGGTGTGTACCATAAGAAGAACGCCAAGGTGCGCGAATTAACGATCGACCATCTGATTTGCCCCTCACAGTCGGGATCCAAAGAAGGCTACAGTTCGTATGCTGCAGTCCACCACGATGTCGAAGCACCGATCCACGTGAACAACAACGGCGTGTTTTTCTTGAACAGCAGCATCACCTACGACGACATCACGGACGGTTCCGCGTATACGTTGTTTGTGGGCGAGAAGATCACAGAACCAGGCGATTTGGGCTGGATGTCCGGAACTCGCGCAACCTTGCGCAATATGGGAGTAGCGGTGAACGTCAGCGGCTTCCAGGGCGGAAGGGTGAACTTTGTTTCGGGCCCGGTTGGCGATGATGTACTCTGGGAGGAGTTGGACGGCAGCATGGCAGTCGAGGACGGAATGGGGTACAAGTTGTCTACCGAGTTCGGCGAAGCAGACTCGGAAACTGCGGCGAAAAAGCCCAAAGAAGCCAAACCGGCCAGCCCGCCACCAAAGGGTCCCGTGTTGCCCATCGGAGGCTTCGGCAGCGTGCATCCAGGAGGCAGCCAGTTTGCCTTTGGCGACGGACGAGTGGATTTCTTGAGCGATAGCGTATCGTTGCCGATCCTTCAGCAGTTGGGGCACCGGGCTGACGGTAAACTCTTGGATGCGAAGGACTACTAGCCAGGTTTAGATGAACGATACCAGACCCACAGTTCGACGCGGGTATCCGCTGAACACGCTGTTCCTATTGATCGCGGCTTGCGCCGTCGCTACGGCGATGGTTGCGCCCCTTGTCCGCGGCAACATTGGGCGCGGGATCGGCGTCGGCGAGGTAATCGTGTCGGGCATCGTCGGTGGAGTCTTGTTGGCGGGCATTGGGGCACTGGTGGGAATGTTCCACTATTCACGCGTGAATGGCGCCTCTTGGGGGGTGCTCGTTGGTGCGCTTCTTGGAACGCTGTTTGGGCCGGCGCTATTCATTCCGCCCAAAGAACTCTCGTTGGTGCTGGGAACCTCGATCGGCGGCGCAATCTTGATCCTGGTCATCGCCACGGCGATTCGCCTGACCACCGACTACGGACGCACTCGCGAGATCGACGAGAACGGCGTGGTGCAACCGGAGGAGGCCAAACCGAAGCGTCATCCTCTAGATCCCGATCCGGACGAAGACGAGGAGTGGTAGGACGTCAGTATCCCAACCCGCGCAACTCGTCCTCGCCGATACCGTGGTGATGCCCTAGCTCGTGCAGGATCGTTATGCGGATCTGATACCTAAGTTCGTCTTCGTCGATGTTACCTCGCCGGTCGATCGCCGTCGACAAGATGCCTTCGCGGTAGATGTAGATGGCGTCGGACAGGACACCAGAGACTTGGACGTGGCGCTGGGTGAGCGGGATCCCGGTGTACAGGCCGCAAAGCTGATCGCGGCGCCGAACGCCCACTTGTTGCATCACGCGGTCCGGCGGGTGGTCCTCAACATACATCGTCACCTCGTCCAACAGATCGTGCACGCGCTGTGGCACGCGTTCCAGCACCCAATCCACCTGCTCGTCAAAGTACTGTCGGAGTTGGCTGTTCATGGAGATGATGTCACAGACTTTGTAGTCAAACGAGCCCAAAGACAGGAGCGAGTTCAGTCTTCCCCGTCTTCTTCTCCAAGACACGCAATGCTTCCGTTCTCCAGGGACACATACAAGCATCGGTCCGCCGCCGCCATGCCGTCCCATACCATGGGCACATCGAGATCGAAGGTGTGGACTGTTTGTCCATCGCTCGCGGAAAGCACGAGTAGTCTCCCCGTGTTGTTCTCGACCCCGCCTAGCCAAAGATGTCTGCCGGCCTTCAGGATCGATTTTGGCCTGAGTTGCCCGATGATGACTTGCCAATCGTCTCTAGACTCGCCTTCTTCCTGATCGCCAATGGCTCTTCGAACAACGCGGATGACAGGGTCCTTGGAATATGGCCTTCTGCGAAGCACGCTCCACGCTGCATGCTCGTTATACGCCAATGTCATACCGCAGATAGGGTCTACTTCACATTTCCGATTCAGCGCAACCACATACGGAAACGGTAGAATACCGAAATCGCCCTCGCCAAGTATCCAGTGGGTCCGACTCTCTTCCGCGGCATCATGAAGAAATCCACCTGTTGAGAAAAGGTGACGCGACATCTCGTCCTGAAGCTTCAGATCGGAACTGAACTTGACTTGGTGGAGGAAGACGTTCTCCCCATCGCTCACCAAGATATCGGAAATCGTGCCGCCAGCCATGGAAAAGGAACCGGAACGATCCGACTGTAGGAAGGTCTTGTAGTCCGCTCGGTTTGATCCTCTGGCCAGTTGTTCGACGACCCTGTCCTTGAACGCCTCCGCCTTATCCCGAACGGTGTCAGCCTTGTCCTTTCCTTGCCCGAAAACAGGATGCGTGCTCTCGTGGTGACAATGATACCGCAACTCACCCGTTTCGGGATCAAGACCATACAGCTCGATCCCATTGTCAAGCCACGTCGAACGGCCAGCCGAGAAGTAGACTGTGTCATCCAGAATCAGAACGCTGCCGTGAACGGGCCAGACGGACTCCAAGCGATTCCATGCCACCGTTCTCAGGTCAGCCGGCGCGGCGAGAAAACGCCAGACAAGCGCTCCATCGTCGAGCCTGAGGCAATAAACCCATCCGTCGGCACTCCCGGAGAGCACCAGCCCTCTGTAGATCGCGGGAGGCGAATCCACGCTCCCGCCAACGGTGCGGCTCCATATGGCTTTCCCTGTCTTGCTGTCCAGGGCATGGATCTGGTGACGATCGACTGCCGAAACAATCACCTTTCCATGCGAGATGACCGGCTGAGAGAGCCGGCCTCCGATCGGCGTTTCCCAGCGATTGGCAACTCGTTCGGGGATTTCCGCGTTGGCCACACCGGTACGCAGTGCATCGTGGCGGAACATCGGCCAATCGTCTCCAGAAATCAGAGGTCGGAGATCAGAGTTCAGATTGCCCGCGGCTCGCGAGGACGCGGATTCTCCGTTTCTGACCTCTGACCTCTGACTTCTGACCTCTGAGTATGCCGGGCCTTTCTCCAACCGCGAGTCGCGTAGTCTCCGAGACTGGACCGTTGCCTTGTCTCTCGCGGAATACTCCGGAGCCAGCGCGTAGAAGCCGCGAACCATGGATTCGGTATAACATCCACATGAATGAGGAGGCGCGTAGATCAGGCCGTTGGCAGGCATGATGCCGTACTGGCATGTTCCTCGAACCCAGTTGTTTCGGGAATGGTCGTCTCCCGCGATCCCGAACATCTCGATTCCGCGTTTGCCCGTCATGATGTACCGCAGTGATGCTTTGTTGCGGAAGCAGCGGTGATGATGACCGACGCTTTGCAGGTCGACCATCACACTGTTCCTGTATTTCGCTTCACCGGTATGAAGATCCCGCCCCACGCTGAAATCATCTACGGGCGGAGGGGATATCGAGTCTTCTGGATGGCTACCGGCCCACACAATGCCGTCGATCACAAATACGTCCAACGGAGCATGAAAACCCTGGCCGCCCTTACACGACCACAGCTTCTGTCCATCTTTGACCGAGATGGCCGTCAGCTCTCCTGCCAGATTGCACAAGACAACGTCAGAGGCGATAACCAGAAGGTGTTTGCCAAAGCCCTTCGGGATCGCGTGCCTCTTGTTTCGGCCAGTAACGCCGTATGACCAACGTGTTCTTCCCGAGGTGAGATCTAGACAGACCACGCTGCCGCCGACTTGGATGCAGACGTTTTTCCCGTCCGAGGCAAGTGTTTCCGGCATGAGGTGTCCCTGGAAATCGTTGCGTTCCCACTGCGCCTCTCCGGAATCCGAATGGACGGCAATGATGGATTTCCCTCCGGGTTCGCTGGCAGACGCGTTCTTCAAGACCAGCAACAGCTTATCCATCAAAACAATCTCTTCGGCGCCGCGACTGGAATCGTACGTCTGCAGTACACTTCCGGTTCGCGAGTCGATTTGAGAAACGGGCTCGCCTAATCCCAACGGAGCGTACACGTGCTCGTTCGATGCCACCAGCAACCTGGGAAGCTGCGGCGGGCCGGATCGGAAACGGATGGTGTGAGGTGCCCATGAGTTCATGGGCTTCTTCCAGAGTTCAACTCCATTGAAAGCGTCCCGAGCGACCAGTACCCATTTGCCGGGCACGGACATCGTGCTTCCGCTTGCCTCGTCAAGTATGAAGAATATCCTCCCTCCCGCGGTTACCACGGAACTGATACTGTTCAGCGTGTTGTGATCGCGCGTCCATCGCGGTTCGCCGATCCACTGCACGCGCTTGGGCGGCCCGATGACGGTGTCCTTGGCAACGGCGTTGTTCGATGGATCATGCAAGTAATGAGTCCACTCGTCGATCTCTTCCGGCCAGGGCTTGACCATCTTCTTCCAGGTTCCACCGACCTTGACAAACGCCACGCCTCCGGGGCAAAGGACACGCAGCATTTCCTCCATGCCGACCTTGCCCAATTCCTCCGCGACGATCAAACGCACCACGTTGTCCACGTAGGGAAGACTGTCGCTTCCCCACTGCTCGACAGACACCTTGCCATCGAGGCCCAACGAGCTGATGTA
The DNA here is from genome assembly GCA_964623055.1 of uncultured Pirellulaceae bacterium. GTDB lineage: Bacteria > Planctomycetota > Planctomycetia > Pirellulales > Pirellulaceae > JADHUC01. The sequence goes on from CAZURK010000149.1 coordinate 24,177, forward strand.
ATCGCGGGCCGCGGTGACGTTCGACGGATCTGCATCCAGCCCGTGGACCAGATAGCTCTCGCCGCCGTGGAGGGCGACCGTAAGCCTGCCGTCGCCACAGCCCAGATGCACGACAAGGCCACCCCCAAAACCGCTGTCTTCGAGCAGTTGAACGGCCTCTGCAGACGTGTCGTCTCCGCTCTCTCCGAAAGCCGATCGGCAGACCGAGGATACGAGAGTTAAGCCAACGAGGCCTACAACCAATCTCTTCCTTTTGCTTGCCCCAATCATTGCTGTTTTCCATAGATGATACGGCATTTGACGATTCGTCGATTCAGTTCGTCCACAACGAACAGCCGGTCTTTCCAGACCGAAAGCGCGGAGATCGATCCGAAAGGAAGCTCGGGATGCGGAAACTTGCTTCCCGCGCCTTGGCAATCAACGTTGCCATAGCTTCCGAATTCCCCGACCAGTTTTCCCGTCTTGCAGTCAATCACCTGAACGCTGTGCTTGCCAGCGGCGTACAAGTATCCTCTCCCATCCAGCGTCTGGTGATGTCGCGACGTAGTGCAATGGCAAGGCGGATTTGGCACCTGGGCCCATCCTTGAACTCCATCCCACCGTCGGGACCAGAGCGGTTCGCCTCCGGACGGCGAAAACTTCGAGATAGCGAGATAATCATCCCACGGCCTGTCGGCGGGACGATAAAGAGTGTACAGATTTCCTTCGTCGTCGACCTGGATGCCTCGCACGCAATCCAAGACCAGCAGGCCTCGCTTTTTCAGCTTCCCGTCCGTGTCGTACACGTTTACCTGGCGGTGCATGGCAACATAGGCACTTACAGGACGCGCGTCTGGAGCGATGTCCACTTTGGCCACATAGTAGATGTTGCCTTGCCGGTCAACGTCCATGCCATGATAGACGTCGTGCCAGAAGTTTGCCTGCATCGCGCGATCGACCAGCAAAGCGTTCGTCCCGGTGGCCTGGAATGGAATCGGTTTCCCCGCGCGGTCGAAACGCAGGATTTCCACGCCAGCGTTGCCGGCCTTCCATCGGTATACCCTACCGTCCTTTCCGAATATGGAGTCGATAAACAGCGGCTCCTGCGGATAACGGAAATGGCGATCGTAATTCAACGTCCCCCAGGGCGAGGTCATCTTCAAGTCTCTGGCGTCGAAGAACAGAGGCGGCCACTTCTTGAGCACGTTCCCATCCTGGTCGAGCCGGTAAACGGTACCGTACTGCTTGATGCGGTAGTTGGAATCATCTTCGACATAGAGGTCGCCGGTTTGCGGGTCGATATTCAGTATGGGCTGGTCGCCGCTTTGCCTAGGGCAGGACAACGTTTCGCCGTCGTCCGCCCATTTTGCCTTCACCGTGAGATCGTCGCCGGCCAATTGCAGCAGGCTTCCTGGTCCGGCACCGTTGGCCACCCACACCAGCGGTGGCGACGCTCCGGCGTCGACGGCGATCTGTAGTACGTCCGGATCGAGAGGCTTGCTGGCGGCCAGCAACTCAGGCTCTCGCCAACTCCTCAGCTTGATCAGTTTCCTGGGAGCCTCTGGCGGTTTCCTCGCCGCGGCGACCACAGCCTGCTGCACCAGTGGCAACGTGCGCTCGACGCGCGGGTCCTTGGGTCTCGGCTCCGGCGCGACGAGGACGTAAAGGCATTTTTCATGATCCATCGCCAAAGCGGTTGGACCGTTCAGTGGTTCCTTCTTCCCGTTGTGTTCATAGTGTGTTATGGATGCGACTATGAGGCCGTCTTCTCCGAGTACCTGCAGGCGATTGTTCCCGGCATCCGCCACGATCAGATTGTCTCCGTCGAGAACCAGTCCGCTCGGTTCGACGAAACCGCCGATAGAACCGCGTTTTTCATATGTAACGCCCGGCTGCAACTGACACTTCCAGACGTGGGCTCCGCGTCCCTCTTTTCCGTTCATTTCCCAGTGGTAACGGACGTCCTTTTCGCTTACCTCATAGTGGTAGGCATACACCTTTGTCGGCCAGGAAGTCTGGCCCGCCGACATGTACAGCAGGCCATTGCTGTCAAAACAGAAATAGGGATAGTGGAGCGCGTGAAAGGGCAGGTAGTTCTTTAGTTCGAAACAATGCCAAAACTCCTGGACCCAAGCGGTGCTCTCGAACGGTTCATTTCGCCCGCGATGGTAAGCCGAGGTCCATCCTTCCAGAGGCAACCCTCCATCGGTTCTCATTCTCCATAGTATCCCTCGGTAGATATTGGCCATGATTAGGTCACCGTCAGGCGCCAGCGTTATCTTCTGAGGGTGGTGCCACCAGTCTCCGTACATCGAGCGTTCGCCCCACGGCTGGAACAGTTTCGGAATGACCAAATCCGCCCCCTTTTCCCGCGCCGTCTTTCGGCAGAGATCCCGCACGCTCGAACGGGGCAGGGTCGGGTTCAGCGGCATGATCGTCCGCAGATACTCGCCCCGCCGGTCGAAGACGCGAAGCTCGGCCACCCCTCTCGCCGGTCTCGTATCGGCGAGCACGTACAGCTCACCTTTTTGCTCATCAACGGCCATGTCCCAAATGATGCCCCGCGCGTGAGGGTCGCCCGCGAGCAGGAATCCCTCTAGTTCCAGCTTCACCTCGCCCGTCATACCCGCGTGAGCCGAGCCGGGTCCAAGCGATATGGTCCGCCGTTGTTCTTCAGCCAGAAACGACCAATTCGCTCTGCTCGGTGGGCGATAGAACCGATTGAGGCCACGTGTTGAATACTCGGGCCGCGGGAGGCCCACCCGCGCCGCGATGCCCGATAGTGTTCCCCACGTTTCGGGATTCGCAGACGTGCCCTGCCAGCGATGGGTCTCACCTCCAAGCATGCCGGCTCGGCAGATGTTGAACCCAAGGTCCGAGGCGAGCGTTTTGTTTTTCAGGAAGATGTTGAACGGAAGGGCAAACTCGGCAGACCAACCTTCCGCGTCTTTTGACACGGCGGAATTGAACGGCGGTTGCCACGTCCGATCGCCCCAGGGCGGCGTGTGTTCGTTGTAGGTACAGGCAACTGCTCCATTCGCCGAAGCGATGCGGATAAGGTAGTACGAATTCCGGTCGGCATTGGAGTCGATCGAGAGCTGGACGTATTCCGCATTTGCAGCGGGCTTGCCGGGCGTGACCTTTCGCTTCACGGGATCCTGTCCCGTACAACGTACACCGACATAGAGATGGTCGGCGTCGCGCAAAATGAATGCCTCGGTTGTCGACTTCGACGGTTTCCCCTGTATGACCGCGAGCTGACCTGTCTTCGCCGCATCCTTCCAGCACGCCTCTTCAAGCTTTCCATCAACGACCGGTTTGGATTCAGTCAATGGCACCGGCAATGTCAGTCGTTTGTCGGACTCGTCTTCCGCCGCCGGCGCCGTGTCAAGGCACAGCATTGAGCCCGGAATGACAATCGCGATAAGGATGCTTCGTAGCGGCGTCACTGATCGCCCCTGTGAGCTGTCGTTGCCTGTAGTGATTGACATTTCATCCCTCCGTTGAATACAAGACGGACGCACGCCCCCTCTTGGCCTGCCATCAGATCGTTTAACCGCAGGGCCAGCGGCCCGCGCGGGAGTTGAGCTGAAACTGGCATCTCTTTTTACGCCGGATAGAGATGCCCTGCAACATCCTCGTCGACGCGCGGCCCGTTGGGCACAGCGGTTAAACGAGGGATCTGTAACCTGCTATTGCGCTAGACACGTACAAAGGCGGCACTACGAACGGCAATCAACGTTCCGACGCGGCCAGCAGTGGAGCGATGCGTTTTCGTAGCTCGCGGAGTCGTCGTTCCTGCTCCGCGCTATAGGAGCCGGTCCGCTGGGCATAAGTGTCCATCCACAGGGCCAGCCGTTCCCGTTCGGCCGCGTCGAGTTTCACTTCGTAGTGGTCTTTGGCCAGTAAATCCGTCAACGGGCTCGACATGGCGGCGCAGGCGCCCGCTACCGAGCGGCGGGCGTCGTAGCGTGCTTGGACATGGTGGCGCAGGGCGCGATCGCCGCCGAAATCGAGTAGCGTTGTGTAGGCGGCCGATGCGACAAGATTCGTCTTGGCGCCATCACCTTCGGCGCCGGGCCGGTGGCAACGCACGCAGTGCTTGTCCAGCACCGGTTGCACCAGAAGCTGAAAGTCCAGCGGCCATGAACCCTGAGGACCCGCCTCAATCTTCGATGGCTCCCGCAGCGCCGCCAAAGGAAGGTCGTGAGACGGCGTCGTCTGTCGATGTTCATGGCAGCCGACGCAGGCATACGTCTGGCCAGGCTGCACGTAGGTCACGCTCCGCATCGTCTGGACCGCCATCCCATCGGCGTTCAGTGCCTGAAAGAAGATCGGCACGCCCGAGGGAACACGGAAGTAGGCCGAGCCGTCCTCCTCGACCGGTACCGTGCCCAAGACGAACTTGCCGGGATCGTCACGGGTGACGCCCAAGCTGGGATAGTTCATCCTGGGGTCGGTTTTGGGCGGAACGCCTACGATCCGCAGCTTGCAGATCGAGCCGCGCGTAAATCCATCCAGGTCACCATGATACACGTCCCGCAACAGCATGCGGCCTTCTTCATGGCTCCCGTCCCAGCGGACGTCCGAAGCAACTGCCGCAGGGCGCGGTCGCGGGCGGATCGGCAACGGGTACATGCTCGATATTTCCGGATCACGGTAGATCAAATTGAGATTGCCGGAAACATCAAACAGATACAGGCCGAGGCTATTTGGCGGACCGGGTGTGCCGAGATTGCCCAAACGCGGGTACGGGGCCGTTGCGTGAATGGGCAGCGGTTCGGGGCTCCAGGCCGTCAGGTAGTGTTGCTCGGACAGAGGAAGAGGATTGGCATAGTAGCTGTTCCCCCAGCCTTCGAATTCCGGGTACGGCACTTCAGGAGTCAGTCGCGTCATGGAGGCTTGGCCATCGACACCTTTTCCGACGTCGAGCAATACAAGGCTGCCGCCCGTGATCGAGTGATGCGCCGAGGCAGTGAAGATGAACTTGTGCGAGTTGGGGATGCTGCGGGCCTCGAAGATGCTGTACGGACCCATCGTGAAGTTGCCAAAGACCGATTGGGCAGCCATCCCATCGGGCAACGTCGACCAGAGACCCATGTGCCACATTCTGTGCCGGTCGACGTAATCCCATCGGGCGTAGAGGATCCGTCCATCGTGGGCTACGCTGGGCGTCCACTCGAAACTCTCAAAGGGCGAGATTGACCGCATGTTCCCGCCGTCACTGTCCATCGCGTGAAGCGTATGCACGCTGCATGGCCGAAACTGATCTCCGCCGCAGCGAACAAAGCTGTCGGGCAGGTTGTCGGTGGCGTTGGTCGAATCAGCACTCGACTTGCCGCATTGGATGAATGTACCTCGGCGAGTAGAAAGAAAGACGATATCGCCGCCGGGCAAGTAGCGGCCGTCAAAGTCGTTGTACTTTCCGTGAGTCAACCGCCGCAGTCCCGTCCCGTCCAGATTCATCTCGTAAAGGTGATAAAAGGAATCCTCGGGAATGCTGGCCTTGTCCAGCTTGTTCGGTTTTCCGAGCAGGTCAGGATAGAACTTCGCGTAGGCAAACAGCACCTTTGTGCCGTCGAAAAAGATGTCCGGCCGGATGATGTCGCCTGGCGGCAGCAAGTCAGCCGTCAGGCTGCGAACTCGCGGCGAGTCGCCGGCAAAATCTTCCAGAACGCAGAGTTCACCGCCGGGCCGGGACCACCAGGCGATGTACTGGTCGCAGTGGCAATTAAAAACGCAGGGGGCACGTTTGACGAATAGCAGCTTGTCGAAATCCAGAAGCGGGTTGGCCAAGGCCATCTTGCGAATCGCCCAACTGGCTTTGAGATACAGCTCGCTACGAACATCCTCCGGCGCGTCGGCTGGCAGATTCTGAAACCGTTGGGAAACCTCCTTTAGGATCGCGACTTGGGCGTCGACGTCGACTCCGCGCAGGGAAAGGTCCTCGGCCAGTTTGAGGCCACGCTGAATGACCGTGGCCACAGGATACACTGTGGGCTGCTGCGGCAGCGGCTTTGAAGACCAAGGGTTGTAGTCCAGCACGGACCATTTGCTGCTGCTGCTCTGGTTGGCCGGTCTGTTCAACGCCACGTTGACCGTGCTATCCACGGCGTAGACCTCGATCTCGTCCAGCGTCAGGTGCTGTTTGACCGGCAATTGGATTCGCACAAACCGCGCCCGGCTTCCCTTCAGTTCAACCGTAATCGGCTGCTTTGGGTCCACGAACGCCTTCCCGTCGTGGCGGAAGACTTCGGCCCACGCTTTGCCGTCGTCAGACAGAAGCACGATAAACCCCACCAACCGTTTCCATTCCTCGGAATAGCCCGAATTGAAGATCACCACCCGCGCCAGAGGCATCGTCTTGCCCAGGTCCACGTGCCACCAAGGTTTTTCGTCCAGATCCGTGTGGAATCCCCAACTACCGTCTTTGACCCCGTCACATCCGCCGGCCGCGTCCTGCTCGGCCGTTATCTTGTACGGTAGGGGAGTGTTCTTCCGTAACGAAGAAGTGGATTGGCCGCGGATCTTGGCCTGCAGCAGCCAATCGGCTTCGATCTGTTCGGGGCTCGTTGCCGCCGAGCATGGTGATTTGCGGGATTGGCTGGAGGGGCTTTCCCCCGAGGCGATCACAGACGTCCCGAGCCCCAGCAAACAAAGCAGCAAGGAGAAAAGCGTCCGCATCGCGTAGCTCCTATCCAGTGTTTCCTCGTCAAGTACGCCCAATATCGATGCTACTACGCTAGCCCCTATCAGCCACACTCTGCAACCCATGTTGGGACACAGAAGGCGGAAAAACACATCAAGCGCCAGATGGAGTTCTCAGAGAACTCGGGCGGGTTTCCCAGAATGCAGGCTGTCAGGCTGCAGTATCCAACATCCACGTAGCCTACTCTGGGTTCGCACACATGCCAGACTGCGCCGACATCCCCTTCCCCCATGCGAGGCGATTGAGGCAGAGACGGGGACGACAAAAGGATGATAGGGGACCGATTCTGATTGCAGAGGGGCCGTGGTTAGGGGATATTGAATAAGCGCGGCGAGTATGTGATCCTGCGGGAATCCCGTTATCGTGGGCGATGGGAACATGAACCGCCAGGAAGGGAACGACGACGCGCAATTGACGATGTATCACAGATGCCCATCCTGTCGTGACGTTTGGTCTGTCGATGCACGGATCATTGGACAGAGTGGTCACTGCAATGGATGCGGCATACCCATCACGATCACAGAGGCAACGCTGGTGCGGTCCGTTTTGGATGATCGTGCACCGCCTCGCCTGAGAACCGCATTCAGAGGCTTGTGTCTCATTCTGGGCTGGACGTTTTTTTCAGAGTGTCTCTACCTGATCGCACCAACCGCCTATCTTCTTACCGACTTCATTTATGAAGTGAAACAAGACGAAGAATTCCCGTGGTTCAAGCTTTACATCGTCCCTCTACTTTGCGCATTGGCAGTCGGGCTGCTTCTTATTGCGTTGACCTACGTCTGTAACCTCTACAACGCTTCGCGTTTCACCTCATGGATTAGGTGGGCTTCCTCGGGGTGTCTCCTTTTCTCGATTTCGTCCGTTGTCCTTCTTGGCGACCCTCTGATGATGCCTCGACGCGGGTATCCCAGAGAGCTGTCCGATATTGGTGACAACTTCGACATCGCAATGATAGGTTCACTCGCCGGTTGGATCGTCGGTGCACTGTTCGCCGTCTTTGCATGGCGGTTACGCCGAAAGAACCGATATGCCGAAGTCCGCCACGATTCGCCCTTCCAACCACTGGACGCCGAATGGGTCCCAGAGGCATTGCCAACGCTTGGGAACCCACGACGTAGCGCGGGTGGCTAGTGCGATACAACCGTCATGAACCAAACACGTCGCCTACCCCTGGCCCGGTTTTCGACAAGACCCCTTCGAGATCCCGCAATTCCGACGAACGTCCAACAAATCGCGTGGCTGTAGAAATCCTCCTATAACCACATGTATCATAGGACGAATCTATCAAGCTCGAAATCGTGTCTGCGCGACGCGATCGCGTTCACCGCTCGGTGGGGAGCCTGATACGTTCCTTCGTTATCAGAAAGCGATCTCTTTACCGTCCACGACCGCCTGATGTTGGAAACGGCCTGTGATCACGTTGCCATCTGGATGAACAACACGGAAGCCGTAGGGCGGCATTGCTGCTTCGTTCTGCTCGAATGGCGTCGGGCCCATGTTAACGGTGACGCGCGTGCCGTCGCCGAAGCGTGAGGTTTGCGCAAGGAAATCGGGGCTCAGGAAGGCGTGGTCGACCAACTCCTCGAATGCTATCCGTTTATGCAGCGGGCACAGCGTCTTGGCGGCAAACTTGATGTATGGCCGCACGCCTTCGTATTCGTAGGGGGCGAAGAAGACCATCGGGCCGTCGCCGTGCAGCATGGCGCGAAGCGATTTGACGTAGTAGTCACCCGTGTGGGCGTTGGTCAACTGGTTGGGGTCCTGGATCTTGCCGTAGTTGACCACGGCGTCGTGATAGACCAGGTTGAACAGGGGCGTCCAATGGCTGTAGCGGATTAGTGAATGCTGGCGATATGCGGCCACCATGCCCTCGAAGACGCAGTACTGGGGCACAAGCCATTCGTTGCCGCGTTCTGTGCCGAGCACCAGCCCGGTGGAGGCCAGGTAGTCTGCCAGTCGTCGACCGCCGTCGCCCACCTTGCCGGTGAAGGCGATGTCGGTGACATCGGCGTTCTGGCCGATGACCGCCATTTCCCTGGGCAGCGTGGCCTTGGCCAGATCGGCCCAGCGGTCTTCGTCCACCGCTTTCCAGCGCCCGCGCAAAAGGGGCCGGCCTTGATCGTCCTTCGGGGCCAGATCGATATTGAAGTTCGGATCGTGCTCTAATAGCGAGACGAACGAGTGGTACGACGAATAGAGCCAGCCGTAATCCTTCACGCGATCGACGACGCGTTTTAGCTTCTTCTCGCCGCCCAATTCCTCGTTGATGGGCCACATCACAGGCGCGTAATTCGAGAAGGTTCCCCACGCGTGGATGAAGGCATGGTCGACTCCCAGTTCGTCGTGCATGTCGCGGACCATACCGTCGAGTTGATCGAAGGTGAAGGCCATACCCGGCAGGTTGACGTAGTGTGGGTATCCGCCGTAGATGCCTGCGTAGATGGCGCCTTTCAGTTTTGCCACGTCGGGATTCTTCTCAGCCTTTTCCTTGAGCGAGACAAACAAGCCGTTCTCTTTTGAGATTCGGCGATAACGCTTGGCCATCGTGACGTGATTTCCGCCCGGCAGTACGTGGTAGGTGAGTTGCGTTTCCGGCGTGACTTCGTTCAATCGCCAGACAGGCGTCAGCGAGACGATTCGCGGGTATTTCGAGCGGCGGAATTCGTTCTTGGCGATATAGTCCGAGTTGTTGTAGTTTGCGATCCACTGCATAGCGATGGAACCGTTGTACGGGACAACCGCCATCACAGCCGACCGTTCATCGTGGGTGCCGAACCAAGGCATCGTGAGGCCGTCCCAATTGTAGTAGCGAAGTTCACCCTGAGCGCCGCCCTGATGTTGGGCGTCGTCCCACATGCAGAACCGGCCGCCGTTCATGGGAAAGATGTAGGAGGGGATGACGATGCCTTGCCAGAACGGGATCACGGCGGCGCCGCGGTCGACATCCGTCTTCAGGCTGAACGGGCGGATCGGGTATTGCAGCGTCGACGCCCAGCATCCGTCCGAGACCTTCACTTCGAGCACGTTGATCGAGAATGCAGCCTCGTCGTGCAAGAGTTCCACCTTGGTTCTCACTCGCCAGCCCGACTTCTCGCCGGTGCCGGGTTCATTCTGATATACGATCTCAACGGCTCGATCGCCATGTTTGGTGATTCGAATGACCTGGGCTGATGAGAGGTTCCACCAGATGTACCGGTCGCCCTTTTTGACGTTCAGGACTCCAGCCCAGTTCAGCCAAGGGTCAGGTTGCCAGGTGCGATCGGCCTCTCGGTCGATGACGGCAAAGGCACCTCTGCCGTCGTCGATGTGGACGGTGACGCCGTCGTTCGAGAGCGTAACGGCTCGTGCCGTCACGGGAGCGACGCAAGTGATGGTGAATATGATGGTCAGAATTCGGTTGTTCACGGTGTGTCTCCAAAGCCAAAGAAGCGTGCGTACTCATGCAGGGAATCGCCCGGGGCGCGGGAGCCAACGCACCGCGGGTGAATCCCTACGCGGTCAAGAACGTGCCCGGCTTCTTCGCGACCGACAATTCGCTCACCAGGCCGCGATCAATCCGCCGCTGCGAATGCGATGATTTGGCCGTTTTCTAACGAAACGAAGATCTGTCCCCGGTGATTGATGGCCGTGCCGCCTTTGACGACGGGGCCCGGAAGGGGCTTCGCCCATAGGTCAGAACCGTCTTCCACGCTGATTGCCGCCAGGAACGATGTGTCCTTGCCATCTTGGCCAGTGTGTCCGGCCGCCAGCAGGTCTTTTTTGCCCATAATGAAACTGTTGAACCGGCGACCGGCCTTCTGCCAGACGGCCTGGGTCTGCTGACGGTTTCGTTGCGTCCCCCACCGCGAGATCGGCTTGCGCGGCCGCTGCTGCCCGGACGGCAACGCCGGCAACAGCATCAGCGGGCTGTGCCAACTGCCTTCGTACGTGCAGTCGTAACACACCGACTGTCGATCAGCGGTATCGCACTCGAACGACACGTATTTGCCGTAATCCGGGAAGTAGGGATAGAAGGAGGTGTGGAACGAAGACCGTGGCTGGTCGAATGGCTGGTTTAAACATTTGCCGGTAGCCAATTCGTAGCGAGCCTCCTCGTGAACACCGCCACCTGCGAACCGGAGTTCGCCGCCGCGGATGTATAGGTTGCCCTGAAGGCTGACGCCGTGATTCACCTTCTCGGAAATCGTACCCGAGGTATCGTTATACCATTTCACTGTGCCCGACGTCGCGTTCAGGGCGTAGACATGCGTTCCGTCGTAATGCGCGATCCCTGCTGCGGCGTAGACAACGCCATCTTGGACCACCACTCCGCCCGAGACCGGCCATGTCGAAATCAGCTTGCCGTAGACAGGTATCCACCGATCGGCCGGCGCGGCGCGGAAGCTCCATAGCGATCGTCCGGTTG
>CAZURK010000150.1:0-34960 GCA_964623055.1 uncultured Pirellulaceae bacterium
CGGACGGGCATTCTGTGCGTCGGGCGAAGCATTCTCGACGTACTACAACTCCACGCAATTCCAGAAGGCCGAAGCCCATACGCTGAAGGCCATCAACGTCTTCAACGGCCAAGTGCTCTGGCAGCGAAAACTCCCGCTGGCGGACCAAATAGGCCGCCCGTCGTTCGTCGCCACGGACAAGACGTTCTACATGATCCAGCGCCACCAAATCCTGTGTCTGGATGCGGAAACGGGAGCCGAGCAGAAGGCCATCGACTTGGGCGGAAAGAAGCGGATTCCGAAGTGGCTTGCGCTGACCGGCGGCGTTCTCTATGTGTTGCTTGGCGATCCCGAAGTGTACGACGACAAGTGGCGCAAAGGCCAGAAATACCCGCTGATGAACACAAGCGGCCGCGAGCCCTATTCAGCGGACGGATCGCTCAAGAAGCTATGGGGCTTTGGCGACGAACTGGTCGCGTACGACTTGAAGGCCGGCAAGACGCTATGGTCACACAAACAGCCGGACCACGACATTGACGCCCGGCAAATCGGCATCTACGGTTCGCGGTTATTCTTCTCCTCTTTCGGAAGGCACGTCGCCAGTCTGAACTGCGACTCCGGGGAAATCGTATGGAAGAACGAAACCGAAGACCTGCGGGAGGCGCTGGCACCGATCCTGCAGTTCAGGGACCATCCGCTGTCTTACCCGCGCCCCGGACTGCTGTGCACGGGAGATGTTGTTGTGGTGAGTTATCCGGGATCCAGGAGGAATGCCGTGCTGTCGACCAGCGACGGAACTTTGCTGTGGAAGACCACTTCTCGCGCTCCGCACTGTTTCTCGGACGGTGGCAAGATCAATCTGACCGGTCGTCCCGCCGCGTTTTACGATCCTCTGACGGGCGCGATTGCAGGGGATCGGAAGGGCATCGCTGCCGGCGGCTGCGGGCCTGTCACCGTGTCACGGTACGGCTACTATGGCCGGCACGGGATGATCTTCGACCGAGCAGCCGGCGAACGGCGTTCCCAACACACTTATCGCGGAGGCTGCTGGCAGGACTGCATCCCCGCCAACGGCCTGCTGCTGACTGCGCCCTACGTCTGTGGTTGCAACTACTCGTTGCGCGGATGGATCGTGCAGGCACCGGCAGGCGGGCCCACCATCGGCACAGAAGCCACAGAGACTGAACAGCTTCGACTCGGCCCTGCATACAAACAAATCGCAAATCAAGAATCGAAAATCGAAAATTCCACTGACTGGCCGACACACCGGGCGAACAACACGCGCAGCGGCTTCCTGCCCGTCGACGTTTCGGCAGAGGGCCAGCTCTTGTGGACAGCCAAGGCGTCCAAATTCGGATTGGCGACGACGCCGGTCGCGGTCGGAGGTGTTGTGTTCGTCGCTGGCGACGATGGCTGGGTTCGATCACTGGCTGCTTCCGACGGGACCACAATTTGGCAGTTCCCAACGGGTGGTCGCATCCACGCCGCGCCCACGGTGTGTCAGGGACGCGTGTTTATGGGGTCTGCCGACGGGTTCATTTATGCCCTCGAAGCAGCGACCGGTTGTCTGGTCTGGCGTTTCCGGGCTGCAATCGCCGAGCGGCAGATCATGGTCTACGGTCATCTTAGTTCAACCTGGCCGGTGAACACGGGCGTGCTGGTCGAAGACGGTGTGGCCTACGCGGCTGCGGGCATGGTGGATTCGGACAGCACACACGTCTACGCGCTCGATGCGGCAACCGGTAAGATCAAGTGGCAAAACAACTCATGCGGCCACCTCGACAGTGAAAACCTCAAAGGTGCGCTGGCGCACGGATACTTGACCATCGGCAAGAGCCGGTTATGGATGTGCGCCGGAAGCGCCGCTTCGCCCGCTTCGTTCGACTTGACCGACGGAACATGCGCGATGCCCAGCTACTTTGCCGCCGGTTGTCGTGAGGGCATCCGCGGGCGCGAGATTGGCCTGTTCGGCGACGAGTTCATTATCCAAGGCGGGCAGCTTCTGCATTGGGACCAGCCGGGCGAGCGTCTTATGCGCAAGGGATGCCAGATGACGTTCGTGCGTCTGCGCCCGGACGCGCGTATGAACATGCCGCCGGTGATCCCGTTCGATTCGAACACGGCGCTGCCCGTATGGGATAACCGAAGTCTATTCACGCGCCATGTCGTCGACCGCAAACCGCGCATCGCCTGCATCGACGCCACTTTGCTGAAGGTGTGGCTTGCCGAACTGCAGGCCTCCCGCGAAAAATCGTTCAAGAAGCGTCAGTCCTGGCACCCAGTCGCCTTTGATCTTACTGGCAGGAATCCTCCCGAGGGCAGCACCGCACATGAGCGCGACGCATTCGTGTGGGAGAGACAATTGGATCCATACGCCCTGGCCCTGACGAACAACGAAGTAGTTGCCGTTCACCGCGTCGCAACCGACGCGTGGCAGGTAACAGTTCTCGATCGCACCGAGGGCGAAGAACGGTGGCACCAACCGCTCCCCAGCGAACCACTACTCAACGGCGTCTGCCTGAATCGCAATGGAGACATTTTGGTGACATTGACCGACGGCAGGATCGCATGTTTCGGCAGGATCTCGCCTTGAGGGGAAGCGTTTGTCGGGAATCCGAATACCTGGAAACCAGATGAACAGTCAAATGACGTGTTGCACGAGGGGATGCCGAACGTTACTCCCGACAAACAGATCTTCAACTCTTCGGGCCGTCGCCGTCTAGGTTGATATGGCGTGTGAGCCTGGGAGGAGAAATACCGTTCGGTATCAGACGCTGTTATTTCGCCGCAACGGGCTGGGAGGCCGGCGTGTTGTTTCGATCGAAGGAGATGGAGTATACATCCAGAACAGGAGTAACTGACGTGTCCGTCGTGGTGAAAACGAATTCCAGTTGCACGGGCTGGTCCAAATGCAACTCGGTATCGTCTTTCACGTCTTGAATTAGCGTGTTCCCGGGGCCGTCCAGGACACTCACCGTGAGGGCGGTTCCGGCCGGCGTTTCGGCGTCGTGCCGCAAGCCGTTGAAGAATCCGTTGGGTGGTAGAGTGAGAAGTTCAGTGACGAAACTCCCTCGGTCGCGGTGACGTCCATCGATCGTCTCCAACACCAGGTTGTCGGTGCCGTTGGTAACGCCCTGTCTCTTCCCGCGATAAATGAAGTACGTATCCTCGTAGGCCCAAGGTAAGACGCTCAGCCGGCGGTAGTCACGGCGCCGTTGGAAGTGCTCGGTGTTGGGCCCGAAACCGCGCGTCTGGACTACGTCCAGTCCGCCGCTTCCAGAAGCGACCAATTCCAGATAGGGGTCATCGTCAATGTTCGAGCAAAATGCCTTTCCCCAGAACCTCGGTCCGCCCACGTCGAAACGGTCGAGGATTTCGCCGGAGGGCGAAAGCGCGAACAGCACAGCGTTGCGCCCGGGGCCGGGCGTGTTCGAGTACCCTCCGTTGGTCAGAGCCAGAATCTCGAGCCCTGGGTCCCCATCCAAATCGCACAGAATGGGTGCCATGTACGCGTGGACTTTGTCATCGAACTCGGGCCGCAGGTCTCTTCGCCATTTGAATTGTCCTTCGGCATCAAGGCAATAGACCTCGCTGCCAAACGTCATGCCCACGATCTCCACTGACCCGTCGCCATCCAGGTCCGCGACGTTGGGGGAATCTTCGCCACTGAGTCCCTCGACTTTCCAGAGCAATGTTCCGTCGGTCTCGAACGCGTAGACGGCGTCGTGAGCGTCGTCGCCGGCGTAGTTGTCCACCGACTTGATGATTTCGACCTGGCCATCGCCGTCGATATCGGCCAGCACGGGATCGGCGCTCGATGCGTTGTCGTCAGTCTTGTACGACCAAACGGATTCCAGCGTGAGCGGATCGTAGCGATGCAAAACGCCCTTGGCTCCTTTGTCGTCTCCGGATCCCGCGAACAGGTCCCAACTTCCGTCGCCGTCCACGTCCATCGCCGTGGTGTGGCAACCGCACTGAATCCAGCTTGGCCGTCGAGCGATGGTGGTCAGCTCCTGCATATTTAGGCGAACCAAGTACTTGGATCGTGTCCCCAGATAGCCGTCCAGTATGCCGTCACGATCGACGTCGATAATCACCGGCGTGTTTCCAACCTTCCAGTCGCCGGCGTCCCACTGTTTGACAATCTCGCCTTTGTTGTCCAACACGTACAGCCGGCCTGGACCGCTGGCCAAAAAGAGAATCTCGTACAGGTTGTCGCCATTCAGATCATGGGCCGAGATCGACTGACACTGGCCTGGTAACGGCGTGCTCCACAGGACGGTTCCGTCCGACGCGCGAAGCAAATGGCATGTCTTGTGCGTTCGCGAACCGTACACGAGTTCACGTTGACCATCGTTGTCGAAATCAACGCACGACTGCACCAGCGTAAACATGGATTCGCGGATGCCGTACTGGTAGCGAAACAGTTTGGTTTCGGCCGGATGGAACGCCGGGTTCTGCACGATAGGTTTCGTGACGCCATCTGTTGTCGCCCGGTCGCTCAAGTCCCCGGCGGTCATGGGACGGCTTCGGGGATAGTCGGGAATGGTGATGGCCAAGGTGCGGGCAATCCTGTGGCGGCAAGTTTCGGCGTTTGCCAGCGGATCGAATACGGCCTCGGCAACCAGAGCCAGAGACAGAGGCCCGCAGCGGTCCGGATACTCCGCCAGCATAAGCTGATCTTTCTCTACGGGAAAACTCCCGTACCGGCCGCCGTAGAAACGATAGCAGAACCCGTGCGCGTGGACGTTCCGCTCGGCGCTCATCCGGAAGTCGTTGTACAGGAAGTCAATTTCGGCACGCACATCGACGCCTTTCAGGGCCGAACGATACAGCCTCAAGTACGTCCCGAACTTGGGGCCTAAGGCGTGCCATCGTTGCCGATGCTCGCGATCGCGAAAGGTATTGACGTGCCAATCGAGCGGTCCTTCCAGTGGTTTCAGCTCGTCTGCAAGCCGTCGGGCGGTGGCATCGTCCGGCACCGGTTGCTTCATGACACGCACAATGGGCATGTCGGGCCGGTGTTTGCGGACGATCTCCGTCATCTCAGAAAGAAGAACGCTTTCCGGAAACGGATTCTTCTTTCCTTGGCACGTATCGCACTTGCAGTACACGCCGTCGTGATACGGGGATTCGATGATCGCGCCATCGAAGCGTGGCTCCTGAGTGATCAGCTCGGTTAACCGGTCCGTGTACCACTTGCGCACTGCCGGATCTCGTGGGCAATCGGCTGCGTTGTCCGAGCCCAGTTCCGTCTTCGTGATCGACGGCGGCGGATCCTCGTGTCCCGGTCGGTAGGGCACGTAGTGGACAAATACGCGCACACCGCGCGAATGCGCATACGCGACGAAATCCTTGGCAGCCTGTCGATAGGCCCTGAAATTTGCCCAAACGAAATTCACGTGGGTGACCTTCCATTCGCTGAGCCAGTCGACGAAGTAGTGCTTGTCGAAGACCACGTCCCGGCTGAAGCGGTTCAGGCTCGGCTTGTGCATGAAACCGTCGTGGTCGTTCGTGGCCGAAAACAGATTGCATCCTGATTCGGACAGCATCCGCACCTTCAACGCGGGAGCCAGCGACACTCGCCCCCGGCGAAGCACGATTCCGTCGGCATCCTTGTAGAAATGGTAGTGGCAGAAATCACGGACGGCATACAGCACACCGCGAGGATCGGCACCGGCGAGGACGGCCAGCCAATGCTTGCCTTGCGGGTTTTGTGGGTTCACGTCGACACGCAGCGAATAGCCCTGCTCCGACGTATTGGGCTCGTAGAAACCGGTAGCGGCCAGGTGTTTCAGGGTGAGATGATCCTCCCGCCGGCCCAGAATCATCAGGTTCGCATCTGCCGGAAGTGAGTCCGCCGATTCGTCGCCCACATGGACAATCTGGGGTTTCGCGCCGGTGACCTGGTCGACATGGCGAACGAGTTCCGAAGCGGCGTATTGCTGGAGAGCGTCCGGCCGGTTCGATACGATCACTACGATTTTCCGACTCGGGCTCTCGGCGAACAGGCTCGCGCCGGTGTCGGCCGCAGTTACCGCACCGGCCAAATACGTCGCAGAAACGACCGCGATTAGAAGTAGTTTCAAAACCCATGTTGGGTGGCTGGGGTTGAACGGAGTGAGCCCCCAGGCCGCTGTCTTCTGGAGGTTCGCTGCGCTCAACCCCAGCCACACTTTGCCGAAAACCGGTTTTGAAACTGCTTCTAGCATGTTCCGAACGATCATGAGTACCACCTCGCACAACAACCGGTTCAAGGCGGGCCAATTGGAGACCACGCCGCGGACCACCAACCACCATCCCCCAAAACGCGTCCAGTCTACGATAAGCCGGAGGCGAGATAAAGATTCAGTATGGCATGTGTGTGTAGGAATAGTGTACAACAACGCCTGGAGATTTCGATGAACGACAAGAAGGATCCACCCGCAGAAAGAACGGGACTCGAGGCGACTCTCAAGAGAGTCCTGAGCGTCCCGGGCGAAATCGTCAAGGACGCCGCGGGCGCCGTGGTGAACACATCACGTTTTCTCACCAGCAGCCAATATCGACGCGAGATCGGCTATCCCTGGCTCAAAGAGACGGTGGTGCGAAACAAGAACGCGGTGTGGAATGAGGTCAGCGAATCCGAAGAAATGCTGCGCCTAATGTGGCGCTTCGCGCAGGGTGGAACGCTGACCGACGAGGAGCAGAAAAGGGTTCGAGAACAGCTTCTGGACCTCGCTAAAATCGTTCCCGCCTTGGGGATCTTCGCGCTGCCGGGAGGGGCGGCGCTCCTCCCGATTCTCGCCCGCGCACTCCCTTGGGACTTGCTCCCGTCGTCTTTTCGCGAGAAAGAAGGGATCTCCGAGGAAGAAGTGGAAGAGATCGGACGCGCGGAATCACCCGAGGAGCCGCCCGATTGACAAGCCCGGCCGTGGCCAGTGCGTCGCGCTCCTCCTCCCGCTACGGTACGGCCCAAATCCACGCTGGGCTGTACGGGCTCTATTCGTTCTCACCGGTCGTTGCCTTCGGACCAGCGAGATCCAGTATCTTACCTGCGATCTCTTCATTGAGAGCATCGTGCTTCCAGTACTTGACATGGGATGTCAGAAGCGAGCCAATTCTATTACGTTCTTCATCTTGAACAATCTGCTCGAACCGTCCCCCAAGTGGACGAAGAGGCCAGCCCAGTATGTCATCGCGATCGTAATAATTGATCCACTGGAATTCTTCGGTGACGCGAAAGAACCGCCGCTCGGTTCCCCTCACAGCAGATTCAAAAAATGGGAGATTGCATCCTGTCGTGATCAAAAGCCGCAGATTCGCGAGCTTCTGGATTTCACTGGGGCCCTCCTCGCCTTCCCAGATTCCTCGCCCGGTCTGTGCATCACAGAGGTAATCGAAAATCACTTTGCAGCCCAGTGAATTGGCGACCACAGCCACCGTGCAGCGATCTCCAAGTTCCTTCTCCAACTCGTCGATGGCCTCTCGAACCTTTTCGTGTGCCGCCTGATAGAAGCTGTTCTTGTCGCTTGGATTGTGACCATAGGCAAGAGCGTCACCGACACTCGCCAGCATGAGCCGACGAATGATCGTGTGATCGAGCGAATCGGGAAGCCTATCTTCCAGACGATCGAATTCCTTCCAAAGCTCTGCTTGGCGGCCGCGGGACTCGCCATGGTAGTAAACGGTCTTCACTGCGAGCCGGATTCGTTCGCCTGCTTTGTCCTTCAGGGCTTCTCGAAGTCGCGCGTCGAAGTGCGTTCCCTGTTGGTGGCTGCCTATTCCGTGCAGTGTCAGCACACCGATTTGCGTCTCGGCGGGCCGGTCCGCTGCAACGCACCACGGGGACGCGAATGTGACAGCCAACAACATCGTCCAAACTCGGTAGGCAGATCTCACGTGAGGCCTCCTGCAATCGCAATCGTGCTAGAAAGATAGGTGTTCTCCCAGCGGAAACAACTGTGCACAACACCGCTGCATTCTACCAGTCGCGCTCCCGTCGAACAGAAGAAGAAGGCGTCCGCGAAAGGGCTCAGCGGCAGATCTGTGCTAGCGGCGGAAGAAAACGAGAGGACCCTTTGTTACTCGCTCAATCGTCTCGGCAAGCTCTTTGTTGCGTGCTCGGGCAATCGGATCGTTGTAGTCAAGAACGTATCTGCAACGTGTGAGGTCCAGCCGATAGCGAACCCACCGGTCGTAGTCGCACATCAAGACTCGGTAATTTTCTCCTTCCATCACATTCACGGAGAATTCCAATCCTGGAACATCATATTTTCGGGCATGTCGATGCAACGCGGCGCGGACCGATGATTCCAGTTCGTCGCGGCTATCATCGCTGGAAATTTGGACCTTTAGCGAACTGCCGCGGAAGTCGATCTTTCCCGTGTCGCTATGCAGGACCAGACGTCCGTTAGTTTCGCGCCGCAACCACGCAAGGCCCACGGCAAGGAGCAATATGGCGAGAAAGAGTGAAAGAAGGCCAAACGACAATCGACACCGTTTCTGAACCATTGGCTCCGCCGCCTAATCCAGAGGGTTACCTCCGCCGCCGATGCGACGCCGAAAGACTTTGCGCAATGGATGATTCTACCATAGGGTTTGGAACGCGTTTAGCGCGGGGCCAGCTTCGCCAGGAATCGCACGAGTTGCCCGACTAAGAAAGATACCTTAGGCTAGGTGCAGGCAATTTCATTCTACGAGCCAACAAGGGTGCCCGTCACGTAGCACGACAACAAGGTCAAGAGAAGCCTCGGTCGAAGACCGTCGACGAGAGGAGCGGCTCAGCCTGCTACCTTACGATCGAACGCATTCTGTGATGGATCAATGAAATGGAAATCCGCTGCCCAACTTGCGACCATCCTATCGAGATGGGTGAGGATCATTGCACTAGCACCTCTTCATTAGGTTCTCTCACGAGCGTTGAATGCCCCAATTGCGGTTACGTTTCGATCCCGCCTGCGCCTGAAGAAACGATTACCTTTCAACCTCCACTTGAACAGCTCAAGAATTCAAAGATTGCCCACTTCACCCTGATTCGGCCACTCGGCGAAGGTGGTTTCGGGTCGGTATGGCTGGCGGAAGACATGAATCTCGGGCGGCAAGTGGCGCTCAAGCTGCCCGCTTCGAAACATCGCGAGGCGGGGCATCTACTGCACGAAGCAAGAGCGGCAGCCAATCTCCACCATCCGAACATCGTTTCGGTATTTGAAGTTGGCAGCGAGGATGGACAGGTCTATATCGCAAGTGAGTACATCGAGGGCCTGAGTCTTCGCGACTTGCTATCGACGGGAAAACCAGGAATCGAACGGACGGTCGAGCTGATCGAGGATGTGGCAGAAGCACTTCACCATGCTCACGAAAATGGGATTGTGCATCGCGACGTCAAGCCAGCCAATATCTTGATCAATGCGGACGGCCAACCGTTCGTAGCCGACTTCGGTCTTGCGAAACGCATTTCGCCCGACGAGACGATCTCATCCCAGGGACAGGTCCTCGGCACGGCTCGATACATGTCGCCTGAACAAGCCAGCGGCAAGACGCGAGAGACGGACCATCGTTCGGATGTCTATTCGATGGGCGTTACGTTGTTTCAGATGCTCACCGGTCATGCTCCGTATCGAGGCAATGTGCGTGCGGTTCTTCACCAGAAGGTCGTCCAGGACGCACCGTCACCTCGCACACTCGATCCCGCGCTACCAAAGGATCTTGAGACAATCTGCCTCAAGTGCCTCGAACGTGAACCGGACAAACGGTATCAGTCGGCGAACGAAGTTGCTGAGGAACTGCAGCGATTTCGCGAGGGTGTGCCGATCAAAGCCAGGCCGGTTTCTTCGCTGGAAAAAGGGTGGCGTTGGTGCAGGCGACATCGAGCCGTTGCAGCCTTGCTGGCCGGTTTGATTCTCAGTTTGAGCTGCGGCCTGATCGGTGTGTCGTTCTTCTGGATGCAGGCAAAGAGCAACGCCGAGCTGATGCGACGATCGTTGTACCGGTCGCAAATGAATCTGGCGGCTGAGCACTTGGACAAAGGTGACATCGCCGGTGTAAGACAGATGCTTAGCCAATTTGGCCCCGCCAACCGACAAGACGACTTGCGTGGCTTTGAATGGTACTACCATGATGCGATGACGGCGCCGTTCGTGCAGGTTTTCAACCAGGGCGACGTCGTGAACGACGTCGCCATATCGCGCAATGGCGATATGTTTGCGTCATGTGGCTTCACGGGCACGGATCGGAGTATTCGCGTTTGGGATACCAAGACCTGCAAGATGATCCGGACGCTGTCGGTGGATTCCGGGCGTTTTCAAAGCCTCGCCTTTTCACCGGTCAGCGATCACTTGGTATCTGGTTCGTCCGACGGCTGGGTCCGGTTTTGGGATCCATTGAAGGATGATAACGCACTCTACGAGGTCAGACATGGCCCGCCGATCTCCGTTGTGCGAGTTTCTCGGGACGGAAAACTCGTCCTCGCAGCAGGAAAATCACGGCCGGTACGTATTTGGGACTTCGAGAGCAAATCACTTGCTGCCGAGATCCCTACGGGACAAAGCGGCGCCGTGGATGTCCGATTCGCGCCGGATGGAGAATCAATCGTCTTTGTGAGCCCGGAGGGTCTCATCCGATGCGGGGACATCGAGACGGGAGCGATCATCCGAGTGCTGAACCCCGATTATTCTTCCGGTACACGAATTGAGACTTTGGCCCTTTCCGACGATGGCGAGACGATAGTCACGGGAAGCTACCAAGGATCGCTTAACATCTGGTCTGCTGCCGACGGCGTTCTTCAACATCAACAGCTACTGACGTTGGGGAAGATCGAGGATCTTGAATTCGTGCAAGGGCCGCTTCTTGCGGCTCTTACCATCGGAGGACGCCTCGTAGTCTACGACGTCGAAGAGAATCGGGAGTACCGCACACTGGCCACACACCATCTTGCAGGAAACGCTCTTGCCAGATCCGGCAATGGTGAACGCCTTGCAGTTGGCAGCAGCGACGCCAGCATCAAAGTATTGGATGTCAGTGAGCTGACCCGGCCAAGCGTCTTCTGGCACGACGATGCGGTACGATCTCTCGCCTTTCACCCTGATGGAGAGCACTTGGTTGCAGCGAGTAATGACGGGGCGTTGATTATCTGGGATGTTACGAACGGTAGACAGCATTCGGCAATTGCGACGGGCGACCGAATCACGAGCATGACCGCGCAGACGTCCGGAGAACTGGTCGCGACGGCAGGGCTTATCGGGTCGAGCAAGCCCCATCGTGTCTCGTTATGGGACACTGAGAGCGGTAAGATCGTCGATCAGATCCTGGAATCTCAATTCAGAATCACTATTGCTTTTTCGTCCAGCGGACAGCAATTGGCGATTGCCACACTAACCGACTCGGACGAAGGCGCCGGGAAGATCCTGGTCTTCGATTCGACGGACTTGAGCAAACCACAATCCGAGACCGGGGAATACGAAGGCGTAGTAAACGCATTGGCGTATTCACCCGATGACCGATACATTGTCGTCGGATACGACCATGGCAACGTGCGTCTTATTGACGCCTCGACCGGCGTGGCGCGAGATCACTCGATCCAGATATCGACGATTCCGAGAGCATTCACTTTCTGCGAATCGGGTACGGTGTTGGCGATTGGAACCGAGACAGGCGAGATCCACTTGTGGGACGTGAAGGCACAAACCGAGCGAAATATCATCAAGGGACACACCAGCCGCATCAACGCGTTGGCATCACTTCCCAACGGCACGACCATAGTCTCATGCGGTCGAGACAGAGAGCTGAAACTCTGGGACACGGTCTCCGGCGAGGTGCTCACAACGCTACGTGGACATGGGCGGCAAATCTTCTGCATCGCGGTCTCGCCCAGCGGAGACACAATCGCGTCAGGCGGCCTGGACGGCGACATCCGCATCTGGCGAACGCGACGCATGCGGTGAGCGACCTCCTGTGAATAGACACCATCTTCGCAATCACACCAATCACGTTCTGCATAGGAGCAACCTTATAATGACGTTCTCCAGACGACGTTTCCTGCAAACCGCGGCCGCGGTGCCATGCTTGTGGACCGGTTCCGTTGCTCGTTCCCAAGACAAGAACAGCCGCTTGCGGCTGGCGATGATTGGCTGTGGCGGCAAAGGGCGCGACGACGCGCGGCTTGCCGCCGAGTATGGCGATTTCGTGAGCGTTGCTACGTCGACCACGGCGAGTTGCTCCAGCGTGATGATGTCGATGCGGTTAGCCGTCTACGAAGTCCCGCTCCTTCAGCTTCACGCGTAGACCGCCCTGCATGGTTGTGATCCAGAGTTCGCCAGGGCGGGCTTCGAAGCCGTAGGGGTAGGCGATCCAACCTTTCTCGCCGCGAGCAATGACCACCGGCTTGGACCACGTCTTTCCGTCGTCGTCTGAGAACATCATGGACAGTTCCAGACGATGATTGCTCACCGGGACTTCGGACCATTGGTTGTCGCCACCAGTAAGTGGAAACTCGTTCTTGCCTTCGGGGAAGTAGCGATTCCAAACGAGCATCAACCGGCCGCTTTCCAGCCGTTTGAGCATGCCTGGGGCACTGCTGGCGTCGATGGCCGAAGGGCCGATGGTCCGCCATGAAACACCGCCATCGTCGGAATGGGCTTGCCAGAAGACTCTCCAGTTGGTGCGAATCAGTTTCCAGAGACGTCCGTCGCGCAATTCCACCAACGTGGCCTCGGTTGCACCGCCGTGGTGGCCGATGCCGCCCAGGTCGAGGATGTTGCTGCGGATCCATGTCTTGCCGTCGTCTTCGGAAGTGTACGTCAACACGGAATGCCGGCCTGGATCGTGCAGTAGCATCATCGACGTGAACACCACGTTGCCGCTCTTGGTCTGGATCATGTCGCGGATGGCCCCAGTCCACGTGCCATGGAGCTTTTGAAGATCCTGCCAGGTCTTGCCCCCATCCAGGCTGCGTACCGCGTACGTGGGCAGTTGTGCGTCGGGCGAGTCGGAGATCTTGGGGTCCCACTTCCAGTTCGCCTTTTCGCGATCGTTCATGAAGGCCAGGATGATTACGCCGCTTCGCGTCCGCAGAAGCGCCCGCTCGGGCCGGATGGCGTGCTTCGATGGATCATCGAGGATGGTGTGCTTTTCCCAAGTCTTGCCTTCGTCATGGCTAATCAGAGCACTCTGAGCCCGATCAACGGTAAGGATTCCGCCATCTTCTAGTCGCACAAAGGGCCCCATCTCCAGCCCAGGCATGTCCTCCACGCGACGTTCGATCCATATTCCGTTCGAGGTGCGTTCACCCTCGCCGCCCTCGTCGGCCCAAGCCGACAAAGCCACTAGCGTGCATACTGCAACCAAAGTCATCGGCACACGGTTCATCGGTACATCCTTTCGTGAGAGAGAGCCGGTTCGATCTGATCGCGTCTTTGGTGAGCATATTCCGAGCATCAGCCAACTGCAATGCGCCAATCTCAAAAAGAGCATTCCGTCTGCTCCCCAAGGACGCGTTGTCCCGCCGCTGCATTGACGCTGGCAAAGCGAAGGTTTAGAAAGAACCGATGCAGACAACAATGCCATCGTTCATCACGGGATTCTGCGAAAGGAAGGTATGTACCGCTGGATGCAGGCCGGACCAAGCGCAGCGCCGTTCCGGCACGGGGAGTCTATCACGGACATTCCGCTTATCCATTCGCCGGAGCGGCGTCGCTGCGCTTGATCCGGCCTACTTCTGTCCGTGGCTCGCCTGCAAGACGCCCCGGCAATTCCGTGAAGAACCTCTTATTCTGAGTTACACCGACTGGGAGACACGAACGTGGAGAAGACGAAAGCATCGTACGAATCATTGGTGGGACAGGAGCACGGAGCCAGGAAGATACATGTGCACGTCACCGAACTAGATCCATGCGGAGACGGCTGGGCAAGCCAGCACGCTCACACAGCCGAGGAGGCGATCTACATCTTGGAAGGGGAGGCCGAATTCAGTTTTGCGGGAAAGACTCATCGTGTTGGGCCCGGCGACGCGGTCTTCTTCCCATCGGGCGTCATGCACGCGGAAACGAAGTTCTTCACCGACAAAATGAAATACCTGGTCATCCGCACGATCGAACCGGACGACGAGCCCTGCTGTTGCGGTGCCACTTGCGAGCAGACGACGTAGAGACTCCCGTCGCCTCGAAGTGCCTGTCTTTCAGGTTCAGTAGTTGGAAGTTCGGGCGGCGCTGAGATATGAGCCGTAGCCGGATTCGCAAGAATTCGGGCGATTTGCCGCTTCTCCGAACTCTTGGCGAGTTCGGCTACAGCAAACTTCCAACTACTCAGGTTGAAAGGACGAGCGATGTTGCATTTCCGATTCACGTGTATGGCGGCGTCTCTATTGGCGGTGTCGGCGGCGGGCGTGTCCGCATCGAGGGCCCAAGACGACGCGCCAACCGCGTTGCGAGTGGGCGGCGCGTATGCCGACATCACGCCCGATCGCGCGATGCTCAACTACAACGGCAACCCGATCAAACCAGATGGAGAATCGTGTCGGCTTCGAGCCCACGTCGTACTTTGCACCGATGGACGGACTAAGGCGGCGATCATCTCGGTCGATTGTACGTTTCTGGGCCAATCGGAAGTGCGGCGTATTCGAGACGCGATGCGGTCGCGGATTGACATTAATCCGGACCATGTGTGCGTGGCCGCCACGCACTCGCACGCTGCGCCGGCCACCACGGCGTCCTTCCTATCCGGCGCATTGCCCGACCCCAAGTACATCGACCTGCTGGTCGAACGCACGTGCCAAGCGGCAGAAAAGGCGGCCTCGCGCCTGGAGCCGGCAAAGTTGGTGGCCGCGACGATCCCGGCTCCGCCGATCGGCGTCTGTCGGCGGCGGGTCAGCCCGGAGGGGCAGGTCTACATGGCGGGTGTAGTGCGTGACCCGTCGTATCCCGCCGAGAACCCCATCGACGAAGAGATCCAGTACATTGTCTTCGAAAGTCTAACAGGCAAACCGCTCGCATCGGTTTTCACCCTTGCCTGCCACAACAACATGGTGGGACGAGTCTTCAGCGGCGACATGTTGGGACGCGCAGGCGAGGCGCTGCGCGATCGTCTCGGCAGCGACGTGACTACCGTAGCATTGGCGGCTCCGTGCGGCGATGTCGGCTATGTCAGGCCGGGCCGCGGACGAACATTTCCCAACGACCGCGCTGCAGGGCAGGCCATCGCCGATGCCATCCTCCGGTCGTACCCCAATGCCAAACGCCGTGACGGTGCAGAGTTGGTGGTGCGGTCCATGGTCAGCCGGATCCCCGATCGTCCCTATGATCCAAAGGAGTTCGTATACGACGGTGGACGCGGGTCGAGCGAGTCGGCTGTCGCGTTCCATAAGAAGCGATACACGCCGGAGGAGGCCGCCGTGCGTGACAGAGGCGCGACGTGGTGCGACGTCGAACTCCAGGTGATCGCTTTCGGGCAGGTGGCGTTGGTGACCAACCCGGCCGAGTTGTTTTCCATCTATGGCGTGAAGATCAAGCAGGCGTCGCCTTTTGACGTGACGTTGGTGTCCTCGCTCACAAACGGTTACTGCGGATACGTGCCCACGCCCAAATCGTTCGAGCACCGCGGCTACGAAACGTATCGCACTGTGTACACCAGCCGTTTGGCCAAGGATGCGGGCGAGCGAATCCTCAAGGATTGCGTCGAGTTGCTGCGGAGCGCACACGAGCAGTACCAGCCATGAACCAGCGTACGATCAGCCGTAGGTATTCAGCCGTCTGGTGGAGTGACTGTTTTGTAGCCGGATTCGCAAGAATTCGGACGATTCGACGGCAAACTGGGGAGATTCCGAATTCTTGCGAATCCGGCTACCATTTAGCCGAAGTGTTACGATTAGCCGAGTCTTGTTTCACGAACTGTGTGAAGGGGAATAGCGATGAACTTACCAGCGAAGCAGTCAGTCGTCTGGGTATTCTCATGTTCCTGTCTTCTGGCAACAGCAGTGGCATCCGAAGATCAACGCGCATATGAATGGCCGCAACTGAAAGGCAACTCTGGCTTCACTGGATTGTCGCCGGACGATACGGTCAAGCCTCCGCTGAAGCTCGTTTGGTCCTACCGCTTAGACGGAGACGCGTCCGGGGATGCGGGCGTCGGCGTGGTCGTCGGCGGAGGCAAGGTCTAT
The DNA here is from genome assembly GCA_964623055.1 of uncultured Pirellulaceae bacterium. Classification (GTDB taxonomy): domain Bacteria; phylum Planctomycetota; class Planctomycetia; order Pirellulales; family Pirellulaceae; genus JADHUC01. Next base: position 16,109 of record CAZURK010000150.1, read on the forward strand.
GTGACCGTGGCCAACAGTCATTCGTTAGTGGCACTCGACGCGGATACTGGCCACTTCTGCTGGGAATACCGCGATCCATCTATCGGATATGTCGGTTACATCGGGCACTTGACGGTCCCCGCGTATGACAAGGGCCGCGTGCTCCTTTGGCGACGCCATAAGGCTTCGGCGGTTATGGCTCTGGATGCCGAAACTGGTTCGGTGCTCTGGGAGCAACCTTTGAGCCCGCTGGGCAAAGATGTGAACCGTGGCGGACTGCCCATTGCGGATGGAATGGTCTACTGCGGTGAAGGCGGGCCCGAACCCGCGATTTCTGCGTTTGACACTGCAACAGGGCGGCGCGCCTGGCGGACGGCGCTCGGCACGGATGGTGGCGAGTATGCAGTTGGGCCGACGGTCGCTGGCGGCAGAGTGTTTGTGGCTACCCGAGCGAACGTGCGTCGCAGCCCGGGCGCGAAGGAGTGGGCAAAGAAGCTCCGTGGCGCCATTACGGCGCTGGACGCAAAGAATGGCGAGATGCTTTGGCGCCGCGAGAACGTCTATCCATGGGCCCCCATGACTTCTGACGGAACCGTCTTGGCGTGCCCCATGTGGTCTTCTGCGGACGAGAAGCTCCACCTGTTGGATTGCCGTACCGGAGAAACGATCTGGGCCAAGTCCCGCATGGCCAATCACTACTATCCGCCGGTCACGTTGACGAAGGACATGGTGCTCTATCAGCCGTGGGGCCCGAAACTCCATGCGATGTCACGAACGACGGGCGAACCGCTCTGGCTCTTCCATAATGAATTCACCAGTGCCGGATGCTGCACGCCTGCGGTCTCGGGCAAATACGCCTACATCGGCACGTCGGTTCCGGAACGGTCAGGCGATCTAGAGTCATTACGCGGATTTCGCCTAGCGGACACGCCAAGCAGCACGGGCAAGTATGGAACCATGAACGCCATTGATCTGACGAACGGCAAGTCGGTCTGGCGTTTCCCAACGACGAATACGATTTGCGGCGATCCGGCGATCGCCTACGGTCGTCTCTATTTCGCCAGCCGAGACGGACGGGCATACTGCTTTGCTCCTGCGAAAGACGGCGAACCAGCCGCTCCGGAAGCAAAGGACCAATCATCGCCGGCTTCAGAAGCCGATGTGGCAAGGCTTCAGTCCCAGCGAGTTCAACAAACGAAACCTGGAACAAACTGGCCCGTGCAGGGAGGAGGCCTGGATCGAACCAATGCCACCGATATGACGCTGAAGCCGCCGCTGAAGCTTGCTTGGAAAGTCGACATGAAAGGCCGTGTGCTTACTTCCGCTGCAATTGTCGATGGAGTTGTGTACGCCAGCTCGGAGTCCGGAAAGACCGCAGCCGTGGATGCCGAGCGAGGTCGAAAGATCTGGGAATTCGACGCCGGTCGTCCTGTTCGCTGCTCGCCAGCGGTAGCTGATGGCGTTGTCTATTGCGGATCGGACAACGGCATTCTGTATGCATTCAATGCACAGACAGGGAAACCCGTTTGGCAGTTCGAGACGGGCGGACCGATTCACGTATCTCCCGCGGTTGTGGGCGGCGTGATTGTCTTCGGTTCCAACGATCACAACTTCTATGCGCTCGACCGCCAGACCGGCCGGGAACTTTGGAACTTCCGCACCAGCAGCTTCTGTATCAAGGCTCCGCCGGTCATTCACGGCGATCGCGTCATCGCGGCCGCGTGGGCCGATTGGGTCTGGTGCCTCGATCTGAAGTCCGGCAAGCCCATCTGGCAGTCGTTTATCCCGGTCTCGATCGAGGCCATTTCCTTCTACCGCGATCGACTTTGGGTTCGCAGCGCGTACTATGTTGTCGAGTTAGACCCGGACAAAGGCACATGGCTCCGTATCGCCGACGGATCGTACGGTTATGGCGGAATGGCCTTCGCCGGGAACAGGCTGTTTCAGTCGGGCGTCCAAGGCCAATACGGAACGAACGGAGCGACTTCCATTTCCATAGATGACAAGGGAGGCCCGCCGCCCGATTCGATGCTTCCCACGCTCGAAGGCGTTTCCATTGTCAAACCAAGGCCGCTCGAAGGGGCTCCCGAGCTTGCCGCGATGGCCGCGCCGTTGGCCCTGGGCGACAACCTTTGCTTTGCCACATTGCAGGGCAAAGTCGTCTTGACCAAGCAGGATGGCACGCGGCTCTGGAGCTACGAACTCGGCGGTCCTTCCCACTCGCCGCCCGCCGCCGCTGGCGGGCTGCTGGTCGTAGGTTGCGATGACGGAAACCTCTATGCCTTTCGGGAAGGCGAGCAGGCAAAGTAACACTGAGTCAGACGCACACACGTTTTGCCAAACGGCACGAGGTTGAAAGGAAGCATCGGTCTAGTTCCGGTCTGGGTTTGTCCGGTGTATCTCGCAATTCGGGAGGGCCTTTTCAAGCTCCTCGATGCCTTCCTTTGTGACGTGTGTATCGCATAGGTCCAGGTATTCGAGTTCTATCAGTTTCTTAATATGCTCCAGTCCTTCATCCGTTACTTGTGTGCCGCCAAGGTCCAAAACCCTTAGATTTATCAGCCACTTGAGATGCAAGCATCCGGCATTCGTGAGTTGGGTTTCGGAAAGGCTAAGGAATTCAAGGCTGGGCATACCCTTGAGGTACTCTAGTCCTTCATCAGTGATTCGTGTGCGGGATATGTTCAGGTCGTGGAGATTCGTCAGCCCCGTGAGATATTTGAGCCCCTCGTCGGTGACGTGCGCGGCGTCGATATTAAGAGATTCGAGTTCTGCCAACCCGCTGAGATTCTCAAGTCCAACATCCGTGACTTGCGTGCCGTAAAGCAGCAACCATTTGAGTCTTGTTAGCACCTTGAAATGCTCTAAGGCCGCATTGCCAACTTCTGGAGCGTCAACAAAGCTCACGACAATGACATCCGAAAAGAAATCTTCACCAACCAGTTCCCTCAACCATGTTGGGGCTGGTGGTTCCAGTTCTGCCATGAGCATTCCAGATTCGTCCTCTTGGTAATCGTACCAAACCGTTCCACCAGCCTTTTCAATCGCCTCCACAGCCTTCCTCTGCTTTTCAGCCTCTCGCATTTTCAGGGCGAACCAGCCTAACGGCAGACTCAACAACAGGACCACGATTAACAGCGTCCGCAAGCTAAATCGAAACCACCTGCGTTTTGGTGTGGGTTTAGTTGTTTTCGTCACGGTTGGCCTTCGGGGCTGTTGTTTACGTTCAGTCCCCTGCCTGTTAGCGGGATGAGTATTCGATTTTCACGACCACACCATCAACGACTACCAGATGGTGGCGTGTTCCAAGGCCATCTGTGTAGCCGAGTCTGTAATTCGTGTCGGGGTCGCCATTTTTGCGGCTATCAAAGTGAGGCGTCCCAAGACGTTCGATGATGGCTTGTGCCCTCTCTCCGACTCTGGGTGGTTCCGAAAACGGAGCCAAGCCAAGCGTCTTGAAAGCAAACCAGCCCAGCCCAACGCTAAACAATACGACCACAATCAACAGCGTTCGCAAGCTGAAACGAAACCATCTGCGTCTTGGGTTAGTTGGTTGGGTCAAGGTTCGCCTTTGGGCTTCTTCTTGGGTAGGTCTTTCACCTCTATATGCAGTCCTGCGAGGTCCGCCGAAGGGAAGACAAACGCTCCCCGTTCTAGGGTGATGATTGTCCGGTTCTGCTGCGTATGTGGAATCGGAGAGTATGAAAGCTCGATATTGAACTCAACTAGCCCTGCCTTCGCCGCTTCAAGCACACGTGTCAAGTGTTGTACCCTGGCCTCCAACTCGACCCTGCGGCGTGCAGAACGACTGCGGTCGACCCACCAACCTAGAATCAAGCCGAGCAGAGCCACCCAGACAATGAGTGAGCGAAGGCTGAATTGCAGCCACCGTTTTCTCATCGGCCCACCTCATTCATGCTTTCTGGTGTGTGGCCGTTGAATCCACATTGCGGCCAAACCTCCGATGGTTGCGAACACGACCGTACAGAAGTAGTGCCCGATGTCCTCGAAGCGACAGTACTTACTGACTGGGTCCAACTCGGATGAATCATAGGATAGGGGGAGTACGTGTGATGGACCTTCTATGTTTGACAAGTCTTTATGAAGTGTGTGGGCAAGCTCGTTCAGCACGCGATTCGTGGGCAAATAGCTGTTTCCTGGCGAAACGACCATGCTGAACGCCAGCAGGAAATACGCCCATCCTGTCACGGCAAAGCCTACGGCGAACGGCTTGCGTGAACGCCCCAGAAGAGCCAACAATGTGCAGGACACCAGAAGAACGAATGTGACCGATAGGGTGATGTCCAAGAACAATAGCGTGGGATTGACCAACGCAGCACAGAACAAGGCCAGCACGGATATGACCAGCAGCAGCGTCAGCATGGAATATCGAAACACGATCGCCCTCCGCACTCGTGTCCACCGTTCACCATATCCCCTTCGCTCGTGTTGGGTCAAGCGTTTTCGGCCTGTTGCCGCGCCGTTACGGCCTGAACTCCGGCGGCGTCCAGACCGACAAGGGCTTCGTGGTCCATTCCGGCGTGTCTGCGGGTTCGTTGGTCAGCCGGTAACCCTCCTCGGTGAGCTCGTACTGAATCGGCTTGGAGTCTGTGCTGAAGGGGTCGATGGGTATTGCGTCGAGGTACTCTGGCACGAGGTCCTGTAACTTATCGGGGAGCTTGCCGTGCTCCACCGTGAAAGCCCTGACGGCAGCTACGATGATCACCCGACGCAAATCCGCCTGCGAGAGCTTGTACGCCCCCCGGAGAAATTGTTCGTCTGACGTGTCACCCGCCAATTCGTTTATCACTTGCCCCGCGCGCGATTGCCAGTTCGAATGGTGTGCTCGTCGGATATGAGTGCGCCGCTGGATTCGTTCCAGAGGTTCACGGTTCGTTTCAATCCGCTGTAAATCACGCACGAATTGCCGACAAGATGCTGCGTCCTGGTTATTGATAACCGCCACCGCCCCGTCATGTGGTCTGAATGGGCGAATCACATCAGCAACCTCCGCCCATTCTCGCTCGGTGGCGCCACGAGTCATGTGCTCGGCGAGTCGTGCGCGGTCGAGGAGCGCCTTCAGGGCGTCCTCATGGCGGCCCTCCATTTCGGCCAATCGCTCTTCGCAGAACAGGAGCCGCGCCAAGTTGAAGATAGGAGTTTCCATGGGGTAGGTCGGCCTGGACTCGTAGTCGACGAGGACCACGCATTGTTCACGCAAGGCAATCCGTAATTCGTCCAGCGCGGGCCGAGAGGAGTCCAGGAGGGCTCGTAAGGCATCCGCCTTTTTCGATTGGGCGCTGAGGTCCGCTGGCAGAACAACCGAATTGGCAGCTTTGATGAGGCGGTCGTAGGCGTTCGGATTCGGCAGAGCCACAGCGGGAATCGGCGGTCGTACCAGCAACCGGACGAAGAAATAGACGGGCGGAGCTGTGACGAGGATTAGCAGCGTAATCATAACGACGCGAGACAAATCGCGACGCCTGCGGCACGGCGTGGCGGCATCGACATCGTCAAGCGATAGTTGCATCCATTGGCTCCCGCGCCACACATAAAGGACGAGGGTCAATCCGACAAGCCACACGGCAACATGTTTGCCCCAGTACGGCCACCAGAGCACGGCTAACTGCCAAGTACCTCCATCCAGACCAAGGGCCCAACGATGGAATGCAAGAATAGTCGCGAGGCCAACGCCACACAGTCCCGTCACGATCCAGCGAAAGATCCAGTGGGGGCGACGAGCATACACACACCACAGACACAACAAGCCCGAACCACCAAAGACGAACCCCTGCAGTACAATACGCAGCCATTTGCGACTCGATAAACTCTCGAAGCGCGCCGCAACTGCGGAAACGACCGCTGCAACGACCATCAGCAAGAAGACCGAGGCCAGGGACAACTGAGGTTTGAAGGCGGAGGGATCAACAGGGGCTCCGGTCGCGATCCGCCGGCGGTGCTGTCGCCATCGCCAAAGCGTGACGCCTGTCACCACAATCAATTGCACAATCGAGAACTTGACGAGCAAGTCATGGGCCGGGAGGACCAGCACCACCAGCAAGATCGCCCCCACAACGCAAGTACGCAAGAACCAATGTCGCCGCGATGCTGCAGCCCAGATCGCCAGCAGCGCGTACAGCGTCAATCCCATAACCTCCAACGTCATGGCGATCGTTTCCGCCGACGGTCGAAGATTCATCGTTCCGTATCCCGTGCTCTCTTGGCGTTGGGCGTATTGCCGTCATCCGGCAACGTCGTCAAGGATTCTCGTAGCCGGATTCGTGAGAATTCGGGCGTTTTGCAGTATCCCCCGAAGTCTCACGACTTCGGCTACGACGGTTCACCACGGTTTCTCCAGGGTGAAAATGCTTAACGGCGTTGGTCATCCGGGTCGTTGACGAACAGGTGCATTGCTTCGGGGCAGCCGTACATGATCGTCGAGTAGGATTTTCCAAGTCCCGGTCGGGATGTCGGGGCGACCAGCAGCCCCTTGAATTTAGCCTTCCAAGCTCTGCGCAGAATCCGAAGTTGCTCGGCATCGCCAGTCATGGTGATACTGTTAACCAACGCCATCACGATCACGCCGGTCTGGCGACCGGGCCCCGAGGCCGACTTGGGGCAGGACGTGTAACGCCAACCGCTGTGTTCCTCCTCCCAAGTGTCGCGGTTCATGTGCGCAACGCCGCGCCGCACGGCTTCCGGGATGCGTGGATCGCCGGTCAGTGCGTAGTACTTGCCCAGACCGTTCAGTCGCACGGCGCCGATGAACGCCGCCTCGCCCCAGTGTTTGTCGTCGCAGTAGCAATGCCCCCAAGGAAGCCTGTACCGCCAGCCCCCCGTCTCGGGATCTTGCTCCGAAAGAGCGTCGTCGGCCAATAGCTTCATCGCTTTCAGGTAACGGTCGTCGAAGTCCAACTCATACGCGCCAGCGATGGCCAGCATGGTCCAGCCATTGACGCGGCCCGAATGGCTTCCGCCCTTGAACCGGAACTTCCGATCCTCGACAAGCTGCGCCAAGTTGGCCCCGATCTTTTCGACAGTCTCCTTCATCCATGGATCGCCGGTCAGGAAGTAGTCGTAAACCATCCCCTGCGTCCAAATGTGCCCCAGGTTGTACGGGTCCAAGCATAGATACGGATTCTTGGTCTTGCCGATACCAAGCGACACGTACAGTTCACGGATGCGGTCCACTGGATAGAAGCCACTTGCGTGCCCAACGCAGTGCTCATGCACCATGCCGGGGCGGATGGGGTAGGCGGAGTTCCGGCCCACCGTCCTGTGAAAATAGTCGGTCAGATCCGCATTGACGAACTGGATGACGTCCACTTCGCTCGTATGCCGCGCGGCCGTATCGCCGACGTAGAAGTATCGCGGGTCGCCTGTTCGCGCGAACTGGACGAGGATATGCTTTGGCGTATCGTACTCGTGGTTGCCCCAATTGCAGCCACGTTCGCCCCACCAGTCGCCCCAGTTCATTGCGCCGTAGTCACGCTGCGTCTTGATGCTGTTCAGGTAGCCATTGACGAACAGATTCTCTGCCCAGCGATCGTAAGCTTCCATCTCCGGTCCGCCCGCCGTGGCGATTGGTCCCCAGACGCCGGCGGCGATAGCCTGTGCCGGATCAGCAGCGGGCACCAGTGGCGCGTTTGCGCTTCGCGCAAGTGAGTCGCCGTCGCTCTCCATGTCCAGCCAGACTTGCCACCGGCGCGATTGCCCCATCCGGAGCCGGTAGCAATCGCCTTCGAAAAGGTACTGATGCTTGTACCACGGCTCCAAGTGATCGAATGTCCCTTCGGAAAACGTGGGGAACAGCCCAATCTTCAGGCCGCGGGCATCGCCTTCGAGGCTCTTCGGCCACTGCTGCCAGAAATCGCGCACTGCAACGGCCACGGTGCCGGAAGTGTTGGTCAGCTCGGCCCAACCGGGAGCCTTCTTCGCTTTCCCGTCGATACCCTCGAAACGGCAGGCCTCGTCATCGACCTGCAACAGGCGGCCGTTCGGGACAAGCTTCTCCGACAACGCCCCGCCAAGTCTGATTCCCTTCGGCGGTGTACGCGGAGCGATACCCAGCGACAGCCCGCGGATTCGATGCACAACGCCCGCCTTCGCATCGACCAGTAGATGCGGTTCCAGGAACACGCGGGAAAGCCCGGCAAAGACAGATGCGCGCAGCCGGAATCCAAGCACGCGGGATCCATCGGGACGGCGAAAGGCTCCGCGCAGAAGCAACGTACCGCGGACGGGCCCGCCCGCTTCCACGTCGCGGGATTCCACGACGCCCTGACAGAGGCGACCTTCACCGTCGATGAGTGTGAACTCGACGTCCAGTCGATCATTGACACTCAGCAACGCATCGTCTGCCGGCCCAAGCCGCATTGTGCCACTTTGGATGGCCCCCTTCGTCTTGTCCGCCTTCGTCGGAAGCGGCGGCGCAGGCCCAAGGTCGCCACACCCAAGCGAAAATCGCGCCGTTCCTCCAGGCGGAGGTGCCGCTTGGAAATCCAGCAGAAGCCAACGAACACTTTCGTCCTTCCACCGCGCCAAGATAGACGTTTGGCACGGCACCAATTCTCCTCGTTCATCAGTCAAAACAAAATGCGAGTCTTTTGGTGCGACGCCCGCGGCAAGCGGCACGCCGCCCGTCACCGGTCGCGGTCCTGCGTGGCCCGTCATATCGCGTACCGTGACAGCTAGATCCGCGGCCCCGAGTTCTGCGGAACTGTACAGAAGGCCGATGGAAACGAGCGCATATGTAGTTGTCCGACCGACGAATCGTGGCAGTTTCATGCTACCGAAGCTCCCTTTTGGGTATGTCCAACACGTGATTAGAACGATCATTGCCGCCGAGCGATTTGTTCCGCCTCGGCTGCCTGAATCATCTCTTCGTGGCTGTGCAAGTCGAATTCCTTCATCACGTCAGCGATCTGCACGTCGGGCGATCGGCTTTCGATGATGCTCCATTCTTCTTCGTGGTAGGTCTTGATCCGGACTTTCCGACCGTACTTGGCGTAGATCTCCTTGAAACGCCGACAGTAAGGCCAGGTGTGCAGGAAGACCTTCTCCAAGTTGACCGGCGCGCAGACCCAATGATCCCAGGTGCCGGTGTGTGCCACTTCCTCGCCGGAAACGTCGCAGATCTTGGTCGTGCCTTTGCGCGTGCTGGAGACCACGCAGTACTTGTTTTGCCACGCCTTGGTATTCACCACCGATCCGCCACCGAAGGCCGAAGGCCAGAAAACGATCTCCGCGCCGGCTTGCCTGAGTTTCTGCCAGCCATCCAACCACTCGATGTCAAAGCAAATCTGTGCACCGACCACGCCGAAATCGGTCTTGAACACAGGCGGGTCGACTGGACCCGGTGCAATTCCTCTTTCCATCTCGCCGATCGTCGGGTGGATCTTTCGGTATTCGCCCAGCGATTCGCCGGTCCGGTCGATGAAAACCGCCGAGTTGTAGTAGCGGCCGTCTTGCTTCGTGTAGATGGGACAAACCACGTAACAGTTGTGTTGCTTCGCGAATTCAGCAAAGGGCTCCGAGATCGACCCGATGGGCTCCTCGGCAACGTCGGCCAACGGCGGCCTGCCGCCCGAGAGATTGGCGAATGGAAAGACCTCCGGAAGGCAAACGAGGTCCGGCTCGTAGCTGATTACCTCTTTCATCCTGGCCAGCATCTGGCGAGTCATCTGTTCGTGACTGCCTGCCGTCATGCCGTTCTGCGAGATGCTGGCCACCCAAACCTCTCGCGGCAACCGATCCTTCTTAGGCCGGGTCTTGGCTGCCGGCGTTGCTCCCACCGCCGAGCGTGCGCCTGCCCAAACGCCCAGCCCTGCGCCCAGAGACGCTGTTTGAAGGAAGGTCCGCCGCGTTGCATGATTCTCCTTAGATCGTTCCATTGTGATCCCCCCGTCGCGCTTGCACCTGATTCCTACGTCGTTTAACCGCGACCCAGCGGGGAGCGCGTCGGAGCTGAGGTCGGTTGCCGCATCACGCGCTCCCCGCTGGGTCGCGGTTAAACGACGTCAGTTTCGACCGGCAGCGGTGTAGGTGATCGCGCGCCGGTATTACTTGGGCTTCGTCTTGGCGAACGATTCGAACTCGCCGGCTATGTTCGCCTGTTTGAAATCTCCTGTGTGAAAGAGAAACCGATAGCGGAACATTACGCTCTCGCCGGATGGTATTCGCATGTCCCCTGCGCCTTCCGGCTTCTTTTCGAAAGCGTGGGCGCCAAACGGATTGGCCGTCACCAGGCCATAGTACCGGGCGTGCCACCACGTTGGATGACGCGGATTCGACGGATGATCGAAGATGGCGATTCCCACAACCTTCTCGTTAATCGGGCCCCAGTAGTCGACCCACTTGGCCCGTTTCCCCCAAATCTCTTTTCCTTCGATTCCCTCGCTATTGATCGCACTGCCTTTGGCCGTATGGTTTCCCCGTCGCTCGTCGCTCTGAAGTCGAAGCAGCGGATGCGTGCGGATTCCCATCGTGCCTTCTTTGTTGTCGCCGAATGTGACGTCCCCGTGAGTGGCTTGAAGGGCAATCTGGAAGTCGATGTGGCGGCCGACCGTGGTCGACCCAAACGAGACGATCCGAGTGTCGGAGCATACGACCTTACCGTCGGGGGCCACCCAGTCGTTCTCCGCCTTAATCGCGTTTCCCTCGATTTCCATTCCCTTCTGTACGATTCGACCGAACTTCTGGCCTTCCTTGCGCGGATACTCCGCCCAGAATTGAACGCCGTTCACGTCGTCGTGCGTGTACCACAGCGACTTCTGGTGAGGATGATCGTGAGCCTCGTTGTCGACGCCTTCCTTCATCGGGTAGTGGCGAGTCATTTCGTTTCCATGCGGCCCGATGATTGGGTAGATGATCGGTTTGGCGTGCCCCTGATACACGTACTCGGCAAACGGCTGGCCGTCGATCTGCACGATCGCCTTGCCATCACCCTCGGTGACGGTGACCGCCCCGTCGGCGAGAACCTGAGACGTGGCTGCGAAGACTGTTGCCAAGGCAGTAGCCAAGAAAAATCCATGTGCCGTCGTCATTCGTGAAGTCATTTGGGCTTCCTCCTGGTGGTGTGGTGGTCCGGCAGTTGTTGACGTACTCGTTGTTAGGCTCCAAACATGGGCCGAGGAATAAGTGTCCGTTTTCGTGGGATAGGCTTCCAGCCTGCCGTCCGAATGATCTGACAGGCTGGAAGCCTATCCCACGGGCGGATACTGATGGCGGTTACGGCGCCAACAGCTTTGCCATCAAGAACTCGTTCGCGCTGGCGTACTTCTCCGATCTCGAAACACCGCTGATCAGCAGATGGCATTCATGTCCACAACCGTCCGCCTTCTCCTTCATTTTCACCCCATACACGGGATGGTGAATTCCGTGCCCGGCACTTTCCGATGGCAGTTTCATGTTGTTCCCGTACGTCATCAACAATGGCGGGTCGTCTCCGTCCAGATGGTTGTAGGGCGAAAACTCAATATACAGCGCACGGTGTTTCTCGTAGTTCTTCAGCGCTCCTTCGATGGTCGGCTCGCCGACCGCCATGTTGATCATGCGGTGTTTCAATACGTTTGGCCCCAACCATTCTTCGATCACTTTCGGGTCGATCGACGTTTGGCCACCAGCGACTGCTGCGGCCGTCACCCGGGTCGACTCTCTGCACACCGGATCTTCCGACATCGGATCGGCCAGATCGTCGTGCAGCAGGATCCACATCGACGTGCAGGCACCCGCGCTGCCGCCGGTCAGAGCGATGCGCGTTTTGTCGATGTTCCATTCGGCGGCCTTCGATCGGATGAACTGAATGGCCCGCGCCGCATCGTGAACTGGAGCCGGCAGTGGAGCCTGACCTGTCAAGCGATAGTTGATCGAAGCGTACGAGATGCCCTTTTCCAGGAATGATCGAATTCTGTCTGGGGACGTCTTCTTGTCCCCGCCCGTCCAACCGCCTCCGTGAATGTAAACCAGCAAAGCACGCGGACCGTCGCCTTCGGCCTTCCAGAAATCCAGTACATTCATCTTGTCCGGTCCGTAAGACACCTCGGCGCAGGTCGCGACGAGCGGCTTGGCGTCTTCGGCTGCGAAGGCCGCTCCGGCAGTCAACAGAACGAACAACGTGGCGAGTGAAGCTTTCATGAGGATCTCCAGTTGTTATACGAGGGTGCCGTTATCAGATCCGTGTCGTTACTCTTCAGGTAGTCTCTTCTCTTCAACGCTGAGCGGTTTCATGTCGTAGTCGAGCATAAACGTATGGGGCGGATCCTTCTTATGTTCGTCCAGGAGCGGCGAGTACGCCTTGACGTAGATCTTGTCTTCGGACGGGGCGAAACGAAGAGTCCTCAACCAGCCGTTGCCGCCGTTGGGAAGGCCCTGATAGTCGACCAGCATTTCGTGGACGGGCCGACCAGCGTCGTTTGCGCTGGTCTGCGTAGCCACGCCAAGCACGTGACCGCTTACGACCAGAAAGATGTTCGCGTGCTTGCGCACGAACTTCTGCCAGATATCCTGGCCGGAGTTGTCTGCGAGGCCGTAGCTCGTTCCACATGCGGTATCTCGTCCGTTGGTCCGCATGTAACAGTGTGTGACGACTATCACACGGCAATCCGGATGCGACGCGACGACCTGGTGCGCCCACTTGAGTGTCTCGTCGCGCGGGGCGTATTCAAGGCCCAGAACCATGAACTTCATCCCCGCCGCCTCGAAAAAGCAGTAATTGCTGTCGTTCCCATCGCCCATATGTCCGCCGTACCAAGGGTACTTCTCGAATCGGGCGGGCGAAAAATACTTATTGTAGAGCCGCGTGTTGCGGAGCAGCTTCTTGTTGACATATTCCATGTCGTGATTGCCAGGCACGAGGCTGTATGGGACGACGCCGTCGAGGATCTTGTGAGCCCGATCGGCCGCTTTCCACTCCTCTTCAACGTTGTTGTAGTTCTGGACAATGTCGCCGAGATGGACGACGAATTTGATGTTGTCAGCCTTTGCCCGATCCTTGATCCACCGAGTTTGCGAGATGTACGTATCGGGATATGTCTGCGAGTAAAACTGAGTGTCGGGCAGAACCACGACCGCAAAATCGGACCGCTTTTCCGCCGTCGAAACGTTGACGGAAAGAATGAATGCGAGAATGGCAGCAGTCAGGAGAATGCACAGAGATCGTCTGGATGGCATAATGTTCTTCCCTAAAGCGCGAGGAAATTGAGACGACGTTAGATGCTACTGCCCAAACCAGAGTTTGGGAACCAGATCCTCATCATTGTACAGGCTTCAGAAGCGATTTGGGGGGCACTTAGGAGAAACGTTGGAATGCCCTGCAGATTCACTGTGTCAGGACTACCTTCGATTTCGCATCTATCCTCCTTCAACGGACGAACAGACGTCAGTTGGCTGGCATTGGGAGCCTGCCATAACATCGTCTGCGATGATCATAACATTTGCACTGCCGATCGGCGCTACTATCATGGAAATCAAGGAGATCTTGCGTGGGATCCACGTCGCGTCTCCGCCTGTTTGATCCGCGTCGACAACTGGCTTCTCCGTAGGGGGAAGGCGGTTCAAAACTCCGGAGGGCTAGGCAATGAAGTTCCGCGTTGCAACGAACATCATTACCGCTGCGTTGTGCCTGCTGTGTACGTTCACTTCCGTGGCCGTTGCAGCGTCTCGCGGTGGCTTGGTCGCACATTATCCTCTGACGAGAGACGCCAAAGATTCGTCCGGTCGCGGCAATCACGGGATCGTTCACGGCGTCACTTTTGACGCCGGACAAGGCGCCTCGTTCGACGGCATCGACGACTACATCGACGTGCCCCACTCGACATCGTTCGACTTCGGCACCAGTGATTTCTCCATTGCCGCTTGGATCCATACCGAGCGTGAGCTGGACGATACCCTGGGTGACATCCTCAGCAAGTACGACCCGGCGATTCGTACGGGCACAACGCTCAGCATCATGAACTACTCAGGCGTCGCGTCCGCTCAACCAAACCACCGGAATCTCTTCTTCGGCATCGACGCGGCCAGGATCGACTACGAATGGTTCGACTGCGGCCGCCCTGGCGAGGCGCTCAGCATTTTCGCCATGGCTGTTTACGACGGTAAACTATACGTCGGCACCTTCGAAGCCGGGCACGACAAGGTCGGGCACGTCTATCGGTACGAGGGCGGCACCAAGTGGGTCGACTGCGGATGCCCCAACCAGTGCAACATGATCCCCGCATTGGCTGTCTACAAGGGAAAGCTGTACGCCGGCGGCACACGACGCAACGTGGTCCACGACGGGATGTCGACACTACCCAATCAGAACCCTGGCGGAAAGGTCTATCGTTACGAAGGCGGAACCACGTGGACGGATTGCGGCGGGCTTGGCGACGCGGATACGGTTTTCTCGCTAACGGTCTTCGATGGAAAACTGTACGGCAGCACGATGTATTGGCCCGGCAAGGGATTGTACCGCTACGACGGTGGGAAGAAATGGACGTTCTGCGGCAACCCCGGCCAACGTGTCGGTGTGCTGGGTGTTTACAACGGTCACATGTACGCAACCAGCTTCGACGGCTGCGGCTTCTTCCGCTACGACGGCGGAACGGATTGGACGCGTCTGAAGTCGATCCCCGAGACCACGCAGACCTACTCGATCGCCGTCCACCAAGGCAAGATGTGTGTGGGCACCTGGCCCAACGGTTTGGTTTATCGCTACGACGGACCGGAGGGCTGGACCTGTCTGGGCCGGCTGGGAGACGAAACCGAGATCGAGGGGATGGTCGTCTACAACGGAAAGCTGTTCGCCGGCACACTTCCGTTGGCAAGAGTCTATCGTTACGACGGCGATACCACCTGGAACTACACGGGAAATCTCGACTTGACCCCGAGCGCCAAGTATCGGCGAGTTTGGCCGCTGGCCGTGTACCAAGGGAAACTCTTCGCCGGGACCCTCCCCTCGGGGCACATCTTCTCGCTGGAAGCCGGCAAATGCGTCACCCACGACAGCGAGTTGCAGCCCGGCTGGCGACACATTGCCGCCGTCAAGCAAGCGGGCCTGCTCAAGCTGAACGTCGATGGGAGGCTCGTTGCCCAATCGTCAGGCTTCAACCCACGCGACTACGACTTATCCAATACCCAACCGCTGAAAATCGGCTTCGGCCAGCACGACTACTTCAACGGCCGAATGAAAGATCTCCGCATCTACAACCGAGCACTCGACGAAGCCGAAGTTCGTGATCTGAGAAAACGCCGCTGATCAAGGTCCCAATTGAGGTGCGGCGAGAAACATCGCTCGCGGTCTGCTTGACATTGCTGGATCGACAGCGTACCACAATCGAGTCAGTAGAAAGCTGCACGCGGCAGTTTCAGCGAGTCGACGACACATGAAAGGACGGACGAATGAGACACTTCAAATGCTTGGGTCTGACGTGGATGCTGCTGGCGATGATGGCGACGGTCGCCGTGGCGGGGGAGGAGCAGTTCAATGAGAAGAGGCTTCTGGACGCGGGATTTGTGCCGCTTTTCACTGGCGAGGATCTGAGCGGATGGCAGGTGCCTGAGGGCGACGGCGGCCATTGGAAAGTCTTGGATGCCCTGATCGACTATGATGCAAAGTCGGAGGCCAAGGGTAACAAGTCTCTATTCACCGAGCAGGAATTCGGCGATTACGTGTTGCATCTCGAATGGCGTTTCAAGCGGATGTCGGGCTTGTACCCGATGCGGACCATTTTGCCCAGCGGCGACTACAAGACGGGTGAGGATGGCAAGCCGATCACCGTGCCGACGCCCAACGCCGACTCGGGCATTTTGCTGCGAGGTCCGCGCCACCAGGCGAACTTATGGTGTTGGGCGTGTGGCAGCGGCGAACTGTGGGGCACAAGAAACAACAAGAGCCTGCCGGCCGAGGTGCGCGCAGCGTCCGTGCCGAAGGTCAATGCCGACAATCCTGTGGGGGAATGGAATCTTATGGTTATCACGATGAAGGGCGATCGCGTGACGATTTTGATGAACGGCAGGAAGGTCATCGACAATGCCCAAATCCCAGGCATACCCGAACGAGGTCCCATCGGCTTCCAGCACCACGGCGGGCCATTGTCGCCACGGCAAATCGCCAAACTGAAAGAGGAGGGCCAGTACAAGGACGGAGATCCGGAGCCGATGAGCCCGGCATCCTCGATGATTCAGTTCCGCCGGATCTACATCAAGACGTTGGAAACGTCCGAGTAGCCGACTTTACTCAAGCGACATCAGGTATGAGATCACGTCGGCCATTTCTTGTTTGGTCATGGCCTTTTCCTGGCCTTCGGGCATGATCGACAGGCCGGTGCTGATCAACTCGTCGATGTTCGCGCGTAGCACGGTATCGGTCTCGCCTTCGGCGCGTTTGAGTGTGACGCTGGTAGCGGTTTCGGATGTGATCATGCCGGAGATTTGAAGCCCTCGTGTGGTGACCACGATGTAGTTGAGGTACGACGGGTTGACCTCGCGGTTTGGATCCAGCACGCTCAACAGGATCGTTTCGGCGCCTCGGTTTCCGATGGTGTTCAAGGGAAGGCCAAGTTCAACTCCAACGCCTTCCAATAAGTGGCATTTGGAGCACTCTCGCTTGAATACCGCCTTGCCGCGGACCTTTTCGCCCTTCATATCCAGCACGTCGCGCCACGCTTCCACAACTTCTTTGCGCGGAGCGAGCTTTGCGCTGCTGAGCAGGCGGGATGCCTCGTCCTGGATTGCTTGGTCGGTGTGCGCCAGCAGGAATTGGATCCGGGCCGGGTCCAATTGGCTGGGCTTGATCACCTGGTTGTCGATTGCGGCCAACAAAACCGACAGCCGTTCGGTCCGTGCAAACAACGCCTCGGCCGCCTCGCCGCGGACCTTGGGCGTGAAGCCCGGCCAGCCTTCGACAATGATTTCAGGCACATCATCATCCTGGAACTGGCTGATCGCTTGGATCGCGGCCGTTTGTATCTCCGGCGGCTGCAGGCTATCGAGCAGGTCCGTCAGGATATCGACGACATCGTCGAACGATGCCAGACCCAGCGATCGGACGGCCGCCACGCGTTGGTCCACAGGTTGCTTTGAATCGCCAGCCGCCGCCTTTGATTGCTCGACCATCTCGGTCAGTAGTTCACCGGCGCGAGAACCGCCGCCGGAACTCAGGTCTGCCAGCAGCGGACTGCCTGCTTTGGCCAAGCCCTTGCTCAGCCCGCGGACGACGCCTTGGGCGAGCTGTTTGTCCTCTTCGCCAAAGCCATCCAGCGACTTCAAAACCTCGGCGATCTGGTCGCTATGGTTTTGCAGCCCGGTTTGTTCGCCAAGCTGTTCGAGGAATGCACGGCCGCTGCCGGTGTTGCGCCATTCGGCATCAGCAGCCAGCAGGGAATATAGTTTTCCGGGGCGTCCATACGACGAGCTTAGTATCGCCACTCGGACCCATGAATCGCCCACATCGCGTTTGGCCACCTTTGCCAGTGCCGCCGTCGCTCTGGCCCCAGAGATCTCGCCCAAAGTGAAGCCCAACTGATAGCGGACGCGAAGATCTTCGTCGCCGCCCATCGTGTACAACTTCTCCCGCACGGCGGGCGAGTCGGCAAGTAGCTTCTCCGACACCCGCACCGCGTGCTCGCGAACGCGGGGATGCTTGTCCTCGAGTCGGGCCAGCACAACTTCGTCCGTCAATGCGTCTTGGCCGTTCAACGCATACATGGCGTGCATCCGGCCGAGCGGCGGCGACGAGCCCGAAGCCAGCTTCTTAAGCGGTTCGATCGCTTTGCGGTCCTGCCGCTCGTATAACAGCCGGCTGGCGGTGCGACGATGCCAACTGTTCGGATGCGCGAGCAACGGAACGAGTTGGACGACCGTCATTTCGCCCAATCTCACGGGCGCCGGCTGCTTGAAGCCTTCGGGCACAAGCCGATAGATGCGTCCACGATCGTTGCCGGTGCTCAGGTCGATGTGCTTCTTGGCCGACGGCGGGATGGCCCCGGGATGCTCGTAGGTTTCGCGGTACATATCCGCCATGTAGAAGGCACCATCGGGCGCGTGGGTAAATTGGATTGGGCGGAACCAGATCTCTTCGGAGGCCAGAAACTCGCGTTTTTGTTCGACTCGGTGTGCCGTGAAGCCCACGCCGTTCGGCTCCAAACGCATGCGGTGTACGATGTTGCTTGATCCTTCGCAGACAAACGCGTTACCGTAGACCTCCTTGGGCAAGGCACTGCCTGTGTAGATGGTCGTGCCGCAAACGCCCGTGAAGTAGCCAGCCGGCGTCCCGCCACCTTCGATCGGGCCGGTAAAAGTCCCCTTGATGCGCAGCTCGGTGCGAAGGATTCGCCAAGGTTCCACCGGGCTGATCCGATACACAGTACGGCCATCCTTCCAGATCGAGATGCGCGGCGAAGGGGCGGCATAGTACGGGTTGCGGGCGATGTAGCGGTCGTCGTACATCATCATGTAGATGGGGGCACTGTTCGAGCAGGAGAACTTACGTCCCCATTCGTCGAAGCTCATCCCAAACTGAGCTCCACCACTTTCCAGTCGCAGTTCGCCGGTGCGCGGATGGAAGCTGTAGTCACGTCCCCGCGACTGAACTGGTTTGGCTTCTCGCCCCTCGCCGCCAGCCTCCCAACGGACGGCCTTAATCTGTCCGCCCGATGTGCTCGCCATGGCGTGGATGCGGCTGTCCAGACCCCAACGAAGGCTGTTTGGCAACGAGTTGGCACCAAAGCCAAAACCCGTGAGGACCACCTCGCGCACATCGGCCTTTCCGTCACCGTCTGTGTCTTTGCAGTACAGGATGTCGGGTGCGGCGGCCAGGAAGACACCTCCGTCGAAGCACATGACGCCGGTGGGGCACATCAACTGGTCGGCAAAGATGGTGCTCTTGTCGAAACG
>CAZURK010000151.1:0-34937 GCA_964623055.1 uncultured Pirellulaceae bacterium
GGAGGATGTTGGGGAGGCGTATCTCTTCGGGGCGTACCTCTCTGAGGAGAATGTCAGCGAGGCGGATCTCGTCGGGGCGAATCTCTGCGGGGCGAACTTCGTTCGGGCGAACCTCTGCCGGGCGAACCTCGGGCGGACGAACCTCACCGAGGCGAAGCTAAGCGAGGCGAAGCTCTGCAAGGCGTGCCTCTACACGGCGGATCTCCGCGAGGCGAACCTCGGCGAAGCGAACCTCAGCGAGGCGGATCTCGACGACGCGGATCTGTTCAAAGCGGATCTCCGCAAGGCGAACCTCAGCGAGGTGTACCTCCGCGGGGCGAACCTCAGCCAGGCGGATTTCCGCGGGGCGAACCTCAGCGGGGCATATCTCAGTAGGGCACGCCTGCGAGAGGCGAACCTCAAAAAAGCGAACCTAAGCAAGGCGAATTTCGGCGGAGGACTTGTTGGCTTCGTCCGCAAGTTAAGGGCTCGGATGTTCCGTTGAATTCCGGACCCTTCTTGATCGTTCCCGGATACCCGGGGCTCGCGGGCGGATCGTGAACCAATACCAGCGTGGTAATGGAGAAGTGGCAAACGATCAGGGAGCGAACCTCAGCACAACTAGCCCTTGTCGGACCTTGGAAGCCTGCCGAACTGACAACAGAGAATCTGGTGAGGCAAAAATCGCGCCCAGGACAGTTGACAGCTAGCCCATTAACCGATAGGATAACAGTAGGCTAGCAAACTACTATGGAGGAAACGAGCGATGGCAAAGAAACGAGGCAAGAGGCGGTTGCTTTCCGCGCAACTAATCGAGATCATCGAGGCCGGCCCGGTTACACGGTATCGGCTTTCCAAGGATGCGGCGGTTGACGCATCGCAGTTGTGCCGATTCGTCCAAGGTAAAGGCCGGCTCACAACCGATAGTCTTGACCGCATCGGGGAGGTGTTGCGGCTGCGGTTCGTGCAAGATCCCGAAGAGTGAACCCGTAGACGGTCCGAGGCAGGCGGATCGACTCCAGACGATAGAGAGGCAGGAACATCATGGCGAGTATCTTCCGACGCAATCGTAGCTATCCGATGCCCGAGGGTGCCGAGATCATCCAGAGACGCCGCAAAGCGACAGCGGCCGAACTGAGAAAGGACCCCACGCGGAAGACCATCTTGGAACGGTTCGCCAAGTGGACGGACGGCAAGGGCAAGCAGCGGCGGGAACGGCTGAACGCAGCCGGCGATAAGATCCTCGTCGAATCGGGCAACTACCTGATTGCCTACTTCGATGCGGCCGGCAAACGGCAGCAGATCAACAGCGGTACTCCCTACCGCGACGCGGCCGAACAGATTGCAGCGAACCTGAAGACCGAGGTTGCCCTGCGAAAACGCGGCATCATCAACGCGGAACAGGAGCAGGTAGCCGAAGCCAGCCAGCGTCCGCTCACTGAACATCAGACGGATTTTGAGAACTCGATGCGCTCAGCGGGGCGAACCGATAGGCATATCACCCGAACGATTGGGTACGTCAAGGAGATCCAGAAGGCGTCCAGTTGGGTGACGCTCGCAGACATCACGGCCGATGCGGTGAACCGGTTCGCCAGCGGCTTGACCGAGAAGGGCCTGGGGGCGCGGACCGTTCAGGCGAGGTTGACCGCTATCAAATCGTTCACCGGGTGGTTGACCAGACACGCGAAGCTCACACGCGACCCCTTGGCGTCCGTCAAGAAACCAGACCCCGAGGCTGATCGTCGATACGAACGCCGGATGCTGCTACCCGATGAGTGGAAGTGGCTGCGATCTGTCACGACCAACGGTCCGGAGCGGTTCGGAATATCAGGTCCCGAGCGGATGTTGCTCTACGCAGCGGCGATCCAAACCGGCCTGAGGTCGAGTGAATGCCGAAGTTTGACCCGTGGCCGGCTGTTCCTGGACAGCGAGCCGCCCTACGTCACCTGTAAAGCCCGTTCGACGAAGAACAGGAAGGAGGCCCGCCAGTACATCCAACCCGACTTAGCAGCCGAGCTGAAGGCCCACATCGCCACCAAGGCCCCCAGGGCTCCCGTATTCGCGATGCCCGGTGAAGCGAACGTGGCTGATATGTTTCGGCAAGACTTGGCAGAAGCCCGGAAGGCTTGGCTGAAGTCGACCAAGGGCCCCGAGGAACGCATCAAGCGGGAGCAAAGCGACTTCCTGCAAGCCACCAACCACGAAGGCGAGAAAGCCGATTTCCACAGCTTACGGCATACTTGCGGTGCTTGGCTGGCGATGAACGGCGAGCATCCCAAGGTAGTCCAGACCGTCATGCGGCATTTCTCCATCACGCTCACGATGGACACATATGGCCACCTCTTCCCCGGACAGGAAGCCGACGCGGTAGCGAATATGCCAAGCATCCTTGGCGACACCGACGCCCCCGAGGAACTGCGGGCGACCGGGACGGATGGCGCCGGGCAAGGTGCCAGCATAATGGCAGCAAATCGGCAGCAGTTGGGTGGCGAGATTTGCACACAGGTGGCGAGCGATGGCGAGAGAGCGAACGCCACGAGCGAAAGTGACGATTGCGACAAGTCGTTGCCGATAGTAACGTTAAGCGAACATCGGCGAGGCGCGGCGAGCGATGGCGAGAGTGAGGCCAGAGGGACGCAAGAGCCAGTCCGAGTGACTGTCGATCACTTTTCTTCGCCGTGCAACGTCAGCACCAACCGTCGTCGTCCGCTGCGATCACGGTGTTCGCATAGATAGATCCCCTGCCAAGTTCCCAGGGCCAACCGGCCATCGCGGACCGGGATGGTCAGGGACGGTCCAAACAGGGACGACTTAATATGGGAGGGCATGTCATCCGCCCCTTCGAGGTAATGAACGTAGGGGAAATCTTCTGGCACAATCGAGTTGATCGAGGACTCCATGTCGACCCGCACATCAGGCGAAGCGTTCTCATTAATGGTCAGAGACGCCGACGTGTGTTGGATGAAAACGTTCAAGAGTCCAACGCGAACCGCCCTCAACTCGGGCATTCCGGCAATAATATCGTGAGTAATCAGGTGGAACCCGCGGGGATGGGGAGGCAGCGTAACGGTCTTCTGACACCAAGCCATCGACATATCTTCTTATGAATTAAGGTTTTGGGACGATACACATAGAACCCGCAATGCGCCCAGTCGCGCCAAATCCGCCCTTCGGTCGGGATACTGAGATTTTTTTCACAAAAATCCGCCGATGTTAAAATAGGAAACTTGACATTCGGCTCCTGAGAAGAATAATAAGTCGTTTTTGGAAATGAGAGCGTCTTCCCGCCCGGGCTCGGACGGTAGATTCTAGCCCTTTCCCGAAAGCATCCGAAGAGCAGCAGTCTCGATTTTGGGGTGCTCTCTGAACTTGAATTCAAGTTCGACCGAGCCAGTCTCTGACGCAGCGACGTAAGGAAGCGTCGGCTAACGGTACATGACCGTTACCTGTGATCCGCCTGCAAGGTTTGGTCGAGGTCTATCCACGTGTTTAGGTTTAGGAGGTTTTGAGGTTCGATGAACAACGTACAGAATGTGTTTGAGGCGATTCTGAAGTATGGTCACGACGAAGATTTCGTTCCGGTGGAGTCGGAGGATTTCCATCCGACGACTGCTCCCGCCGGGTCTCCGCAAAAAATCGACGCCTTGCGGAAGCGAGTCGAGTTGGGGCTGCCACTGTGGCACGACGACGACCGGATGGACTACAGTGGTCTGACGGGCGCAGTCCGACCACGCGAGTAAATTTGCCTCGAACGCTCAGACCCAATGAAAAAGGCGTCCTTCGGGACGCCTTTTTTCGTGTCTGCTGACGTAGCGGGAATATTCCGGTCAGGCTTCGCCTGGCGTGCTGCCCACACCTAATACCTCACGTCACCTGTCTTCGTGCGTTGGGCCGCAGGACGGATTGCCTAATCCGTCCGGTGTTCGACGTCGGTATCCGCTTCACGGACGGATTGGGCAATCCGTCCTACTGACAAGGTCAATCGACGTGAGGTAATAACCGTTTCTCCAACTGCTCGCGAACCAGGGCCAGCCAGTCGGGCGACGGTGGGCCGTAGGGCCTGAACTTCTCGAATTCGCCCTGTTCTTCGCTGTACAGGATCGCTCGGTGCACGCCCAGGCGGCTGGCCTCCGGGCTGTCCATCAAGTTGGCCGAGTCCGTGGCGCTCATTTGGTACAAAACGCGAATCGTCAAGTCGCTCATCGACTGGCGGTCGATCCAGCGGTTGATGTTCGCGAACGTGTCGCACCAGATCAGGGAATGAACGCCGAAGTTGGGGCCTTCGCGCAGGATGGTGCTGAACTGCTGGTCCAGGCCAGCGGCCTGCTCTTCATCGAAGGAGAAGTTGTAGTCGTCCGATTTGCGCAAGTCCCGGAAACGCGCCAGGTTGAAAACGATCAAGAAGATCGGCGGACCGCCGCCTTCGCCGGCCTGTAGCCGACGGTCGACTTCGTCGGCGATGTCCGAAATCGTCGCGGATATCTCGCCGGGATTTGCCACTGTCATGTCCAGCGGCAACTGCTTCGCCAATCGTGTCCAGAAGCCCGCTGTGGGCGACTCGGCACGCTGTCCGTCGAAGACGCAGAAGCGAGGCCGGTCCGACGCAGCCGCCGCCTGGCCCGTCTCCTGCGGGTCAGTTTCCGTAGCACCGTCACAATCGCCGCCGCCTGGCAACAGATCGGCCGCGAGGCTGACAATGCAGTTGGCGAAGACGCCCAAGGCTTCCTGTTCCTGCTGACCAACCATCAACACGTTGGTTCCGCCCTGGCGGTGGAATACGGCCGCTGCGGGTTCTTTGATGGCCACAGCGGCGCCCAGCCACGCTCGCGGGGCCAGTTTGTGAGTAGCCGGCGCGGTGTCCTCCAAGCACGCACACAGCGTTTCGTTCTTGGCCGGATCGGCCGGGACGTTCCCTTCGAACACGATGGGCGGCGTCAATCGGCATTGCCGCTCGGCCGCCAGGTCCGCAAGCCGTTCAAGATACTGCTCGCGCTCGTAATCCGGCAGCCATACGACTTGGAACGGATGGTTGCCTTCGAACAAACCGTTGGCGTCGTTATAGATCGCTTCGCCGGGCCGACCAAGCAGTCGCGCGGCGGTATTGTCGTCGCTCAGGATCAAATGGGCGTCCGCTTCGCTACACTGCAAGGCGATACGAACAGCCATTTGGCCAAGGGTGGCTCTGGCCAATGAATAAGCGCCGGCCAGCGTTTGCGAACCCAATAGTACGTGGATACCAAACGCTCGGCCCTGCCGCACCAAACGGTCCAGGACCAGCGAGGCGTCTTGGGAGATCTTGTCGTCCTTGACGAAGAACTCCTGGAATTCGTCAATGATCAGCAGGATGCGCGGCATCACCGCCTCGGGGTTGGCGTCGCGGTAGCCTCTGAGGTCCTGCACCCCGTTTTCCCGAAATTCGTCACCGCGCCGTCTGAGTTCGACGTCCAGACGATTCAGCACACTCATGCCGAACTCGCGTTCGCTCTCGATGGCAATTACACGAGCGTGCGGCAACTCTAACGCGGCATACGCTTTGAATTCGACGCCTTTCTTGAAGTCGATCAGGTAGAAATGGACTTCGTCCGGGCTGTAGTAAATGGATACGGTCGTGACAATCGTATGCAACAGGGTCGATTTGCCCGAGCCGGTCTTTCCCGAGATCAAGACGTGCTGCGAGGTGCCTTTGCCAAGTCGCAAGTGTTGCAGGTTCGTCGCGCCGGCTCGGCCCAACGGCACCTCCAGTTGAGCGCGGCTGTCGCATTGCCACCACTCGCCCGCCGGCGGCACCACCGCGGTAAACGGCACTTCCACGCGGCTGGCGTCCTTCGCGCGTTCGCCGACGGCCCGAACGATCTCGGTGAAACGATCGTCGTCGGGCGGCGAGTCCAGCGTCAGCGGCAATCGCCCCAGATCGTCGTCGTCCAGGCAGAAGCGATCGCCGCTCCATCGCAGAATCGTCGCGTTCGATGCCAGATCGTTTACGTCGAAGTTGCGTGGCATTTTCAACTTGGTGTCGACCGTGACCAGGGTGTACACGCCACAACGCGCGCCGCTGGATGCGATGCTCACCAGGCGTCGCGCCGCCTCCTCGGCAAAATTCGCCGGAAAATTGGCCACGACCAGAATCTGGAACGGTTCGGCCACCTCGCCGGCATGCCGGTTGTAATCCTGGATCGACTCGAACTCGTTACGCAGGTACTTCTGGATAACGTTTTCCATGTGCTCGGTCAGGTCGGCCAGCCGCTTGTTGATGTGAATAGCCTCCGTCCAGATGCGGCTGGCAACAAGCTTTTCGTCGTAGTCCGCCAGGTGCATGAAGGCGGAAAAATTCTGGCCCAGGCCGGTGGGATCGATGATGGTGAAACGGACCTTGCCCGGGGGCAACGAGGCCAGCAGACGCAACATCACGTTCTGCAGCGAACGGATCGCCTGATCGCGCCCTTCGCCGTCGGCGACGTACAGCATCGACGGGCATTCCGGGTAGGAAAGGGCGGTGGGCAACGAGAATTCGGTTTGCGTCACCTTCAGTTGTTCGTGTTGCGGCACGCCGTCGTCGATCATACCCAGGCTGAAGCCTAATTTGCCGAAACGCAGAGCCGGCAGTTCCTCCTCCGGCGGCGTCCAAATGGTCGGATCCATTCCGTGCCACTCGGGTGACCGGCAGTCGCAAAGATGGTTCATCTCGTCGACCGAGTCTTGGAAGTCAGAGATCCCGGACGACCAGCGATCCACAAGTTCCTCCCACCTCTTGGCGAAGTCCCGCTTGCTGTCCTCCAATTCCCGCTGGCGATCGTCGATCAACTGCTGGGACTCTTCGGTGAATCGGCTCTCGCGCTCTTCGATCAGGGGCGGGTGTTTCTCGTCCAGAGCTACGAGGGTCTGCTGATAGTCCTCCTGAAGCTTATCCCGCCGGGCAGCGAACTCCTTGGCTGCCTTTTCGAGTCTGAGCTGGTGGTGCTCGGCCAGTTCGACCCGCGCCTTCGACCATGTAGCGTGAGCCCCGCTTATCGCAGATTCTCGCCGTTCGACATGCTCATCGTATTTGCGCGTGGCCTCCTGCTCGGCGTGACGCAAGGCCGAGTCGACCGCCGCTTCGCCGTCCGCGACCGGTTGTAGGAAATCCGGCACCACCGACTGGGTCTGCCTCTGGGAATAGGGCCGGACGACACGGCTGATGATCAGGCCGGTGGCGACTCCGACGACAATGGCGATAACGAGTTCGCCCCACCAGGGCCAGTTGATCGCCAGCGACCCCAGGCCAAGCCCGATGGCGGTGAACAGGCCAATGAGAAAGGGCCAGCCGGATTCAAGGAACATCGAGGCAGGCCGCCGGGCGAGTGTTCGGAGTTGCCCGTGGGCGATCGTGTACGCGACTTGGAAATGCTCTAACGGATCGCCGTCCGGTACATCTGCGCCGTCCAGCGCTTCTTCGGGGATCTCGCATCCGCGGCGGCGGATGATCTTTTCGGCTTGCTGTCGAAGATCGCGCAGTTCGGTAAGTCGTCTCTCGCAGCGCTTCCTGTATCGTTCAAGTTCCTTCTTGGGCTGATCCTTTACCTGATCGAAGGTGTCAACAGCTTCGCGTTTGGCGATCTGGTACCGGCGTTTCGCCCTGTCCAGCTCGTCCTCGTTCTCCTCGTTGGCCTCCTTCTGGAATTTTTCCTCCTCTTGCACAACCGCGTAGCTGTTCGACTCGTAATTGTATATCGTCTTCTCGCGTTTCTTCTGGTAATCGGAGCGAAGGCTGGTGATTTCGTTCTCGAAGTCGGCGTTCGCCGCGTCCCGCTTGGCCTTGTACTGCTCCATCGTCTGTTCGTCGCGGGCGTCATGCTCTTTGTCGATATCAACCTCTCCGGCGGCGCGCTCTTCGACGCGCTCGGCGAGGTCGCTTAGCAGTTTCCGTTGTCGCTCGACGAATGAGTTTTCCATGGTCAACTTCTCTGATCGTCCTCCAGGTCCTTTTCAGCCTGTTCGATAACATCTCTTAGTTCGTGGACGGCGGCCGCAGCCAAGGTAATCTGGGGCGGCAGAGTCTGCAGGAAGTTCTTTTCGAAATCCTGGCTGGCCTTGTCGTTCCAGTGGGCCTTCACCTCCAGCCATTTCTCCTTCAGCCTGGCCGTCGATCGCTTCATGCGACTCAGCCCGGTCACCAAATCACAGCATTTCATGATTCACTCTCGCCAGTTGCGTTCGGGGAGGACTCCGCGCTACCGCTCTCAGGACTCGCTTCGGACGGCGCCGCTGTTTCCGTGTACTTGTCCAGCGCCGCTGCCATCCGAACCAACGCCGCGATTCCGCGCGGCAGATCGGCATCCAGAAAATTCGTCAATCTTCCCAAACGGCCTTCAAACTCATCGGCACGCTGTCTAAGCTCGACACGCCATTTCCGCACCGCTCGTACCTTCTGCTCGGCGTTCCGCAACCGCCGTTTGGCGGCTTCGAAGGCAAGCTTCTTCTCGTAGTTGGAACGCCTGTCGTCGGCGCCAATCGACATTTCGGCGCGTGCCAGCTCGGATCGCGCCTGGGCAAGTGCATCCGACGCGTTGCGGACTTCCTGAGGCCAATAACGCGCACGGTCGTGCTCCAGCCAATCGACGGCACGGCGCATTTCCAGCAGCAATTGCGTGATTGCATCACGCAAGTCGGCTTCATACTCCTGCAGCGCGACCTTGAAGACTCGCACAGCATCGGTCGACGTTATTTTGGCCCCTGTGCCCATATCAAGACTGCAAGTACTCGTCGATGTGGTCCGCTTTGCGCAGCAAATAAGGCACGTGCCGATCGTTGTTATCCAGAAAGCGGGCGATCAGTTTCATGCCCTGCTCGAACTGTTCGAGGAATTTCCTGTGCTCCTGGTCGCGCCAGGAGGCGCCCAACGCCGTCAATTGATTCGACAGCGACCTGGATCGGTCCCGCACGTCGTTATTGAACTTCTTCAGACTCCGGGCGAATTCTCTCAGATCGTCCGGATCGACTACCGCTTGTGGCATGGCAGACTCCTCCTGTTCAAGAACCTATCCTAACTATACTCCTGCACGTCGCCACATGCCAAGAGAAGGTGCTTGCCAATGGAATCAGGCGTTCTCCGCAAACCCCCGATCACAGGCGACGGATGTGGAAACCGCCGTCGACGTTGATTCGATCACCCGTGGTGAAGGGAAAAGCATCCGTGGTCAAGGCCACGACGGCCCGGGCGACATCCTCCGGCGTTCCCCAGCGGCGGATGGGTGTTAACCCGTCGGCGATCAGATTGTCGTATTTCTCCTTAACCGGAGCCGTCATGTCGCTGGCAACAACGCCGGGACAGACTTCGTAGACACGGATCTTCTCCTCGGCCAACCGGTCCGCCAGCAGCAGTGTCATCATGCCCATGGCCGCTTTGGCCATACAATAGTCCGCTCGATTCGTACTGACCGTATACGCCGAAATCGACGAGATGTTGATAATTGTGCCTCTGGGAATCTCGTCCGCCTCGATGGAGGCGATCATCCGGTTGGCGGCGGCCTGAGCCAGGAAGAACGGCCCCTTCAAGTTCGTGGCGAACACCAGTTCCCAGCTTTCCTCCGTCGCGTCCAGCAGGTCCTTGCGTCCCTGGGAAGTAATGCCGGCGTTATTGACCAGCACGTCCAGACGGCCGAAGTGCTCGTACGCCTGGTCGATCAAACCGGCCCGGTCGTCGCGAGCCCCAACATCGCCACGCACCGCGATCGCTCGGCCGCCGTGGGATTCAATTTCCGCGACCACCTGTTCGGCGGAATCGGGACTGCGGAAATAGTTGACAACCACCGCATGGCCGTTTCGCCCCAACTCCAGTGCGATTCCGCGCCCAATCCCGCGTGACGATCCCGTTACGAGAGAAACCGGCGTATCGATCATACAAACTCCCCAGGGTCGTGTGGGCGCAGAATTGGGTCTGTAGCTGAATTCGCAAGAATTCAGGCGGATTTGGGCGTCACTGTCTGAATTATTGCGAATTCAGCTACGAGTCTTGTCAACGGTTCCTGCGCCTGGGTCGTGTCCGTTCGGCGACATCAGACTCGCCCCCTACTACAAGTATACCTGACGCCCATTCTTGACGACAATCCGATTGCCGCTACGCCGACCATCGCCTGCGAGGCGCTGCCAGCAGGTCGCGAATCATCACGGCGACTTGCCAGGCGGCGTCTGAAGGAAAATGCCTTTCCAGGGCGGCCGATAGATGCTGGCGACGTCGCGAGTCGGCAAGCAACGGATCGAGGACTCGCATCCATTCCTCCTCCCGTTCCGCTCGTTCGACCAGAGCGCACGCTCCGTGCTTCTGGAGCATCCTTGCATTCGCCAACTGGCGCCCGCCCGCGCAACGATTAGGGGACGCCAGGACAACCGGCAAACCCGCCGCTGTCACGTCCACGAAAGTGTCCGACGACACGTCGGCAACGGCCAGGTCCACTCGGTCAAGCACCGATGGCAGGTGGTGAATGTGCGACGTGGCCACCGCGTCGACGCGAAGGTCGCGGTACAGCATCTTGACGGAACGGACTTCGACGGCGCTCGTGTGATGAACCACTCGCCAATCGTCCAGCCGGTTCTGAAGCCGGTCCAGCGCCCGCGGTAGCACCGCATTCAATGGGCGGTTGCCCTCGTGGTCGCTCAGAATCAACAGCCGGTTGAACGCCTTTGTCTCCTTCGCGCCTCGCCGGCGAAACCGATCGGCATAAGACAGGTGGTTCGACGCCGGCAGGGGAACGCCCGTTACCCGCACTGGCCCGCGGGGCGACCGTATGTATTGGCGCGCTTCTTCATATCCCAGACACACCAAGTCCGAATGCGGTGCAAGGTAACGCGTGGCCCGGCAGGGCGCCGAGTCGCAATCCAGTACGACCAACGGCAGTCCAAGGGCAATTGCCGCTCGTCCAACGCGTTCACCGATCTCGCCACCGACACTCAATACCGCGGATGCTCCCGCCTGTTTCAACAAGCGTCTCTCCGCGCCGAAATGCGTGATTCGATTCAGCAGACCAGGTTTACGGGCTTTGTCGCCTGGCGAACCGACAACGCAGTACTTGTGCCCCGCACGCGCCACGCGGCGGTATTCCTGCACCTTACCGGAACCGGCGAGGGTCAATCGCGGGTTGGCCAAAAGACCACGCAGTTCGTCGGCAACCGCCAACCCAGGCGAGAGCGAGCCCGACGCCCCTCCGCCTGCGATCACGATGTTGACGTTGCCGAATGAAATCATGGTTCTCTCCGCAGACAATGTCGAGGCTCGTGCGTGCCCCCTCTATCCATTTGAGGCATGAACGTGCGGCAAAGTTCCCGTCGTGCGTTTATCTTGCTCCTCGCCGAGTCCGTCCGACAAATGCCAGTACATGACTATGGTTTCGTGCTTGCCATCTGACTGTAGTACGCGTTCTTGCTCCCGTTGGTTCTGTGCGTAGCCCCTGTGCAACACGACGTTTCCGGCCAACAACACGTTGTGACTTGTGAACACTACCTCCTGTCTTGCCGCCAACGATCCGCGATGGTCCACAAGATGCCTTTGACAAAGCACTTGCGTCGTTCGGTCGTCCTTCCACCTCGGTTCCACCAACGTCCCGGCACGGCGATTGCCCAGTCAGTTGGTCGTATTCAATTTTGCACGGGTCCTACGACGTTAGTTCGACGCAACACGAGGGAGTCCAACACATGAGACGAGCAGCGATTTGTCTGGTAACGCTTTGCGTGTTCGGTTCTGTCGGTTTTTCGGGTGCTTCAGCGGCCGACGACGCAGCCACGGAAGAACTCCCAGCGGCCTTGAAGGCGCTGGAAGTGGACGACACGCAGATTCTGTCCAAGGAGGAGGCCGAGGAAGTCCGAGGGGAAGGGTTGTACTGGGTAGGCGGCGGGGTCTTTGTCCACAACTACGTCGCTTATGGTGTCGTTTACCACGAAAGTTACCAGCCCGTTGTCGTCAATATCCTACTAACCCCTTATCATTTCGGCATTCGTGTTTCTCACTAGAAGACAAGTGGCGGCAAAATACGGCGTGCCCGCAAAACGTGATGTAAACTTGCAACATGACGTTGCCTTAACGCTTCCCCAAACCGTCGTTGCTAGTTTGCAAAGGAAATCACGATGAGAAACGTTATTATCTGTTTTGCCGTATTTGCCGTTGCCTGCTTGGCTCTGGTGAACAGTCCACTGCAGGCCTCCGAGCCGATGGACGCCAGTAAGGCCGCAACCGCCGAGCTTCCGCTCGCCTTGAGGGCCGTTGGCGCCGACCATTCCCAGGTGCTTGATTCGCGACAAGCCCAACAGGTTCGTGGCCAGTGGTGGATCTTCATTCCCCGGGCGACTGGCGACATATTCTACCAAGGCATCGGCAGTCCGTTCGTTATGAACCTGTACACCCAAAGCGAATCCTACCCACCCTACATGGTAGGTCTGCGAATTACGATTGGACAATGAAGTCAATTTCTGTTTGCCGCAGGGTGAACAGAAGGCGACACCGAAGAGAGACAAAAGGGTCCGGCCGATCGCTACGTGCTGGGCCCATTTCTTTGCGCCACACGTTAGCATCGTTAGAGGTGACCGAACGGGTCTGCGGATCGAAGATTCCCTTTACGGCTCGAAGAACGCTGCCCAGCGGTCTTCCGAACTGCCGCATTCGTCACAATTGCGACGACACGTCCGGCAATTGCATCTCTGCTCGCCCCAGGGCCATCCCGACTTCGATCTCACGCGCACGTCCGGAGCATTCCTCACGACCGGTTGATGGGCTCGAACGGCCTGCCGCTGTTCTAGCAGTCTTTGCGCAAATTCCGCGTCAAGAAACCAGTCCGCATTTGTATCCACGCCACGTCGATATCAAGTTGTGATGTGATTTCGTATCTCATGGAGGGATCGTAGTTACGGTGGAACCGCCGTCGCATTTGGCGGATGTCTCACTTCCTAGACAGGCAATGGCAGTTGGCTGGGAACGTCCGCTAGGCCATGTGGATGCTGATAGACCGTTCGACACACCAGCCTCCCAACACGAACCTTTCAACTTCGCAAAGGAACGAGCGATGAAATCCTCCCTCCTCACGGCCACCGCTTGCCTGGCTGTCGTGATGCTTGCTGCCACCACTGCGAGTGCGCAAATGTATCAATCCGGCTATTGGGACAGCTATCGCGGCAACGGGCCGGATTGGTCCTCATATCGCAATACCTCGCCCCAGCCATATTCGCACGGTACCACACACGGCAATGCGTACACCCAGCCGTATGGATTCTCGTACAACACACCAGACGCTGGTTCACATAACACAGGCCAAAGCGGCTCGTATGGCGATGTCTATGGCACCCGTGACCAATCGGCACACGGACAGTCGTACGGAAACCAATATCAAACACTCCCGACCATGTCCAGTCATCCCAGTGGGCCCGGTCCAGCAGCGCAGGCGCAGCCGAGTGTTCCAGGACCACAACCCACACCCGACGCGATGCAACACGGCTACGGAAGCGTGGCGGACACCTATGACGGATCGTACGAAGCCGGAGCCGACGGTGCCACATACCAGACAAAACCCATCCAGTGGATGGTCTCCGCGGATCTGATGTACATGACACGCGTTCCCGGCAATACGTACCCGCTGCTGAAGGTCCCCAGCGCAGTACCGCCACCGGCTTTTTCGCACGAAACCGTGGCCCTGGACGTTGCGGACTTTGATTTCGACTACGAGCCCGGTTGGCGCATCGGAGCCTCTCGCATGGTATGCGATGGCTGGGGCCTGGAAGTCGGTTTCATGGGCATGATGGATGGATGGGACTACACGACAACCATGAGCGGCATATTGGAGCTCCAAGGCCCCGGTTGGTCGCTCGGTTCCGATCCGACCCTGGTGCCTCCCACGGCCGTGGCATTCCGTGTACTGAACACCTCGGAGTTTTACAGCGGCGATCTGAACCTTGTTCGAGGCGTGTGTGATTGGGCCACGCTGCGTTTCGGCGTGCGGTACATTGAATTCAACGACCGGCTGGAGGTGGACGAACTCTATACGCCGCTGTACAACCTGTTGATATCGACCACGGACAACAACCTGATTGGGGCTCAGTTCGGTGCCGACCTGAAACTGCTGGAACTGAAGGGCTGCGGCGCTCCGGGCTTCGGCGGCGGGTGCGGACACGGCTTCGGCCGAGGGGCTTCGTACGGCGGCGCCCTCGGCGGTGCGTTCGGCGGCACCTGCGGAAGTACGTGCGGAAGTACGTGCGGCGAGAGTTGCGGTAGTCGATGCTGCCGATTTCGGCTTAACGCCATGATGAATTGCGGCGTGTTCTACAACCGCGTATATCACGATCCGTATTCCACGTTCATCGGACCTCCGCTGCTCAGCGAAGCGAACGAAGTCGCTTTGCTCGGCGAAATGGGTCTATTGGCCAAATACCGATTGACCGACCATGTGGCCATCCGAGCCGGTTATCACATCATTGCGCTGCACGGGGTCGCTCTGGCACCGGATCAGATTGCCACCAGCGACGTGGTGACCGAGACAGCAAGCACAAAAATGGGCTCGCTGATCGCCCGCCCACGGCGCCACATTTGGAGTTGAGGTATTCTGGTAAAACGCCTCGATCAGCCGTCCAATCGGATTCGTCGCGTTTTCCGATCAAGCTCCGGGACAACCGTCAGCCGATCGATTCGAGCGGCGACATCGATGTCGCCCTCAAGGCCGATTTCGACGAGTCTCCGGCCACCGCGAGTCTCGCGAAGAATAGCAGCCAGCCCGCGGGAATCGGATGCCTCCAAATCCAGACCGCACCAAGCGTCGGCCGCAATCGCTGCCTGGTCGTTCAGCGTGAGATCCCCAAGGCAGTTTTCCCAGGTTCGATCAACAATTGCCCCGGCCAACAGCACGTCTTCGCGTGTGATTTCGCCTCGCGTGCCTGCGCAAAGGACTTCGACTCTGGTCGCCTTCTCTAACTCTTTGACCAGTGCGGACAAATTGGCAAATGCGGCGATCAGACTGCGTTCGGCCATCCGACACTGCATCATGGCCTTCGTCCCGTTGGTCGTGGTAAAGACGACGCACTTCCCCTTGATGTCCTCCGACGTGTACTCACTGGGCGAGTTGCCTAAATCGAACCCGTCGATGGGCAATCCGTTACGTTCGCCGCCAAGCAGGACCGGTTCCCTTTCCCGCCGAGCGATTCGTCGAGCGTCCTCGACGGTCAGGCACGGTATCACTTCCTCTGCGCCCGCGGCAAACGCATAGGCGATGGTGGTTGTGGCCCGCAGCACATCGATGACCACGGCTGTTGTCCCTGCCAACGAGTCGGGCGAGGTCTGCGAAGGCAGAAAATGGACGTTGAAGTGAAAGCTCATCGTCTGTGATATCCCAGGATCAATGCGGGAGTTGAACTTGCCCGCGCCGCGTTGTAGTCTGTCGCTGTGTCCGGTGTCGAGTTCTGCGTATGTGTATCAAGGAGCCGAGAGCCATGATCCGAATGTCTCGCACGTCAAGCCTGCTTCTTCTTGCGCCCGTTGTCGCTTGTCTTGTGATCGCGGTGGATGCGGCCGAGAAAGCGGCAAAACCCAAGAAAAAACGTCGCCCTCCTCACCCTGCCATGAAGCCCATTGAAGACGATCCCAACCTGCCTCGCGTACTGCTGATTGGTGATTCGATTTCGATTGGGTACACGGTGCCGGTGCGCGGGTTGTTGGCCGGCAAAGCCAACGTCCATCGGCCACGGACCAACTGTGGTCCGACAACTCGTGGCCTGACGGGTATCGACGAGTGGCTCGGCGACGATCCCTGGGACGTCATTCACTTTAACTGGGGTCTGCACGATCTGAAATACATGGGGCCAAACGGTGGGAATCTGGCCGAACCAGTCGCAGCGGGCAGTCATCAACAGGTTCCTATCGAGCAGTATGAGACAAACCTGCGCAAGCTGGTCGGACGAATGCAACGGACCGGTGCGACGCTGATCTGGTGTGCCACTACCCCCGTACCGCAAGGCGCGAAAGGACGCGTCGTGGGCGATGCCGCGAAGTACAACGAGGTCGCCGCCAAGATCGCTGACGAATCCGGAATCGCAATCGACGATCTGTACGGTTTCGCCAAACCTCGGCTGGCAGACATCCAGAAGACAGCCAACGTGCATTTCACTCCATCGGGATCACGGGAACTGGCCAAACAGGTGGTGAAAACCATCAATGCCGCTCTGAAGGCGAGGCAAGCAAAAGCAGACAACTGAGGGTTCCACGGCATCTCGAACTGAATCTGGAATCCCCCCTAGAAGAACCGCAAGACGGCTGTGCCACTCCCGGTCAAGTTTGGCAATCCACACACTAGCCCGAAGCGCAAGCGAGGCAGTAGGTTAGGTCCCTCGCTTGCGCTTGGGGCTTGTGTGATTTTGGGACGGGAGCGGCACAATTCCATTCTTGGCTGATCAGAACGGTGAACTCTACCCACCAAGAATCGGTTCTCATGTAGGGTCGTCCAGGTCTACATCTGGCGATGATGTGGGCTGAAAGGCGAAATCACCCCAATAGGGCTAGTTCGCCAGAGACCCCATCGGAATCATAGCCGCAGTGGGTCGCTGCGCTCCATCCACGATTAACCCGGAGCCGGACGAGGCTGCCGAGAAAGTAGGTCCCGCTTGCCGAGCGGGACCTGTGGGTGGTGACAACCCTCGGAATTCAAGGTCCCGCTCGGCAAGCGGGACC
The DNA here is from genome assembly GCA_964623055.1 of uncultured Pirellulaceae bacterium. Classification (GTDB taxonomy): domain Bacteria; phylum Planctomycetota; class Planctomycetia; order Pirellulales; family Pirellulaceae; genus JADHUC01. The sequence continues at coordinate 16,649 of CAZURK010000151.1, forward strand.
TACCTTTCGCCGTAATGGCGACTTAGTCAGGAGCCTTTGACTTCGTGCTAAACGAAGGTCCTTTCTCCGTGCCTTTCCCAAGTCCCAACCTACAATTGAGCAAGGAATTTGTTGTGCGCGGAATCAGCGCGCCCGCAGAAACCAATCCGAAGGCGGCACTGTCGTGACACCTGCAATCAACTTGGCTTTGGCCCTGGCAGTTGTCGTGTTTCTCGGGGTGCTCGGCTACCCCCGTCGAGGTCTCGTCTGGAGGTGGGCGCGCGGACGCGCCGCGGCCCAGCGGGTTCTGGTGGAAGACTCGCTGAAACACTTCCACGATTGCGAGTACGCACAGTTTCCGGTAACCGTGTCCAGCTTGGCCGGTGCGTTGGAAATCGGCCGAGACCAGGCGTCGCGTCTGGCAGCCCGATTGAGCGAGATGGGCCTCGTAACGCGGAATTGCAGTGGGTTTCGATTGACGCCCGAGGGTCGCAGCTACGCGCTGCGCGTGATTCGCATTCACCGTCTTTGGGAACGCTATCTGGCTGACCGGACAGGGTATGCTGAAGCCGAATGGCACCGCGAGGCCGAGCTTAAAGAACACACGATGACTGCCGAACAGGCCGAAGCTCTTGCTTCCGAGTTAGGCAACCCGACTTACGATCCGCACGGAGCACCAATCCCGACTGCCGACGGAGGCATGCCCACACGGCGAGGCATCCCCCTTTCGTCCTTGAAGGCCGGCGCAACGGCCAGGATCATTCACGTCGAGGACGAGCCGGATGCGGTTTATGCTCAATTAGTTGCGGCGCGCCTCCATCTGGGTGTTACGGTTCGCGTGCTGGAAAGCGCGTCGGACCGTATGCGGATAGAGGCGGAGTTACAGGAGCATGTGCTCGCGCCGGTCGTGGCCGCAAACGTGACGATCGAGACCATCGGTGACGCGTTGGACGAAGCTTCCGGGGACAGCCGTTTGTCGGATTTGCCCGTGGGCCAACAAGCCACCGTGGTCGACATTTCGCCGGCCTGCTTAGGCGTCGAGCGGCGCCGGTTGCTGGACCTGGGCGTTGTTCCGGGGACGGTCGTGCAAGCGGAGTTGAAGAGCGCGGGAGGCGATCCGGTCGCCTATCGCATCCGCGGCGCAATGATCGCCTTGCGTCGAGAACAAGCGGACCTGATACGAGTCAGGGCATTCGAACAGGCGGCGGCCACCTAACTTAGTCGTGGCCATACGTGGGGCACGATTCCATCGTGCCGAGGCACGTTGGAAACGTGCCCCACCGAACGCGCAGGAAAACCAGAAGTCGATATTGCATCAAATGAACGTCCTATCAAACGCTCAAAACAAAACCTGTCCAACGCACAACACGGCGCAACTAGTCCACATGGGCGTTAATGTGGAATCGTCGGAGTTCGTCGTTGCTCTTGCCGGAAATCCGAACACGGGCAAGAGCACCGTCTTCAATTCGCTTACCGGCCTGCGCCAACACACGGGGAACTGGCCGGGTAAGACGGTGACGCGAGCCGAAGGCGGATTCGTCTACGACGGACGAAGCTACAAGCTGGTGGATCTGCCCGGTACGTACTCGCTGCTGGCCACCAGTGTGGATGAGGAGATTGCTCGCGATTTCATCCTCTTTGGGCAACCGGACGTCACGGTCGTTGTGGCCGACGTCTGCCGGCTGGAACGGAATCTGAACCTCGCCCTCCAAGTGCTGGAAATCACCGATCGCGTGGTGGTGTGTTTGAATTTGATGGACGAGGCGGAGCGCAAGCACTTGCGCGTGGATGCCGAACGTCTCTCCGAAGAGCTAGGTGTGCCCGTCATTCCAACTTCGGCCCGGTATAAGAAGGGATTAGGCGATCTGCTGCGCACCATCGACGAAGTTGCCACGGGCCGCAGGCAGTGCAAACCGCATCGCGTCGGCGGACAGACCTTCCAACTCAAGAGGGTTGTCGAAGAACTGTCGGAAGCCGTAGACAAGGCATTTCCGGGGCTTCCCAACGCCAATTGGGTTTCGCTCCGACTGCTGGACGGTGACGAACGCCTCATTCATGCCGTGCAGTCCGGCGAATTGGGGGACATCACGCACGAGCGCGCGGTCGAAGGCGAATCACCCGATGCGCACAGTGACCGCGACGGGATGCCCAACGCAGATGCTGCCACGACGCTGCTGGCGAAGGGCGAGGAACTCCGCTGGCAAGCAGGCCCGGAGTTTCACCAGTCGCTGGTCGAAGGCATTTACACGGAAGCTGCCAGAATCGCGGATCACGTGGTCAGCCGCGAATCGGATAGGCCCCAGGCAGACTGGGACCGGAAGCTGGATCGGTTGTTGACGAGCCGATGGACGGGGTTCCCCATCATGATCGGCATGCTGGCCGTGGTGCTATGGCTCACGGTGGCAGGCGCCAACGTGCCTTCGTCGCTGCTGTTTTCGTTGTTCATTGAAACGATCCACCCGGCGCTGAAATCCGCGGCGGCGTTCGTTCACATGCCGTGGTGGCTGGATGGCTTGTTGATCGACGGCGTGTATCTGGCCACGGCCTGGGTGGTCAGCGTCATGTTGCCGCCGATGGCGATATTCTTCCCGCTGTTCACGCTGCTGGAGGATTTCGGCTATTTGCCTCGCGTTGCTTTCAACCTGGATAAGACGTTTCGACGATGCGGCGCGCACGGCAAGCAGGCGTTGACCATGTGCATGGGATTCGGATGTAACGCAGCGGGCGTGGTCGCGACGCGCGTGATCGATAGCCCGCGCGAACGGTTGATCGCCATCATTACCAACAACTTCTCGCTGTGCAACGGACGCTGGCCAACACAGATCCTGATCGCCGCGATCTTCCTTGGCGCCCTTGTCCCCACTTACCTGTCCGGACTCGTGTCGGCTGCGGCCGTCGTCGGGGTGTCGTTGCTGGGCATCTTCGCCATGTTCTCGGCCTCCTGGGCACTGTCGCGTACGATGCTCCGCGGCGAGCCGTCCACGTTTCATTTGGAGCTGCCGCCCTACCGGCCGCCGCGCGTGCTGCAGACGTTGTACACGTCGCTGATCGATCGCACGGTGTTTGTGTTGTGGCGAGCCATCGTGTTTGCCGTACCCGCAGGAGCCGCCATCTGGCTGGTCGCCAATGTTCCTCTGGGCGACACAACGCTGGCAGGAGCCGCCATCGGTTTCCTGGATCCGATCGGCATCCTGATCGGACTGAACGGCGTCATCCTGCTGGCCTACGTGGTCGCAATACCGGCCAACGAAATCGTTGTGCCTACCGTGTTGATGCTCACGGTGATGAGCGCTCGGCTAACCGGCATTGGAGAAGGCGCGGGGGTCATGTTCGAGTTGGACTCCATCGGCGACACCGCTTCGGTTTTACGAGAAGGCGGGTGGACCGTGCTGACGGGAGTCAACCTGATGCTCTTCAGCTTGCTGCACAACCCGTGCTCCACGACCATCTACACGATCTGGAAAGAGACGCGGAGCGCGAAATGGACGGTCGTCGCTTCGCTGCTACCGCTGGTCATGGGGCTGGCTGCATGTTTCCTGGTCGCCCAGATATGGCGACTGGTCGCCAGCGCCGCCTGATTGGTCGTTTCCGCTCAGATTCGCTGGAATCATGCCTGTTGCCATGCCACCATTGGGCATTTTCCGGTCCAGCCGTGGGATTGATACCAGCGGCGAAAACCCTTCAAATCGTGGGAACTGTCACGCGCGGCGAACATCTAACATACAACTACCGGTGCGCAGGTTATCGATCGCGCGATCGGTGGGCCCATACGTTTCGCTGGGCGTAAGAATCTTGCTGTAAGTCATTGATTCGCAGGGAGTTGCGAAATGTCACGGAAGCAACGCTCGCGTCGTCACTCTGGGAAACGACTGTGGTTGGAAGCTCTGGAGCAAAGATGTCTGCTCGATGCCCAACTGGGTGAACTGATCGCGCCGGCGGCCAGCAATCTGGGAACAAGTGTCCAGGACTTGAATCCTCCGCCTTCCGGCGAACAGCCGATTTCGGAGATTTCGCGTTTCGAATCCGCAGCCGAACTCGAAGAATTCCTGATCCGCGACGCCAATAGGCGGTACGGCGATGTGTTCGGCAAACCGGCATGGTATCCACCCTGGCCGATCCCGCTGCTGGAAACCGATGGGTCTTTGACGGCGGACGTAAATGGTGTGCGGGCGGACAGCGCTGATTTCTCCGGCACAAACATCCAAGTGGCTGGGGTAGACGAGGCCGATATCGTCAAGACGGATGGCCAGTATCTGTACCTGAGCGGCGACCGTAACGTGACCATCGTCGATGCATCCGTCCCCACGGACCTTTCGGTCGTGTCTCGTGTGGAAATCGACAATCGCCCCATCGCGATGTACCTGAGCGATGACCGTTTGACCGTCATCTCCACCGATTTTCGCGGCGACTCCCCGCCCGACATAATCGTGCCCGCGGTCGAAATGCCTCTAGAGATGGTGTCTATATGGCCACCGCTAGTGCCTCACGATCTGGAAACCGTCTTTACGGTTCTCGACGTTTCGTCTCCCGACCAACCATTGCTGATCGAGCAGATCGCGATCCAAGGCAGGTATACCGATTCCCGGATGATCGACGGCACGGTACTCCTGGTTTCGGACACTGACTTTCACCTGCCGCCCCCGCAGATCGTGCCCGGACCGACAGAAAACGACCAATCACCTGAGAATCCGGGAGTCTCGCTTGGGCCGGCTCTCGTTGACGAAGCGGTCGTGCGGCCGCCCGACTGGATCGCACCACCCGGGCAGATGTACTTCTACGAAACGGCAGAAGAGTACTGGGCGCGGATTGGCGATCAGGTTTTGGAATTGGTATTACCGGAATACACGTCCTATGGACCCGACGGCCAGGAATTCGATGCCGGTTTTCTGAGCCAACCAGAAGAGATCTACAAGCCGCTCGGTCCCAACGACGACCGCTTGGTATCGATAACGGCCATCAACGTGTCGGCCGATGATCCGGCGATCGTCAGTTCCACATCAGCCCCCATCGACTGGACCAGCGAAGTCTACGTATCGCCCGAGAACCTGTACCTGATTTCGCCACAATCCCTGCCGACCGTCGACGGCGAGACCGGCAGTGGGATCTACAAGTTCAATCTGGATACAGAGGGCGACGGGATCAGCCTGATGGCAACGGGACACGTTCCAGGTCGCGTGCTCGACCAGTTTTCGATGGACGAATACGACGGATACCTACGGATCGTTACCCAGCGAGGTTGGCGGCAGACGGCCAGAAGCGATTTGTTTGTGCTCCAGCAGGATGGTGACCGTCTGAATGTGGTCGGGGCGGTCGAGGAGTTGGCACCCGGCGAAAGGCTGTTTTCCGTTCGTTTTGTCGACCAGTTGGCTTTCGTCGTAACGTTTGGGCCCAACGGCGGCCGCTGGTTCGACCCTCTTTTTACGGTCGACTTGTCTGACCCGGCCAATCCCCAAGTGCGAGGCGAATTGGAGATCCCCGGCTTTTCGAACTATCTGCAACTGATCGACGGCGAGTATCTGATCGGTTTGGGAAGGAACGCGGACGAAACGAACGGCAGACCGTTGGAGCCGCAGATCTCTTTGTACGACGTTGGCGACCTCGATAATCCGCAATTGGCAGATCGACTGCCGTTCGCCCAAGAGGGAAGAGCCTGGTCGGAAGCTTTCACGGATCATCACGCCATCAGCTATTTTCCCGACTACGCGGTGTTGGCAATTCCGCTGCACAGGTATGGTCCCATACCTGATCCGGCGGTCGAACCGTCAGACGGAGAAGCCTCCGGTTCGCTCGATGCGCCTCGTTCCCGGCACCAGTCCGCACTCTGGGTCTTCCGGATCGACGTTCAGGCTGACGCGAATAAGATCGAGCTACTTGGACAAATCGAACACAGATCAAACCTTCGCCGCAGCGTTCGCATTGGCGATGTGTTGTTCTCGATTTCTCACGAAACGGTCAAGGTTCACGAGATCCTGGACCCAGATGCCCAGTTGGGTGAGGTTCATTACGGCCGATTGGTACGCGACGACCAGTTCACCGTCGACCGTAACAGCGTGGACAACCCGTTGGACGTTCTGCGCAACGATGTAGCGGTCCCCAACGACGGCCAGGGGCCCATCATCACGACGGTGGGCAAGGCTGACAAGGGCGGCGAGGTCACGATCGCCGAAGACGGTCGCAGCCTGCTGTACACACCGCCCGATGGGTTCGCGGGCGTCGATTCGTTCACCTACACGATCGTTAACGGACCAAGCGGTGAGGATACGGCCACCGTAACCGTGCGTGTCCGCTATGTTATCGACGAAGACTCGGTGGACAATGTCCTGGACGTGCTTGCGTGGTTACATCTGCCGTACGAAGAACCCGCGACGATCACGGCGGCGGAAGCGGTGCGCCGGGGAAGCGAAGTTACCATAACGGAAGACGGGCAGAGTCTTGTTTACTCGCCGGCACGGGATCTCGCAGGCTGGGGCGAGTTGGTGTTTACGGTCGGCTACGACGGCCGGGAAGAAACCTCCCAACATCGCCTGATCGTCCACATCAACAACGTTGACGACGACCCGATCGCGGAAGACGATCATTTCGTTCTCCAGGCGGATCATGCGAAGCACGTCTTGGACGTATTGAGAAACGACACGCATCCCGACCTCGGCGAACGGCTGACGATTACCCGCGTCGGTCCGGTAACAGGTGGCGGCACTGTGACCATCGGTTTTGACGGACGCCGCCTAGTCTACGAACCCGGCGCGAACCGCGACCTCAAGGACTCGTTTACGTACACGATCTCCGACAAGAACGGAGACACCGACGAGGCCACCGTCACCATCGAGCTGGTGCGACCGGACGACAGTCTTAGGATGGTCCGATTGGCCAAACAGCACTTGGCGGGACTTCTGGGAGTTCCCATTGAGGCCATTGGCGTCGTGTCCGTGGAAGAAGTCGTATGGTCCGACGGCTGCATGGGGATTTACGAGGACGGCACGGCCTGTGCCACAGTCATCGTTCCCGGTTTCCGAATCCTGCTTCAACACCGAGACACCGGCTACGCCTTTCACACGGACAAACGCGATACGGTGCTGCTGGCGGGATCGTTTATCCTCGAAGACCAGGTCCGAGTGCGTGTCGAGGCGGTCGACGGAACGGGCGAAGTGGTTACGACGGTCGAGGCCGGCGATGAATTCTATTTGAACGTCTACGTGCGCGACCTGCGCGACCGACCTGAAGGCGTCTACTCGGCGTATGTGGACGTCATGTTCTTCAACCGATTGGTGTCGGCTGGGGGCGAAATCTCGTATGGTGACGACTACCAGAACGGCCAGTCGGGCAGCATGGAGCTACCGGGGTTGGTGGATGAACTTGGGGCCTTTGCGAGTTTCGGCGCAGTGGGCGATCGCGAAGCTCTGCTGGCCAGCATTCCATTCTCGGCGCACCGGCCGGGGCTCGCCTCCTTCGTATTGACTCCGGCCGACAAGATCGGCAGCGAGGTTCTGTTGTATGGCCACAGCGAAGTCGTGCCGCCCGCTCGCGTCGCCTACACAGGCACACAGATCGAAGTGGTCCGCGGATGGTCGAACGCGGTCAAGCCCTCCGACGTGAACGGCGACGGCGGGACCACGTCGTTGGACGTCTTGGCATTGGTACAGGATTTGAATCAACGAGGTTCGCGTCAGCTTGGGCAGCTTGAACACGCCTCGGGCGAAGCGCCCGAAGCAGCACACTACTACCCGGACGTGAATCGCGACGGCAGCTTGTCGACGCTGGATGCGTTGATCGTCATCAGCGAATTGAACGCTCTTGGCGCCGGCGTCGGCGCAGCCGGCCCGAACGCACAGGACGAGACGAATCCGCCGCTGGCAGAGTTGGTCGACTGGGCGGCGTTCGGAGACGTCTTGCACGAAGAACTGTGGACCGCCCCGTTGGACACGCTGGACCTATCGCCCGACGAGGCGTTGGACCTGGCCCATCAGTCCCTCGTGAACGTCGACTCGAGTGTTCTTGCCGACGGCATTCCAGCCGATTGGTCGAGCGAGGAGATCCCGGACCTATTACAGCAGTGGTTCGAGGATCATCCAGACGAATTGTCAGTCGAGCAATACACAGAAGCGTTTGGCCAACTGGATGCACTGATCGAAAGCCTTGATCTCGACCAGATTCTGCCGGGGGTAGCCGAGGACATCAACCTCGCGCAATCGGACCAAGCATTCCGCGATCAACTGTTCGCAGGGCTCGCCACCCAGATTCTGCGCGACCAGGCACAGGTGTCCTAACCCGTATTGTGCACCAATTTGTAGGCCGGACCAAGCAAACCGTTCAACTGCCGGACTTCGGCTTCATTCTCATGGCGTTGTTTACGGTACAGGCCGTCAAGGCAACAAAGCTGGTTTGCGCCGTTGCGGCAAGGGGTTCGGCCTCGGTCCGGCCTAGGCGGTGCGCAGTTGAGGTAAACGACTTCGGTGAACTCTTCTGACGGCTGGTTAACGTTTGGCAAGGCAAAGGCCGCAGCGATCGACAGGTGATGTTGCCCGGGACGTTCGAACCGCTGTTGCGGCATCTATCCGAGCAGTTCACGGGCGACGACTACATCTTTCCGACGGGCAAGGCGGCAGGAGGCAGGCATGGGCAGGCCAAGCAGCGTCACCTTTCACCACGCACGGCCGAACGCGTCATGGAGCGAGCGCTCCGCATCGCGGGAATCAAGAAGAAGGCAACGCCGCACACGCTGCGTCACAGCTTTGCCTGTCATACCTACGAGTACACTTGTGATCTGCGTAAGATCCAGCAGATTTTGGGTCACGTTCATTTGGAGACCACGACGATTTACGTGCGCGTGGCCAAACCGACCGACGGCCAAGCCGTCACGAGCCCGCTGGACGTGATGACGCGCAAGCAAACGGCACGGGCACAATTTGTCCGTCGTTGCGCGCCCAGCGTCGGAAGACTCCGCATTCACCTGAAATCGGAAGCGAGCGAGAGGCCAAACTTTCGCAAGGCCATAGTGACGCTGTCTATCCAGACGGACGCCAAGCCGGTGTACCTGACTGGCATCGTGGCCGACGAAGTTCGCCGCGGGTGGGTGAATCTGAAGATTCCGCCGCTTGAGCAGTGGGAGGAACCATTACGTTGGCTTTCGCGCGAGCAGCGAGGCCGAATCGAGGAGCCAGCGTTCTACGAACTGCTACAATGCGAGATTTCGAGGCGTCTGCTTCACTTGCCGCCCGGCTGAAGACGCCCGCCGGCAAGAAGACGCCATTGAGAATTGAGTCACTGCGTGGGAGGTGCGTTCGTGCACTCGCCAACGTCGCATTTGTTCGAGTCGGATTGCGGGACAAGGAGCGATTTCACTTGACCCAATACCCTGTTTGGTGGATATTAGAGGAGTGAAACTGGGCCGGCAAGTCTTTGCCTCAAGCGCTGACCAGACTTGCCGACATGATGTCGACCGAAAACCCGTTGGCCGAACTAGGCTTGATGCTTTGGGATTCCTCAGTCCAAGTGAACCGTGTCCGCATTGCGGCGAGCAGGTCAAGCTGCGGTCATTTCGTCCGCCGTCCAATAAGTGTCCACACTGTGGTCATTTGCGCAATCCGCATGCGGTCCGCGAAAGCCTCGGCTGCCTCGCATTTCTTCCAATCGCGATAGGGGCGGCCGCAGCCTTTGGCTGCGCGGGTTTTTTCTTAGGCCAGTTACTGACCCCCGTCGTCAACATTCCTGATTTCGCGCCACGATTGGCCTTCCTTGCTGGCGCTGATGGTCTCGGTTTCGTAGTTGTCGTGTATTGGCGAATTATTGGCGGCCCAAACGCCAAGACGGCTCTCGCGCCGCTGGCTGTGTTTCTCATGTTCGTGCTCGTTGGCGTGAAATGTAACCGTGGATTCGGCGTCGCGTCGCTCATCGCTTGGGGGCTCGCAAACGGTGTAGTGGGTCTCCTTGTAGCGCTCCCACTGTTGCCGAGTTTGCGCCGGCCAACATGAGCACGGCCGCAGAGGAGAGTCACGTTGGGCGCAGTGCAACCGGCCGTGGTGTTGGTAGAATCAATTGTTGTTCAAACCGTTTTGCTTCGGCACGGGCGGTGACGGCCGTGCCTCCCGTTGGACGCGCCGAGTTCCACAAAATGAACCTATCAAACTCAGGTCGTGGACGATTTCAGTTTCGACTATCGACACTCTTCGCGCTGGTGCTTGCTGTCGCGTGTTTTTTTGCCGGACGACTGTCACAACAGCCTGCGTTGAACGAGCTGCGCAGTGAAAACCAAACGTTGCGCAAGAGAGAGGAGGAGAGCTCTAAACTTGCTCGTGACGCACTTGATAAGTTTCTCGCACGAATCGCCGCCGAATCCAACTCCTCACCAGAAAATAAATGAACTGTGAGGGCGTCCAACACGGCACGGCCGCAAGGCAAGTCACCTTCGACGCAGTGCAAACGGCGGTGGCGTTGGTAGAATATCCGGTTGTTCAAGCCGTTTTCCCCTGGCACGGGCGGTGACGGCCGTGCCAACCGTTGGGCGACTATGCCAGCGTCGCCCGGGCGACGCGGAGCATGTTTCCGCCGAGGATCTTCTGAATATCCTCGTCCGAGTACCCTCGTTGCACCAAGCCGACGGTGAACAGCGGCCAGTTGGTCCACGCGAGGCTTTGGCGTGCTTTCGGATGAGCGTTCGGCGAAAGCGTGAAGGCGTCGTCTGGCCAGAGCGATCGGAACTCTTTCCGCTGTGGAGATCTCGGTGGGATCTTCTTGCGCTCGGTGGCCGAGTTCCGCGAAGCATAGGCCACGTCGGTGCCGATGGCTACGTGGTCGGCACCAAACTTCTCGGACACATAGTCGATGTGGTCCAGCAGCGCCGCGATATCGCCCGTGCCTCCGAGGTAAGCAGGCACGCAGCAGATGCCCACCAGTCCGCCTGTGTCGACGATGGCGCGGATCACTTCGTCGGGCTTGCTGCGAATGTGTTTGTGTAGTGTCGCGCAGGTCGTGTGGCTGGCGACCATGGGCTTCTGGGATGCTTTGGCGCCGTCCAAGCTGGTTTGCCAACCGGAATGGGCCACGTCCACAATCACGCCCACCCGGTTCATCTCAGCAACCACCGCGCGGCCGAAATCGCTCAGTCCCGCGTCCGACGCCTCGCCGCATCCGTCGCCGATCATATTTCGCCGCTGGTAGGTCAGGTGCATCATGCGGATACCCAACTGGAAAAAGATGCGGACGTATCTAAGTTCGTCTTCCACGGACACCCAATGCTGCCGTAGCGGTGCGCCGTTTGCGGAGAAATAGAGACAGTGACGCTTCTCGTTCGCCGCAGCTTCGATGTCGCCGGGAGTAACTGCTTTGGGCATGAAATCGGGCATCATGTCTGTTGCATACGTGAAGCGGGCCAGCCGCTTAATCAGACGCATGGGGTCTTGGCCTTCTTCGCCGGCGTTCTGAAAAATACACGTTACGCCCGCTGCCTCCCAAGCCTGGATGAACTCTTTCCGCTCGGCCGGATCGGTCACGTATCGCGTCATAGACATGTCCTCCCGCATGTCCTTCAACTCGATCGCCGAAGCTCCCGCCTCGACGGCTTGCCGCATCGCATCCCCGTCCACCGCAGCCCGTGGGGCAAACCCGTAGATGTCGAAGACCAGAGAATTCGTGTGTAACTCCAGCCCATGTTCCAGGTCCTTTTTGTTGGGCTTGAGGATATCCAAAGCAACTTGGCGGGCCTCCTGGATGACTTGGTTGTCCTCCCAGCCGCCGACCGTTGCGTCGGCGCCCCCTTCTGGCCCGTCTTTCGCCGCGGGCTCCTGGGCAGATCCAGGCATCGAGCCGGTTGCCAGAGCCGCCGCGGCCCCGGCGATGGACAAACCCAACGAACCGCCAAGGAACTCTCGTCGACGTATTGATCTGGTCTCCATGTGTGAACTCCTGTTGTTTCGGGCCAAATTGGCGCTGCACTACTCGGATCGGTCCAATACTCGTGGTACGGTTATGCTTGCACGACATCCAAGATAGTCTCTCGCCCGGCCGCGTCGCAACGCGGTCGTGGACAACCGAAGGAGTTTTGGCATGAACACCACCAGAAAACACCATTGTTTGTCACTGACGGTCATCCTCACCTTGTTCTGGACACTCAGCTTGTCGCCACTGGCTGTGGCCAATGACGCGGACTCCGCGGACGCTCAGGCTTCGGGCGTCCTCAAGGCAATCGGCACCCGAGGTGGCTTGATCGTACACCTGGGCTGTGGCAATGGGGGGCTTACAGCCGCGTTGTGCGTCAGCGGCAACTGCCTGGTACATGGCCTGGACACCGACGCGGCGGTCGTCGAACGCGCACGCGAACACATCCGTTCGCTTGGTCAGTACGGAAGAGTCTCGATTGACCGTTTTGACGGTCATCAGTTGCCTTACATCGACAACGTTGTGAACGTGGTGGTGGCAAGTGGCAGGGGGCCAGCGGCGGCTGGCAAGTGGCAGGTGACAAGTGAGGAGATCGCTCGCGTTTTGGCCCCCGGCGGGGTTGCATTTGTGGAGAAGGGCTCCCTTGACACCGGCCACTCGCCACTTCTCACACAATCCTCGACCGGATTCGCACGCTGGTCGACGTTTGTGAAGCGCGCCCCATCAGAATTGGACGAATGGACTCACTACCTGTACGACGCGTCGAACAACGCCGTGTCGAAGGATGCGGTCGTCGATCCGCCCGCTAGTTTGCAGTGGGTTAGTGGTCCGAAATTTTCGCGGAGCCACGAACACTTGGCCAGCCTGAGCGCGGCCGTTGCCACGGGCGGGCGGATCTTCTCGCTGGAAGATAGCGGACCGATCCAGTCGGTTGCGTTTCCGGCGAGCTGGTTTCTGGTCGCACGCGATGCGTATAACGGAATCACGCTGTGGAAACGAAAAATGGGATCGTGGGAGTGGCACCTTCGCGAGTTTCGCCATGGCCCGCCTCAACTGCCACGTCGACTGGTCGGCGTCGGCGATCGCGTGTACGTCACACTAAGTTACGGCGGGCCGGTCGAAGCCATTGACACAGCAACAGGCGAAACCGTCACGACATACAAAGGCACCGAGGGCGCCGAGGAGATCATTTTCACTGAAGGGAAACTCCTGTTGGCCGTCGGCGATGCCAAGCCGGCTGTGAAGGCTGACGCACGACGAAGCGGGCCTGCGGGCACCACCAGACGCGTGTTGGCCATCGACGCAGATTCCGGTAATGTCGCATGGGAGAACATCGTCGAGAAGCTCGCGCCCGTCACGCTCGGTGCCGTCGACGGGCGAGCGTTCTATCAGGACGGCGCGTGCGCGGTCACCGTCGACCTGAAAACAGGCGCAGAACTCTGGCGGTCCGAGCCGCTGGCCGTGCAGGCATCGAAGGCGGCGTGGTACTCGCCGGTCCTCGTGTCCTACGAGGACGTGATGCTGTGGGCGGACGGGAAGATGCTGACTGGCCTCGATGCGAAGACAGGGAAGACGCTCTGGAAGTCGCAGTCCGAGGTCAACTGGCACGCCCCGCCCGACGTACTCGTTGCCGGCGGGTTGGTCTGGACTGGCAAACTACGGATCCATACTCAGCCGGGAATCACACAAGGGCTGGACCCAAAGACGGGCGAGATCAAGATGACTCGGCCGCCTGACCAGGAAACATTCGCCTGCGGAATGACACATCACCGCTGCTACCGCAACAAAGGCACGAATCGCTGGCTGATGCTGGGCCGAGCGGGCACCGAGTACTTGGACGTCGCGACGGGCGAGATCTATCCGCACCACTGGGCACGCGGTATGTGCCAGTACGGTGTGATGCCAGCCAACGGCCTCTTGTACGTACCGCCACACGCATGCGCCTGCTTCCTGACAGCGAAGCTTAACGGTTTCAATGCATTCGCGGCGGAACGGCAGAGGCCAGAGGTCAGAGATCAGAGGTCGGGAAGACTGGAGAAAGGCCCGGCGTACCCAGAGGTCAGAAATCAGAAGTCAGAAGTCAGAAGACAAACGCCTTCGCGAGCCGCAGGCGATCCGACCTCTGATCTCCGACCTCTGACCTCTGGAAACGACTGGCCGACGTATCGGCATGACGCTCTGCGTTCTGGGCGGGCTTCGACGGTTGTGGCGACGGAGGTCAAGCAGCACTGGCGCGCCGATGTCGGTGGCAAGCTTAGCGCGGTGACGGTCGCGGTGGGCAAGTGCTTCGTGGCAGCGGTCGACGACCATGCCATCCACGCATTGAACGCCGAAACTGGCGATTGCGTCTGGACCTTCACGGCCGGTGGTCGCGTCGATTCGCCGCCCACGATCGCCGCTGGTCTAGCGGTGTTTGGCTGTCGCGACGGTTACGTGTATTGCCTGCGCGCATCCGATGGCGAACTCGTTTGGCGGTTCCGCGCATCACCTGCAGATCGCCGCATCGTTGCTTACGGCCAACTGGAATCGCTGTGGCCGGTCCGCGGCAGCGTGCTGGTCGAGGGCGACGAGGTGATGTTCGCAGCCGGGCGATCGTCATTCATCGACGGCGGAATCCGCCTGTTTCGTCTGGAATTGAAAACCGGCCGTCTGCTCACCGAGTCTCGCGTATACACACCAGACCCCAAGACGCATCGGCAGCCGCGCGAGGCGGTCAGCGGCTTCAACCTGGGCGGCGCTTTGCCGGACGTGTTGGCTAGTGATGGCGAGACGATATTCATGCGACAGCTTTGCTTCACGCCCGACGACTTGAAGCCCGCTCCCGCCAAACGCCACCTCTTTAGCCCGACGGGTTTGCTGGATGACTCTTGGTGGCACCGGACCTATTGGCTTTACGGCGATTCGTTCACATCGGGTTGGCCGGGATGGTGGCAGACCGGCAACAAGGTCCCGGCTGGTCGCATACTTGCCATCGACGAGGACACCGTCTACGGCTTCGGCCGGAGCCAGTTCCGCAACTGGTCGCGAAACGCCGGCGCCAATTGGGCCGCGCAAGAGCCGTACCATCTGTTTGCGGCCGCCAAGGACGCGAAACCCGCGCCGCCGCCCGCAGCCAAACCCGCAAAGAAGAAGCCACGCGCCAAACGTGGCCCGGCAAAGATGACCTTCAAATGGTCCACGGACCCCCCAATCCGCGCCCGAGCGCTGGTGCTGGCGGGCAAGACGCTGTTCTTCGCGGGCACGCCCAACCAAGGCAACAGCAGCGACGAAGCCCGGGCCGCCATGATTGGCAAGGAGGGCGCGAAGCTTGTCGCCGTCTCGACGGAGGACGGCGCCAAGCTCGCCGAACTCCCGCTATCCGCCCCACCCGTCTTGGACGGCATGACGGCAGCCGGGGGGCATCTCTATCTGTCTACCGTCGATGGCCAGATAGTCTGCTTTGGCGAGTGACAATGCCCTACTGGGTTTCAAATAGAGAAGAGTATCGGGAGGGCGACGCTCCTGCGGAGCCGTGAGCCAAGCCCTGGAATCCAACCGAAGCTGGCTCGGCAGGAGCCTCGCTCTCCCGACCCGTTGACAGCAGTGACAATGCAATGGACCAGAGCGGCGATCATGCCGCTCGGGAGTACAAATCATGAAACGACGGCAGTTTCTCAGGACGAGTTTAGGGGCTGCGATCGCAGCCGGAGCATCGCACGCCACGGCTGATACGGAAGACGCGAACCACTCAGTCGTGCCGCAGCGGGTATCTTGCGACACCTTCGTCTACGGCTCGACGCCGGGTGGAATTGCGGCTGCGGTCGAGGCGGCGCGGCGTGGGGATCGGGTTGTACTGGCCTGTCCCAAGGAGAATCCGGGCGGTATGGCGGCCAGTGGTCTTTGTACGACGGACGCCGTTCGCAAGCATCTGTTTGGCGGGCTGGTGATCGAGTTCATCTCCAATGTGGCCGATCGTTATCGGCAGATCCTTGGCGACGACAAAGAGCAATGGAAACTCGTTCACGATGGATGGTACTACGAGCCGTCGGTTGCCGAGCACGTGTTCCGCGAGATGCTCGCGGCGGAAGAGGACCGTTTGCAGTGGGTACCCGGCCACTGGCTCAGTAAGGCGAGCGTCGAAGGCGGCCGCATCACGGCGGTGGATTTGGATGGGCCGGATGGCAAGGTCATCTCCTGCACGGCTCGGACGTTCATCGACGGCACTTACGAAGGGGATCTGGCTGCAAGGGCGAAGGTCCCTTACCGCGTGGGACGCGAGGGTCGAGATGAATACGGCGAATCGAAAGCGGGCATCCATTACATGAACTGGCGGACGGGTGAGCAGATCCAGACCGCCGATACCGGCGAACCATCGATCGCCATTCAGGCGTTCTGCGCCCGGTCCATCTTCACCGACGATCCCGAGCACCGCATACCCATCGAGAAGCCGGCCACGTATGACCAACACCTGCAAGACTACCTGCCGTTGATCGACGATTTTCGATCGCGACGCCTTCGGGGATGGGGATGGGGGACGCGATTGCCGCGACGCAAGTACCAGATGAACGGGAATATCGCAGGTTTGACGAGTATCAATTGTCCCGGCGTCAACTGGGGCTATCCCGAAGCGGACCAGCACCATCGCCAACGATTAGACGACTTCCATCGTGACCACGCCGCCGGTTTGCTCTACTTCCTCCAGCACGACGACCACGTTCCTGCGACGGTTCGAGAACGCATGCTGAAAATCGGGCTGCACGACCAGGAGTTCGTTGACAACGAGCATTGGCCGTGGCAGCTCTACGTCCGGCAAGGTCGCCGAATCGAGGGCCGTGCGATCGTTACCGAGCACAATTTCACGGTCGATCCCAACACAGGCCGCACGCCAACGGTAGAACGCCCGATTGCCATGGGCGAGCACTCCTTTGATGTGCATCCGTGCCACGATCGCCGTTTCATGGTCGAGGGATTCATGGAAGGCGTCCTGTGGTATCCCAAGAAGGCCGCAGGCCCCGCTCAACCGGGACAGATCTCTTACGACGTCATGCTGCCAAAACGGATCGACAATCTGCTGGTGCCGGTGGCCATGTCCAGCACACACGTAGCGATGTCGGTGTTACGCATGGAGCCAGTCTGGATGACGACAGGCCAGGTCGCCGGCCTGGCAGCCGCAACGGCTCGCGAGAAGAGCTGTGACGTGGCCCAACTTGATCCAACGCAGTTTCCGCAGATCCTTGGGATTCGGATATAGGCCCAGCGAGAAAAGGAAACGGCCCCTGGCAGAGCCGAGGGCCGTTTATATGGCGCAAGCAATTGACGTCTCGGGATCAATCTGCTGCAAACGCTCCTATGACACGGTTAAGAAGGTTCGTGTTAGCAGCACTACCGCTGGGCAGATCTGACTTGCGGATGACGCTTTCAGTCGTTTCGATCTTGAAAGGACCGCCGTCCCAATTCACAGTCACTTTATATTCGTCAGCCAATTCCTTTGGTACTCGCCACGAGTACGAACAGGTAAAGCCTCAGCCATACCGGAATTTGCCCTGCGCAACCTTTTTCTCGGCGCTGGTGATTGTGAACTCGGGCTCTTTTGGGCGACTGCCGTTAACCACGATGTTGCTGACGAGTTCGCCCCCTGCCCCGACGAGGGACAGACGCAGATAAGCCACTCGGTTACCCGAACTGCCAGAAGTCCGAGAAACCTTGACGATAGGTTTGTACGGCGGGCCGATGGGAAGATCTACGGTTTCCCCTTCACGAACGTTGACCGCCGCAGAATCACTGCTCGCTCGCGCTGAGATATACGACCAACGCGGCACAGAGCTGTTGCTCTGGACAAGTGCCGCGCTGAGCGTATTCAGCAGCGAACTTTCTTCCTCCTTCGCCTCCGGCGTCACCGTGCCGTCGATCGTGTATGACAGCAATCTCCAATCGCCGACTGGCAACGGCGATTTCCCCGACTCATTCGCGGAGACCTTGAGGATCCCCTGATCGCCATGCATGAGAGCACGAAGACCTTTGGTCGGGTTGCTGACATATCCGACCGGCACCGACGACGGCGTCAGCGTGAGCTTGTCGCCCGCAGGCGTAAGCTCCATGTCGTAGAAACGACCATCGATATTGACCAGTTTGCCTACCGGCTGTTCGGCGTCGTTCATAGTCACGCCAGAAAGGTAGGCATATCCACCCTTGCTCGGGTCCGGATCAATGAAGATCACGTCACCGGCAGTCGACATCGAATCGTTGTATCGCGCGTTGCTGTTGGCATCCACCAACACAATGCGCTTCTTCTCGCCGTTCAGCGTAATCTCGCCCTGGCGATACGCACCTCCGTAGAGATAGGCGTAGCCACTGCCGGACGAGCTGGAGTACGTCCTCATGTAGAACGCGTACTCCACCTGCGTCCCGTCGACGTCGAGCGTGACATCAACGCGGGGAAAGTAGCTGTACGACGAAGATG
>CAZURK010000152.1:0-31268 GCA_964623055.1 uncultured Pirellulaceae bacterium
CCGTCAGGCTCACCGGTCCCCAGCAGTTGAACATGCCAAACCGCATGTCCTGCCATTCTTCCACAACTTCGGGTTTGGCCTTCAGGTAATCCGACCGTTCTCCTGACTCCCCTCTTTCCGAATCACCGCCGAACGCAATCGCCGTCAGTATCAACCAAGCAGTCATCGTCTTCATGTGTGGCTCCCTTGCGATCGTTGTGGTCTAGTGCTTTGTCAAGCCTTAGTTTTAGGGTGGCTGGGGTCGAACGATAGTGAGCCCCCAGGTCGATAACACTAGGGGCTCGTTCCACTCGACCCCAGGCACCCAGCCCTATTCTCAGCCTTGAGAGTCCCGGCTTCAACTGGAATTCGCCGCCTGAAGGCGGTACTCCAACACGACATGCCCGCCCCAGGACGATTCACTCGATTGCTGGTGTCTTCAGTGCTTTGGGGCTTTGCCGTAGGAAGCGACGGTACCAGTCTCCAGGGACACGTACAATCGCCCGTTTGCCGCCGCCATGCCGTCGAAGACCAGCGGCGCATCGAGGTTGTATTCCGCGAGTGTATCCCCGTTCGCCGCAGATACAGCCAAGAGAACACCGCCTTTGTGCCCCAGCCAGGCTTCTGCCTGTTCAGTCGCTTTGGCTCGCAACTGCGGATCGTTAAGATTGGCGTGCAACTTCCCCTCATCGAGCAGGTCGGGAAGGCCTGCAACAAATAGTGTTTCCGGAGTAAGGACCATGGCTCTGGCCATCATCGGCACCGCGGATGACCACAACTCATTCGGAGTCGATACCGTCCGTCTTCTTCCGAGAGGCTCGGGCTCGTGTATTTGCATCGTGCCCAACGTCGGTTCTTTCTTCATGGCAAACAAATGGTATTCCATCCAGGATGTGACGGCCAATGCGGAGAAATGCTCTTTGTTTCGGCGGAACCCAAAGATCTTGTCTTCGTCGAAAACAAGCATCCTTCCTGCCGGAGCCTTTTGGCCGGCCTTGGGCCACCCGCCCGCCCCGCCAGACATTGATGTCCCATAAATCCAATAGGAGCGATGCCACCAATTCGCATCCAAAAGACCGATGGAAGAAAAGAGGTGTGGCCTAGTTTCGGATTCCTCGAATATCCTATTCCCTTCCCGATCGAAAGCCTGCGTCCGCATATAGAAGTTTTGACCGTCGTAGCTCAGAAGGTCCTGCCGGGCGGTGGGCAGGTTCGGCCAACGGATCTTGTCGTCGAGTTTCTTTTGGGTGATCGGATGGCGGTCGTCCATGATATGCTGTGCGATGAGCTTGCCTGTCCGCAGGTCGAGACGCAGGTAACGTATACCTCCTTCCAGAAACATGGACCTTCCCGCCGTGCAGTGTACTTCCTTTTCACGGATCAATACGCTGCCGTGAACCGGCCACAACGACTCGATCTGCTCGCAGGCAACCAAGCGTTTGTCCATGGGGGCCGCGCGGAACCGCCAGATGACGGCGCCATCGCCAACCCGCAGGCAATAGACCCAGCCGTCGCGGCAACCGAATACAAGCCGGTTGCCGCTGATGGAAGGCGGAGAGTCAATCCGCCCCCCGGCCGTAAAACGCCACAACACCTTCCCTGATCCCGCGTCCAGAGCGTGCATGGTGTGGGCATCTATTGACGCAACAAAGCACTTCCTTTCAGAGATAACGGGCGCCGTTAGAGGCGCGTCCAAGTTTGCTTCCCAGAGGATACGAACGTCGGAAGGGACACGTGTGGCACTGGCCCCGCTCCTTGCCGGATCATGCCTGTACATGGGCCAATCGTTGGGATTTTCGATTTGCGGTTTTTGATTTCCGATTTGTTCGTATGCAGGACCGCGCTCCAAAGGATCTTCTGCTTTTGACTCGTGACCCTTGACTCGTGACCCGGCAGCCGGCGCCAAGGCACAAAAGCCGCTGAGCTTTGCCAGAATGTAACACGCGCATGCGTGGGGAGGCGTGTAGATCAAACCGTTGGCGGGAAGGATGCCGTACAGACAACCACCCCGGACCCAATCATGTCTGGTACGTTCTTCTTTTCCCTGAATGTCAACGAACTCAATCCCCGTTCTGGATGTCAATATATACTTCTCAGTCGCCTTGGCCCGATGACAGCGGTGGTGCGGCATGTGCGCGCCCGTTGTATCAGGATATCGCCTCTTAACGACTCCGGTATTCAGATCGTGCCCGGCAAACTCTCCCGTATCCTTCCTGCCCGTCAATGGGGCGAACCACACCAAGTCGTCACTGACAAACAGGTCCTCTGGCGAATCATAGCCGGAGGCGGGATGAGGAGCGCTCCAGAGCGTCTTGCCGTCAGCAGCGGATACGGCGGTCATCGTATCTCGTCCGCCCCTATGGGATTGAACATTCTCCCCTCCTGCAAACAGAACAACATTCTCATAAGCGACCAGCGTCGATCCAAACCACGATGAATACTCGTCCGGCGCCCTAGGTATGGGATTGGATTTCCACAACAGTTCTCCGGTCTTGCGGTCAAGGGCTATGATTTTATCACCATCGTGAAAGTAGACGCGTTTGGAATCGGCTGCCAGGGTCATTTGCTGGACCGGATACTTCGCTGTCCACAGTTCGGCTCCCGTTTCCTTATTGATGGCTGCGACTCTTGTCTGGGTTGTGTCCCGTTTCCAGCTTTCGGCCCTAAAACGCATCATCTCGGGTGTTCGGTCATCAGGTTCTCGAACGTGGTCCGTGACGACCAGGAACAGCGTATCGCCGGAAAGGACAAACTCCTCGGTAACCAGGCTCTTCGGATAGGTCCGTATGACGGATCCGGTTACAGCGTCCAGGGCAGTTAACGGGGCATTGAGACCCAGGGTGCAGTAAACTGTTTGGGACTCGGCAACAAGACGCCGGGGCGACATAGCAAACCCCTTCTTGTTGGGCCAGAGGTGAGGCCACCACGAGTCGATACTCCGCTTCCAGAGTATCTTGCCGTTGAAGGCGTCCCTGGCAACAAGGAACCAACGTGGCGGCAGTTGGACGGATGAAATCGGCCCTTCGTCCATAATGTAGAACAAACGCCCCGCAGCTGAGACCATCGCAACCATGCTGGCCTGGTGGTCGTGATGCCGCGCCCATTCGGGCCCGCCTTTCCATTGCAGTTGGCCGGGAGGCCCGACGACCGTATCCCCGGACACTGCATTATTGCCGGGACCGTGCAGGTAGTGGGTCCAGTCGTCAATATCGCCGGGGACCGGCTTCGTGAACTTCACAAAGCCATCCCCGATGCGGGATGCGGGATACAGCATACGGGATATGAGATCCCCGTTCTCTTCGTGGGTAATGGCGACACCCCGTGGCGCGAGCACCCTCTCAATCTCCCCATCTCGTATCTCGTGTCTCGCATCTCGTATCACGATGAGACTAACCATATTGTCCCTGTAGGGCAGATCGGAGCCGTTGAATGTATCCACAGACACTCTGCCGTACAGGCCGAGGGAGCGGATATCCTGTCGAGCCTCAGTTACATTGGCCCTGCTCGTATCCAAGCCATGCACCAGGAAACGATCGTCGTCGGTCAGCGCGACCGTCAGTTTGTTCACTTGTCCTACTTGGACAGCCACCCCGCCTTTCACGCCGGAGGCTTCCAGGATGCTCTTTGCATCCTCGGCGACGGCCATGCCGGCCGACATGCTCACGAGAATCGCGATTATCAATAGTCTTTTCATCCTGGTACCTCACTTGCCTTTCTTCACGGTCGGCTATGCAATTGGACAGCGCCACTTTCGTCGTTTAACGGCAAGCCGCAGGCGACTGCGTTTCTTGCCGTCATGGTTGGCCTTGCTCTCCATCCGGATCGGATTCGAATCCTGGTTACCCCCCGGCGAAGCAAATTACCTCGCCCTTCGACGTTGACAGGTACAGGCGCCCACGGGCTGCCGCCATGCTGTCCCAACCCGGTGGTGATGGTAGCGGGAGCTTCAAAAGTCCTTTGCCGTCGCCAGCCGCAACCGCCATCAGAACGCCACCTGTCTCTCCGGCTATCGAACGCAGCAACCCGTTTGAGTCGGTCGCGTCTGGCACGCCACCAAAGAACAGGGTGTCGTCGGCCAGGACCATTGAGGAGATCCGTACGGGCACCGATATCTGCCACGCCCCATTCAGTGTGGCCCTGTTTACCGAGGGCGTCTTTGAGAGCACGGTTGGCGTTTTGGGCAATGGGGTCTTCGCCCTTCTCCCACGACTCCTCGTCGGACCACCCCGTTTCTGGCCAATGACTTTGAATTGATGTTGACCGACGTTGTATCGTATGTCGTGCCAGGTTCCCTGATTCGGAATCCAGCCCATGGCGAAGAAGAAAAAGTCGTTGAAGACGATCATCTTGTCGGTGTGGTTGTTGTCAATAAACCAAGCCGAACGATCGAACATCGAGTCGTCAAGCAGACTACCGATGGCCGACAGCGGCGGTCCGGGAACGAATCGCTTGTTCCAATTGCCTTTTTGGGCCGCGAACGTGTCGACATTAAGTCGCAGGTTCTTGATGAATAAGTTGTCCCCGTCCTGTATGAGCAAGTCATCGGCTGTGCCAATGACTTCGTTTGGTGGACTGCGGCCCGCCGTATCGTGACGTGTTGATCGCAGCAGGGTGCCGCTGACGGCGTCCAAGGCGTAGATGAAGATTCCGCCGTCGAGATAGGACGATCGTCCAGCAGAAAAGTAGACCACGTTGTCTTTGATGATCACGCTGCCGTGCACGGGCCACGCGGATTCGAGCTGGCCAAAACTGACGATCATGCGATGGTGGGGATTCGCGTTGAATCGCCAGACAATCTCGCCGTCGGCCGCCCGCAGGCAGTACACATACCCGTCGCAGGTCCCGAAATAGACTCGGCCGCCCGACAGAGTCGGCGGGGTGTCTACCAGTCCTTCGACGTACCGGCTCCACGACTCCCGTCCGGTGTCGGCATCCAGCGCGTAAACCTTTCGGCTGTGGTGTCCTGCCATGAAGACGCGGCCTGCAGCGATCGTCGGTGCGGTAACCGGCTCGTTGAATTCGACCGCCCAGCATTGGCGCAGGTCAATTGGCACTTCCGTCGCCACGGCGCCAGTACGTTGAGTGTCGTGACGATAAACCGGCCATTCGGAGGCCGGATCAATGGGAGTGTCTTCGATGGGTTGATCATAGGCAGGCCCTTTGAGCAGACGAATGTCATCGGTCACGGAGTGACGGACCTTCGCCGTAGCGTCTTCCGTGACCTCGCTTGCATACGCGTAGAACCCGTTGTAACGCGCCGATGGATAGCAGGAGCACGGTTGCGCCGGCGAGTACATCAGTCCGTTGGCCGGCATGATGCCATATTGGCAGATGCCCCGCAGCCAGCGGTTGATGTTCATCTCGCCGTTGCGAAAATCAACGTACTCCAATCCGTTTCGGGAATAGATGAGGAAATTCTCGGTTGCCTTGTTGGGATAGCAGCGATGATGGTGCTTGACCTGAAAGATGGCCGCGTTGTCGTAACGCTTCTTCTCTTCACCTGTTTTCGGGTCAAGACCAAGCAGGCCGATTGAGCCTGACCGCAAGCCGGGATCTCTTTCGCCCAGCTCTTCTTCGACCCACAACAGGCCCTGTGCGATGTAGACCCTTGGAATCGACTGCATGAACGTTGCAGCGGCACACATCTTGGTCCACGACAGTTCCCCGTCCGAAGCGGAGATCGCCTGCAAATGAATATCATAAATGTTGCTGGCCCACCCGTTTTTCTTCTGTGTGACCTGCCAGAAGTAAATCATGCCGTCGTGGTACAGAAACGAACAAAGATCGAACGCGCGAGCCGCCGGATGGTCTTTGTTCGCCATGGCAGTGATGAACTTCTCCGGTCGATCCCGCCGCCAGACTTCCCGGCCGGTTGCGGAATCCAGCGCGATAATCTCGTCGGTCTCGACCGTGTAGACCTTCCCACCGCCGGACGTGATGTGCATGCGGGTCAAGGTCGCGTCGTAACTGCGTGCGCGGTTGTCGCGAATTCCGACGAAACCATCGGTCTGCCAGAGTTTCTCGCCGCTATCGACATCGACGGCGACGATTGACTTTTCAGGCGTCTTCGTGCGTTTGCCGGCCTTGCGTGCAGCCAGGTCGACGGTTACGTACAGGGTCCTGCCGTCAACAACCATCTCGGACGCGTAGTCGGTCCCGGCGAAAACCCGTACGGTTTCTCCAGTCGCACCGTCCAGCACATGTACCGGGGCATCGAAACCCGGCGTTACGTAGAGGTGATTCCCGTCGGCGACCATGCGTCGATGAATCATGCGAGGGTTGATGGACCACGGGCCGTATGGAATGCCTTCGGGCCCCTGCGCCCAGACGCGCATTCCCCACTGATCAATCGGTTTGGTCCAGAGAAGCACGCCGTTGAACGCGTCGCGTGCAAAAATTTTCCACTGTTCGAGCCCTCGATCAGGGTCGAGGATGCCGACCGGTCCGTCATCCGCGATGTAGAAGAGCCGCCCTCCTGCTGTAACCATCCCAGTCATCGAGATGCCTACGTCGTGCGATTTGGGCCATTTGGGACGTGCGATCCACTGGACATTCTCCGGAGGCCCCGACCGCTTGTCCCTGGCCACGGCATTGCCGTCGGGTCCGTGAAGCCAATGCGTCCACTCATCAATATCGCTGGAGACTGGCTTCACAAACTTCACAAAGCCGTCCCCGATGCGGGATGCGGGCAACGGGATACGAGATGCGGGATACGAGATACGGGATATGAGATCGCCGTTCTTTTCGTGGATAATGGCGACACCGCGTGGCGCGAGCACTCTCTCAATCTCCCCATCTTGTATCTCGTGTTTCGCATCTCGCATCACAATAAGATTCACCAGATTATCTGCATACGGCAGAAACTTGCCTTGTCCTTCCCAGTGTTTGACGGAGATCGAATCCCCCAGAGCAGCCTTGGCAATGTGGTCACGCGCCGCTGCAACGCGCTCGGCGTCCACATCGAGGCCCTGAACGAGATACCCGTCGCCGCGCCGCAGTGCGACAAGTCCATCGTGATCGTCACAGCCCGCACAGACGACCAATCCACCCTTCACGCCGGAAGCGTCCAGAATGTCTCCAGCGGCCCCAGCGATAGGCGGCGCAATCACCCATGCCAACAGCAGCCCGATGAGCGCCCGGAAAATCGTGTCACAACCTTCCTCTCCCTCTGGGAGAGGGCCGGGGTGAGGGTCTCTTTCCTGGACTTTCACCTCTCTCCCAACCTCCCCCCTCAAGCGGAAAGGAGTTTTGAAATGCGCTCTAGTTTCACGGTTGTCTATCATCCTGGTTCTCCCTGACTTCTTGGCTTCGTTCGCGGGTGAAGTGTTCGGCTGCATTGTACCGCCCCCAAGCTGACCACCACAACGCTGCGGTGCCGGATGGAATCGAGCCGCCGCTTCATTCGCGAGCCAATGTTGACGCTGAAAGGCCCCATCTCAGCGGAGTCGATCCACGGAATCTGCCACGAGACGCCCAGGACCGCCAGCTCAGCATGGCATAATAGGCGAAACCTGTAGCGGCACTGAAGATTGGACCGCAAGCCAAATCTGCCGTAACATTAGTCTTATCAAGGATGGTTCCTCGCGGATGACTGAAGGAATCGAAGCAAAACACTCGGGGCTGCTGTTCATGGATTCAACTGGGCGATTTACCGAGGAGTGTGAGCCTGAGGTTGGGGTCCGCGAGTTAGACGAGTTTTTTCGCGATCTGCGCCGAACGGTTCTCGAACTTGAGGGAGCTTATCAGAATAACGATCTCTTAAACCGACTTGAGAAGGTCGATTTGAGAGCGAGGTTTGGAACGGCGCTCTTCAACAGCTACAAGAGCCTCCTGAAAGGACGTGCCCTGAAGGACCCACATGGCCGGCGACTAGAGACTGTCCACGCCCTTCTTGAGCAGACTCGCGACGAACTTTTTGAAATCGATACGTGGTTTCATGCTGAACTTGTGCCGAAGGATGTGCCTGATGACCATTCCTCTGAGGCCGACCTCATCGGTCAACCAAAACATGTCTACCGCGTGAAGCTTGACGATCAGATTCCCGTCGATCTGCGACATGACCAGGTTCTGGAAGGCAGAAACTGGGGGATCGGATTCGTGTTTGAGCACGAGCAGTCAACCGATCGGCTCGTCTCTCTGATTACCAATGATGCGGTGAGGCACCTGGCTCGGGACTTGAGGGACTTACAAAGGCTGCTCCCCAGGGTTGTACGCCAGCGAGATCGGTTTCCCCGATTGGTGCCTCCAAGAGCTGGGCGCGCCTTCGAGCAATTGATTGCTGATATTTGCAACGAAGATCAGAGTCGAGCACAGTTGTCTCGACTCGCTGAAGACTACTCTCAAAAGACAGATCTGCGGGTGAAATATCCAGAGCTTGAGCGCAAACGTGGAGCCCGAGTTCAGGTAACAATGGCTTCTACACGCAGCAGTCACGCCAAGAAGGTGGCAAGCATCCGAAGGCCTGAACAGTATGTGATTCTTTCACCTTGGTCACTTGCAGCGGCAGTGCCGCATTTTGGCAGTAAGTGCTCCGGTCAGGAGGTCAGACACTTTGAATTCGACAGCGACTTAGTGACTCGTTTTTGGCGCAGCATCGATGGCCAACCGAGCGATATGAAAGGCTTATCGTCCGAACTACGCAGAGTTCTGCAAGCTGCCATCAATGCACCGATTTGTGATCCCCGTGGGCCAATGGCAAGAGTACCGGCTGCGATACGGCAATTCATCCGGACTTGGATCCGGGCCGAGGCGTGTCGGAGCACCGATGCGCTTCGCCAATGGGAAGCTACGAAGGGCAGCTATCGCCGCTTGCGGGACGGGAGATTACGCGTACGCCGGATTCCCGCCGTAAGCCGCCGCGCACAGGAGTATATCAAGCATCACCCTGAGGGTTCACGTATCACGGCACGAGTGACCAAGATCGAGAGAAAGGCTGCTTGGGTCGACCTGGAAGAAGGCCTGCAGGGACGGGCAGCAATATCGGAGTTGTCCTGGGCACACCCCAAAGCGGATCCGTCTCGGTTTCTCGAGGTCGACAAACAATATGACTTCATCGTGTTAGGAGACAATTCACGGCCTCGATCCACGATTGAATTGAGCCTGAAGCGTTTGCGTTCTGACCCCTGGACGCAGGAATTGATCCTTTCACTGCAGGAACAAGGTGTGATTACGGGGCGGGTCTGGGGACACGCGCGGTTTGGACTGTTCATCGAAATCGCTCCGGAAGTCGTGGGCTTGATACATGAGTCCAAACTTCCTGAATCAATGCGAGAGCAGGCCGTAGACATCTTTCCTCGCGATGCCAGGATCAAGGTACGCATTGACGAATTTGACATCGAGGCGCGACGCATCGCATTATCTCTTGCCGACCCTGTGTGATCTTCCAATGCCCGGTAGTTGCGCACATGCGCGAAAAAACTTGTTGGCTGACCTCTGATGATGCGGTCCATGTGTGCCATGCAAAGGTTCGTTGTTCCAGCAGGTGCAAGTCCTGCCCCGGCATTTGGCCCCCTCGACCTTCACCATACCGAATTGAACGCCGAAGCCGTGCTCACAGGCTCTCTGGTGTCACCAGTATCGATTGAAGAGGCAAACTGATCTTCAGCGATATAGAGGCTGGAGCCCCGAGGATCCTACGCCTTCGCACCGCCAGCAACAAGACCCAAGAACCACGATTTCGAATTGAAGAGCGGCGGCGGGCATGGCGTCTAGACCATGCATGGCTATCACTCGAGAGGCCGGACCAAATCTAGTGCCTCTCTGACCATGACCTTGCTGGTCTCTGGGGTGCTGTAGCACCAGAGGCCGACCTCGAAACCGCCCTCCTCGAACGCTGTCTCGTCGGGGACGTAGACGGGCGTGAGGTCGTTGTATCCGCTTATGAACGTATGCTCGAACGGCGACTGCTCGCGGATCTCCAGCGCGATCTCGACGAACGTTTCCCCGGGCAGGAACACTAAACAGAGCGGGCCGGCCCGCAGCGCCTGAAGATCGTAGGAACTCCATTGTTCAAGGTTCCGAGCTAGCGTCAGCCTGTCGCCGTACGCCATCAGGTTCAGGGTATGATACGCATCACGTGCGGCTCCGTCTCGGAGGTTCGTCTTGTACAGATCCAGGGCCTTGTGGAACTCGCGCTCCAACTCGTCGAGCGTCAGTGGTGCGTACTTAGCCGATGCGTTAACAGCCGGCTTGGCGAAGAGTGATCGCACGTAGTCCATCGAGCCGTGCTCGCGCAGCGGTGCCAGGGGCAGTTCGACCCTCCTGGATCCGAAGACGAACTTGTCATCCTCGATTGGTTCCATACCTTCTCTGAGGACGGGCAGCGCACGCCCGGCGAAAAGCTCGCCCGCCTTGTCCACCGCCTGCTTAGAGCCGTTCGGGAGATCTCCGGGTGGGACGATATTGCCCGCGCAGCCCTGTAGGAAGAGGGCGACGCACCCATGCCCCAGCTCCCTCTCGATCATGCCCATCGCCGGGCCGGAATAGCTTGACGAGATCTTCCCGCGGCCGGCGGAGACATAATGGGACGCGTAGACACAAAGCGCGGCCACCGGCATCTCGTCGCGGTCGTCCAGACGCACGAGCCCCAGCGTCGGGTCCGTTACGCCGATCGGGTACTTGCGCCGGCGGTTGAAACTACCGGCGTTTTCGGGCGCGACGTAAGCGGTTCGACGGTTCCAGGCCAGCTCGGGTAACCGGGTGGAACCCACCGAGATGGTCACCGGTCGCCTGCTTTCCTTCGCCCGACGCGCCCCCGCCGCGATCTTGGCCACCGCGCCCCGGAAGTACTCTGTGTCCACTTGGTGGATCCCGTGGGGAGCGAGCAGTTCTTCCAGATCGAGGTTGATCCAAGGGGCGTTATGCGAATGATTCGCATTGACCGCGATGCAACGGGTGGGGACGCCGGTCGCCTCCGAGATCGCCGCACGCAGCGCCTCGTAGGCCGTCCGCAGGATCCCCTCGAAATCGGTCGAGACGAGGATCACTCGGTCGTCCTCGTCCTCCAGGTACAGCACGCGCGCCTGCAGGGGATGCGCGACTTCGGTAGCCACCTTCAAGAGGTCGTAGGGTGCGGGCAGAGGCGGGGTGATGTCCACCCGCGCCGTCCCGGCCTTCATGCCATCGGCTCGCGCCGGGCCATTCAGTGGCGCTGATATGAAGAACAACAGCAGCAGTAAGAGCAAGCCAGGCCCTCTCATGCAGGCTACTCCAATGAAACGGACGGCACCGACGATCCTGTGGAGAGAACTTCGCCGTTCGGCCTGCCACGTTCGCGGTAGCGTCGGTGTTGACCAGCCCGAAGACGAACTCGGAACACCTACACGGCCGTCCATCGGGTCACTCCTATTCGACGGTCAGTTCGAACACGTCGTCGGGATAAACGCCGTTCAGTCCGTCGAGGGGAATCTCCACTTCGCCCAGCGACTTGCCGCGATACGACAGGCGCAGTGTCGCGGCCACGGGAAACACGTCCCATTTTTCGTGGACCACAGGCAGCATGTAGTAGGCGAAATTGCTTGATTGCACGCGAGATACACGATGTTGCCCGTCGATGGTCCACAACTCCAGAACCAGTTCCTCCAGCGAATCCGGATCACCTCCCTTGACTCGGATCTTCGGAGGCCAGGTGTCGCCCTCGCGCCGGAAGATCGGTTGCGAATCCGGACCAACAAGTCGCACCAGGATCGGATGCGCAGCGGCTCGGGGGTAGATTCTCACGTCGTCGAACCAGCCGCGGCTGAGCGCCTTCTCATGCTGGCGCCCGCCTCCACCTCGCATTTTGACCTCGCAGTGGGTCGTGCGGAGGCGCAACGGAGTTGGCTCGATGATCGCGCGCCAGGTGCCGTTCTCGTCACGGACTTCCGCGCTGCAGAGGTTCGTGCCGCCGTCGAGTGAAAGCTTGGCGAGAAATCCGTTATCGTTGCTTCGCGACAGAATCACCTTCTCGTTCGACTGAGTGAAGGCGTCCTTTTCCACGGCGGCGAAGACACGGAATTCCACCTGATTGTCATCCAGATCCCGCATGGCAACTTCGACCCAATGGTCGGGACTGGTCGGCATATCGCCACCGCACAGATGCAAACACAAATCGTGCGACCGCGCAACGCCGCTTTCCATATCCATGCGGCCGACAAGCGTTACATCTTTGAACCGCCGGGCCTTCAACTGCCACAGCCCATTGTGGCCGATCGAACCGGTGGCCTGGATGGAGAATCGGCCACCGTCAAACCCAAACGTCACCTGTTGTGGATTGGAGTGCCAGATTCGCCAACGCGCCAGGTCGACCTCTGTTGCGTCGAAATCTTCGATCAGATGTGCACCGCGCTCCAGCAATCGCCAGCCGGTAAGTCCCTGGCGAATGACCGGCATCGGTTGCGGCTTCCCGTTTAACGTTTCTTCGACCTGCGCGTCGGGCCGCAGGAACACATCGCCGTCGAGTGCGGCGATCTGGTGCATCTTCGCTGTTCGGCCGCTTGACACACTGCGCCGCGGCTCGTCGAATCGAACCGTCTTAAGTGGATTGGCGATCGGGTTGTAGACGACGGTCCCGTTTTCGAACTCTCGCGTCGACGAACCGTCTTCCTCGATCACACCGGCTGCGACAGGTTTCCCCAGATGCGTATCCCAAAACGGGTACCAGTCGTGCAGATGGTCCGGTGAGGGCAAATCGTTGAGGTCGGAAAACAGGCAGCATCCGTCGCTTCGAGTCAGGACGAGGCAGGTCGTTGCCCGCATCCGGTGCCTGTCCTCACGCGAATCCTGATACCAAGTTTCGAGACAGTTGATGCGAGGCTGGCGAAGTTCGCTTTCGGCAAACCGTAACGTGGCAGCGATGCGGTCCCAATCCTTGCGAGTCTGACTCCGCCAACATTCCATGAAGTAACCATTCACGAAAGGCGCGGATTCCGGCGTTTGCCGGTCGTTGGCGTTCACGAGAATCACGGCGTTCGGGCCGACAGCCTCACGTACCGCTTTGATCAGCGCCAGTCGCTCTTTGTCATCGCTCCACCAATCAAGCATCACGCCGTCAAAAACGCCGCTCTCCACCGCGGCCTTCGACTGACGGGCAACTTGGTCGCGGAGTTGAGAATTGGCGAAGTCAAGCAGGTACGCCGGCCCTTCCTCCCAGCCCACAATGCGTTGCCCCTGTGCGTCACGTTTCCACCAGGCGTGATCCGTGGGCAAATAGCCGTTCATGGCGTCGCGATAACGGATCTCGGCCAGCAAGATCAAGTTTGGATTCAAAGCATTCAGTGTGGCGCGGTATCGTTCGGCGCGCGTAATGCTCTCCGGCAAGAACCCGTCGGCCAAACCGGTGGGTGTCTTGTTCCAACGCAAACCAGTTGCGCCCGGCCCCAGGAACACCAGGTCGTGGCGCGCGATGGTCGCCACTCGGTGTTCACTGTCCAGGTTGGTTGCCGGCGACCATGCTTGGAAAACCGACGGAAAATCCCGGTCAGCGATCCGCTGTTGAATCGGCTTCAGCGGCCGTGACAAGTCGGCTTCTTCCACTGGAGGCAACGTCCGTTCCAGCGATAGTTTGTCCAGAAAGGCCTGGATCTCGGAAAGCGTCAACCGGTTGTCGCTGTCCGCATCCATCAGGTCGAACGGCACATTCGCTTCCAACTGATTGCGCAACAGTGCGCCGTCGCCATCGGCGTCACGTCGTCGAAACTCCTCCGCTACGGCAGTTTCGGTCGGCAACTCTTGTGCCGCCACTGATGCGAAGCAACAGAGATGACCTATCACAATGAATGACAAGGGTCGGATTGTTACCACGACAGTACCTTTCGCTGTGGAATACTCGGCCAGTTGGCTGGCCTTACTAAAGAGTGCTGACCGTGTGGGGTTCCTTGATGTCCTTGGCCATGTGGTGCATCCAATCCCAGAACCGCCAGCGGGTCAAGTCAGTTCCTCTGGAAACTCGCGTTCTCAGATCGCGTTTTCGAGTCTCGATTTCTTGAATCTGCTCTTGCTCTAACCAGCCATCTCCTATGTGGGCAAGGAGCACCGCGAAGGCCTCGCCCTCCTGTTCGGATTTCAGGACCTGGCCCAGAGTCTTTCGGCCAAAATCGCGCAGGGAATCCTCCGGCCAATGAATGAAATGCGAATATGCCAGGTAATTGAGGGCCCATGTCACATTCATGCTGGACACTTCACCATGCATGCTTACGCCCTCCATTCCCGCTCGATAGGCACGCAAACAACTTTGTTTGATGTAGCCGATGACCAGCCGATAGCGGTTAATAGCGGCCCATTGGCTGCCCTGGTGCATAAAGCCTACGCTACGAGTTGTGGGCGGTTTGATTTCTGCGGGCCATTGTTCGTGGTCAAAAATGTCTTCCGGTGCGCCGTTATCCAGGTACTTTATCAACTGAGCGTCTTCGCGGCGGAGCATGCTGGTCAAGGTCCATTGGCAGATGGCGTTGGAAGGGAGCTTGTCGATGAGGGCAGGCCTCTGGCATTCCATGTAGGCATGCCTGCCGTGTCGTATCGCGGGATCTGGTTTGCCGGGTAAGAAACCTTTGTAAGTGGCCCAGGTGATCAACTTATCATCTAATTTGTCGGCGACCGCTCTCAAGGCAGGATCATAGCCCAAAAATTGGTGCATCCAGAAAGCCGGCTCATCTCTGCCCCAGGCTTTGCTGAACTCTCTGCATCGCGAACAGTGACATACTCCGAAATCGCCGTTTTCGAGATTCGCACCACCAATAGCGAACTCTTTGAACAGCCATTGAATCCCTTCCCGAAGCCAATCGACAAATCCAGGATACGAGGCACAAATCGCTCGCGGATGGCGACTGCCATCGCGATTAAGGCTGCGAGCATCAGGATACTTGGCGGTGAATGCGCTCAGGTTGTACTTGTGATTCCCCTGGTAGTAGATGCCTCCGTAGTGATTGGTCCCGACGCCGGGCATGATAGCAACACCCTTCGCGGCAGCGTATTCAGCTACTTGTTTGGCATAGTCTATTCCGCCATGGTCGTCGCGAAGGAAACCCCAAATCAAGATACCCCTGACCCCCAAGCCGGCAGCCATGTCGGTCAGTCGGCGATAATCGGTAAGATACGTTTCGGGGTTCTTCAGATAGGTGTTGTTGCAGCCCCAATTCAACATGCCAGGATCGTCTAGCATCCAATTTGTGCTATGGTCCCAGGTCCAGAAATACGAGTTGGGCAATGCCGGCTTTGGGCGTCGCAGGTTCCATATGAACCGTGAAGCTCGGGAAATACTGTCTTGCTTAGCGACCGCGGCCTGAGATGGCGAGGCGGCGGCCGGTCGACCGCCTAGATTCGCTCCTAGTGCTCCGCCCATCATCCCCTTCAGAACAGTGCGTCTATCAGGCTTGTGTTGACGATCAGTGGCATCGGACATGGCTTGCCTCCATTTTGCTCTCGAACACATCGTTGTTACGGACCTCAATGCGCGGCTTCGGCCGAAGGCCCGGACCAACGAGCTGTGTTCAGGGCGAAATAAAGATTGGTGAATGGAGGTTTCCTGCGGCTGGCATACCACATGCGAAAACTCCCATCGGGCATTCGGATCACCGACTGGCTTGACACGTAGTGTGATTCCCACGGGCGGCCAGGATCGGGGCAGAGCACCGGATTTCGGGGATGCTTGTACCACTTCACGCCGTCCAGACTGACGGCGAATCCAATCGCGGTCGTTTCTCGGTTCTCATGCGAATAGCTCGCATACCACATCAAGTAGACGTCGCCGATTTTCGTCACCGTAGGATAGATCTGCAGGTAGTGCTCCCAGTCCTGTGTCACTTTCAAGACCGGCTCTTCAGTGACGATCCACTTGCGCCCGTCATCGCTACGGGCGTGTCTCATCAGCCATGGATATCTGCCGGGCACGGTATACCACATTCGATAGCCGTCCTCCGTCCTGATAACCGTCGGGGCGTAAGCCCTTTCTAACTGCACCGGCGACGCCGTCGACCAGCGTACGCCGTCGGAACTCGATGCTTCCTGAATGGACTGGACGCGACCACCACCACCCAAGGTCGCCGAACTGAACCACATTCGCATCCTTCCCGCCTCGCGTAACACAAATCCGTCCGCATTCCGCAACACAGTGGGAGTGAGCACCGAACGCTTGTCTTCGTCGAGGGCAAACACTGGACCACCCGGGTGTCTCTCAAAACGCTTGCCGTCCTTGCTCGTTGCAAGCCCCAGCTTGAAAACGCGTTCATCAACAGTGCGTTTCTTGGCAAGATCGTGGGCGAAACCTTGGGAGCCGCAGTACCACAAGAGGAACTGATCTTTGTCCCGGGCAACCATCGGGGCGAAGATATGCGTGTCGTCAAAGCGGCCTGATTTCCCCAGTGACAGAATCGGGCCGTCAGAGTCCCGCCGCCAATTCTGTGGCCCGAGCCAACGCTTCAATTTGTCGGGAACCTCTGCTACCGCCGATGAGACGGTTTCACACGGTGCAAGCAGCAATACACTGATGGCAAGAAAGAGAGAGTGTCGCGATGGCATGGGCGTCCCTCAGCGGTCAAGACGGATGCGATGTGCAGTGATTATCGACCTTCATGTGCCATGTCGCAACTGAGAACCCGCAGCTTTGGGCGACATCGGCTGCCCAACGTTCACTCACGTTCCGGGTTGCACCAACGTCTTGCTCCCGATCGGATGGCAGCAAATGAGACGAGGACGGCGAGAATTGCCGACTTTCTTGTAGCGCAATATTGCCCGGCGGTCTGTTGCGTTTCCACGAAGACGACCTATCGTTCACATCGTCAGACCCTCGCGACTGGTCCAGTTGTTGGCAATCCAACTTTCCACCTGTTAGCCGGCACACAGTTCGCGTACGAAGCGTGCATTAGTACATGCAGCACATGTAATATTCCACGTTCCACTGTTGCTCTTCGGAAAGCTCGATGATCTGTGGGTTGTGTGCGGACAGCCCAACGAGCACGCTTGTTTGCCGCATGGACTAGCTCGCGCCGGTCACATCGTCCGAAGCGAGCAAACGCATGCTACCGCGCGGAGGAGTCAGACCTCTGTACTTTTAGCGCAATCAAAAACGTCCGCGGTGTGCGCCACCTCCGCGCGCAAGGACTCGTTGGTCTTCCAAGATGAGATCCCCTCATACTATGGGGAATGGCCAGTTTCGGAGTGTGTCCGATGTGCGTCCCATTTCGAATTCCCACGAGTTGTCGGCATTTTGATTGCGACGGCAATTTGGGGCTGCTGCTCCGCTGCACTAATGAAACCACTTCATCCGCAGGCAGATGTAGCGTCAATCGAACGCTGAGGCATCTTACTTAAGTTCGATGAGCCTGTGCCGAAGACGTGGATAGATGGCGGAGGTTTGCGCGACTGACAGAGTGACGCGACTGCTGATACAATGTCGGACGAAACTCACAAAGAAAGCAGGCAACCAGAGGGAAGCCCCATGAATTACTCCGCGCATCGTCCTGACGGATACCGTGGACGAGGTGATTCCCGCCTTGTGCATCTCGTGCGAGACACTCAGCGCGTGCTCTCAAACACGCAGCAGGGTTTAGCCTATGATTCGCTCTGTCTTGGCGACGATGCACTCGGCGATCTCGCCGGCATCCTGGTGGATTTCGCTGAAGACCTACATAACGGCACCGGAATATGGGAGGCATATGAACGGTATAACGTCGAGTTCTTCGAGACAACGCTCCCCTTGACTGCGGGTGAAGGCGGCGGGGCTCGTACGGGCCTGCATGCCGACCGCTTCCGTCACTTCCTTTGGGTCTTGTACCCGGCGCTGATCGATGGGCTGGTTCTGTCGCCTCGGCATGAAGACCTCGGACGCATCGCCGACGCCAGTAGCGTTTTCCTGTCCGATGCTTTCTCGGGCGTGCCGAAGGATTCGGGCGTGATGGCGTTTCTGCAGACCCCAAACTCGTATGCCTGGGACGTGAAACGCAAGTTGCTCTGGTTGGGCCGCCACTCCTTCATGTTCCGTACGATGTTCGCCCGATACGTGGACGACAAGGCGGAGGGGAGGGCAGATGTGGCGCACGTTGACGACTTCGTCTGCCAGGAGTGTACGCAATGGTCGGGGCTGGGTGCGATCGACATTCTGGCGGGAGTCCTCGATATCTCGGAGGACGACCGGAAGGACTTGCGAAGCTGGTACGAACGGCATGCAGCGCCTTATGAGATAGTGTCGGCGGGCAAGGACTCGCTTCAAGCCGTGAACCTCGTCAGCGACCAGCCGTACCAGATCAGGATCAACATGAAGAGGCATCCATTCAAGGCGGGGCAACTGGTGTTCGGAAGCCTCGTTCCGTGGCGAGGGGAGTGGTATTGGTCAGGCGAGCAGACGGCTTGGGACGATGCCTCGAATGTGGATGTGGATGACCTAAAACAGGACATGAAACGACGCAGTCCGCAGATCGTGTGCCGTTACTGGAAGGAATACGAGGCGCAGGTGAGACAGCGCTCGTCCGACCTGCACGAGAGGATGATTGCTTACTACGGCAAAGATCTGATCACGTATCCCGACGGCTTGTCAATGGCAGCGGATTGGCAGAAGGAGTTTCGCTGGCACTGGGAGTCTAAGCCCCAGCACGAAGTGCAAGAGGTCATCGAGAAGCACGGACTCAAGGAGGGTCGCACGAGAATGAACTGCCCGAAAGACCTTCTTGAGCACACGGGCGGCCTGGGCGTCTTCCTCAACCCCGACGAGGGAAAGGAAATCATGACACACTTCGCGTCGCTCGTCACGGGGTTAGAGAGACAGGGCGAAGCTTTAACCGACGATCAGGAGCACGCCATTCGCGGATTCTTCGATGCCAAAGCGGTGAGTCCGAGGTTTGTCAAACGGGTGTTGGACGAATACGGAGATGAATCCGCCAGGACGGCGTTCTTCTTGCGAGGCGATCTGCCAAGCTATTGGCTTGACCATCTGCTCAGACGCCACAAGGGACACTTCTACCGGAAACGCTACCCGTCCTTCTCGGTGATATGAGGAGCGTGAAGCAACGCTGCCCCGCGGACCAACTAACGCGCGGAGTCACATCGACCCAGGCATCAAAACGCCTTTCCCCAGCGCGCGTAGGTCGCCCCCACCCAGGCGCTCAATCGCATCTTTCTTGGGCGCACGGGTCACATCGACCGACGCATTGAAGCAGCGGGAGACGATCTCAGCCAGGGCCTTTCCGACTTGGCGAGCAGAATTTGTATCCAATCCGTGCGGACGTTGTCATTTGGCTTCCACGCAGTTCTCGGTCAACCCGACCCAGCAGGGATGAAGTGATGGGGGAAGCGGCGGACGCCACGGTCGCTTGTCTCCGATCGCCCATCGCGGCCCCGGTCGAGGAAACTCCCAATCGTCGCCAAGCTCAATCGCGCCCAGATCCGGTGCAGGTCCGTTGACTTTGTGATGGTACCTGTCGCTCGTATCCGGAGCACCAGCGTCCACCGCCGGTGAATCTGCACGCAGCCGGAAGTCAACATACGGACCATCAAAGGCTGGCGTTGCCTCGGCCAGTCCAGCTTCCTGAAGCGGCAGCACCGGCAGAGCGAGGGCGGTGAAATCCGGGGCTTGCTGGAAGCCCGGCTCAGTGCCTGTCACCATGGGCGGCATGTGGCTGGGATTCACATTCGGCCCTGTAAAGATATTGTACTGCGTAGGCTCGTATCCTTCCTGCTCCCACCGGGACGAGCGATTCACTATCATCACATTGTTCTCGAACACGCAGTCGACAAAGGTGTGTTTCGTCCAGGAAAGCGTGTGGTAGGAATTGACCAGCGTGTTATGCACCATCGTGATTCCTCGCGAGGGCGCCGCATAATCACGTCGCCACGGACAGTCAAACTTGAGCAGCGTGCAGTGTTTCAGCCCTCGCTCGCGAGAAACGTAGGCCTCCATTCACGCCATGCAACTGCCCCCAACGCACCCATTGATACGTCGGGTAACCGCTGTACTCGCAGTGTTCGACGGTCAAGTCTGCACTCCCCAATGACTCGATTCCGCGAATGCAGCCGTCGAAGTAGCAGTCGCGGATGGTCACGTTGGCGGCGTTGACCTGGACAGCAATATCGGGCGCCATGTGGAACTTGAGGCCCTCGAGCACGACGTGCGGGGCGCGAACGTCGAGGATGAAACCGTCTCCTTGCTTGAAGGAACGACCGCCCCAAAGTGTACAAACCTTCTTCCGGAAGACGTTGGTTTCGCGGTGAATCTCGACCCCGGCTTGATTCGGGTCTTTGCCACCGAGCAAGCGGACGTAGAGGAATCCACTCTCCCAAGCGAACCCTTCCGGCGGACCGTCTTCCATGCGGCGGCTGTCGTTGCCGATCGCCCGAAACGCCCCAAGTCCCGCAAGCGTGACGTAATCCATCAGGTTGCGGTGGCCTTCGACCATCATCCAGCGAACCTGCCACGGTACGGGCGCGCGGTACAGGTCCCCTTTGACGTTGGTGAATTCGAGCCTGAATTTCGGCCGTGTGGCGTTCGTCAACGTGACCGTACCCGGCTTTTCCGCACGTAACACAACGGGCGACCGCCGCTGTCCGCCGTTGCTGATGGTGATGAGCCCTCGGTACGTACCCGGCGCGAGAGTGATGGTGTCGCCGGGCGACGCGCTGTCGAGGACCTTCTGTAGGTCGCCATCGGGCGTCACTCGTCGCACTCGTTCGGGCTTCTGGGCGTACAGTCCCGTTGTCGCAGCAACCGCCAACAAGCACGCAAACCACAAATCACGCCGATGCCCGCGGATGGTTATACCTGAATTCATCTTGTCCCTCATCTCGTGTGCCTGAAAGATGCGCGAACCGCATTGCTGATCAATCTGACTGCCGTCAGCGGGCAAGCATGTGGACCAACGATCTTTGAACCTCCTCGTTTACGGCGGTGATAATACTGGCTGCTGGTCCATCTACTCTATGGCAACCCACTCAAACGCCCCAATGTCAGGCGCGTTGCCCTTCCACGGCAGAGAGACGGGATCGCCCGCTGCGCAGGTGACGGGTGTTTTCAGCGTGAGCACGTTAGCATCGTAGTCAGCCGAGACCAAGCGGACGGGAGTGTTGTCGCCGACTCGGATCATGTCGCCGGCGTCGACGCCCCAGCCATCGCAGAAGAACAGGGCTCGTTCGACGGGGATAACGGTTGTATCGTTGCCCGCAGCGGTAGTGCGCGTGAGGAAGCCGCCCGCGTCGATGCACCCGGAGCCCGGCTGAAGAGCGAAGTTGCGGTCGGCAGGGGCCACGAACCTCGGCGGTACCTCGGCGTTGGCGTAGAAGTGATTCGGGTAGTTCTCCTGGACCCAAGCCAGCGAGTGGGCCCACTGTTCCTGCTCGTAGAAGAACATCGGGTCTTCGCCCGGATGGTCGCCATCGTCGTCCGCATGCAAAATCAAGTTGTGGTGGAAGAAGTTGCCGTTCGGGAAGCTCTTCCACTTGTTGTCGCGATTGGCGTGGTACGTCTCGAAAACGAAGTAGTAGTTGCCTTTCGGGCCCCACTGGTAGGTCGGTCCCGCCGTGCGGCAGCGATAGAAGACGTTGTTCAGCAGGTGGTTGTTCGTGTTGGTGCTCGCATTCTTCTGACCAACAACCATCGCAAACAGAGCGGCCTTGTAGACCACGTTGCCGTAGATCGCCGAGTCAGTCGCATGTTGCTCCATGCCGCCGTAGCGATACGCCGAGAGCGTGATCGCGTTGTGGGCGCGAGGTTCCTTGGCCGTCTCGGCAACGATGTTGTGCCGCACGATGACATTCCGGCTGGCAACGTGAAATCCGGCCTTTGGGTAATCGATGCCAGCTCCGATGTGATAGATGGTGTTGCGCTCGAACAGCGTGAAGCGCGATAGGCGACTGGCGTATAGCCCACCGCCCCAGTGCTGCTCGATGAGGTTGTCCCGAATGATATTGTAGGTGCTCGAGGTCCGGTCGAAATCGATGACGTCGATTACGGCGTGCCCGGCCCGCACGAAGTGGTTGTTCTGAATCACGTTGTGGCTCGAACCGCAGACGTATATGTGATCGCCGTTGCCGCCGCCCTCGTTATTGCCGGCCGAATCGAAGGAACAGTTCTCCACCACGTGGTGTCCGCCGCGACGGATCTGGATCACGGTCGACTGCTGGTTGCGGAAAGTGCAGTTGCGGATAATCGAATGTTCTGAGGAGGGGTTGAGGAGCACGACGTTCAGGCACTTGGTGTCCTGGAAGTGCAGTCCGTCCAGGATGTAATGTGAGTTGTTGAGGATCA
Source organism: uncultured Pirellulaceae bacterium (assembly GCA_964623055.1). Lineage (GTDB taxonomy): Bacteria > Planctomycetota > Planctomycetia > Pirellulales > Pirellulaceae > JADHUC01. The sequence goes on from CAZURK010000152.1 coordinate 22,184, forward strand.
GGACTTGTTCCCACTTGCCCTTGCCCGTGAACACGGGCTTCTCTTCCCGGTATGCCGTCAGGGTGATGGGATTGTCCTCGGTACCATCGGTAACCGTGAAGATGTAGTCATCGACATAGCGCCCTTCACGCAGGAATACGGTGTCGCCAGGCTTGACCTGCCGACCTGCGTGATGCAAATGCTGCCAGGGCTCGTCGACGGAACCGACTGCGGAGTCATTTCCCTTGTCAGGGTCGATGTAGTACTGCGCGGAGAATGTCGGCGCGCAAACGAAGGTCAGTGCGCACCCTACGACGAGAGCGATAAGTCTTCTCATGTTCTTATCTCCTGACTTCGCTGGGCGTCCGGTCAGCGGGTGACAATGACGACGGCCCATTGCCCTGAGCTAGGCGTAGTCAATTTCGCGGATCGTTCGCCCTGGATAGTCTCGGCCGGGTGCCACTCGCCGCGATCCACGTTGTACCATCGCACCGAGAGGGCCGTCTTCGCTCGGCTCAAATCCAAAGCCACGCTCCCTTTGGCCGGAAAATAGACCGCATACTGCTTTGCTTCCTCCGCGAGGCAATAGGCCTCGTTCGCTTCACGTTGGCTCAATAGATCATTGCGGGGGCTGCACAAAAACACGTCGATAGCGTCGGTCACCTGTCGAGCGCTTCGGATCATCTGCTGAGCTTGAGCATTCAGTCCGATCCCGCCGGTAGGACGATGAAAGCGGACCGCCGCATGACCTCCGAAGATGTTCCGCCAGAAGCGTTCGATTCCGTCGCGGGAGTTGCCGAAGCGCATGTACTCACCACCGTAGATCTTGTCGTTGGTCATCGGACGTGGTTTGTTACGGATACTATTGCGTCGCTTCAATGCGTTATCGTAGTGCCTCTGACCTTTCTGGTGGTTGTTTTGCGAGATGTCCAGGAACGAGAACGTATCCGGATCACCGAAAGTGGCGTCGTACTGCGGATCCCCCAGTTTCCAATCATCCCACATTTCCGTGGTCTCGACGGCCTTGGAAGCCTTCTTCGCCTCCTCTCTGATACGACCTGCCCAGTGCCGAGCCCAACTTGGCGCCGCCGCCGTCTCGTTGTCCATGCAATAGAGCACGTGGTCATATTTGAGCGTGTAGGAAAGCAGTTTCTTGACGAAACGTTCCTGATGTTCGAGCACGACCGTCAGGTTCTTTTCGTTGGGCACGGAGTGAAAGAAATCCGAAGGATGCCGCCATGGCTTGGCGAACTCGCCCACCAATCGCTCAGCGAGGCCAGACTGCTCGCTTGAGTAGTTGACATTGTTCTTTGGGTTGAACGGGTTCGCCGCCCACTGCTCGCCGTAGAAGTCCCATGTGGCCCAGACTTCAATCTGTACGATGATGTCGCGACGGGCTGTCTCATCTAGAAACGTCTGGAGCCGGCCCCAATACTCGTCATTGAAACGGTTTAAGTCGTACTTGCCTTGCACCCGGCAGAAAGGCCACACGTTGCCCGGATCGCGACTGCTCATTGTGTTGCGAACATAATTCCCGCCGACCGATTTGTGCAAGTCGAGTTGCTCGATGAGCCTAGCCCCAGTCCACTGAAAGAGATTGTCGTCATCGCTTCCGCCCAGCAGCAAAACCGGCTGGCCCTTGTACTGCCAGTAGAATGAGTTTTCCGGATACGGTTGGATGCGATTGCCGGCGTCTTCGGCAAGCGTCAAGTGCGCGCCGAAACGGCCGATGGAGAAACCGATAATTAGAATGAGAGTCGCAATTCGATGTGCCACGACCATTGTCCGCCTCGCATGTTGGTACTTCGAAGAATCTCCTTTGACATCTTCTTCAGTTCGCTGGACCTATTCCTTCAGCGGCCAGACTTTCACGTGTCCGTACTCGCAGCGAAGGGTGTGACCCATCTGTCTTAGGCCGATCCATCCGCTGTGAGTGCGAACGGGGCCGAACTCCTTTCCATCATCGTCAAAGCCAACCGCGACAACATCATCGACCATGATGCGGATCTTTCCAGCTCGTTTATGGATGCGAACCGTTTGAAAAACACCCTGCTTCGCATCCGCGATTAGTTCCTTGCCACTGGCCACAAGATGGAAGCCATGATTCTTGCGCAGATTCGCAAAACCACGGTCACCGGCCCAGTAGGAAACATGATAGCTGTCCAGATCGCCACTGTGGTATTGCCGAAACGTCCCATCTCGCGGCTTGATCGGTGGCTGGAAGATGTTTTCACCGTTCACGCCGCGCGTGTTGAAGAATATGATATTCAGCCCCTTCTTCCGGTCTTTCGGCCGAATCGTGAACTCCAACAGAAAATCAGCAGGTATCTCCTTCGTCAGCCAGCAGACGAGATGATCCCTGCTATTCTTCGTCGGATCGCTGGACGGTTCGCTTTCCAAGACGAGGTTTCCGTCCGCGATGCTCATACGTTTGCCGCCCTCGAATCTCCAGTCCCTCAGGTCGGCTGGACTACCAAATGAACACTCGTAGACCGGATGGTCAAAGTCGACGTTCGTTGGGACAAATCGCTTGCCGACGATGGGATGAACCGGTGCTGCGTCCTTGCCAATAACGTCAGTCTGCGCAGTGCAGATGATGAACACGACAAGCGATATCACGGTCATTCTTGCGTAGGATCTCATCGAGTTTCCTTTCATTCGATCAGGTCAATGCAACCATATTGATGAAGCAAGTATCTTCTCCGCAATACTGGATGTCAACGAATCGTACGGGTGCCAGAGAGCGGGTATTGAATCGCGTTGGTTAGCGCGTAGGCTATGTCGTACCTGAAGGTAATTGACTCTCACGAGAAATCATAAAGGAGAGAATGATGCGATTTGGACTGCGGTCACTGTTACTGCCTTGCGCCTGCCTGTTTGCGACGGCAGTCCCAGAGTCGATTGCGGCTGATTCCCTCGATTCCGAAAAGCGAATCATTCTGCGACCGCGACAAGGCCACATGGGCTGTTCTGCTCATGTGCCGGCGCTTGATGGCCAAGTATTTGCTTTGGGAATACCGGAGACCATCGGCTGCCGCGAGCGGATGATCCTCAATTTCCCGGAAGTCGACATTCGTTGGACTGGACCCGATAAGGACGGCGCGATCACAAACGAATGGACCACCGAAGGCCGTATTCGCTACAAGACGACGATCGTGCCTGCGACGGATTACGTCGACGTGGAAATGGTGATCGAGAACCAGAGCGATCGCATGTGGCATGACGTGTTTGCTTTCAATTGCGTCAATCCGGTTCGAGCACCTGCTTTCAAGGATTGGGATCTGGAACGTACCTACATGTCGCAGCACGGCAGGCCGACGGTCATGTCGACAACAAAACGCGTAAAGGGACACATGCCAACAGTTGGTTTCTATCTTCACGAGCGGACGCCATGGGGACAAGAATCACCATTCGTCCGCGGGTTCCATGCCACGAGCCCCAACCGAACCGACGGTTCTTGGATCGTGACACTTTCCGACCTGCCCGGCTCGTACATGGCAGCCACCAGTCCCAATGCGGCGTTTCTATTCGACAACCTGGATCGCTGCTGTATTCACTCGGCAGCCGGTTTTGGCGACATACCGCCGGGGAAAACAAGCACCACGGTGTGCCGGCTGTACTTCGCGCACGGATCGCTGCAGGACTTCCTCAAACGGTATCAGACGGACACGGAAGCACTGGCAGCCCGACAGAAATGGGCAGTGCCTCAGCGTCCACGAATCCAACTCGCGGGAATCGCACCGCCACGCGACGGCCGAAAAGGCAAGCTGGGGTTCCACATTCGCACCGACTGGATGGACGGATCTTTGGAGATGCGATTCCCGGAAACACTGCGAAGCTCGCTTGGGCTGCACTTCATCGACCACAACCGCCGCGACATGCCGCAATTGTCCCCTTTGCCGGAACCGCCCACGTGGGAGCGTGACGACGAGACAGGCGAGATTCGATACACCTGCCAAACTTCGGAGGGCGTCGAGTTCGTCGGCCGGGCACGACCCTACGAAGAAGAAATCTACATGGAGTTCTCGGTCACAAACAACACAACCGATGCGATTCGCGGCGTATCGCCGCAAATGTGCCTTTCCATGGCCCCTTCGGCAGACTTCAACCGTCAAGGTGACCTGGCCGGTACATTTGCTTGGTTCGACGGTCGCTGGTTGAATCTGACGACAACAACGCCCACTCCCGCCGAGAAGGGACGAGCGCCTTGGCTGCAGATCTTGACGCAGGCAGCGACAGAGTATCGCGGCCCGCGCGACAACCCGGACGGATGGTGGTTCGTCGATCAGAAATCAGACCACGGCATTATCGCTCGCCAGTCGCGGGACGGGAAGCGCCTGTTGGCGATCGCGTGGCAGGGAGCCAAGGCCGTCAGTACGAACACGAGAATCCCCTGCCTACATGCCGGGCCGGGGCACCCGGCAAGTTTGAAGCCGGGCGAACAGGCCCTTTGGCAAGGGAAGATCTATCTGATGCCAAATGATCCGGAATCTCTGCTTGTCCGCTTCAACGGCGACCAAGGCGTTTGGCCCTATCCTGAGAGGTCGCGGACTCCGCGACGCAAGTAGGCCCCTTCATGATGTTGTATACTCACGATCGTCCATGCTTCGCCCGCCTCCCGGGAAGTGAGGTGAAGAGCTGGTAATCTGCGAGGCGTTTTCAGAAACGTATGGAAGGAGTGGCAATGCACCGGCGCGCCTTCATTACGAACTCCGTCTTGGCGGGCCTGGCCGGCACCGCGAGCCCATTTGGCTTTCTTCGAGCGGATGACACGGCCTCGGCCCCGCCGCGTGGAATCGCGCTCCTGCCGGGGCAGTGGCGTCCATCGCACGCGTTTGAACACGTAGCCTGGATCCGAACTCCTTGGTCGGAACCGTTGTTCCCCGATTTCGTGTTCCTCGATTTTCCCGAAGCGATCTTCTGCAACCTCGGATTGTTGTATCTTGGACATCGCAGTCCGCGTTTTCCGTCGGTGTACGCAGACCTTCCCAAAGTGCCTTGGAAAAAAGAAAAGGGGAAACTGTATTTCGATCGTGTTCTGCCCAACGGTATTGGCTTCGGAGGTAGTCTGTCGACGAGCGATCCGTCAATCGTTTCGCTGGAACTGTATCTCGAAAACGGCTCGGACGGGGCGCTCACCGGCATCAAGCTCCAAACATGCGCGTTATTGAAGCATACGAAGGCATTCTGTCGGGACACAGCGGATAACAAGTTCGTCCACACGCCCACGGGCGGATGGCGACCTTTCACCCAAGCCAGCAAAACCAGAATAGAGCAGGGTCGTTTCCGACTGGGCTGGCGAGCGGGCCCCGCAGCGGCTGATTTGCCCGTGATGGTGACCGTGTCTGATCGGTCCGATCAACTGATCGCTCTTACATGGTACGATGATACCTATTCGCTGGTCTGTAATCCCGCACATCCGTGCATGCATGCCGATCCAATGTTTGCAGACATTCAACCGGGAAAGCGTGGAGAGATCCACGGCGAATTGATCTTCTATAGTGGCAAGCTTGAGCAGTTTGCGGATTGGTTTACAGCGCGATACGAACTGCAGAAGTAAGTCGAGTCGCGTTCATCAGCCAGGAGGACTTTCGTGGCCTCTCACAGTCCACGTGCGGGGATGCTCGGCGATCCAGACAAACTCCACGGCAGGAAAACGCTCGGCGAGGTGATCGCGCAGGCTCATCAAACCAGGCATCTCTGATGTGCCGTGCTCGACCGTCACGATGCCGACCCCCATCTCGGCCAGACGCTCGCGGGACCTCCAATAGGAGGCGCCGTCGTAACACATCACCAGAACGTCCGCTCCAAACTCGACCATCTCCTGGTCAGGTACAGCACAGCCAACGCCGATGGCTGGATGGCAGACCTTCATATCGGCATCCCCGATAACCTGGACACTGTCCTCGCCGAGCGGACCGATTCGATCTGCAATCTGCTGAGCGAATCCCCGCAGCGTGGTTTCAGGGATCTCGTAGACCGCCGTCCAACGCAAGCGGGATCCTTCGCGGAGTCGCTTCGTGAACCCAAGGTACTTGGCCCACGAATCCCGGATACCGATCTTTGGCCAGTTATCCCACGTGTCGTGAGCGCGAAGGATCACCAAGCCGCTCTCTGCGAGTTCCTTGCTCTTGACAATGCCCGGCCCACGTTTTCGCCACTGCTGCTCGGCGGCCGAGTGTTCCCAGAACGTCGGCTCGTGAACGATCAGTAGCTCACACTCGGCCTGGATGGCCGCTCGGATATCCCAGATCGAAGGAAACCAAGCCACCCCAGCCTTCTTCACCGGGCGATCGGGGTCGCCGCACTTTACCGTGTCGACCGTATTCTTGAGATTCACCCAAGGGCTGTTCCGCAACAGATACTCCCGAATCTCGTTGGTAGTCGGGAGACGTTCATCAGGTGGATCTTGGCCGCAAGCATCCGTGTGTCCACCAGTCAAACCAGCGGTTGAGAGTGCACCGATGCTTCCGATTTTCCATCCCATACGAAACAGGAATTCTCTACGCTCGACTTGCCTTTGCATATCAACCTCCATTTCTACCTGACGCATTATACAATCATCGCGATCCAGATCGCCATGGACACCGGTCGTGATGTATCGAACAAAGTAACGGAAGACGCCCTACCTGCGATTCGTACTTACTATATCGCGGAGGGCCTGCGTCGGGATACACCGGAAGACGAATGGAAGAGGGTTCTCGGCTACTTCCGATCTCACAAGATGTCCCCTGCTTCCGGCTGTGGCTATCCGCCAAGTCGCTCAGCTCACCGACTGAGGGGTTGTTGGGGCGCTTCGTGCAGTTCTAGCAGGCAACGGATCGCTGCGTCGACCAGAAGCTCGCCACCGCCAGGGCCGCAACGTGTATTGATGGCTTCGTAGGCTCCATCGGAAACACCAGCTACACGATTCCCTGATCGCCGGCCTACGTGTACGATATTCGGTCAAGCGCGACAGATGTCGGCGTTGGAGATCGTCATGTGTCATCCCACAGTCACTTGGAGAAGTACTGTGATGTGTATGTGCAGAGAATTGATGTGTTTGACTTCGCTTGTTTTGCTGCTGCCTTTGGCCGCCCACGCGGCGGAACCTGCCGGGCAGACCGTGCGGACGGAATCAGCCGAAGCCAGCGATCGTCTCGGAGAGTTGGTGACCATACCTGCCGGACGTTTCTTGATGGGCAATAACGGCCACGACAAATACGGGAAGCCAGAGGAGCTTCCTTAGCACTCGGTTGACCTTCCCACCTACCAGATAGGCAAATACGAAGTAACACGCGGGCAGTATCGTAGGTTCATGGAAGCTGGCGGCTACGAGAATCGGGACTATTGGTCGCCTGAAGGTTGGAAATGGATGGAAAGCGATTACATCGTGTATGCGGGGATGTACGGCAAGTTTCGGCGCGTCGTCAGGCCAAACAAAGAGGAGAAACGCACTCAGCCGGAGCATTGGGAAGCCAAGCAGGAATGGATCGGACATGGGTATGGTCATCCCGTCTTCATTCAAACCGACAAGCATCCGGTCGTCGGCGTGACCTACTATGAGGCCGACGCTTTCTGCAAATGGGCGGGCGGAAGACTGCCGACCGAAGCAGAATGGGAGAAGGCTGCAAGATGGGACGAGAAGAATCAGCATGCAAACACCTGGCCGTGGGGTGATACGTGGGACCCGGAGAAATGCAACAACTGCGACGACCACAATCCCGCGGCCGGCGGATACCGAGTCAACCAGAGTGCTCCCGTGGGCAGCTATCCAGACGGAGCCAGTCCCTATGGATGCATGGACATGGTAGGCAACGCCTACGAATGGGTCGCTGGTCGCGCCAAGTCGTATCAAGGCGGGACGGCCTGGTATAGCTACTTCGGCGACAGCAATCGTCGTGAATTGGTGCCAGAGCTTCTGCTCAACGATGAAACGCTCGTTCGAGTCGACACCGACAAGAAGGAAAACTATCTCCGGGTGGGCGACGAGTACGTATGGATCAGTTACCCCAAAGATCAGGCGACGGAAGCCTTCAACTATTTTGCCGAACCCGTCGCGGACAGCAAGACGCTGCAGCCCGTAAGACTCAAGAAGGGAGAAAACAAGCAGATCTGGGTGACGGTCAAAGTTCCGAACTCGTGCGCCGCCGGAGAAAAGGACCTCGACGAGTACAAGGCACGCATCGACGATCTTGTCGAAACGCTGGTTAGCGAGGTCGGGCATCATGACATCTACATCACTAGCTGGGACGAGGCGGGCGTGGACCGCATCAAGATCATGCGCGAGCGGGCAGAGTACACCAACGCCAAAGGAATCAAGCTCTGGGTCTCGACACATCCAGGACGACACTTCGATCTGGCGGGCTACTGTATCGACTACGCCAATCACGGCGGCTGGCCGAAACGTGAAAACGTGGCGACATGGCATGCAGTGGGAGCCAAAGTAGCCAGTTATGCCGGCCCACACACCGGCCCGGAAAACCCCGATGTCTTTCGGCGCATGGAGGGCTTGGCCAGATACAAGGCGTATTACGACGGTTCATTCAACTACAAGTATTACTCCGCGTTACACCCCACGCTCTACCAGAAGTACAAGCAAAACGTGTGGAACGAATTCATGGGCGGTGCCTTCCGCTGCATGAATCTGGTCTATCCGACATCCAATGGCGTGATCGACACGATCGCCTATGAAGGTTTCCGCGAAGGCATCGACGACGTGCGCTATGCTACCAAACTAAAGCAGGAAGCAGCCAAGGCGATCGCCAGCGGCGACGTGAAGGCAATCTACACGGCGAAGAAGGCCCTGGTGTGGCTGGAATTGCTCGACGAGAGAACAGTCGATCTGAACGCAGTTCGCATGGAGATGATCGAGCACATCCTCAAGATCCAAGCAACGATGGAGAACTAAGCAGTGCTTAGAAACGAATGCGCGGTCACCGCTTCTGAAACCCAGGGAAAAGTACGGTTTTTCGCGGGGGCAGTTGTGCAGACATCTACCACGTCGGCTCAGCTCATGAGGACGATCCTACCCCTGGTCGCGCTGGTTGTGGCATTTGGCAATTTGAATGCCGACGAACTGAAAGGCAGGAAGATCTACGAGTGCCGCTATGTGGAGAACCCTCCA
>CAZURK010000152.1:31368-34847 GCA_964623055.1 uncultured Pirellulaceae bacterium
CGACGAACTGAAAGGCAGGAAGATCTACGAGTGCCGCTATGTGGAGAACCCTCCATACGGAGTTACCACCTGGTCGCAATCGGAGATGGTGAAGACCGGCTCCGGCAAGGAGTCACGCTTCGTGCTCTACAACAGCGAAGCCGCGCAGAAGCTGATTCTCGACGCCACAACACTGCGAGACGTCACATCCACCCCCGAACTCAAAGGCCACGAGACATCCTTCCGCATGGTGTACGACTCCAAAGGCTGGTACGTCTACATTCACTGCCAGGAACCGAAGATTCAAACGTTCGTGGACGAGGGAAAAGACATCTCACTGGAGCTGTTTTTCGCCCCAGGGCTGGAACGAGTACCTTACTACCAGATGATCGTGAGACAGTTAGCGGGCCAGGTCCACCATTACGACTGGGGCATGCCGCATCGGCATTATCGGTCTCTGAAAGACAGCGTGAGAACGGAATCGCTGGTGCTTGAAACAGGCGTTGCCACGTTCGTCTTCATCCCGTGGGAGATTCTCTACGACCGTGTTCCGCTTGATGGTGAGTATTGGCGATTCAGCGTCATGCGTTGGGGCGGGCCGTCCGTGACCTGGGGCGGCAAAGTCCATGACACGGGCAACTTTGGTCTAGTCCATTTCCAGCCGCCGAATGGGAAACAAAGACTGGAAATCGAGAAACGGATACTCAGAGCCGGTTGGTCCAAATTTCGAGCCACGGCAAAAGAGGCCACCGGAAACTGGAGTGACGAAGAGGTGGGCGATCTGGATTTCTACAATGGGAGGCTGAAACCGGTGATCGACCGATACACCATGGCGGGCGAGTCTTTGGGCGAACCGGACGGCTGGGACGGCGACACAATTGAAACGGGGCAAGCGTTCTTGGCCGACTGGATGGAATTCAAGTACAAAGTGGCCGAACTCCGGACGGAATACCTGATGGACAAAAGGTTCTCTGGCAGCGAGTAAGACGGGCAGAAGTCGATTCCAAACCGTGGCGCAAGCTTCCAGCTTGCGACTTCACCGCGGTAGGGGTAGGCCAGGACCTGTCCTGACAGAGTACGGGATCGCCAGGACAGGTCCTGGCCTACATTAACCAAGACGCAAGGCATGATCAGAAACGCTTTCTTATTCGGGACCGTGTGCCTGCTCGCGATGCAGGCCTCGGCGATGCCACTGGTGAAGGACGGGAAGCCGGTGGGCGAGTTTGTGCTGCCGGAACCAGCAGCCGGGGCGGAGGTGTTCGCGGCGAACGATGTGCGCGATTGGATTGGAAAGATCACCGGTGCAGAAGTACCGATCCTCAGTTCGCCGAGCCGGCAGGCAAACACGAAGGTGTTCGTGGGTACGGCACTTGCCGGGGAATTCAAGGAAGATCTGGCCAAGTTGAAGGATAACGATGGATTTGCCGTGCGTCGTCGCGGCAACTGCGTTCACGTATTCGGCAGCCGGCCGCGGGGCACGTTATACGGACTTTACGCGCTGCTGGAGAAGAACACCGATCTGATCTTCGCTCGGCCCAACGAGGACTTCGGCACGATCTTCGGGAAGACTCCAGACCTCATTCTGACGGACACCGACTTCATCGACATCCCCGTATTCTTGATCCGGCAGTTAGGCCCCAACTGGCCGAAACATCGCCCGACGGGCATTTGGCTTCTCCGAAACCGGGACAACCGCCGTGACAACCGAGCAAACTACGAGGGATTCCTCGATCTGGACCTGCGCGAGCAGTACAACACTAACTTCGCCGTACCCATCGCTCGACATGCACTCGATCACCCGGAGTATTTTGGCTACAACCCAGTCACCAAATCCCGCCGATTCGTCAAGCATGGCGAAGGGACGATGTGCCTGAGCGTGCCGGGCCTACCGGCCATCTGGGCCGAGGGGCTCGCTGAAGATGTGGCAGCCTACGAGGCGCGTGTGGGTCGCACCGTCGAGCTGATCCGGATCGGGCCGGGGGACAACTGGTTTTGCTGCCACTGCGAGCAGTGCGTGGCGCCGTTGACTTTGCCCGATGGTTCACGGTTGGAGTGCCGGGATCCCGATTCGATCAAAGATCCCCTGTTTCGATCCACGCAAATCATGATGTTTGTCAACGGAGCAATGGAGACCTGGAAACGGCTGCGCCCCGACATTCCGATTCATCTGTTGGCCTACATTCATTTCGCCGAACCGCCGGCAGTGCCCGTACACCCGGATCTTCGTTTGTGGTTCGCTCCGTATCCGACCAACAATATGCACTACCCATTGCTCGACCCCCGTCAGCCGGAACCGTGGCGAAGACGATTTGAAAAGTGGCTGACGATGACCTCGTGTCTGGGCTTCTACGAGTACTTCCACGCAAAACCTTCCCCGGAGGCCTTTTACGCAGCGGCGAATCTACGAGCCGTCATGCGACTCCCGAACCACCGCCAAGCCATCATCTATGCGGAGATCGACAATGACTTTGGAACGGCTGGCATCGGCGATGGCGAACTCGGCTGGGACGTGGGTTTGATGAATCGCTGGGTCCTAACGCGGCTGTTTTGGGACCCCACGCAAGATGTCGACTCCCTGTATCGGTACTACATCCAGCGGACCTATCGCGAAGCGGCTCCGCAGATGCTGGCTTACTACGAGTTGATCAAATCCAGTTGGCTCGCGCCGGATAACAAGACCGTCACGGCGTGCCACACCAGCATCGCCCACGTCTACAAGGGATTGATTGTCGACCATGGTCTGGAGCCAGAATGCATGCGGCTGTTGAACGAGGCCCAGGCCGCAGCCAAGCATCCGCATTCGAAGACCCTGATCCGACGAATGCGCGAGCGATATATCGGGTTCTCCAAAGACATGGGGCGGTTGATCGTCGCCAACGTTCCCGAAATGGTTGTCGACAGTGGTGCCTTCGACTCGCTGCAATGGGAGAAACCGCCCGCGTGCGATGACTTCCAGGTGACGACCCACACCGGTTCCCCGGTGGAAGCGTCAGAAACAACTACTGTCAAAGCGGCCCACGACGGCAAGAGCCTCTACATCCGGCTCGCCGCGTCTGATCAAGCCATCACCGAGCCGAAGGCAATGGTCCCTGCTGCCGGGCACGAACGTTGGCCGCAAGGCGACCACCTCGAATTCTGGATCTTTGGCGGACGTGACAGGTACGTGTTCGCACTGAACGCCGCCGGCGCAAAATATGACGCCAAAAACTTCGACCGCCGCTGGGAATCGGGATGGGAGTTGAAAATTCACAAGGGCGAGAACGGATGGGAGGCCATCGCAATGATTCCCATGTCCGTGTTCGGATTCGAACCCGGAGAGGAGACCCATTTCCGCTGGTTTTGCACGCGTGAAATCAGCCGAGCGGATGGGATGGTGGAACAGATTTCCTATAAAGGCCATCCGCTCTACTACCGGAGTTTTCCAATCGTCATTCAGTAGAAAATATAACGTGGGATAGGCTTCCAGCCTGTCGACCGAATGATCTGACAGGCTGGAAGCC
>CAZURK010000153.1:0-34404 GCA_964623055.1 uncultured Pirellulaceae bacterium
ACATCCGCATCATCGGTCGCAGCGAACCGAGCGGCAAATTGGAGCTGGTTCGCGAGGGAAACGTGACGATAACGGGCAACGTTCTGAGCGACGTACAAGTGAACGTCCATTTGAAGGACTGCCGCGGCGTGGCGATCACAGGCAACACGTTCTGGATGGGCTTCAAGCACAATCTGCTGATCGAAGACTGCTCGAATATCGTTGTTGGCCCAAACAGCTTTGACCGCAATCCTCGCTACGCCTACGGCGTTTCGCTGGATGCCAACAACGGCTTGGTTGTCCGGAACAGCGAGGATTGCACTCTGACCGGCTTGCACATCACCAACGTATGGCGCGAACCGGCAGGATTGCTGATCGACAAGTGCCGCAGATTCAACATCACGGACTGCGCAGTATTGGACTGCGATAACGTTGGCCTGCTGCTGAAGAACGTGACCGACAGCCGCGTTACCGACTGCTTGATTCGAGACGACCGACCGGACAGCGGTTCCGTGCCGCTGAAGGTCGTAGGCGGTAGCGGCAACACGATCCAAAACGATTTGACCGCGTCCAAACCGTAAGACGGGCGATGCGCACCGGAGGTTCTCGCGATGCCTCTAGACGTTGTAGAAACACTTTGCGATTTGGTTCGGCTGCCCAGCGTCAACCCCATGGGACGCGATGTGACGGGGGATGAGTTCTACGAATATCGCGTCACCAATTACTTACAAAGCGCTTTCGAGCAGCTTGGACTGCCTTGGCAACGGCAGACCATCGCTCCGAAAGAGGACAACATTTTGGCTCGCCTGGATGGCGACGTTCCGCCCGAGGAAGGCGGCAGGATTCTGATGTTCGAGGTACATCAGGACACGGTGCCGGTGGACGGAATGACTATCCCACCGTGGACTCCGGAGATCAGCAACGGTCGCCTGTACGGACGCGGATCGTGCGACGTCAAAGGCGGGATGGCCTGTATCCTCGCGGCATTGTCACGATTGGCCGAGGAACGTCCCGCCGGCTTGCCTACGGTCGTGATGGCCTGTTCGGTAAACGAAGAATACGGATTCACCGGCGCTTCGCAGATGCCCACGCTGTGGGAGAGTGGTGCGGGCGGGTTGATCCCGCGAGCCCCGGACGCGGTCGTCGTCGCCGAGCCTACAGAGTTGGACGTGGTTGTCGCACACAAAGGCGCGGTGCGATGGTGTTGCCACACAAGCGGCCGCGCTGCTCATAGTTCGCAGCCGGAATCAGGCGACAACGCGATCTATCACATGGCCCGGGTCTTGACCGCCTTTGAGAAATATGCGCGTGACGTAGTGCCCAATCTTGGCCATCACCCGCTTGTTGGCGGTCCTACGCTGAGTGTCGGTATCATTTCCGGGGGTATCAGTGTCAATACAGTGCCAGACCGCTGCACGATCGAGATTGATCGGCGTCTTCTGCCCGACGAAGATCCGACGTCAGCCCTCGATCACGCCAAGGCGTTCTTGGCCGACGAACTCGGCGGCTCGGTACGCGTCGAACACGGTGAACCGCAACTGGCGATGCGTGGTTTGAAGGACGACCTGAACGCTGCGTTGGCCGCCGGCTTGAGCGAAACTAGTCGCCAGCATGGTGGCCGAGGCCAATGCGTTGGCGTCCCCTACGGCACCGACGGACCGGCTTTCTATTCAGTCGGCATTCCCACTGTGGTGTTCGGTCCCGGTTCAATCAAGCAAGCCCACACGGCCGATGAGTGGGTCGCCATCGACCAGTTGCACGCCGCGACTGAAATCCTGTACCAATTCGCGTGCAGGTACGGTGACTTATCGGTTTGACATCCGACGGTCCTACCGTTTCCCGCGTCCGGTCCGTTCGTGGGCGAAGTGGCGACGTCCAGTGAGGCTCTGCATATAGTCGCGAAGCGGAGCGAACTCTCGGACACGTACGCCGTCCAACGAATCCTCGAAGACGCCACGCCCCGGCACGACCAGACGCAAGTGGACAAAGCCGTGACTCCACACGTCGTTGTCGAATTCGGGATGAACGGCCTGAAAGGGTAGTTTGAGCACGATTCCAGATGCGCCCAAATCCTTGTGGCGGATTGATCGTGACCAGCGACCAATCCGGTCGACGGACGTCCCGCGCCCGTGAGGCACTTGGCTGAAGTCGCGTCGTCGCGGAGCGATCAGTTCTGCCGACAGCGTGCCTTCGACCGGCGTCACAGCACCGTTTGCGTCCAAGGGATAGACGCGGACAAGCAAACCGTCTGGTTCGACGTCACCGTCCCAGTTCGCGATTTGCACATCGAAGTCCACAGAACGAAGTGGACCAGTCGCTGGATGGCTGGCTGTCGACTGATGATCGTTTGTTTCCGTCGAAGTATCGGGATTACCGCGCATGACAATCTTGTTTCCTTCGATATGCCGCGACCGCGACGCTTCGATTGGCGAGGGAGACTTCAACTCGGCCGCCAATTGCTTCAACTCCGTCATACTCAGCCGCTCGCCGTCACGATCGGCTCCCGTAATCCGCTCCCATTTGATGGGACGAATCACTTCAATCGTCGTTGCCGACTGGCGCAACCAGAGGCAATCATCATCCGTGCGCCGGTCCACGTGCCCCGAGAAGTCGCGGCCGCTTTCGACCCAGACGCGGATCTCGTCGGCCGCGTGCGTCGTCACGCCAGCCGTCAAAGAGATTAGCATAATGGTCGCTCCGATTCCGAGTCGCGTGAGCAGCGTAGAGAAGGCGTGAGACATGGATACTCTCCCGGATGCGGATCGCTGGTTGGCCAAGATGCATTGGTGGAGATGTCTTGGCAAACCGCGCGCCGGGCAGTGTTCATAGTCAGGCGACTATGCGCAACGTCCCTTGTGGCAGATAGTTATGGCGACGCCGCGTGGTAGCCGTGCTACGCTGACCGTAAGCGGATGTTGCGGAAGATGCTCATGATGCAAAATGGCAACATCTGGATTATTCAAGCCTGAAGCGCAAGCAAAGGGAACCGCGGCGATATCTTCGCTTGCGCTTCAGGCTTCAATACGCGGCGCTTTGGGGGCTATGGACACAACTTCCTTTTGTCACACATGTTGCGTCGAATGATGGCTGCTCAGGAGCGATCCGGCAACACGCGTGTTTGAGGGGTCATAGATGGGTGTGTGGTCAGCGTGTATCATGAACTCTCCTCTGCGACGGGGCATTCGTCGCCCCATTGCCGAACGATCATCCGACTTTCTGTGGCCTCGGAATAATGAGCGATTCTTCGTCCAGCGGTTCTTCTCGTTTTGCCTCTGCCTTGTCCACGGCACCGAACGTTAATGCGGCCATTCGCGAAGTTTGTGATGATGCGCTGCACCAGTTGGATGCTCCGCCGAATCTGGCCGTGGTATTCGTCTCGGCCGATCGAGCCGAACTCTGCGATCATATTGCAGGTGAAGTCTGCGACCGCCTCGGTTCGGATCGGATGGTGGGCTGCACGGGCGAGTCGATTGTCGGCGTGGGCCGAGAAGTCGAAGGCGATACGGCTCTTTCGCTATGGATTGCCAAGTTGCCGGATACCGAACCACTTCCGATACACTTGACATTCGAACGCACGTCCGAAGGTGGCAGTATTCTCGGCTGGCCGGACGAATTGCTGGACAGTTGGCCTGCAGATGCGTCGCTGCTGGTCCTTGGTGAACCGTTCTCATTCCCCGTCGAGTTGTTACTGGAACAGATGAACGACCAGCAGCCGCCGATTCCGGTGATCGGCGGAATTGCCAGCGGCGCAGCCGCACCCGGCGAGAATCGGCTGCTGTTCGGACGAGAGACATTTGACGAGGGAGCCGTCGCAGTTCTGCTGCAGGGGGCAGTTCGCGTTCGTTCGGTTGTCTCCCAGGGGTGCAGGCCCATCGGTAAGCATTTTGTCGTGACAAAGGCAGAACGCAACATAATTCACGAACTGGGCGGCAAGCCGGCGATGGCACAACTGCAGGCCGTGTTTTCCGAGTTGCCGACGAGCGATCAGGAACTCGTCAACCGAGGACTCCACCTGGGACGCGTGGTGAGCGAATACCAGGATCGATTCGAACAAGGCGACTTCCTGATTCGCAACGTGCTGGGTGCCGATCCCGACAGCGGCGCCATCGCCGTCAGTGATTTCTTGCGTGTTGGACAGACCGTTCAGTTCCACGTGCGTGATTGGCAAACGGCCGACGCCGACCTTCAGCAATTGCTGGCTGATGCGAAACGAAACCTCGAGTCACCCGCAGGCGGAGCACTGTTGTTTACCTGTAACGGACGCGGAACGCGGCTATTTCCCCAGCCACACCACGATGCTACGGCAATCAAGAATGCTTTGGGCGACATTCCACTGGCTGGCTTTTTCGCTCAGGGCGAACTTGGGCCAGTGGGCGGCGAGAATTTCATACACGGATTCACGGCCAGCATAGCACTGTTCGAACAAACTTGAATTTGATGACTACTTCGCGCGAGTGACACCATGCAAACGAAGTCTCTGCTGCCGCACGTTTGGGATGTTCCACAGGTCTTTCGAGAACGCCTTGGCTCCAGGGTCGGTCGTCAGCGGTGCATGGTGGCCGACGATCATCTACTGTTGGTGCTCCACCAACCTCCCGAGCCGGACGAAGTCGAGCGCCGCGGGCGTTACATCTGGCGACAGCCGGATGGGACATGGACATCCAACGACCAGGGTAGTGGACCGCTGGTGGTAAACCGGCATCTGGACCAATTCGCCGACGTCTTGCAGAAATACGACGAGTTGGGAGAAAACGCGACCATCGCCGACGACTATTTCGCCGTGCTGGAAGCGGTGGCTCCGATCCATCGAACCGCCAGACACCTTTACCAAGTGCTCCAAGAGGCTCGGCAAGCGCTACGCGAAGCCCGCGACATCATCAACTTTCGCGATCGAGCGTATGAAATCGAGCGGACTGCCGAGTTGCTGTACAGCGAGACCAAGAACGGGTTGGATTTCGCAGTGGCCAAACAGGCTGAGGAGCAGGCAAAAGCCAGCCATCGCATGGCGGTTTCGGCTCATCGTCTGAACGTCTTGGCCGCGTTCTTTTTCCCCTTGGCGACGCTAAGCGCGATTTTCGGCGTCAATATGTTGCACGGCTTCGAGAAGTTGCCGCCACCGATTCCCTTCTTGATACTGTTAGGTGCAGGGTTGCTGTCGGGAATTGCGTTGACGGCGTACATCACCAGAAAGAGCGACTAGCCCGATTTGGCGCACTTCGTACCGTTCAATCAAAAACTGTCGTAGCGAAACTCGCCAAGAGTTTCGGCGGCGCTGCAATTCCGAAAGTCTTGGCGACTTTCGCTACGCCCAAATCCGACATTTACTTCTCGAACAGTGCTCACGGCTTGATGACGGTTCCGTCTCGGCGCCGGTAATTGCCCCATTTCAAATCGAATGGTGGGTCATCCTGAACGGGGAATTTCGCAGCCGCTTTCTCGTCCAGGTCCACGCCCAAGCCAGGCCGTTCGCTGATCCAGTAGTACCCGTCTTTCAGTTCCGGGCAGCCCGGAAAGACGTCCTGTTCCGCCTGAGTGAATTGTCGTGCCTCCTGGATCCCGAAGTTCGGCACGGCAAGGTCCAGATGGACATTCGCGGCATGGCCGACGGGCGAAACATCTCCCGGCCCGTGCCAGGCAGTGCGCACGGCAAAGAACTCGCAAAACGCTGCCAGTTTACGAGCCGGCGATAGCCCGCCGATCTGCGACAGGTGAACGCGGATGAAGTCGATCAGTCGACCTGCGATCAGTGGTACGAACTCGTTCGGGTTATTAAACAGTTCGCCCATGGCGATCGGCGTACTCGTCTGCCCGCGCAGTCGCTCGAAATAACCGACGTCCTCAGGGCTGAACGGGTCCTCCAAGAAGAATGGGCGGTACTGTTCGAGGTCTTTGGCCAGTTGGATCGCCAGAATAGGCGGCACTCGTTCGTGCACGTCGTGCAGCAGTTGGATGTCGTCTCCCAATTCAGCCCGCAAGTGCTCGAACAGTCTCGGAACCGTCCGAACGTATGGTCCCGGTTCAAACTGCGACGCACGACGGTTCTCTGGAACGTCTTTTCCGCTAGTGGCACTTAGTGCGCCGTAAGCGGCCTGGCCCGGCACCGCCACTTGGACGCGAACGTGCCGGTATCCTTGTTCGATGAAGTTCCGGACCATGTCCTCGACTTCCTTGAAGTCGCCACCCGAGGCATGTCGATAGGTATCCACGGCCCTGCGGCACTTGCCACCGAACAATTGATACAGGGGCAAACCAGTGACTTTCCCCAAAATGTCCCACAACGCCATGTCCACGCCGCTGATGGCGTTATTCAAAACCGGTCCGTTTCGCCAATAGGAACTGACAAAAGAAGACTGCCAAATATCCTCGATCTCCAGCGGGTTCTTCCCAACCAAGAACGGCTTCAGGCACTTGTTAACCGCCGTTTCCACCACCCGCGCTCGCTGAGTGAACGTGGCGCATCCCAAGCCGTACAGACCAGGCTCGTCGGTTTCCACCTTCACCACAACCAACCGGATCCCTGCAGGCTGCGTAAGAATCGCTCGCACATCGCGTATCTGCAGTTTGGGAAGCCCGCCCGCAGCGAATCGCGTTGTACCGGTGGCCGCGTTCGGCGACAGCGCCGCCAATCCCAGCCCCCCAGCCGCCCATTTCATCCAATCCCGTCGTTGCATGATATCTGCCTCCACTCGGCTGCGCGCCAAATTAACGCCATGGTGATCATAGCGTATTGCGCCGGCGGTAGGAAAGCAGAACGCCGAAAGGGCTGATGGATCAGCAGTATCTCTCTTCCCACTGAGCCAGTCGGGCGGCGAGTCTTTCGTCGCCGGGGATTTCGCCTGTGCGGCGGCGGTTGGCGAAGGCCAGCTCGAACTCTTCCAGCACAGGTTGCACTTGGGCCTTGGCTGTGGCGCTCATTCGGTCGGTGAAGAGCACTCCGTCCAGATGGTCGGTTTCGTGTTGGACTACGCGAGCCAGCATGCCGGTCAACTCGGCTTTGATTTCTTCGCCTCTCAGATTGTAGGCGTTCACCGTGACTTGTTTCGGTCGTTTGACCGGCCCGTACAGCTCGGGGAAGCTCAAGCAGCCTTCCTCGGATTCTTCGGTTCCCTTCGGGCGCGTGATTACCGGGTTGATGAATACCAACTCCTCGCCTTCGTCGGGTGCGGCTGCCAGGTTCGCTACGAATAGGCGTAACGGGAGATTTACTTGATTGGCCGCCAGCCCGATGCCACCCGAGGCGTACATCAACTGGATCATGTTCTGCACGGTGCGCGCCAATTCTCCATCGACTCGCTTAACCGGCTTGGATTCATGTCGAAGCGTGGGATGCGGATATTGGACAATCTCCAGTTGTGAATCTTCCATATTGATCTCGATGTCAGTCACTCGGCGGGTCGATGCCGAAATCGCGAATGGTCAACAGGGTCTGCAAGTCATGGCCTCGGTCTGCAAACGCCTGCGCGCCGCCTTCCAGGCGATCGATGATGGCGATGACGCCCTGAACTCGAAGGCCGGCGGCTTCTACTTTCTCGATCGCCTTCAGCGAGCTGCCGCCGGTGGTAACCACATCTTCGACGATCACGACCGCGTCGCCACTTTCGACGGGGCCTTCCACATCGCGTCCTTTGCCGTGGGCCTTTGCTTCCTTGCGGACGATGAAGCCCTTCAGCGGTTTGCCCCTTTGCCCGGCCACCGTAATCACTGCGGCCGTGATAGGATCCGCGCCGATCGCCATCCCGCCCACGGCATCGGGCAACGAATCACCCAACAGGTCCAGAATCCCTGCGGCAACCAGGTTGGCGCCTGCTGAATCCAGAGTGACCTTGCGGCAGTCCAAATAGTAGGAGGCTTTTTTTCCGGAGGCGAGTGTGAATTCGCCAAATTCGAGCGCTTTTTCGCGAACCAGCGCAATCAGACCTTGCTTGTCGTACAACTTCGTACTCCTCGCTGAGGAACAGCGGACAAGGGAACAGGCATGCTTTCACCAGCGCCATGTCAAGGGTCTGGCGAACGTTCCCGTTCTACCATGCGGCGTAGAAGCACGAAAGAGGGCGGGCCTAGCGGATCACGACTTTTGATCCCACCGTCAGGATATGGTAGACGTCGGCGGCGTCCGCGGAACTCAAGCTGACGCATCCCAAACCGGTATGTAATGGAGTGGGCTCGGGACTGCCGTGAATACACACGTCGCCGACGAGACCGTCGCCAACAAGACCATCACTGCCCACGCCGTCACGCCCCAGGCCAATCCACCAATCGCCATAGGGATTGTCTCGCGCCTTGGCGGGGATTCTTGATCGATCGGACGCATAGTACTCACGGCCCGGCTGTTTGGCCTTCACCACATATTCGGCCGGCTTTGGATAGGGGTCATTACCGACGCTGACGGCAAAGCGTCCCGCGTAGTTTCTGTCCAGGAACAGGACCAATTCGCTCTGCTTTCGATCGATTTCGGCTCGGAACGGGCCGCGCAAGACTTTTAACTGTGTTCCCGGTTGAAGCGCACTCGGATCCCGGATTCCATTGATATTTTGCAGGAGGGCCATCGGTATCTGATGTTGATCGGCAATGCTCTGCAGTGTGTCGCCGGGGCGTACCTGGTAGGGCCGGTCCATCGTGTGCTCGTTGGAGTAAATCACTCTGCCCGCTAGTGGGTCGAGCAAGTCCATCAGACGCGTGCGTGCCTCGCCCGTCACGTCCGGATCGTTGTAGCGGAGCGAAAGCGTATACAACGCCATTTCCCAATGCTCCTTCTCCAGATGCCCCACGGCCGCATTCCACGCGTTCTGAAAGACGCGATTCGTCTGCGGATCGACAGCGTCCTTTGTAGCGTCTTCGAAGCGAAAGGAATTCGCCTGATCGGCCTCCCCCCGGTAGTCCGCTGGCATCCCCGTGTCACCTTTGGCAGGCAAATCGTGTACAGTAGCCTTATCATACAGGGAAGTTTGCGACCCTTCCGGGGCGGCCGCGTTTGGGTCGCCGCTTGGTTCCGGAATCGGAGACAAATCGGGTGGTGGTGTCACTCCGCCATCGAGACCGGGCGGTGGTCCGGCAAGTGTCGGCTCCTGGTCAGTCACTCTCCCCATCGGCTTCTCACCGTCGGTTTGGAGTAGTGGCGACGGGGGCATATCGGGCAGAGGCGTGGCCACGTAGCTTCGCTGGTCGCCGGGCAATTGCTGGTCGCCGGGCAGAGCGGTACTGACGTCGGGGTCGGTGCCCTCGTCGATTTCCGGTGGTGCTGTCGGGGTCGAGCCCCATTCCGTTTCTGTTGCCGATCCCAAGTCACGCTTGTTCAGTACGACATAGACGCCGTACAGCACAGCCAGTAACAGAACAACGACGACGGCCGTTTTGATGGTTTCCACTTTCGCCCTCCCTGACGAAAAGGATCACTGCGGAGTCTGGATAAGAGTTTCGCGCGGGATGGTATACAAATACGGAAAACGGTGCTAGATCAAGATTTGGTTGTTTCGTGCTAGCACCTTCATCCCGCCACACCATCCAGATGCTGTCTAAGAAAACCCGCCAAATCACCCTTCTCGAAATCCACCACCTTGCGGAATTTGATCCGGATCAGGTCGCGATCGGGGCGGGTGGCATCGAATTCTCGGTCCCAGCCAAGCTCCGTGACTCGACCGAAGCCCACCAAGTTCTTGGGACCGGTCAATATCAGATCCAACGACTCCGTCCGTTTCGTGAGCAAACTTGCCCAAGGCTCGCGATGGCCTTTGGGGATGAAGTGGACCAGTTGTTGGTTGTTCCACAGAAACTGGCCATCCGGCGCGATCCCGGAAAGCAACTCGCACAATTCTTCCAGGACCTCAGCGTTCCACAGGATCCGCCTGCCGGGTGGGAAGCCTTTGCGCATGATATGCCATTTCTGCCCCAGCTTCCTCCAGGGCATCATGTCTTCCGGATTGATCGCTGTCGTCAGTTTCTGAAAACTCCGGACCGCCTCTTCCAGGAAAGACCAGAATTCGGGCTTGTCGATTTCGTCCAGCGAATATGCACGCACTTCCACTTCCTGCCACGGTCCGCGAAGGTTCTTGCATCGGACGCGCGGCTGGTTTCCGTAGACGGGCAGTTCTTCCATTTGGTTCAGCGTCTTCAAGTCGAGGCGTTCAACCAAATCTTGCCGGTTAAAAGCGCCGCGCGACATGCGAAATTTCATCTTCAGCAACCACGCTTCGCCGGTGATGGCGTGCATGAACCAGCCGTCGCTTTTCTTTGACGCAGCGATCTCGACCACGCTGCGAGCGTTCCAATTCGTATCGCTGAACTCGCCCAACTCGTGAATGCGGTCGACGACGCGTTCCAGGATTCGTCCATCCCATCGGCACGGTTCACCCCTGCGGCCAACGCGGTCCTTGGTGTGCCAGCCGCGTCCGTCCGTTTCCCACGGCATCTTCGCGTCTTGGCCAACGTCGGTGATGTCCAAGTCGCCATCGCGTCTCTGCTCCGCAGCCGCCGGATCGTACACTGGACGTTCTTCGAGCGGACCGGCATCGAGCACCGGCGCCAGCGCCAAAGCCGTATGGGACACGGGCCTTCCGCCCGCCTTGCCTTTCGCGGGTTTGTGGGACGGACTTCCAAGTCCGTCCCCGCCAGCCGCGCAGGCAACAACCGTCTCCGGCGGACCCTCAACCACCACCGTCCCGCCCTGTTCGCTTGCCTCGGGCCCCAAATCGATAATCCAATCGGCCTGCTTGATCACATCCAGATTGTGCTCGATCAACACGACCGTGTTGCCCAGATCGATCAGCCGGTGGAGGACGTCCAGCAGCTTCGTCAAATCGTCGAAGTGCAAGCCGGTGGTGGGCTCGTCCAACAGATACAGCGTTCGGCCGGTATCCGGTCGCGACAGTTCCGCCGCCAGCTTGACGCGTTGCGCCTCACCGCCCGATAGGGTCGGCGCGGGCTGGCCCAGCGTCACGTAATCCAAACCAACATCGCACAACGTCTGCAGAATCCGGCGGATCTTTGGGATGTTCTCGAACAGCCGATGCGCCTCGTCACAGGTCATGTCCAGTACGTCGCTTATCGAACGGCCGTGATAGGCGACTGCCAGCGTCTCCGGGTTGTACCGTTTGCCTTTGCATGTTTCGCACTCGACCCACACGTCCGGCAGAAAATGCATCTCGATGCACTGCTGGCCGTTACCCTCGCAATCGTCGCAACGCCCACCGGCTACGTTAAAGCTGAACCGCCGCGCCGTATAGCCGCGCAGTTTGGCTTCGGGCAATTGTGCGAACAGCGTGCGAATCAACTCGAACACGCCCGTGTACGTGGCGGGATTCGACGTGGGCGAGTTGCCCAAGGGCTGTTGATCAACGCGGATCACTTTGTTGATGTGTTCCACGCCGCGGATGTCGTCGTGAGCGCCGGGAATCGTTTTCGCGCGGTGCAGACGTTTGGCCAGTGCGCCGTACAGCACGTCGTCGATCAGCGAACTCTTCCCGCCGCCGCTAACGCCGGTTACGACCGTGAGCGTGCCCAGCGGGATTCGTACGTCGACGCTCTTCAGGTTGTTATGGCGCGCGCCGACGATCTCCAGCCAGTCAATTCCGACAGACGGCGCGGGCGCAGAACGCGTGTCGCCAGTCGTGTCACCGTTCACTCGATACCAACCGTCGCCGTCCGGCAAGTGCTGTAGCCGGCGGTTGGCCGGTATGGCGATCGCCTTCTTGCCGCCAAGATACGGGCCGGTAACCGACGCACGTCGCCGCGAGATCTGCGGAGATGTACCTTGGGCGATGATCTGCCCGCCATGTTTCCCGGCGCCGGGCCCAAAGTCGCAGACGTAGTCGCTACCGGCAATCACGTCGCGATCATGTTCGACCACGAGCAGCGTGTTGCCAAGATCTCGCAGCTTGTGCAGCGCCCCCAGCAGCCGGCGGTTATCGCGCGGGTGCAGTCCAATGGTCGGTTCGTCCAGCACGTACAGCACTCCGCAGAGTCCGCTACCCAGTTGGCTGGCCAGACGAATTCGCTGCGCTTCGCCGTTCGACAGTGTTGCGGCACCGCGGCCCAAGGTCAGGTAGTCCAGGCCGACGTCTATGAGGAACTGCACCCGGCCACGAATCTCGCGAACGAGTTCGCCGGCGATCTTCTGTTCGCGCGACGACAGCTTCCAACCGGCGAGGGTTTTCCGGATTTGCCTCAGCGACAGTCGGCTCAATTCGTCGATCGTTTTGCCGTGAAAACGCACGGCCGCCGCGTCGTCGCGCAGGCGACTTCCGCTGCACGCGGAACACTCCACCTCGTCGACGAACTGCTCCAGACGCGCGCGGAACGACGGCGATAGACGCGATGCCTCCTCCAACGCCGGATACAGCCCTTTGAACTGGAATCGAAAGAGAGGACGCGCCGCACGGCGTTTGCGTTTGCCGCCCGGTGTCACGTCGAACCACTGATCGCCGGTGCCGTGCATCACCAGACGCCGCTCGCGTGCGTCCAGTTGCTCGAACGGCTTGTCGATCGGCAGGCCCGTGCCGTGCGACAACGACTTGAGCATCAGTTGCGACACCTGATGTTCCAGATTTGGCCACAGGGCAACCGCGCCTTCGGCCAGAGTCAGTTTTGGATCGCGCAACAATGCTGCCGGATTAGTACCGACCTGGATACCGAGACCTTCGCACGATTCACACCAGCCAAGCGGGCTGTTGAAGGAGAAACTGTGTGGCGTCAGCGGTTCGAAACTCCGTCCGCACCGATCGCATGCCAAGTGTTGGCTGTGGACGCGGACTTTCCATCGCGATTCGGCAACGTTGTCCCGAACGCGAGCTACGCGAATTACCCCTTTGCCCACGGCAAGTGCGTCTTCTACGCTTTCGGCAATCCGGGAGCGAGATCGAGCCTGGACCACCACCCGGTCGACCACGATCTCGACCGAATGGCGTCGCCGGCGGTCGATGTCCGGCGGTTGGTCGATCGAATACGTGGCGCCGTCGACTCGGATTCGTACGTAGCCGGCAGCGCGTATCTCGTCCCACAACGTCTCGTATCGCTGGCCCGCTTCGATTTCTACCGGCGCCATCAGGTACAACCGCGTATCTTCCGGCACGGCCAAAATCTTGTCAACGATTTCGTCTACCGACTGAGTCCCGATCGGCACGTTGCAGTCGGGACAGTACGGCTGGCCCGCCCGGGCCAGCAAGATCCGGAGATAGTCGTAGATCTCCGTGACCGTCCCGACCGTGGATCGTGGCGTGTTGCCGAGGTTCTTCTGTTCGATCGCCACGGCCGGCGAGAGACCGTCGATGTGGTCCAATTTCGGCTTCTGCATCTGGCCGACGAACTGGCGGGCGTAGGCGCTGAGGCTCTCCACATATCGCCGCTGGCCTTCCGCGTAGATCGTATCCATCGCCAGCGAACTCTTGCCCGATCCGCTTGGGCCGCAAAACACGGTCATTTTGTCGCGGCGGATTTTGGCGTCGATGCCTTTCAGATTGTGTTGGCGAGCGCCTTGGACAATGATTTCTTTGGCCAGGCGGGCTTTTCCTTGAGAACGTTTTCTGCGTGTTGGGGCCGTGGTCGGCGAGGCAGGCCCCGCCCGGCAGGCGGGGCCGACTTGGGTGTTGCTCTCCTGCAACGACGCTTGCGGCAGGACGGCGGTTAACGCTTGGCCGGTGTACGAGTCGGGGTGCGCGGCTACTTGCTCCGGTGTTCCCGTCGCTACGATCCGACCGCCGCCGTCGCCGCCTTCGGGGCCCAGGTCGATGATCCAATCGGCCGTCTTCACAACGTCCAGATTGTGTTCGACTACCAAGACCGTGTTGCCTGCACTGACGAAGTCGTGCAGGACCTTCAGCAACATCTTGATGTCGGCAAAGTGCAGACCGGTGGTCGGCTCGTCCAACAGATACAGCGTCTGACCGGTGCTCTTCTTGACCAGTTCGCGAGCCAGTTTGATCCGCTGGGCCTCGCCGCCCGATAGCGTTGGCGACGGTTGGCCCAGTTTCAGATAATCCAGCCCTACGTCGTGCAACGTCTGGAGTTTGTGTCGCACCTTCGGGATGTTTTCGAATAGCTCCAACGCCTGCTGGACGTCCATTTCCAGGACTTCCGCGATCGACTTGCCCTTGAACCTGACCTGCAGCGTCTCGCGGTTATACCGGTGGCCCTCGCAGACTGGACAGGTGACCCAGACGTCGGCCAGGAAGTCCATTTCCAGCCGGTTGGACCCGTTACCGCCGCAGGCCCCGCATCTGCCGCCGTCCACATTGAAACTGAAACGCCCCGGTTTGTATCCGCGGCGTTTCGATTCAGGCAGTTGCGCGTAAAGATTGCGTATGTCGTCAAAGACTTTGATGTAGGTGCCCGGATTCGAGCGCGGCGTGCGACCGATCGGCGACTGGTCGATGGCGATCAGTTTGTCCAGGTACTGGAGGCCTTCGATTGCCGAGTGCGCTCCGGGGCTCCCTTCGCCGTGGTTCAAGTCCCGTCGCAACGCCTCGACCAGGATATCGTTCACAAGGGAACTTTTCCCCGAACCTGACACACCGGTCACGCACACGAACGCTCCCAACGGGATTTCCGCGTCGATCTTCTTCAAGTTGTTGTGCGACGCACCCACCACACGCAGACGCTGGTCGCCAATCGGCCGGCGCTCTTCGGGCACCTCGATTTCCAGTTCGCCAGCCAAGTACTTTGCGGTGATACTGCGTTTTTCGCCGAGCACCTTTCGTAGTGGCCCCGCCACGACGAGTTCGCCGCCGCGCACGCCGGGTCCGGGGCCGAAGTCGATGATGTGATCCGCGGCCCGCATGGTGTCTTCGTCGTGTTCGACCACCACGACCGTGTTGCCCATATCGCGAAGCCGGCCGAGGGTCGACAGCAACCGATGGTTATCGCGCGAGTGCAGACCGATGG
Organism: uncultured Pirellulaceae bacterium; assembly: GCA_964623055.1. GTDB lineage: Bacteria > Planctomycetota > Planctomycetia > Pirellulales > Pirellulaceae > JADHUC01. The sequence continues at coordinate 14,851 of CAZURK010000153.1, forward strand.
ACGGTTCGTCCAAGATATACAATACGCCGACCAGCCCCGAACCAATTTGGCCGGCCAGCCGGATGCGTTGCGATTCGCCTCCGGCAAGTGTTGGTGCCGTACGGTTCAGCGTCAGATAGTCCAACCCGACGTTCAGCAAAAAGCTCAAGCGTGCGCGGATTTCCTTCAGCACTTCGCCTGCAATCAACGAACGGGTCTTGTCCAATTCCAGTTGGCTGAAGAAATCCGCTGCCTCGGCGATCGACAGAGTGCACACCTCGGGCAGCCCTAACGTCGGATGGTCTTTGAATCCTTGGTGACCTGTCGTCACCTTGACCGATCGAGCCTGCGGATTCAGCCGCTGCCCACGACACGAGGCACACGGTGCGGTGCTCATGTACTTTTCGAGCTGCCGCAGGTACATGCGGTTCTTGCCGTTGCGGTACTTGGACAGTAGCGTAGGGATGATCCCTTCGAACTGCCCGCCGTACTTCATGGGCGACTTGCCGCCCCGCCAGGTAAACGTGATGTGTTCGTCGCCCGTGCCCCATAGCAGAAGTTCCTGAAACGCGGCGTCAACATCCTCCCACGGTGTTTCCAGCATCGCGCCGGATGTTAGCCCGAGCTTGCGCTCCATCGTGTCCGCCACGCCCTGGTAGATATGCCGCCGCCAGCGGCCCAAGTCCTTCCACCTACCGAGCAGCTCAAAACAGCCTTGCTTGAACGACCGGCTGCGGTTGCCTTCGGGCACAAGCAAATCCGGGTCGAACGTGTACAACTGGCCCAGTCCGTCGCATTCCAGGCACATGCCCTGGGGGCTATTGAAACTGAACAGTTGCGGGCTGGGCGGCTCGAAGCTCAGGCCGCAGTCCGTGCAAGCGTAGTCGACGGAAAAGACAATGTCGTTCGGCTTCTTCCTCCGGCCTCTTTTGGATGAGGGCTGACGTGCGGGCTGCTCACTCCCTCTCCCGCTGGGAGACGGTTTGGGAGAGGGCTCTTCCGCCACGATCAGATTCCCTCGGCCAACTTTCAACGCCAGATCGACCGCTTCGGCCAACCGCGAACGGACCGCCGGTTTGACGATCAACCGGTCCACCATCACTTCGATGTCGTGCCGCATTTGGCGGTCCAACTGCAGTCGCTCAGCGAGCGATACGACCTGGCCATCGACACGCGCACGCACAAAACCCTGTTTCAGCAGGTCCTCGAACAGATCGCGATATTCGCCCTTCTGTCCTCGGATGATAGGCGCCAGCACGGCGAATCGAGTTCCCTGTTCGAGCTGCAGGATCCGAGCGATGATCTGTTCGCGCGTTTGAGCGGTGATCGGTTTGCCACATTTGGGGCAGGTGCCTTGTCCGACGCGCGCAAAAAGCACACGCAAATAGTCGTAGACCTCGGTAATGGTCCCGACCGTTGATCGAGGGTTATTGCCCGTGGACTTCTGCGAGATGGAAATCGAAGGGCTCAGGCCGGCGATATAGTCCACGTCCGGCTTGGGCATCTGCCCGAGAAACTGTCGAGCGAAACTGGATAGACTCTCGACGTACCGCCGCTGGCCTTCCGCATACAGCGTATCGAACGCCAGCGAACTCTTGCCCGATCCGCTGACGCCGGTCAAGCAGATCAGCTTGTTCCGCGGCAGAACCAGATCGACATCCCGAAGGTTATGTTCCCGAGCGCCTTTGACAATGATGTCCGAGGCAGGCATTTTTCCGTGCTATTTCTCCAGCCAACACTGGCATAAGGGCCAAATCTGTGCGGAACATTGTATTTTAGGAAGCCACCGCAAACGTACAAGGAGCGCAGCAGCCACATCGTAACTACATTTCCGAAAGGCGGCGCCGTTTGGCTCCCTGGTAATCCCGGCACGAACCGTGGTACCATCTGCACGAGTTCACGAACGCTGTTTCAGACCCGTCATGTTAGTGAAGGACCTTCGGATGCAAGCCGCCGAACAGACCCAGGTCTGCCCTGTCAACTCGTTTAACGAATGGGATCCGCTGGAGGAGGTGATCGTCGGGCGATTGGAACACGCTATGCTCCCTGATGCCCAAATCATCAATAAGCACACCTTTCCACCCAGCGAGTCGTCGATAATCGACGAGATTCTGGCACTTGGCGGCGTGCCGTATCCGACCGAGATGATCGAGGCCGCTCAAGAGGACCTGGACCAGTTCATTCACATCTTGGAGTCTGAAGGAATCACCGTTCGGCGCCCGGAAATCGTCGACTACGAGATTCCATTCCGCACACCGGCCTGGAAGGTCCCCTGCGGTTCGAGCGCCACGAATCCGCGCGATCCGTTTCTGGTCGTCGGAAACGAGATCATCGAGACTCCGATGGCCGACCGAAGCCGGTATTTCGAGACATGGGCCTATCGTTCCTTGTTCAAGGAGTATTTCACACAGGGGGCCAAGTGGGTCGCGGCCCCCAAACCCCAACTCACCAACGACCAGTACCACGACAACTTCCAGCCGTCAAACTACGGCGATGACGAGATGAGGTATGTGGTCACGGAGTTCGAGCCGACGTTTGACGCAGCCGACTTTGTGCGATGCGGCACCGACATCATCGGCCAAAAAAGCCATGTGACTAACGAGATGGGGATCATGTGGCTCCAGCGACACTTGGGTGACCAATACCGTGTTCATGTTATCCAATCGCGCAGCCCTCAGGCCATGCACATCGATACCACGCTGATGCCTCTGGCGCCCGGAAGGATCCTGGTCAACCCGGAATGGGTCGATACGCAGAAGCTGCCCGAGTTCCTGCAAAGCTGGGACCTGCTGATCGCGCCTCAGCCCGTCCCCAGTGAAAGCAAGGAACTGCGGCTCATCAGTTCGTGGGCGAACATGAACGTGCTGATGCTGGACAAGAAACGCGTGATCGTGGAACAACGGCAGAAGCCGATGATCCAAGCGATGCGAGACTGGGGATTCGAGCCCATTCCATGCCCGTTCGAGAACTACTACCCGTTCTTGGGCTCGTTTCATTGCGCTACGTTGGATGTTCGCCGGAGGGGGACGTTGCAGTCCTACGCGTGATGTTCGTCCCGCGTTGGAAGAAAGCTCCCAACGGAGTGGCCAGCAACGCGGGCAGCAGCAGCAAATCGCCGACCAGCGCCGCGACCAGCAACATGAACAGCAGCAGGCCGAACTGCGATACCGGCTGAAACGAACTGAAGAAGAAGACAAATAGGGCCAAGCCAGCGATCAAGGTAGTGTAGAGCATGGCTGCCGCGCAACGGCGGTACGCCGTGCGAATCGCCTCCTGCCTGCTGGCCCCATCGTTGCTGGCTCGGCGGTACCATGTGAGAAAGTGCAGCGTGTCGTCGACCGCAATCCCCAGCCCGATGCTCGCCGTCATCATCGCGCCTACGTCCACCACTGCATCCATCCACCCCATGACGCCGAATGTCGCCAACGCCGGAAAAACGTTGGGGATCATCGCCAAGAGTCCTGCCGACAGACTACGCAGGACTAGCATCATCACGACGGCGACCAGACACACGGCCAGCGTGAAACTGATCATCAAAGCGTTGAGCAGTTCGCGCTGAGCGGTGAAGACCAGAGGCACACCGCCGGTATTAGTTATCTCAACTGCTCCCGGCGAGATTCCAGCGGCGGTCAGGACATGGCGAGCTTCCGCCTCCAGTTTCTGGACAAATGCTTCGTAGTCCAGATCGCTGAAGCTGGACACACGAGCTTCGATCCGCCACCCTTCCCAATCCCCGTCTTCGGCCAGATAGCGTCCCTCGATGAATTCGTCACGGTGTTGCTCAAGCAGCAGGTCTGCCGCGGCCCGACGGGCGTACCGGCCCACGCCAGCCGATATACCGCCAAACCGACCCAGTTTTGGGGCAAACGTGGCACAAGAGACAGCACCTTCGATGCGGTCCAGTTGTGCGACCCGAATCTGCACGTCGCGGACAACTCGCATGCGGTCGGCGAACGACAATCCGCAGTCGTCCCGCAGCCCGATTACCATTTCCGCCGAGGCCAGCGGTCCGACTTGCTGGCGAAACCAGCTTATGTCGGAGATCCAGCGGCTTTCTGGCGGAAGAAACCGCGCCGGTTGGACAGACGTTTGAATTCTGGTCAGCCCCACAGCCAATACCACGAAAGCCGCCGCGAACGGAAGAATGACCACTAGAGGCCGGCGAATAACGCTGTCGGCGACGGGCGCGAGAACGTGCGCGCGTCTTGGGCTGTCGCCCATCGATCCGGAGCCGAGGGCCACGCGAGGCACGACCGGGAATTTGGCGGTTGCTGCGGGCAGCAGCAACACTAATACGCCAAAGCTGATCAGAACGCCCGCCGATGCGTAGATGCCGAAGGTCTTCACGGGCACAACGTGACTGACACACAGCGAGGCCAACCCCAAGGCGGTCGTGACCGACGCTATCAGGCATGGCTGCCAACCTGCCCGGAGCGCCTCTCGAGGCGCCATTATTGGCCCGTGCTTCCGCACGGCGTCACGGTAGTAGTTCAGCAGATGGACGCTTGCCGATACGGCCAGCACGTAGACCAGCACCGGCACCATGACCACCAGCAAGTTCATCGTCCCGCCGGTGTAGTAGATGATCGCTTCGCTGGCTGCCATGCAATACTGTGACAACGCAAAGACAATAATCGCCAGCTTGACACTCCGCAGACAGGCCCAGGCGACGATCAACGCCAGCAGAGCCGATGGCCAAACCAGTCGATTGACCGCCTCTTCCCCTTCCGTATCAATGCCGACGCTGATCACGGCATCACCGGTCAGCCTCAGATCCTCGGAGGGAATATCGCACAACTCGACAGCGGCTCGCCGGATCGCATCAACTACTTCGGCTCGCTCGCTGGGATTGTCCGTGGCCAAAGTGACCACGGCGCAGGTGGTCTGACCGTCCGGACCGACCAGAACGCTCTGCAATCGGCGCAGGGCCAATTTCTGTGAAACATCGAGCGATCGGAGTTGATCATAAGCCCGCTGACCCGTCGTCACGTGCTCGACAAGATGCGAGCATGGAAAGGGCTCGGCACCGTCCCCCTCTCCTTCCATGATTCGCGCGAAACGTTCCAAGCGAGTATCGTCCAGCGTGCAACCTTCCCAACTGACCAGTACCGTCTCGTCCGATCCAAACAGCCGGCGAAACCGATAGTACTCGTTGGTGGCCTTGCAGTTCTTGGGCAGCCATTGGTCGATGCTGTTATCGGACCGCTTGTATGCATTGACCAGTCCCCAGACGACTACAGGCAGACAAACCACCGCAGCAAGCAACAGCGCCGTAGCATGGCGGCGATGGAAGTCTTGTGTCATGTAGGGAGATTCCCCGGCAGGTCAGGCACTCGGTAGCTGGAATGCAGCCTTCAGGCCCTCCAGGGCGTCAAGCAGACGGTCAATCGCTTCGGCCGAGTGGATTGCGTTCACCTGGATTCGCAGCATCCCGCCCATCAAAGGAACCGCTGGGTAAGTGGCGGACTGGAGGTAGAACCCGCGATCGAACAGCCATTTGCCTGCCTTCAGCGTCTGTTCAATATCTCCGACGGTGATGGCAACGACCGCCGCTTCACCACCCGTCATCTTCAGGTCGATCCGTCGAATTCCGTCCACCAACCGCCGCACCCGAACTCGCAAACGCTCGAAGATCTCGTCGAATTCAGGCGACTCTATCAGATCACAAACCGCGATGATCGCGGCCAGATAAGGCGGCGGTACGGGACCACCGAAAATGAACGTGCTGGAGCGTATCTTCAGCATCCTCTTTAATGCCTTGTCACACGTGACGAACGCCCCCAGGCAGGAGAATGCCTTCGACAACGAGCCGACCATCAAGACGTTGCTCAGTGAACCCAGTTTCATCTCAGTGGCGCCTCGTCCGTGAGGGCCGACCACGGCCGTCCCGTGCGCATCGTCCACGTACAGAATGCCGCCAAACTCGCGGGTCACTCGGTCCAATTCGTCCAAAGGCGGAATGTCGCCGGTCATACTGTAGACGCCGTCGACCGCGACGACGCAGGCTTCATAGTCTTCGGCTTCGAGAATCTTGCGAAGGGAGTCGCCACAACAAGGATTCAATTCCTTCAGGGTGGCTCCGTTCTGCGCTGCGATCTTCGCCCCCTGCCAAAGTGTGTCGTGGGACTGACGGTCGACAACCAACAGGTCCCCCTTGCCCGCCAAGGCAGGCAGCAGACCCACGTTGGCCAGCGTTACACTGGGATAGATCAGCGTATCTTCCACGTTAAGCCATCTGGCCAAACGATGTTCGGCCTCTTCGCAAAGGGCCGCGTTGTGGAACGCGCGCGAAGCTCCGTTGTGAAGGCCCCACTCGTCGAGCGAGTCGACCAGTGCCTTTTGTATTCGCGGGTCCCGGTCCAGCCCGAGGAGACTGTCGCAGCCAAAGTTGATGGCGGTCTTGCCGCACATGCGTAGACGCCGTTGGTCGTCCATCCAGTCGACCACTGTGTCCTTCAGATGGGCGCCCTCGTACCTGTCCAGGAACATGAGGGCCAGTCGCGTCACGCGGTCTTCCGCCAGCCGGTCTTTCAACTGCTCGATCGCTGCTTTTCCGTTTGGTGACGGGCTGACCGGCCAGATAGTCTCGGCCTTGAGTTCCTGTTTGCGTGGGGTTTCGACGGTCCGTCGTGCCCGTATCTCCGATTTGCGAGTCTCGTTCGTTGTGCTCATTGGGGTTTCTCTTGTCCGTCTTCCTCGCTTGGCAAGCGACTGGCTTGCCGACAAAATCTACTCACTGGTGGCAATCACAAGAATAACAAGGACAATTCAAATACACTTCCCAATCTAAGCTCGCGCCGCCTCCATTGCAAACCGCCCACGCTTCGTCCATAAAGGAATTCCTGTAAGGCAAGATAGCCGCTACCTTGCGGGGTGGATAAGGGACGCAAGAGACACAGCTTTTGGCTGCCAGAACTCCTTCGGTGACGAGCCCATCATGCCGACGGACAACGACGACCATTTTCGCAAGCCGCCTTGGAATCAGGCCGCGATCTGGACCGGCGCCAATCTCTGCGCACTCGCGCGAATCCTCAAAAACAACCGCTTTCGCGTGCACCTGACTTGTTGGCCTGAATGCATAGTGGATCTGGCTTTCTCGGTGGCGAACTCGGGCCTCGGAGTCATCCAGGCGTTGGTGTACGGCGCTCGAGTCAAACGTATTCCGCTCGAACACAATCCGCTGTTCATCATTGGTCACTGGCGAACGGGAACGACGCTGCTGCACGAACTGCTGGCTCTCGATCCGGGACACACCTGCCCGACAACGTTCCAGTGCTTTGCGCCGAACCATTTTCTGTTTACCGAGCGCTTTCTCAAGAGTTGGGCCGGCTTTGCGCTGCCGCGAAGCCGTCAGTTCGACAATGTCCAGATGGGTTGGGACCAGCCCCAAGAGGATGAATTCGCGCTGTGCAATCTGGGAATCCCAAGCCCCTACGCGACGATCGCCTTTCCGAACCGGCCGCCGCAGAATCAGGAATACCTGGAACTGGATACGATTCCCCGGCGACAACGCGAACGCTGGAAGAAGGTCCTACGGCGTTTTCTCCAACAGATTCACTACAGGAAACCAGGCCGGATCGTGTTGAAGTCGCCGACGCATACCTTTCGCTTGCCAATCCTGCTCGAGCTGTTTCCGAATGCACTATTCCTGAACATGGTCCGGCATCCACTTGCCGTGTTCATGTCGACAATGCGTTTGTGGAAGTCGCTCTACGTGATGTACGGTTACCAGAAGCCGAGCTTCGAGGGACTGGACGAACACGTGTTTGCGACGTTCGACCGGATGCATGTGCGTCTGGAGGCAACCCGCTCGCTCGTCCCACAGGACCGATTCCTGGACGTCCGCTACGAGGATCTTGTCACGGGCACGGTCGACACGATGCAGCGGATCTACGGACGCCTGGACCTGGGCGAATTCGAGGCGGTACGACCTGCGATCGAAGCCTACACGCAGCGGCACGCCGACTACCAGCTCCACCACTACGCGCCGACGCCCGACTTGGAGCGTGAAGTGTTTCGGCGGTGGAAACCGTACTACGAAAGGTACGGCTACACCGGCTCGCCGGCGAACAAGATCGACTGAAAGTCGTCGGCGGTCTGCATCACCTTTGGCATCTTCCCACCCAGGCCAAGGTCCTGCAGGTTCTTCGCCATGCGATGCTGCGAATCGCCGATCGAAAGCCGAATGGACCCGCCACCGCTGGTCTCACATCGCGATCGGGTCGCGACCGTGGTCCGCAGCAACCGGCCGTTGCGCATCGAGTAGGTCTGCGGGGCCATGCCGGGAATCTCATCCGACAACACGTATCCCAGCTCGCCGGTCATTTCCATGATCAGCTTGCCGTCCGTATCCACCACCCGCGACTGGAAACCGTCGCCGTTCAGTTCGATCGACAGTTGGGCGACGAATTTTGGATATCCCCAGACTTCGCAACCCGCGGCACAGCCCAGCGGCGACGTCACGGGTAGATCCAACACCCACGATGCCAACGATTCGCGGCAGGAAGGTTTCATTAAGTCGCCGAACGAGATTTGCGTTTGTGATTCGCTATCGAGCGTCGCCAGGATCGCCAGACCCACTTCGAGATACGGCCCCAGCGTGCTGTCGCGGAACACGAAAAAGGTCAGAACCGCTACCGCCTTCCGAGACACGAGTACCGGCTGCACGGGAAAACCACGCAGCTTCTCGACGGCTCTATCAGCGTCCACTTGGAACAGAGCAAGGTAATTCGATGCGTCGAAGTAGCACGCAGGCAATTCGATCGGCCCTTTGCTCATCGACACAACCGTCTTCGGCACATCGAAGAACGAATCGCTACGCCTATCCATCAAGATCTCCAAAATCGGCAAACAAGTAGGCTGGGCCAAGTCGTCGCGGCCCACCGCCGTATACTATCGAAATTCCAAATCCGAAGCACGAAGACCGAAACAAATCCAAAACTCAAAGCGGGAATGTCCAAAACGAAGAGACGCTGCCGTACAGCCGGCCTAGCCGCCGGCTGGCGGGTGCTTTCCTTCGCATAGTGAATGACGCCCCAGGCCCTAGGAACGCGGGAATAATAACTTCCGTATTTCAGATGTAGCCACGTTCGCCAGAACGTGGGACGTCGTCTGGAGCTGCGACCACGTTCTGGCGAGCGTAGCTACCACGGTTCCGTGGCTATAGTTTTTGGTCATTTGTACTTCCGATTTTGGATTTGTTTCGGATTTCGGATTTCGAGCTTCGGATTTACCTGCGGCCCAACGTCGCCCTACGATTCTCCCCTAACCAATCGTCTTACCAGTCTTCGCAAGAACTCTATCACACCGGGCGAACTCAGTTCTTCCTCCATTTCCTTCTTGTCTTCCATCAAAGTGTCCAATTCACGGTCTTCCAACCACATCCCGTGACACGACGGGCACTGGTCAACCTTGACTGGCTTGTACTAAGACACGTGATGGCTGACCAACCCAACATCGTCACACGCTGGGCAGCGCATATAGCCCTCCACCTCGCCCTCCCGTTTTTCGGGGCACCCCCATCTAGCTTGCCTCCGGAGACGATCCAGACCTTGCAGTGGCCTCCAATGTAGCATCGCCCCCCGTGTCTGTAGCGAGGGGTCCTGTGCTTCATCCACCCACAGTGAAGACGGTGATTTCCTGGTCGGAGCGGGGGCTGGCAGGAGCCAAGGGCGTTAACGCCCTTTTGCCGCGCAGCGGTCTCAGGCCCGTGATTCATCACGGGTTGACAGGAACGGGGGCTTCGGAGACGACTCGACCACGCGACGTAAACGTCGGCTCCAACACCGCCTTCGGCGGAGAAGGGCCATGAACGGCCCTACGCGCTCGCATACAACGGCGAATCTCACGATCAAAAGTGCATGCCATGCGATCTATTTGGCGTGCATCTGGGTCTGAGGACCATGCACGCTTCTAGCGGATGAACCGTTTCTCTTGCAGCTTGGCCGTCGCCGGTCGTTCTGCCGGTTTCGCCTCACAAAGCCACCGAGAACGCAGCCTTCAGAGCACTGATCAACCAGAGGCGAATTCCCCACATCAGCAGGAGGATCAGGAGTCCTTTGAATAGGTCGATCTTGAAGAAGGCCGAAAGCATCATCCAGAAGACTGCCAAACCAGCCAGCGAACCCCAGAACGATCCTATGAACGAGTTCAGAACTGCGCCGGCCACATTTGACGCGATGACGACCACCACGACCTTCCAGGCAAACTCGGAAAGAAACGGCAATTCCAACTCCGCGACGTATGACGCAATCAGCAACGCGCCTGCCAGGACGACGGCTTCGATCAGGACCGCAAGTGCGATTACGAAGATGACGGTCATCATTTCACTACTCCAATTTCTCAACGCGGCGGCCACTATTACACCAAGTATTGCGATGGCGCCAATCGTGATGTTCCAAACTTGAAGGCGACGAACCGGCGCAAATGCCTCGCTGGTGTCTATCTTTGCGACGACCCCCCCACCTGACATCGGACATGTAGTGCCATACCGCCAGAACCTCTTTGTCTCGATAGTCATAGGATATGCCCGAGCCTCTCTGCCCCTGCACGGCCCGCTGCATTGGCAATGCCAGTTGAGAGCCAAGTTGCACCCGTCGCCGGAATGCCGCATCTGAATCGTAGCGGAGCGGACTGACGAACACCAACTGGTCATCTTCTCTCGAAGCGATTATCCACTCGCCTGTGTCGCCCAAGCCGGTGTAGTCGCCGGTCAGCGTGTGGATTTCGTCCACGTCCACCTGCAGCGCCACCACCCCTATCACGCGCCCCAGCTCGAAGACAGGGGCGGCAATAAACGCGACCGGCTTGTTCGAGGGCGGGTAATACCTGAAATCCGACATCTCGGTGATGTGAAACGTAGCCGCCTTCTGGAACGACTCGGCCAATTCCGTATCGCGATACGGTCCGTTGAACAAGTTCCCTGCGAAGTCGTCCTGTCTCATAACCGTGAAGACGACATCACCCGAAAGAGAAATCAGAAGCAGATCGTAGTATCGGTTTTCCTCTTGGTAGGCCGTCAGGAACGGCCTGAGGTCTGCGTCGCGATCAAGGTACTCCTGGGATTCCACCCTGCCTGCTTCAAAGGCCGCGGCAAACGTCCCGACGGCTTCGATGATCACTGGGCTACGAGCCAATGTGGTGACGTTCCGTTTTCGCTCGCGAACGTACGTCCGAATCTCACGTACTTTTGTATCAGCCACGGTGGTCAGGCTCTTTTCGATTTCGTGTCGATAGGTGGAAGAAGTGAGTCGCGAACTGCTGTAGGCGAATAGAGCGAAGATCACAACGAAGAACAGGACGGTTGCGATCAGGCCGGCAGCGGCTGCGGGCGTCCGTTTACACCAGAGCCACGTTTTCTCAAACCGGCTAACCGGCTTCGCTTTGATCGGCTCATTGTTGATCACTCGCCGAAGATCGTCGGCCAATTCTTCAGCGGACGCATACCGTCGATGACGCTCCTTTTCCAGACACTTCAAACAGATCGTTTCCAGGTCGCGTGGCACGGCGGCATTGAGTTGCCGAGGCGACACGGGCTCCTGCGTTTTTACTTGGTTCAACGTGTCCCTCACATTTGCTGACTGAAATGGAGGTCTTCCCACAATCAGCGTGTAGAGGATCGCGCCAAGCGAATGGACATCCGCAGTAGGACCGATTTCGTCCAGGCTGCCGGATGCCTGTTCCGGGGACATGTAGCTTGGGGTGCCTACAATCTGGCCGGTGCGGGTAAGATCACTATCGTCCTCGATACGTTTGGCTAGACCAAAGTCTGCGATGTGGGGCTGGCCGTCACGATCGATCAACACGTTGCCGGGTTTGAGATCACGGTGGATGACGCCGTGTTCGTGCGCGTATGCAATGGCACGAGTGACTTGCTCGATGATCTGCGCTGCCTCCCGCGGCGGCAAAGGACCTTCGGCCACCTTCCGTGCCAGGCTTTCTCCGTCGACAAAGCCCATCGAGAAGTAGTGCTGCCCTTCGTGCAGGCCGATCTCGAAGATGGGTACGATGCCCGGATGCTGAAGGTTGGCCGCCGCTTCGGCCTCTGTGTGAAACCGCTTCACGTCGTCATCGCTGGCCAACTGTCCGGCCAGGATCATCTTCAGCGCGACGATGCGTTTCAGGGTGACTTGCCGCGCCCGATAGACCACACCCATCCCGCCGCGGCCGATTTCCTCCAGCAGTTCGTAGTCGCCGAAGTAGCGGATCACGTCCAGCGGAGGCGACGAGGCCGTGGGCGGGCTGTCAGAATCCAGAGTCTCGTCGGGCGGTGCAGCCATCCGCTCGACTCTTTCGGCCGTCTCGAAGTATTCGCGAAGCGCGTCTGCAAACTCCGCGTGCTCGGCGATGAACTGGGCTTGGTCGACGTGTTCGCCTCGGTCGATCCGCCGCAAGTACTCGGCCAGTGCCTCCTCGAATCGCGGATCGTCTTGTTGCTCGTCTGCACTGGACATATACCACCGCCAGTATGAGATGTCCGCATCTCTCGTTTGACGGCTAGCCGAAGGCGTCGGCGAATCCGGCACGAAGTCGCCTTCGGCTCGCCGTTAACCAACGCAGCCTCGCTTTGCTCGGCCGCAACCAAAATGCGCGCAAGAAAACAACAATCTGCGAAGTAGTAGAACGAAGACGCTATGAACCGGCGACACTTTGGCTGCTATTGCCGCACGGCTCCCAAACGATTCCTAAGCCCCTGCAATCCGCGTTTCAATAGGCCCGCGACGGCCATCTCTGATCGATCGAAGTGTGTCGCAAGTTTTTCGAGGGTCCAACCATTGACATGGCGCAATCGAATCGCCTCGCCTTGGTCGTCGGGCAGTTCTCTTAACATCCGCTCCAACTGTTCCCACGCTTCGTTGCGCCTCGCCCGTTCGCTGGGCGACGACTGCTCCGCTTCGATCTGTTGTCCGATCGAGCACCCCGACCCAGCCGAGTCGGCCAACGAGCGTTCTTTCTCGACCGAACGTCTCTCGGCATGGACATGCCGCCGGATCGTGTTGGCAACGTTGTTCCGCAGGATCTGTTTGAGCCAGGCGATCAGTTCTCCTTCTTCCGTGCCTCGAAACGTGTGGAAGTCACGGTGAAACTCCAGGCAGCTCTGCTGCACGACGTCCGATGGATCCACACGCGACTTGACATCGGAATCGAGTTGCTTGCGCGCCAGGGTGCAAAGATAGTCTCGGTAACGGGCAACCAACTCGCCCACAGCGACCTGATCACCATCGCGCGCCCGCGCGATCAGCTCTAACGTCTCGCGAGACGACATGGCCGCCTTCCTCCAAAGGCACGCTTCAGACGCAATCGAGGCGCAGAATCTCCGTCGAATCAGAGAGATTCCATCCACGTCTCAAGCCAGCGACGCATATCCCCCAGTGTAGTGAATTCCGTGGGCAGATTCCACCAAAATAGCCCGGCGCCGTAAGTTGTTTTTTTGCAAACAGTTCTGTGGATCAGGGAACAAGAATCTTCGCCGTTCTCGCAATCCGCGCGCCCACGAGCGGCACGCACGGTGCCTTTCGTTACAAGGCTCGTTTCCGCGTTCCTCGCACGGCACTGAAAGCGATCGGGATTCGCGCAGCGTGCGCGACTGAGGCCGAGTCTGTCCGAGGGATGGCTTTCAAAGCCGTCCAGTCTCGTCGGCCTTGACGTGGATGACTGAGGGTGTCCGGGAATTGGGAGGGCGAAGCTCCCGCTGAGCCGGATTGCTGGTACCGACGCACGGCTCGGCAGGAGCCTCGCCCTCCCGAGAACCGTTAGGGTGTTAGCATGTCGAATTCCCGGACGCCCTCAGATAATTCGATGACCATGGGAACGTGAAGTGATCCTGTGGAGTTCAAGAGGAACTAGAACTGCGTCAAACCGTGTTTGGCGGGTGAGTGCGTAGTGCGTAGGCCGGACATGTTCCGGCCTACCTGTCATTCTCGGTTTTTCGACAGCCAAGCATCATGGCTTGTACCACCGCGAATGCCGAAAGCGAATACTCGTGTCCAGCGAGACTTCGCCGACAAAGGAATGTGTATGACATTCTGTTCGGCAGGAGGGCGGTGCTGCTTTCTGTTTTCGCGCTGTGCCTATCCTTTGCGCTGCCGGTGGATGGCGTGCGGTTGTCCGTTTGCTGGTTTCAGAATCTGTTCGAGCTTCCCTGTCCGGGCTGTGGACTGACTCGTAGCGTAACCAACATCTCTCATTTGGATTTCACGAAGGCTTGGCACTATCACCCGTTTGGATTTCCAGTCTATGGACTCTTCTGCGCCGCCGTGATCGTTCACGTGTTGCCGAGCCGGCGGCGACAACGGCTGCGAAGGTGGTTCGGGCGGCATCATCAATATGCGTTTGCGTTCTATATGGCGCTTGTGTTGTCGTTCGTGACATTCGGCTTATTGCGCACTCTTGTCGTCGTCGGCACGCTGGCGGGCTTATAGACGGAGGTCGGATATGACCTCCGTCATTGTCATGCTGCAGCTCATCGCAGTTGCTGGCTGGATCTTCTTTGTTGTCGACGCATTTCGGACATGTGAATGGTGGATCGGCACGCTATGCCTGTGCACACCGTTCTGGCTTTACTACGCCATTTTTCTGTACGAGGGCGCTGTCAAGTGGTGGGTAGTTGGCTTGGTAGTAGGCGCGGAAGTAATCACTGGCGGCATCGTGCAGACCTACGGTTCATGATCGCGGAAGTACTAGAGAGAACCCGAAGCAAAAGGAGAATCGCATTATGTTACTGCTGGTAAACATCCTCGCTTATGCTTGTGGACTGGCGAGTACCGTCTGTGGAATCCTCCTCCTCATATCGGCCTTCCAGGATGATGTCGGCAAAGGGCTCATGTGCCTGTGCATACCGTTCTACATTCTGTTCTACGCGTTTAGCGAATTCGACCACGAAAAGAAAGAGCTGATACTGACGCTGTGGCTCCTGCCACTTCTTCTGTGCCTTGGAGCAACGTGTCTCACGTCTGCGATGTTTTCGGGCTGAAGGTCACGCGAAGGGAGATTTCGACGCGTCTCATTATCAACATGTTTCCATGGCGGCAAGCACCGCGGTGAACTTGACGGCACTTCCAAGGGCTGACGAACCTCAACACTCTGGACCTTAGCTATTGCCAGGTTACGGACGAGGCCTTGGAGCGCCTGAAAGGAATGACTCATCTGCGTGCCTTGGGTCTAGAGGAGGTCGCTCTCAGCGACGACGATGCCGACGCCCTTCGCGCAGCCTTGCCAAACTGCGAGATTCACGGCTTGCGTCTGCGTCGTCAATTCCGAACAAAGTCTCCATTACTGAACAGGATACTCGAACGAATCACGGCGGAATAGCCTTTCCGTTGCCGCTCGGACAGGCCTAAGGCGAGCGGCAGGTGAATTCATACCAGCACGCCGCGCAAGCAAGTGTGTTTCGGGACTCACTCGCTGGCGCTTCGAGCTTGTATTTGGGTAAGTTCTCATCTGCCGCTCGCCTAACCAGCGAATCCAGCCGCAGAGGCCCTTCGGGCACACCTGGCTATAGCTAGTTGCTGTTGACGAACTTCACGAAAACCGCCATCTCGAACGTCGTACTGCACGTCGAATTCAAGGATGGGCGAACAAAGCTATGCGCATACGAAAGCTCGTGCGATTCGGTTTGCGTGGACTCCTCGTCGCAATCACAGCACTTTGCATGTTGTTTGGCTGCGTCGCTTGGCGCGCGCATCGGCAGGTCGATCTGTTGTTCAGAATGACTCTCAAGAACATCGAGAATATGCGAAAGGCGATGCCGAGTGCTGCATTGCGGCAAGGGCGCAACCGAGGGCTCGTGTGTCTCGTCGTTTTCATCCTTGTGACTATCGTGCTCACGGTCGCTATCCGACACTGGTGCCAGTGGACGGTCGGACGGTCCTTCTGGGCTGTCCTGGGTGTGTTCTCGGTGTTCTTCCTTGTCGTGTTCTTCGGAAAATCGTTTCGCGGCAGAAGCAGAGCCGGTCCTCTGGTACTCGATTGCGGCGAGCATCTAACCAAACGATTGTTTCTGATCAACGCGGTCATGTGGTCTGTCTTTGCAGGTTTTGCGGTCGCTGCCGTTCTGGTAGCGGCCGTCCTCGGCGAAGACGATCTGCTGATTCGTATTCTGGTCGCACTGTGGATCGCTTCGTTTGCCATCTACTGGTTCATCATGACATTCGGTCGACTTCAGATTCGTGAAAACGGGATCTGGTACTACACCGAGTTGCTGAATTGGGAACGCATCGAGTCGCATGAGTGGCAGGGCGGGCCCAATCCGAAGTTGATACTCAAGACAAGGGCAAGGCCCCCATTCTTCGGGTGCGGCGCATTGCCGCTGCCACTGGAATACCAAGACGCAGTAGACGAGTTGTTGGGGAAGTACATCTCCGGATGCGAGACAGGAGAAACATCCGATTCTACGGCGAGCATCTCGCCAGAGTCAGATGGTAGCGCGAGGTGTTAGCAGCCCGTTGAAGAAGTCGTAGACCGGCAACAAGGAGCGACAGTGACGCCGTTCCGGCATAGATTTCGCAGGAAATATTCGTATTGCCGGAACAGCGCTGCGCTCGGTCCGGCCTACAATCGGCTCGCCAAAGTCAGATGATAGTGCGAGGTGTTAGGCCAGGGTGATCAAAACTTGTCCAACCTCGTTCCCAACTTCCGGAAGATCTTGCATCAACAGTCATAACCCGATGGGTGAGCGAGGGATCAGTCCCTCACTGACGTTTCGGGATACCGTAAGTCATACAACGACGTACGATGTTTCGTGTAGGATGTTCTTCGGCTCGCGAACGAGAATATCCGTGAGAGGCGGGAAGCTGCAAACGAGCGGGGCTTAAAAAGGGGAGAAGAAGAATGTCGATCAAGAACAAACTGGTTTGTTTCGTCTCCGTGGCAGTGCTGCTGACGACGGGTTGTGATAGGGGCACGTCACCGGTCAAGCCGTCCGGGCCTTCGGTAAGGAGACTGCCGGAGAAAGAGGCGGTCTTGGAAGACTTGCTGGACCTCGATGCGTACGTCTACGAGTTCTCCGGTACATTCCTTGAATTGTGGCTGGAGTGCGAGGTGGAGGACGCGAAGACGAAAGAGAAGGAACTGCTTTCGTCCTTCGGGCCGGTGACTGTGGCCAGAGAGCGATTTGAAGGCAGAACGGGCTCAATCGCGGAACGACTGAACGGGAAGATCGTCTTATGGGAGGCAGACGAGGGTTCTGTGCTGAAGCTGCGTGTGTCCGCCGACGTGCCTAAGGTGGAACCATCAGCCTCCGACCGGCCCGGAGGAACGACTGGCGTGGGGGGCAGCACCTCACTCCGCATCCCCGCCATGCCTAATGAATCCTCGCTCAGCGGCAGTGGCGGCGGCGGGCGCGGAAGCCGTGTCTCAGATGTCGTTGAACTACCAAAGGAGACAGGGAAGGAATTCACGGTCTTCTGGTACAGCCGGGAGGAACATCAATACACGCCTGGGTTGGCGGAAAAGAGCGCATCGAGAACCATCACCGTGCGACTGAAGGGACGACTTCTGGCGGAAGAGGTTCCGGTATACAGAAACGAACCGGACGACAGCGCCGCCGTCACCGCGCTAGAGAGCCTTGACGCAAGCATCCAGCGGTACGACACGGGAAGCGTTCGACAAGTCTACTTTGGTCAATCAAACGAAGCCACCGACGACGACCTGACCCATCTCTGCGGCTTGCCAAACCTGGAATCTGTGGAAATCCACAGCCCGAAGATCACGGATGCCGGAGTTGGACACCTAAGAACGCTGACCGCTCTGAAGAAACTTGGCTTGCGCAGCACGAACGTGACGGATGCAGGGTTAGAGCACCTGAAAGGTCTGATCGAGCTCAAGACGCTGAATCTCCACGGTACCAAGGTAACGAACGAAGGCGTGAAAGAGCTGGAACAGGCCTTGCCGCAGTGCAGAATCTGGAGCGACCCTGTCACACCAGAAGCCGAGCCGGAGGCTCAGCCGACTGAAGCCGAGGACGCGGCTACGTAATAGCGATACGTCTTCTTCGAAGGAACTCGTGCGGAGCGAAGCCATGAACAGAACCACTATCCTGCGTGCTCTGGTGCTGTTTGCTGTAATGCCAGCGGTTGCCTGGGCCAACGCAGGGCCGCCGCATGTTCCTGGGCGCCTGATCGGCGAGCCGAACGGTTTGGAGTCGGTGGCCATCAAACACGAACGGCTGAGCTTTGACCTGCGGCCCTTGGCCCGTGCAGGGTCTGCCCAGGTTGAAGCTCGATATGACATCGAGAATACGGGCGAGGAATGCACCGTCGACCTGGTTTTCGTTGGCGGTCCCATGGTTTCCGACTCGACGGCCGTGGTATTGGACGAACAACCGATCTCCGCTGTTTGGAAGAAGGTCGATGCGCTGCCACCCGCCTGGCAAATCCCCGCTTCAACTCCTGCGATTGGTGGCAAGGGAACGTTGCCCTATCGAGCAGGTGCGGCTTTGGAGATACCGCACTTTTCGATCACCCTCAAACCTGGAGCCCATCAGCTTCGCGTGCGTTATGCCGCCAAACCAACGTCTTACGCCACCGGTGGAGCGCCGAGGCTCTACTGGCAGTTGGCCTACATTTTGGCGCCCGCGCGAGAATGGGCCGGTTCCGGCGGCCTTGATGTCCACGTGCAACTGCCCAAAGGCTGGCGGTTTGCCAGCACGCTGCCGTTGACACGCGCCGGCGACGAGCTCACAGGCTCGTTCGGCGAACTCCCGGCGGACGCGATTGCGATGACGGCTCAAGCTCGGAGCATTCCGATCGTCGGAGTGGTTGTGTTTTGGGCCAGCAAACTGCTGCTGGTCGCCTGTGTTGTGGGCGGCCCGGTGATTCTCTGGCGAACGGGGAGACGCATCGGTCGCCTTCGAGGCCGCCGTTTGCGGTCGATCCTGTGGGCGTTGGTTGTCTCGCCGCTGGCCGGATTCGTGTGGATGGTGGCACTGATCGTCTGCCTGGTCTTGGCATTCCAAGCAGACCTGTTCGTGACAGCGGATTTGCAGCGCAGCCAGAACTACGGAAACGTGTATCTGCTGTTCTACGTCGGAATCCTCTGCACGCTGGCGTTTCCCTTGGGGCTGGTCATCACCCTGGCAGGTGCATTCGTCGCTCGTGCATCGGTAGGTACGGTTAGTGCTTCCAGCGAGGTAAGTTTCACAAACGTCTAGAGAATGCGTTCCCAAACCGGACGGTCTGTTGATTTAGTCGAGCATCGAGAATTCGGATACAACCTGTAGGTCATGCTGTGCATGACGATACCACGTACTGCGTCAGGCACAGCCTGACTACACTAAATCAACAGGCTGCGGAGCTTGGGAACCAGGGAAGATGCAACATGAGTTGCGCGTTTCCCGAAATGAAACGTACGTACCGGAGAATGATGATGGCACGTTCAGTTCTGATCATGGCTGACCTACCGTTTCCGCTGGCGGTTTTGGCTGTCCGAAGATCGTCAAACATCTCCGAGAGTGGTATCATGGTGGACCTCCGGCATGTGGGCCGTTTCTCGCAGGTGGCGACGCGCGCTCCTTGGTGGCTTTCCCGAGAGGTGGCGGTATGAAACACAGGTGGTGGTTCTTGCCAGCGGCGATTGTCG